>JBFWYG010000071.1:0-21379 GCA_050186725.1 Gammaproteobacteria bacterium | reverse complement strand
AATCGGCCATGCACGGCCTCATCGACGCAGTACATGGCGGGTTGAAACCCGCCCTACATATGGCTCCGATGTAGGGCCGATTTCAATCAGCCATGCACGGCCTCATCGACGCCGTGCATGGCGGGTTGAAACCCGCCCTACAGGTGGCTCCGATGTAGGGCCGATTTCAATTGGCCGTGCACGGCCCCATCGACACCGTGCATGGCGGGTTGAAACCCGCCCTACAATGCCTCGTCTTCACCGGGAGAAACCCATGGCCGACCCCATCCTCGTCGCCTCTCGCGGTGACATCCGCTGCGAACTGCTGCCGGCGCTCGCCAATCGTCACGGCCTCATCACCGGCGCCACCGGCACCGGCAAGACCATCACCCTGCAGCGCCTGGCCGAAGGCTTCTCGCGGCTCGGGGTGCCGGTGTTCCTGGCGGACGTGAAGGGCGACCTGACCGGCATCAGCCAGGCGGGCGCGGTGAGCGACAAGCTCGCGAAGATTCTTCGCGAGCGTGGCCTCGAAGCTCCCGAGCCCTTCGCCTGCCCCACCACGCTGTGGGACGTGTTCGGCGCGCAGGGTCACCCGGTGCGCGCCACGGTGAGCGACATGGGCCCGCTGCTGCTCACCCGCATGCTCGCGCTGAACGACACCCAGGCCGGCGTGCTCGACATCGTGTTCAAGGTGGCGGACGACAACGGTCTCGCGCTCCTGGATCTGAAAGACCTGCGCGCGATGCTGCAGTACGTCGGCGAAAACGCGCGTGAGTTCACCACCGACTACGGCAACATCAGCGCGGCCAGCGTCGGCGCCATCCAGCGCGGGCTCTTGAGCCTGGAGAGCCAGGGCGGTGACCAGTTCTTCGGCGAGCCGATGCTGAACATCGCCGACTTCATGCAGAGCGCCGACGGCGCCGGCGTCGTCAACCTGCTTGCCGCCGACAAGCTGATGGCGGCCCCGCGGCTCTACGCCACCTTCCTGCTGTGGCTCTTGTCCGAACTGTTCGAGACCCTGCCCGAGGTCGGCGATCTCGACCGTCCCAAGCTGGTGTTCTTCTTCGACGAGGCGCATCTGCTGTTCAAGGACGCGCCGGCAGCCTTGACCGAGCGCATCGAACTCGTGGTGCGCCTGGTACGCAGCAAGGGCGTCGGCGTGTACTTCGTGACGCAGAACCCGCTCGACATCCCCGACGCGATCCTGGGCCAGCTCGGCAACCGCGTGCAGCACGCGCTGCGCGCCTTCACGCCGCGGGATCAGAAGGCGGTGAAAGCGGCGGCGGCGACCATGCGCGCCAATCCCGGCCTCGATCTCGAGAGCGTCATCGGCGAACTCGCGGTGGGTGAAGCGCTGGTCAGCCTGCTGGACGAGCAGGGCCGGCCGAGCGTCACGGAGCGCGTGTTCGTCCTGCCGCCCGGTGGGCGCATCGGGCCGATCTCCGCGGACGAGCGCAAGGCGCTGCTCGCGAACTCGCTGGTCACGGGCGTGTACGACGAGGCGATCGATCGCGAGTCGGCCTACGAGAAGCTCAAGGGGCGCGCCGAGCAGAGCGAATCCGTGGCAGAAGCGCCACGCGGCGCACCGCGTGAGCGCGCACCGGCGACTGCGCCAGCGCGAGAGAGCGACGGCGGCGGCGGACTGCTCGGCGGCCTCGGCGACGTGCTGTTCGGCAGCACCGGCCCGCGCGGCGGCAAGCGCGCGGGTCTCGCCGAGACGCTCGCCAAGTCCGCCGCGCGCAGCGTCGGCTCGGCCGTGGGTCGGCAGATCGTGCGTGGCGTGCTGGGCTCGTTGCTGGGTGGCGGAAGACGGCGTTGATCCTGTAGGGCCGGTTTCAACCGGCCATGCACGGTGTCGACCGGTGTACCGAATGGCCGGTTGAAACCGGCCCTACAAGGACTCTGGAATGGAACGTCGGACTGAAACCCGACCTGCAGTGAGCTGCGGTGAGGTTCACCGTCTGCGAAACGGCGAATGTGAAACTTCGTCAGGGCTTGTTTCAGCGACACGTCGCGGGTGACGTCTGCGCTTACTCTTGCGACCGGCGCGCGTCACGCGTCGCGCAAAGTATTCGTCGAGGAGATCCGTTCGTGTCCCGTGTCGTCGCAGCCGTCGCTTTCCTACTGCTCGCCCTCGTGGGCGCGCTTCCCGCCCAGGCCCTCATCATCGAAGACGACATGAGCGGCGACTGGACCACACCGGCGGGCGTGAACAACATTCCGCCGTGGACGCGCGTGCGTTTCAGCGGCACCACCATGGAGGCGAACGGCGGCGTGCTCGAACTCGGCACTGTCGGCTTTCAGGGGGTGTGGTTCGGCAACGGCATCTACATCGGCAGCAACCCCGGCTGGTCTTTCGGTACCCGCGACGCGGGCATCCACGTCAGCCTCGATGCGAAGTTCAGCGCCGACGCCGCCGGCTGGTCGCTGTACTTCTACGACGCTTCGGGCGATTTCGCGCTGATGAACTTCAACGATCATGCGTCCTACGGCCAGCCGGTCAGCCAGGGCGTCACCTACTACAGCGGTGGCGAGAACAACGCCGGCGCGAGCGGATTCGTCAGCATGGACCTCGACGATGACTTCCACCGCTTCGAGATCCTGCTGAAGGGCGGACAGGTCAGCTATGCCATCGACGGCGTGCTGGCCTTCTCGGGTGCCGCGCTGCGCACGAACGTGGCTAACCTGCTGGTGATCGGCGACGGCAGCGGGTCTTCGCCGACCGGCGTCGGCAGCATGTCCATCGATCACGTACGGGTGGACACCGCGCCCACCATCACCAGCCTCGCCGCCGTGCCGGTACCGGCCGCGCTGCCCTTGTTCGGCAGTGCACTCCTATGTGGCGCCCTCGCGCGCCGCCGCGCCGCCTCGCGCACGCCCGGCTGATCACACTGCCCGGCCGGGCGCGGCCGTTTGCGGACGCTCAGGGGCCGTGGGAACATCGCGCGCCGACTCCATCACAGGCGCGAGGTTCACGCACATGCCGGGCAGGCTCGAAAACAAGGTCGCTCTCGTCACCGGCGCGGCCGGCGGCATCGGCGCGGGCATCGCGCGCTGTCTCGCCGCGGAAGGCGCGAGCATCGGCATCGTCGACCTGGACGGCGCGGGCGCGGAGCGCACCGCGGCCTCGCTCGGCGTGCCGGCGATGGGCATCGGCGCCGACGCCGCGGACGAAGCGGCCATGACCGCCGCGACGGCGGCCATCGTCGCCAAGCTCGGGCGCCTCGACATCCTGGTCAACAACGCCGGCGGCGGCGGTCGCAGCATGGCCGAGCTCGGCGCCGGCCTGCCGTTCACGCGCATCGGCGTGGACGCCTGGGACGCGCAGCTCGCCACCAACCTGCGCACCACCTTCGTCGGCTGCAAGGCCGCGGCGCCCTACCTTGAACAGGCCGGCGGCGGCGCGATCGTCAACATCGCCTCGATCGCGGCACTGATCGCCGCGCCGCTCATTCCGGCCTACGGCGCGGCCAAGGCCGGCGTCATCAGCCTGACCCGCAGCCTGGCGCTGGAACTCGCGCCCAAGGACATCCGCGTCAACGCCATCTGCCCCGGCTTCCTGTGGACGAAGGCGTGGGAGATGCTGGTCGAACTGCTGCAGGGCGCGCTGCCGGAGTACAAGGCCATGGCACCGCGCGAGGTGTTCCTGGACCAGGTCAAGCGCTGCACGCCCTTGGGCCGCGAACAGACGCCGGAGGACATCGGCAAGCTGGTCGCCTTCCTCGCCAGCGAGGACGCGCGCAACATCACCGGCCAGGAAATCAAGGTCGACGGCGGCATCACGCTGAAGCTCGCCGCCAATTGAACAGCACTTCACACGCAGGAATCGCGACATGAGCGTCTATGTCATCGCCGGTCTCAACATCACCAACCCGACTGGTTACCAGGACTACGCCTCCGCGGCGCTCGCCAGCCTGGCGCGGTTCGGCGTCAAGGCGCTCGCGGTGAGCGACGCGCCGGTCACGCTGGAAGGCCAGTCGCCCTACACCCGCTACGTGCTGCTGGAGTTTCCCGATCAGGCCGCGGCCCAAGCCTGGTACGACTCGCCGGAGTACCAGGCCGCGGTGCCGCTGCGCCAGGCGAATGCCGAGACCGGCTTCCTGGTCGCGGTGCCGGGACTCGGCTGAGGGCGTCGCCCGCCGCACGCCGCGGCGGCGTGTGGCATTTGCCATTGCCGGGGGGCGTCTCCCGCGGCCAGGATACGCGGCAGCTGGCCGGAGAAGATGTCCATGGATGCGCTGGGAATGGTCAACGCGCTGATCGGCGTGGTGACGGTGTATTTCGTGCTGAGCCTGGTGGTGACGGCGATCGTCGAGTGGTGGCAGCAGATCTTCGCGATCCGCGGCAAGGTGCTCGAGGAGTCGGTAAAGAGCTTGTTCTTCGAACAATACCCAGACCCAAAGAGCACCGTCAAACTCGAACGGACCCGGTCATTTTTCGCACACGAACGGATCTGGTCCTTGGCGGAGAAGCCCGATAGGCCACCCTCTTACATTGATGAGCGCACCATGGCAGAGGTGGTCGTCGAGGTGGCGACGCAGATCCCTGAGACAGACTCGGCCGAGCCACCTCGGCTCGTCGCACTGATGGCCGCGCCAGCGCAGATGCGCGCGGCGTTGTGCGGAATCCAAGGGCAGGAACTTAAATCGATCCTGCTCGACCTCTTCGACGCGGCCAACGGCGATACCGAGGCTTTCATGCGTGGCGTGCAGGCGTGGATTCACCAGGTCGGCCAGCGCGCCACCGGCTGGCTGCGTCGCCGCATCATGCCCGTAACCTTCTGCTTCAGCGTGGCCATCGCCATCGCCGCCAACGCCGACACGGTGCGCATCTTCCAGATGCTGACCAAGGATCCGAAATTGGCGGAGTCCGTCGCCAGACAGGCCGAAGCCACCATCGGTGGCAATACCTACGAAGACCTGGTGTGCACAGACAAGGACAAGCCCAAGACTGACGCCAAGGCCGAGGTCAAGGCCGACGCCAGCAAATGCAAGACCCTGCGCTACGCCAAGCGCCAGGCAAGCGACGTCGCCCCGCTGTTGGGCTGGGAGGGCGATCCGCTCGTCCTTGGCCTCGTGCCGGAGGACAATCGCGGATGGGTGATCGCGGGCAAGGTACTGGGCCTGCTCATCACCACCGCCGCCCTGATGCTCGGCGCGCCCTTCTGGTTCGACGCGCTGCAGAAGCTGGTGAAGGTGCGCTCGTCCCTGCGCCCGGACGGCAACAGCAAGACGGGAGCGGATACGCCGGCATCCGAGGCGCCGGCACCGGCCGCCGACGGCTCGCCGGCGCCATCCGCTCCCTTCGGCGGCGCCGCGTCACGCGGCGCCGTAACCGATCCCGACGCACTGCCCTTCAACCCTGTGGCGACGAAGCTCGATCTCGCCAACGCGCTATGGCTGAGCCGCGTATCGGAGGCGGTCTACCAGCCGAATGTCGAAGGACTGCTGGCCAAGCTCGGCGGCACGTTCGAGGTCACGTACGCCGAGTTGGACACGACCCACGGGCACACCCAGTTCGCGATCCTTGCGCGCACCGACGTGGTCGTCCTCGCGTTTCGTGGTACGGAGCAGTTAGCCGCCGATTGGATGACCGATCTGAGGTGCAAACCCACGCCGGCCAGCCAGTCCAGCACCGTTCGCGTGCACACAGGTTTCCTGGAGGCGCTCGACGTTCAGAGCGCGGTGGACGGCACGCGTCTGTGGGGCCGCCTGACCCGACATCTGCGCGAGGCGCTAGCCAGCGGCAGACCACTGTGGATCACCGGGCACAGTCTGGGCGGCGCCCTGGCAGCGCTTGCCGCGCACCGACTCGCCTTCGAGGAGAAGATTCGCATAGCCGGCCTTTGCACCGTCGGGCAGCCGCGCTGCGGCGACCAGGCGTTCTGCGACGCGCTCGGCAGCAGGCTCACCGGTCGCTACTGGCGCGTGGTCAACCACCGCGACCCGGTACCGCGCGTGCCGGGCACCGTGCCGCACGGCTACGCACACGCCGGCACGCTGCTCTACGCCGACGAGTTCGGCCGCCTGCTGATCGATCCTGCCTGGTGGCTGCGGGGTCTCGACATGCTCGCGCTGCCGCAGGACAAGATGGAAGCAGCTGCGATCGCCAAAGCGGCCGGGGAGGATCACAGCGAGTACACCGAGATCCTGCGCCGTGCGGTCGTGGCGGCGGGAGGACGTTGACGCGCAATCCGGCCCCCTCACATCTCCGGCATGCCCTCGAACTTCGCGATGGCCGGGTCCATCGCATCCCAATGCGCGGCGCTGGCAGTAAAGATGTCGGCGGTCGGTTTGAAACGATTCGGATCGTCGTAGCTGCCGGCCTGCAGGAGCAGCAGGCCCGGCATGGTCTCGGCCTTGCCGGTCAGGCGCGCGCCGCACTCGGCGCAGAAGCCCTCCCACACCTTGCGGCCGGAATCGCCGAGTCGCTCGTAGTACTTGATCTCGCCCTCCACCTGCACCGCGTCTTCGGCGAATGCCGCCACCGGGGTGTAGCCGCTGCCGGTGATCTTCTGGCACACGCGGCAGTGGCAGTTGAGCTCGAAGGTCGGCGTGCCGCGCGCGCTGAAGCGCACGCGTCCACACAGGCAGCCACCGGTCAGTGCCGGGAGGTCGACGGGATCGGTCATGGCGGAGAACCTCGTTCAAAGAGCCCTCCAGAAGTATGCGCCCCCAGCGGCTCGCCACCCAGCATCGCCAGCCTCACCGGGCCCGGGGTATGCTGCGGTCGCCCGCAGGCGCCGTCGCGCGCCGGCATCAAGACGAACCAGGGGAGACCGACATGCTCAAGTGGAAATTCGGCGATACCACCATCACCCAGCTCATCGAGCTGAAAGACGACACCGGCGCGATACCCGTGCTGCCCGACGCGACGCCGGAGAACATCGCCAAGATTCCGTGGCTGAAGCCCTACTTCGTCACGCCGGACAACAAGCTCATCTTGAACATCCAGATGATGATCATCGAGACGCCGGACCGGCGCATGGTGGTCGACACCTGCATCGGCAACGACAAGACGCTCGGCATGGAAGCCTGGGCCAACATGCAGCGGCCCTTCATCGACAACCTGCGCGAGCTCGGCTACGACCCGGATTCCATCGACACCGTGCTGTGCACCCACCTGCACGTCGACCACGTCGGCTGGAATACGCGCAAGGTCCAGGGCAAGTGGGTGCCGACTTTCAAGAACGCGCGCTACGTGCTGGTCGAGAGCGAGTTCAATTTCTGGCGCGACACGCCGGATGATTTCGGCCCGGTGTTCCAGGAATCGGTGCAGCCGGTGTTCGACGCGGGCCTGGTCGACCTGGTGAAACCCGATCACCAGGTGGGTTCCGGCGTGTGGTTCGAGCCGACCCCGGGGCACACGCCGGGGCACGTGAGCGTGCACATCTCGTCGAAGGGCGAGGAAGCGATCATCACCGGCGACATGATGCACCACCCCTGCCAGATCTCCCGTCCCGACTGGGTGACGCCCTTCGACAACGACAGCCCGGCCGCGGTGAAGACCCGCGAGGCCTTCCTCGCGCGCTACGCCGACAAGCCGGTCACCATCTTCGGCACGCACTTCGCGAACCCGGTGGGTGGCAAGATCGTGAAGGACGGCAATACTTACCGACTGGCCGTGTGATGAACGTCCGCGGCCGGTGACATCACCGGCCGCACCCGGTCCGGCCCTGCAGCCGGACCGGGCTGCAAGGCATGGCCCCCTCCCGCCATGCCCGCCGACATCCGCGCGTGTGCCGGCACCACGATGCGGGCGCCTTCGCCCCGAACGTGATCCGCGTCCGTTCCAGTTGAGTACAGTCTCCATGCCTCGCAAGGAACACGGCGCCCATGGACAGCGACTCAGAGACCGCAGGATTTCCTCGACCGCCATCCGCGGTCGCGCAGTCCGTCACCGACGCGCGGTCGGCGCCCAGCGACGCCCAGCGCCTGCGCACCGTGTTCGAGGCCAACCAGATCGGTGTGTGGGACTGGGATATCGCGCACGACACCTTCGAGCGCAGCGCGCACATGGCGCGCATGCTGGGCTACGCCGAAGAGGACTTGCCTGACCAGGCCGCGTGGACGGCGCTGGTTCATGCCGATGACCTGCCGCGGGTGCGGCACAGCCTGGGCGAGCACCTCGCCGGCCGGCGGCCCGACTACGAGGTGGAGTTGCGGCTGCGCGCGCGCGACGGCGAATGGCGCTGGGTGTACGCGCGCGGCCAGGTCACCGAACGGCGCGCCGACGGTCGCGCCCTGCGCATGATGGGCGTGCACCTGGACATCACCGCGCGCAAGCGCGCCGAGGCTGCCCTGGCCGCGAGCGAGGCGCGGTTGCGCGCGGTCGTCGACAACGTGCCGGTGGGCATCATCCTGGCCGATGACCACGGCGCGCCCGTGTTCACCAACGACGCTTTACGTCGCATCCTGCACCTCGACGACGCCGAGGGCCTTGGCCTCGAGTGGATGGCCGCGATGGCGCCGGCCGATCGCGACGAGATGCTGCGCCTGCAAGGCACGCTGGTCGCCGGCGAATCCGATGCGATCCATACCGAGTTCCACTACCAGCGCGCCGGGCACGCGCCACAGCGGATCAGCGCACGCATCCAGCGGGTACGCGCGCCGCAGGCGGATTTCACTTTCATCGGGGTCGGCGAGGACGTCACGCAGGAACGCGCCCAGACGGTGGAGCACGAGCGCCTGCTGCGCCATCTGCAACAGGCGCAGAAGATGGAGGCGATCGGCCAGCTCGCGGGCGGCATCGCGCACGACTTCAACAACCTGCTGACCGCCGTGGTGGGCTTCAGCAAGCTGGCCCTGAACCGCTGCGGCGAGGACCCGGGGGGCAAACTGGCCGACTACCTGCACGCGGTCATCGCCGCTGGCGAACGCGGCCGGGAACTGGTGGCGAAGATGCTGGCCTTCAGCCGCAGCGAAGTCCACACCTCCCACGGTACGGTCGAGCCACTCACTGTCGCGCGCGAAGTGGTGACGATGCTGGGCGGGATCCTGCCGTCCTCCATGCGCCTGACGGTGTTCGAGGCGGAGCCAGTGCCGCCGGTCCGCATGGATGCGGTCGACCTGCACCAGGCGCTGGTCAACCTGGTGGTCAACGCGCGCGACGCCGTCCAGCAGCACGGCACCATCACGCTCGCGGTGGGCCCCGAGTCACCGGCAAACGGTCACTGCGCGTCCTGCCACGCGCCACTGGACGGCCAGCTCTATGTGACGGTGAGCGTGCGGGACGACGGCGCCGGCATGGCGAGCGACCTGGTGGGCCGCATTTTCGATCCCTTCTTCACCACCAAGGCGGTGGGCCAGGGTACCGGCATGGGACTGTCGGTTGTGCACGGCGTCACCCACCAGCATGGCGGTCATGTGCAGGTGGAATCCACGCCGGGCCTCGGCACCGAGTTCCGCCTGCTGCTGCAGGCCGGCGCGCAGGCAGGCGAGGTCGCGGTCGCCAGCCCGGTCGTGGCGCCGCGGGCGGCGAACTTCAACGGCGTGCGCGTGCTGGTGGTGGACGATGAACCCGGCGTGCGCGCGTTCGTCGGTGAAGTGCTGCGCGACCTGGGCGCGACCGTCACCAGCGTCGAGGACGGACAGGCGGCGCTGGCGCTGCTGCGTGCCGGGTCGCAGCCGTTCGACCTGGTATTCACCGACCAGACCATGCCGCGCATGACCGGCATCGAACTGCTCACCGCCCTGCGCGGCGCCGAAGACGCGACCCCGCTCATCCTGTGCAGCGGCTACGGCGACACCGCCCGAGACAAGGTGGAAGGCGATGGGCGCGCGCTGTTCCTCACCAAGCCCGTCAACCCGGACGACATCCTGCGCGCCGCGGCTCGAATGCTCGACCGCTGAAGCCCGGCCGTCACAGCCAGTCGCCGCGCAGCGCCAGGACCGTCGCCTGCAGCGCCTGCGGTGAGGCCGCCGCGGCCGGCACCGGCTCACCCACCGCGAGCGCGATGCGGCGCAGCGGCCGCAGCCGCCAGGGTTTGCTCATCGCACGTCCGTCCTTGCGCGAGAAGAACGACCCCCACAGTCCACGCAGCGCCATCGGCACGACCGGCACGGGTGAGCGTTCGAGAATGCGGCTGATGCCGTTCTTGAAGGGATAGAACTCGCCGGTGTCGGTGATGCGGCCCTCGGGGAAGATGCCTACCAGGTCGCCGTCCCGCAGCGCCTCGGCCACCGTCTCGAACGCGCGCTTGGTCATCTCCGGATCCTCGCGCGCCGACGCGATCGGAATCGCCTTGCCGGTGCGGAACACGAAGGACAGCACCGGCAGCTTGAAGATGTTGTGGTCCATCACGAAGCGTATCGGGCGCGGGCAGGCGGCCGCGATCACCAGCGCGTCGACGAAGCTCACGTGGTTGCACACGATGACCGCCGGGCCCTCCTCGGGAATGCGTTCGAGACCGGTCTTGTCCAGCCGGTAGACCGTGTGGATCAGCATCCACACGATGAAGCGCATCAGGAACTCCGGCACCAGCAGGTAGATGTAGAGCGCGACCGCGGCGTTGAACAGTCCCAGCACCAGGTAGAGCTGCGGCAGCGACAGTCCGGCCTCGAGCAGCGCTGCCGAGACCAGCGCCGAGACCACCATGAAAAGGGCGTTCAGGATGTTGTTGGCGGCGATGATGCGCGCGCGATGGGAAGCGTCGCTGCGACTCTGGATCAGCGCGTAGAGCGGCACGCTGTAGAAGCCGGCGAACATCGCCAGCAGGAACAGGTCCGCCATCACCCGCCAGTGGCTGGAATCGGCGAGAAAGGCCGCCGGGCCGACCAACGCATGGGGCACGAAGTCCTTGGCGGCGAGCCAGAGATCGATGGCGAAGGCGCTCATGCCGATGGAGCCGAAGGGCACGAGGCCGATCTCGACCTTGTGTCCGGACAGGCGCTCGCAGGCCAGCGAGCCGAGCCCGATGCCGAGGGAGAACACCGCCAGCAGCAAGGTCACGACCTTTTCGTCGCCACCCAGGCTCTCGCGCGCGAAGCCGGTGAAGGTGGTCAGGAACACCGAGCCGAAGAACCACATCCAGGAGATGCCGAGCAGCGACAGGAACACCGTGCGATTGCCGTGGGCATGACGCAGGTTGGCGAGCGTCTCCGTGACCGGGTTCCAGTTGATGCGAAGTTGCGGCGCCGGCGCCGGCGACGCCGGCACGAAGGCCGCCGCGGCACGGCCGGCGACGGCCAGCACCAGGGACACCAGCGCGACATAGCCCGGGCCGTCTCCCGGTATCGATACCAGGATGCCGCCCAGCATGGTGCCGAGCAGGATGGCGACGAAGGTGCCCATCTCGACGATGCCGTTGCCGCCGACGAGTTCGTCCTCGGCCAAGTGCTGTGGCAGGTAGGCGTACTTGGTCGGTCCGAACAAGGTCGAGTGCATGCCCATCAGGAACACGCCGGCGAAGAGCAGCGCCGGGACGCGCCACACGAAGCCGGCGGCAATGCCGAGCATGAAGACGATCTCGAGGTTCTTCACCAGGCGGATGAGGCGTGCCTTGTCGTACTTGTCGGCAAGCTGGCCGGCGGTCGCCGAGAACAGCAGGAAGGGCAGGATGAAGATGCCGCCGATCAGCGGCCCGGCGGTCGCGGGTGTGAGACCGCCCCACTCGGCCGCGCTGTAGGTCGCGAGCGCAGTGAAGGCGAACTTGAAGGCGTTGTCGTTGGCCGCGCCGCAGAACTGCACCAGGAAGAAGGGCAGGAAACGCCGCTCCTTCAGCAAACCGTACTGACTGCTCATCGCGCCGTGTCGCCTCGTTCCAGTGCCGCGCCGCGCGCGGGCCGCGCTATGCTAGCCGGGCGTCACGGCGGGAGGAACCAAGGGTGATACGAGACATTCTGCGCATGGGCGACCCGCGCCTGCTGGCGGTGTCCGCGCCGGTGGCCGATCCGACCGCGCCGGAGATAGCCGCCCTGGTCGCCGATCTGTTCGACACCATGCATGCCGCGAACGGCGCCGGGCTCGCCGCGCCGCAGATTGGCGTGGGCCTGCGCGTGGTGATCTTCGGCTATCGCGATGCGAGCGCGCGCAACCCGCGCTACCCGGATGCCGACCCGGTGCCAGAGACCATCCTGGTCAATCCCGAACTGACGCCCCTCGCTGACGAATTCGAGGACGGTTGGGAGGGCTGCCTGTCGGTGCCGGGCCTGCGCGGCGTGGTGCCGCGCCATACGCGCCTGCGCTACCGCGGCTTCGATCTCGCCGGACGCCTCATCGAGCGCGAAGTCGAGGGCTTCCATGCGCGGGTGGTGCAGCACGAGTGCGATCACCTGGACGGCATCCTCTACCCGATGCGCATCCGCGACTTCAGCCGCTTCGGTTTCACCGACATCCTGTTTCCGGGACTGGACGCGAGCGCCGACGACTGAGGCGCCGCGGCCGACCTGGAAGACGCGTGCGGCGTGGTCGTTTTTGTGAGCAATTTCGCCTGCCTGGCGCGTGCCTGATCCCCTCCACTCGGTTCCAATCGCAGTCAGGATCCCCAGCGCCCACGCGCGGGGCGCAATGATTGCAGCGCGGAGCAGCACACCATGACCACAGGCGGCAACGCCGGGCGCATAGCCCATCTCACCCTGACCCTCGGCCTGGCCCTCGCCAGCGTTACCACCCAGGCGGCGCCGGTCGCCACCAGCGGTCCCGTGGCCGGCGACGGCGACGGCCTGACCGCCTTCTGGGTATCCACCGGTGTCTCGCTGGGCAGCGTCGCGTCCGCGCTCGAGGCGCTCGCGAACGGCACCTCGGAGACCGTGGTCGAGCAACTCGCGCCCTACATCGACTACCGCGACTTCGTCGATGGCACGCAGGGCGAGCACAGCGGCCCCGACCTGGCCGATCCGTTCTCGCCCATCATCGAGGGGCAGTCCGCCGGCGAAGCGATCTTCGCGGTGCGCTTCAGCGGCTTCCTGAACGTGCTGGCATCCGGCGATTACGCCTTCCGCTCGCTCAGTGACGACGGCTTTCGGCTGACGCTCGGCGGCGAGGTCATCAGCGTCTTCGACGGTAACCGCAGCCCCGACGTCAACCAGGTCGAGCTGAATCTCGAGGCGGGCCTCTATAGCATCGAGTTCATCGGCTGGGAACAGGGCGGCCAGTTCGTGAACGAACTCGCCTGGCGACGCCCGGGCGACGAGACCTTCCACGTCGTCGGCGCGGAGATTGACGACCGCGTGCTGTTCAGCCAGGCGCCCTCGGCGGTGCCGGTGCCCGCCGCCCTGCCGCTGCTCGGCAGCGCGCTGGTCGGCCTCGGCGCGCTCGGCCGCCGCCGCAAGGTCTGACCTCCCCTCGCACCGCGCCGGTCGCGCCAGCGACCGGCGCGCGCCCGTTCAGCGCTCCCGTGGCCTGAACAAGAAGCCTTCCACCAGCGATTCTATGAAGTGCCGCACCCGCGCGTTGTCGGTGCCGGTCAGCTTCATCTGCGCGATCATGTAGGCCGAGCCGATCAGCAGGCGCACCGCGTCCTCCGCGTCGAGGTCGGCCGGCAGCGACCCTTCAGCCTTGCCACGCAGCGTGGTCGTCAGCAGCAACGCCTGCACGCGGTCCTGGAACGCCAGGTAGCGCGGCCACAGCTCGTCCCGCACCGAGGTGCTCCAGTCCAGCCACACGCGGGCGTGATCCGGGTAGCGATCGATAGCCTCGGCGAAGGCCAGCGCCGACTGGCGCAGCACCGTTGGCGCCGGCACCTCGTCCCGCTGCAGGGGCTTCAGCACGTCGTCGTGAATGAGGCGTCCCACCTCGTCCAGCACCGCCTGCACCAGCGCCTCCCGCGTCGGGAAATACACGAACACCGTCGGCACGGACATGCCGGCCTCGGCGGCGATTTCGGCATGCCGCGCGGCGCCGAGGCCGCGCCGCGCGAACACCTTGAGCGCGCAGGCGAGGAGCTGGGCGCGCCGCGCATCGGGCGCGAGCCGGCGGGCGCCCGGGGGCCGGGCGGGCACGTCGTCGGAACGGGAATTGGCCATGCGGTCCTAGGGGAAATACTTATTGATAGTTTTGTTAATAGAAACCAGGCTTGCTTCACGGGCCCGGCCGCCGGCCGGCCACCACCGACAAGCCCAGGGGAGAGAAGTATGAGCGTCCGCGTCCAGGATATGAGTCCCTTGCCCGTCGCCGCCAACCTCGATGACGAGGGTCTGGCGCAGTACGAGGCCACCTACACCAGCCGCTTCCAGGTCTGGGCCGAGGTGCTCCAGCGCAACGTCGAGAACATCCACCGCGGCAGCTATTCGCTCCATTGGATGAACACCGAGCAGGCGAACTGGGGCAAGCGCGCCAAGCCCTCGTCGCGCGGCATGACCTATACCGACATCAACCGCATCCGGGGCTACGGCGACGCGCCGGACAAGGCCGAGTGGTTCAATTTCGCGCCGCGCGGCGCGGTGCGCGAGCCCTACCGCCACGAGATGCCGGTGATCGAGGAATACACCGTCGTCGACAAGGGCGAACTGTGGGCCGACAACGTCATCACCCTCTACGAGGAAGCCAAGGCCCGCCAGTGGAACGCCACGCGCGACATCCCCTGGGAAGAACTCGAGGCGCTGCCGGACGATCTCGAGAAGGCCACCTGCCAGCTCTGCACCTTCCTGACCGAGATCGAATTCGCCGCCGGCGACTTCCCCGCCAAGTGGATGTACCGCATTCCGCAGGACTTCCTCGAGGTGAAGAGCTTCCTCGCGACGCAAATCATGGACGAGGCTCGCCACCAGGAAGTGTTCCGCAAGCGCGCCATCGCTGGCGGCGGCCTGTTGCACGCGGCGCCCGGGTTCGAGTGGGCGCTGACCTCCATCCTGAACGCGCCGACCCACACCATGGGCACCTTCCTTCTGAACCTGCTCGGCGAGGGCCTGGTGCTGTCCATCTTCCGCTCCGGCGAGATGATCGCCAAGACCCACGTCGACAAGGAAATCTTCCGCCGCTGCCTGCAGGACGAGGCGCGCCACGTGTCCTACGGCGTGCTGGAATTCAAGAACTATCTCGACACCCATCCGAACCGCGCCGCGGCCGAAGAGCAGATGCATCGCTTCTGCGACATCGGCGAGCAGGTGGTGCTGTCGGCCTTCGTCGAACCGGCGCTCATCGAACCCATCGCCGTGCTGCTCGGCGGCGGACTGAAGCACATCGACCAGGGCATGGAAGGCGTGGCGCACATGTGGCGCATGTTCATCGCCGAGTACCAGCAGCGCTGCAAGGCGGCGGGCTTCGACCGCAGCGCGCGCTGCACCATCCCCGCCGAGTTTCCCTGGGGGAAGGCCGCATGAACGCCGTCGCCGAAGATACCCGCAAGGTCATCGAGTTTCCGAGCGCGGCGTGGTTCGCCGAGCTCGGCGCCCTGATGAAGACCAACCGCGCGCGCCAGGAGCACCTGGGCTACATCGACTGCAGCGTCGCGTTCACCGTCACCGACGGCTCGGCGGACGGCCTCGCCCGCCACTTCCGCGTGGTGTTCGAGGAGTTCGAGGCGGTGGACATCGCCGAAGTCGACGCGGCCGGCGCGGCGTCGGCTGACTTCGCCCTGGCCGCCAGCGGCGCGACCTGGCGCGCGATGATCGACAGCATCGCCGCCGGCGACGGGCGCCCGGCGCTCACCCAGACGCTCAACTATTTGAGCCACATGGGCACGCCGCTCGCGCTGGTGGCGGCGGATCCGCTGAAGTCCGATCTCTACTACCGCTACAACCAGAGCCTGCAGGAGTTCGTCAACGCCTCCCACGTCTTTCACACCGTCTACCCGACGGCGAGGTGAAGACCATGGCCAAAGCCGACAAGGGTTATTTCTACATCGACGAGACCTGCATAGGCTGCGGCGCCTGTGAGCACGCCTGCCCCGGCAAGGTGGACGCCATCGCGCGCGTCGAGAGCGACTATCTCGGGCGCTTCGTGGTCGACGATCAGGAATGCATCAACTGCGGCGTGTGCATTCCGCTCTGCCCCCTGCTCTGCATCCATGACGCGCGCGCCGAGGGCAGGCTCCCCGGCAGCGGCGGCTACAGGGACGCCATCGCAGGGCTGCAGGCCTGGGCGGCGCGCGCCGGCTGAACGCCGCACGCGTGGGCGTGCCGGGTGGCCGCGTGGCGCCCGGCACGCGCGCACGCGCGCACGCGATTCTGGATAGAATCCCGGCCGCCTGCGGCCATTCGGCGTGGGCGTTTCCTGTGGGGAGATTCCTATGCAGATGTTCCGCCTGGCGCTCGTGCCAGCCCTGGCGCTCGTGGCCGGCCTGGCCACCGCCGCCGACACCGTGGTCGACGACCGCTACCTGGCCTCGCACGGCGACGGCGCCAACTGGGCCGCCTACGGGCACGACAGCAGCGAGCAGCGCTACAGCCCGCTCGATCAGATCAACACCGGCAACGTGAAGGAGCTCGGGCTCGCCTGGTCACTCGAGATGCCGGGCGAGCGCGCGCTGATCGGCACACCGCTCGCGGTCGACGGCGTGCTGTATTTCACCGGCACCTGGAGCTACACCCGCGCGGTGGACGCGAAGACCGGCAAGCTCCTGTGGGAGTACGACCCCAAGGTCATCGAGCACGCGGGCGATCGCCTGCGCATCATGTGGGAGACCAATCGCGGCCCGGCCTACTACAAGGGCAAGCTCATCATCTCCACCGTCGACGGTCGCCTGGTCGCGCTGGACGCGAAGAGCGGCAAGATACTGTGGGAGACCATGACCATCGATCCGCGCCGCGCCTACTACATCACCGGCGCGCCCAAGGTGTTCCGCGACAAGGTCATCATCGGCAACGGCGGCACCGAGCACGAGGCGGCGCGCGGCTACGTCACCGCCTACGACATCGACACCGGCAAGCAGGCCTGGCGCTTCTACATCGTGCCCGGCAATCCCGCCGACGGCTTCGAGGACAAGGCCATGGAGATGGCCGCCAAGACCTGGACCGGTGAATGGTGGAAGCACGGCGGCGGCGGCAACGTGTGGCACGGCATCACCTACGACCCCGATTTCAACCAGGTGCTGCTCGGCACCGGCAACGGCTCGCCGTGGAATCAGAAGATTCGCTCCCCGGGCGGTGGTGACAATTTGTTCCTCTGTTCCATCGTCGCGCTCGACGCCGACACCGGCCAGTACAAGTGGCACTACCAGACCGTGCCGGGCGAGACCTGGGACTACAACTCCAGCATGGACATCGTGCTGGCCGATCTGAAGTACGGCGGCCAGACCATCAAGGCGCTGCTGCACGCGCCGAAGAACGGCTTCTTCTATGTCCTCAATCGCGCCAATGGCGAGCTGCTGTCGGCGGAGAAGTTCGGCAAGGTGACCTGGGCCGAGCGCATCGATCTGAAGACCGGCCGGCCCGTCGAGGTCAAAGGCGCACGCTACGAAGACGGCGAAGAGATGGTGTGGCCGAGCCCGATAGGCGCGCACAGCTGGCACCCGATGTCCTATAGCCCCGTCACCGGGCTCGCCTACATCCCCGCCATCGAGATGGCCGGCGTGTTCGTCGACAAGGGCATGGATCTGAAGGCGTGGAAGTCGCCGCATTTCAACGTCGATCCCGGCGTGGTGTTCGCCACCGCCGACACGCCCAAGGACTGGAGCACTGCCTCGCTGCTCGCCTGGGATCCGGTCAGGCAGCAGAAGGCCTGGTCGCAGCCGCTGCCGCCCAACTGGAACGCGGGCACCATGGTCACCAAGGGCAACCTGGTGTTCCAGGGTCGCGCCGATGGTGAACTGGTCGCCTACGACGCGACCAACGGTGACAAGCTCTGGTCGGTGAACGCCGGCTCCGGGCTCACCGCGGCGCCCATCACCTACAGCGTGGACGGCACGCAGTACGTCGCGCAGCTGGTCGGCTGGGGCGGCTCGGCGCTGCTCACCGGTTCACTCGCCGCGCAGCACGGCTGGAAGTACGGCGTGCATCCACGCCGCCTGCTCACCTTCGCGCTCGGCGCGAAGACGCCGATGCCGCCCTCGCCGCCGCCGGCCTTCGCGAAGCCCCTCGACCAGCCCGAGTTCAAGGTCGACGACAAGCTCGCCGCCGAAGGACTCGCGCTCTACGTGAAGTCCTGCGTGCAGTGCCACGGCAGCGGCGTGGTGTCGGGCGGATCGGCGCCGGATCTCCGCGAGTCGCCGATGCCGCTCACGCTCGCCGGCTTCAAGTCGGTGGTGGTGGACGGCGGGCGGCTCGCGCGCGGCATGCCGCAGTTCGCCCACTTCGACGAGGCGGAACTCTTGCGGCTGCAGCACTACATTCGTCAGCAGGCGCGGGCGGGCCTGCAGGCCGCCGCGGCGCACTGAGCCTCCGCCTCCGTCCGCGCTCGCCCCTTCACCCGTTCACGACGGCGACTCGTCAGGTCGCCGTCATGAGCGCATAGCCCGCGACCCACTCGGGGATCGCGCGGTAGTAGCGCAGCTGGAAGTCCCTCACACGAGCGGCGCGCGCCGCCGCGGCGATCGTCACCCAGGCGCGGATCTCATGCCCGCCGCAGCCGCCCTCGCGGGTGATGCTGTCGTCGTCCATGGCGCAGATCGCGGCCTCGTCACCGGCCGCGAGCCGGGCGAGGAAGGCCTGGTCCCAGGCCGGGTTCAGCGGCGTGCGCTCGCTCTCGCCCGTGACCTGGCGCGCGGCATCCGCCAGCACGCGTTCCTGGCGCGCGGCCCGCGCCGCCGCGTCCAGCGTGCCGCCCACGATGAGGCGCTCGCGCACCGGCTCGGGCGCGCCGGCCAGGGTCGGAATAGGCGGGTCGTGGGAGATGCCGCCCGAGGCGGTCAGGAGCACACGCAGATCCTGGCGCGCGACGAACTCGCCGAGCGCACGGCCGAGCGCCATCACCCGCGCGAGCGGCGGCCGTGGCGGCGCCGCGCAATTGACGAACAGCGGCAGGAGCGGCGGCAGCGCGGACCAGTCGAACAGCTGGTTCAGGAGCTGCGTCATGCCGTGATCGACCTCCATGCGGTGCGAGAGGGCGACGTCGACGCCGGCCGCGTGCAGGTGTTCGACGCAAGAGGCGGCGAGGTCCGACGCGACCGGCAGCGGTCCCGCCGGCGTGTTCCAGTCCCCCACCGACTCGGCCGCGGTGCCGATGCAGAAGCTCGGCATCAGGCGATAGAAGAAGCCGTTGTAGTGATCCGGCCCGCAGGCGACCACGAGGTCGGGGGAGAAGTCCGCGACCCAGGCGCGCAGCGCGGCGAGGTGCGCGTCCACCTCGCGCAGGACCTCGTCGCCGGGGTGGTGGTGATCCTTCAGCGGTGTGTGCGAAGCGAACAGCGCGGCAACGGCCATGGTCGGTCCTCAGTCGCGGGCGAGCAGGAAGTCGAGGTGCAGACGATTGAAGCGCGCCGCGTCCTCGAACTGCGGCCAGTGACCGCAATTGTCCATCAACGCAAAGCGCGCGCTGGGGATGAGTTCGGCAATGCGCTGCCCGACGGACGCGGGCGCGGTCGGATCGTGGGAGGTCCACACCACGAGAGTCGGCGCGCGGATTGCCGCCCACTCGGCGTCAGTGAGATTGTTGCGTTGGCGAATCTCCGGCTCCTGCAGCACGAGGATGTTCTCCAGCGCCTGGCGAAACCCCGACTGCCGATGGATGGCCTGGCGGCAGGCGACGAGATCGTCGGTCACCGAAGCGGGATCGGCCATCAGCCAGGCGAGGCGCGCATGCACCGCCTCCCAGCTCGGGTTCTCCACCGCCGCGCGGGACGACGCCTTGATCTTCTCCATCACCGCCGGGTTCATGGTCGCGCCGCCGGTGGTGTTCAGACACAGCCGCGCCACGCGCTTGGGATGCGCGAGCGCGAAACGCGCCGCGACCCAGCCGCCGAGGGATTCACCGGAGACGTGCGCGCGCTCGGCGCCGAGCGCGTCCAGTACCGCGCGCAGGTGTTCGACGTAGACCGCTATCTCGTAGGGCCGGTCGGGCTTGTCACTCCAGCCGTGCCCGACCATGTCGATGGCGTAGGTATCGAAGTGCTCACCGTGCGCGGCGAGATTGCGCGAATAGCACTCGGCGTGGCCGCCGGTGCCGTGCAGCAAGACCAGGACCGGCGCGCCGCGCGTGCCGCTGCGCAGGTAGCGGGTGCGCACGCCTCCGGCATCGAGATAGCCCTGCTCGAAGCTCGCGCCACGCAGGTCGCCCCACAGGCTTCGGTATTCGTCGCTCACAGCGCCCCCAGGAAGTCGTCGAGGTACTCAAGCCACTCACTCTTGCGCGGATACTCGCGCTGGATGCCGGCGAGCAAGGCGCTGCGCTCGCCCGCGTAGTTCATCTCGTAGAGCTCGTGGCGCGCGCCGAACTCGCTGCCGCACACGTCCCAGGCGAGCTTCAGGAGTTGCGTCTTGCTTACGCCGGACATCGCCGCGCCGCGCAGCGCACGCTCGATGTGCGGGCCGACCGGCGAGTCGAACTCGTCCAGCGACACCGGCACCTGCACCAGCGCGCCGCCGCCCATGCGGCGAACCATCTTCACCAGATCGGGATAGACGATGGGTCCCCAGGCGCGGCCCACCTGCAGCGCGGCGAGGTCCGGATAGAGCAGGCCGTTCTCGGGATCGACAGTTGCCTGGTACTCGGCGGCGCGTGTCGTGTTGCGCAGCATCTCCACCCGCACCACAGCCTCGCCGAGCATCTCCATGATGTCGGGCTTGGTGTCCAGGCCCTGCGCTTCGGCGAGCCGCACCACCAGCGCATAGACAAAACCGAGCTTCACCTCGAGCCGGGCATTGGTCTGGTGGGCGGTGAGTTCGCGCATGCGGGTTTCGCGGTACATGCGGTTCAAGAGCGCGATGTCCTGGTTCACGAACACTCGTTCCCAGGGCACCAGCACGTTGTCGAACACCACCGTCGCGTCCATCTCGTCGAAGCGCGAGGACAGCGGGAAGTCGCGGCGCTTGCCGTGGGTCGCGTAGGACACGCGGCAGATGGTCTTCAAGCCCTTCGCGTTCATCGGCACCGCGAACACGTTGGCGTAGGCCTCTTCGCCCGGTTGAAAGGCCGGCGGAAAGGGCCACACCAGGATCTCGTCTGCGTAGGGCGCGGCGGTCGCGATGCGCTTGATGCCGGACAGCACGAGACCGTCGCTGTTCTCATCGACCACCCGCAGGCAGATACCGGGATCGGACTGCTGGTGGCGGAGCTTGTTCTTGTCCAGCTGCGGGTCGAGCAGCGCGTGAGTCAGGAAGAGATCGTGCTTCGCGATGTACTTCCAGTAATCGACCATCGCGTCGGCGCCGGCGGGGCTCGCTTCGGCGAAGAAGCCACGCTTGGCGGCGAGCGCGGCCAGCATCACGTTCAGGAAGTCGGGGCTGCGCCCGATCATTCCGCAGTTGGCCCGCGCCCAGGTCATGTAGGCCTCGCGCTTGAGACGCAGGTGCTCGTGGGTGCGCGGCATCTCGAAGGCGCGACCGACTACGCCTAAGTCCGGCACCTCGCAGGTCAGCACGTCGCG
>JBFWYG010000070.1:0-21451 GCA_050186725.1 Gammaproteobacteria bacterium | reverse complement strand
GTCGCGACCACCGCCAGCGCCGCCGCCATGACCTGGCAGCGCACCGAAAGCACCTCGCTCTACCTGACCACCCAGGAAGGCGACGTGGTGGAGCTCAACGTCATGGCGCGTGATCGCGCGAGCGCGAGCGCCGCGCAGGCGAGTGACGGCAGTACCGAGGTCGCGCAGTTCGACCTCTCCAGCAGCAGCAAGCTCAAGCTGTCCTTCAGCGTGAAGGGCGACCTGAACAGCGACGAACTGGCCGCCATCAGCGACGTCGTCGCCCAGGTCGGCGAACTCGCGGACGACTTCTTCAACGGCGGTCTCCCCGAGGCCTTCGCCACCGCCGAATCGATGGCCATCGACGGCAGCCAGCTCGCGACCGTCGCGCTGCGCATGAGCGTGCGCGAGCAGTTCACCTACAGCGGCGCGGCTTTCGGGCCGACCATCAAGGCGCTGCCGTCGCGGATGCCGATGACCCAGGCCGCCTTTCCGGCAATGAGCAGCGCGCCCCCGGCGCCTGTCGATACCCGCAGCGAAGACGCGTCGACCGCGGCCGAGACCGCGACCAGCGAGCCCAAGGCCGCGGTGACCGCGACGCCGCGCGCGCCCACTGCCACGGGCAACGCGCTCGACCTCGTGCGCGGCTTCCTCGGCAAGCTCATGAATACGCTCGGTGACGAGGGCGGCAAGACCGGCACCGTCGACTTCTCGCTCAAGCTGAAGATGTTCCAATCCGCCGTCACCTCGATCAGCGTGGCGCGCGTCGAGCCCAAGGCCGAAGCGCCCGAGCCGCTGCCCGCGCTGGTACCGGACACCCTGGATGCGATCGCCGCGAAGCAGGCGCCGCCGCTGCAGGCGGTGGCTTAAGGAATCGGGGACAGACCACGTTTACGCGGACAGACCCGGCCGGGTCTGTCCGCGTAAACGTGGTCTGTCCCCGATTAAAGTTCGGCCTCGTGCTCTTCCCGCACCTTGCGTCGTAACGGCTTGCCCACCGCGCTCTTGGGAATGGGCGAATGGCGAAAGAGGATGCGCCGCGGCACCTTGTAGCGCGTGAGCCGAGCCTTCAGGAACTCGCCGAGTTCGTCGGCGCTCACCGGCGCGCCCTCCTTCGGCACCACCACCGCGCACACCGCTTCACCGAAGCGGTCGTCCGGCACACCGAACACCGCCGCCTCGTGCACCGCGGGATGGGTGTAGATCACGTCCTCGATCTCCGCAGGCCAGACGTTGAAGCCGCCGGTGATGACCATGTCCTCCTTGCGATCGACGATGTAGAGATAGCCGTCCTCGTCAATGCGGCCGATGTCGCCGGTGTGGATCCAGCCATCACGCATGCGCGTGGCGGAGAGTTCTGGATTCTTCCAGTAGCCGAGCATGCAGTGCGGGCCGCGCGAGATCACTTCGCCGACTTCGCCGGGCGCGCAGCGCTTCCCGTCCGCGTCCACCACCCGGACCTCGATGTTGTGTGCCTCGCGCCCGGCCGAACGCAGTCGCGCCGGCGGCTCGCCCTGGTAGACATGCTCTTCGCGCAGCAGCGTGGTCAGCAGCATAGGCGCCTCGCTCGTGCCGTAGACCTGGATGAACACCGGGCCGAAGGCGGCGAGCCCTTGCGTGAGGCGCGCGAAGGGAATGGGCGCGCCGCCGTAGATGATGGAGCGCAAACTCGCGAGATTGTGGCGGCCGAGTGTCGGCGAATCGAGCAGCACGTTCAGCACCGTCGGAATGAGGAACACGCTGGTGATGCGATGGCTCTCGACCAGGCGAAAGAACTCGGCGGCGTCGAACTGGAAGGCGCGACGGATGACGCCGCTCGCACCGCGCATCCAGTAGACGTACATCATCATGCCGGAGGCGTGCGACAAGGGATGCACGTGCAGCGCGACGTCGTCGCCGTCGATGGGCCAGTTCAACAGCATGTTGTTGATGGTGTGGATCATCGCGCGGTGCGACATGGTCACGCCCTTCGGCACGCCGGTGGTGCCGCCGGTGAAGCGGATGGCGTAGAGCGAGTCTTCATCGAGTTCGACATCCACCGACGTCTCGCTCGCCGCGGCGAGCAGGCGCTCGTAGTCGTGCTCGGCGCCTTCCGCGCCGCCGATGGCGATGATCTGCACCGCGTGTTCCACCGTCGCCAGGCCCTCACGCAGGGCAGGCAGGCACTCGGCCGACACGATCACCGCGACCGCGTCGGAGAAGTTCAGGTAGCGCGCGATCTCGGGCGGGGTCGCCGCGGTCAGCATGGGCACGCGGCAGGCGCCGGCCTTGGTCACGCCGAACTCGGCTTCCGGGTATTCGATCTGGTTGGCTACCATCACGCCCACGCGATCGCCGGTCCGCACGCCGAGCGCACGCAGCGCGTGGGCGACGCGGTTCGACCTCAGGTCGACTTCGCCATAGGTCACGCGGCGGTCGTCATGGATGAAGGCCAGGCGATCGCGATGCCGGGCCGCGCTGGCGGAGATGAGATGGGCGACGTTCATGGCTTCGGATCCTGCATAGGCGCGGCTTCACGCGCGATCATTTCGCGAATGCGCGCGAGCCGCGGCGCGCCGCTCAGGAACTCGAGTTCGCGCGCGTTGGACGGGTCGATTTCCTCGCGGATCAATCGGAGCGCTTCGGCGCTCGGCGCCGGCGTGTCCGGGCAGTCGGGTGCGATCTCGACCTCGAAACCGGTGGCGGCGCGCACCTCCGCCGCGCTGACGCCGGCGTGCAGCGACAGCGCCGTCATGCCCGCCGAGGAAAACTCGAACACGCCGAGATTGCTCACCAGCCGTCGCGTGCCGTGACCGGTGACGCCGCGCGCGGCGCGTTGCTCGCGCGTTTCACCGGGCCGGTGACCGACGCCACTCACGAAGTCGAGATTCTCGACGAAGGTGCGCCGGTCATGGCGCGGCACGTAGAGAAACGCGCGGTGGCTCTCGTAGGGGCTGAAGTCGGACACGCCGCCCACGCCGGGAAAGCGCAGCTTCGGTTGCGCGTAGTCGCCGATCACTACGTTGTTGGTGTTGCCGTAGCGATCGACCTGCGCCGGCCGCGAGAACTCGGCGAAGCCGACGCGCGGCAGCATGTCGCACACGATCTCCGCGTAACCGACGCGCCGCAGCGGTGTATCCAATGCCAGCGGTTCCATGTCGAGCAGCGACAGCGGGCCCTGGCGGGTGGAGACGGTGCAGCCGACCGAGTAGAGAAAATAGCAGTGCGGCGCGTGGGTGCGGCGCGCGAGGAAGTAGGCGCAGGTCGGCAGGTGGGTGGCGATCCCTTGCGCGAGATACTCGCCGTCGCGGATCTCGGCGGCGATGGCGCAGACCATGAGTTCGGCGATGGTGTAGTTCGGCGTGTTCATGCGATGGCAGACGCCAGCACGCGCGCGCGCAGGAAGGCCTCGAACTCGCCGCGCGGACAGGCCTCGACGTAGTCCGCGAGCAGCGCGAAGTCGGCGTTGTAGAGCGGCATGCAGGCGGCCGGCCAGGCGCCACGCGGCGCGTGCACCACGTGGTCGACGTACATGCCGAGCAGGTCGGCGCCCTGGCGCGCGATGGTCTCCGTGTCGACGATGGATTCCGCGGTGACGATGGTGAGGCGCGCGGCGGCGGCCAGGTCGACGTCGAGGCTCCCCGCGCTGCCGAACACCGCGTTGCCGTCACGATCGCATTGCGAGACATGCACGATGGCGACGTCCGGGACGAGCGCCGGCACGGCGACGTAGACATCATCGGAGTAGGGCGAGCCGACCAGGCGCAGATCGGGACGTACGCTGAGCATGTCGGTGCCGGCGAAGGTGCGTACCGGCAGGAAGTCGACGCCCGCGCGCGCCGCGCGCAGCCCGTATGCGATGGTCGCCTCGGTCTCTTCGATGACGCGCAGGCTCCCGCGCTCGGCGGCCTGGCGATACATGGGTGCCAAGCCCAGCACGTCGAGCCCGAAGTAGCAGCTCTGCACGCTCGCAATCGCGCCGCCGCCGACCAGCACGTCGCCCTCGAAGCCGGCAATGTAGTCGAGCAGGCGCAGCGCGCGACGTCCCTGGCGCAGGATCTCGAGCGCGGCCGCCACGGGGCTGCGGCACAGCGCGAGCCCGCCGAGCCCGAGCAGGTCGCCGTCCTTCACCATGCCGATGGCTTCATCCATCCCGCAGGTCTTGTCGCGCCACAGGCCGTCGCGCGGCGTGCGCGGCGCGGTGCGGGCGCCGGTGAGTGTGTCGGTCATGGCCGGTCCATCTGGAAGATGAGTCCGGCGCACACCGGCACGCCGTTCGCCGCGCCGCCGCGCGCGCCGGCGTTCTGCACGGCGGCGATGCGCGGTGGACGACCGTCGTGCCAGGCCTGGCGCGGGCCGGCGCGGCCACGCATCTGCACCACGGTCTCGTGGATCTGCGCGAGTCCGGTGACGCCGACCGGGTGACCGCGCGCGAGCAGACCGCCGTCCGTGCCGGTGGGGATGCGTCCGCCGAGACGCGTCGCGCCGCTCGCGAGCAGCGCGGCTTCCTCGCCCGGCGCGCAGAGACCCATCACCTCGTAGGCCAGCAGCTCTTCGGGCGCGACCGCGTCGTGGATCTGCAGCAGCTCCAAGTCATGTGGGCCGACACCGGCGCGCGAATACACGGTGGCGAACACCTCGGCCACATCGTCCATGGACGGCACGCCGGTGCGGCGCACGGGCGCGTCGTTGCGCAAATAGGGCGTGGAGCGCAGGTGCATCGCGGCGACCCGCGGGCCGGCGGTGGCACCGAGTTCACGCGCGGTGCGCCGCGTGCAGACCAGCGCGGCGGCGGCGCCGTCGACGCCCGCGCTCGCACACATCGGGCGTGTCAGCGGCCAGGCCACTTCCGGCGCAGCCAGCACTTCGGCCTCGCTGATCGGCTGCTGCACTTCGGCGAGCGGATTCATCGACGCATGCCAACGGTTCTTGGCCGTCACGCGCGCGAAGTCCGCGCGCGTCCAGCCGCGGCCGTCCATCAGCCGGCGCAGGCCCATCGCGAGTTCCGCCAGGGGCGTCATGCCGAGATCCATCGCCACGACCTTTTCCAGCGAGGTGTTGATCGCGCTGATCGAGCGCGCCGGGTTGCCAGGCACGAACTGCTTCTCCACACCGAGCGCGAGACCGATGCGGTACTGCCCCGAGCCGACCGCCATCACCGCTTCGTGGAACGCGGCCGTCGCGGCGGACGTGCCGCCGGAGACGTGGATCATGGGCAGGCCCGAGAGCCCGGTGTAGCCGAGCACCGCCGGCGCGACCGCGTCGCTCTGGCCGGTGATGACGCCGGCGTAGCAGTTGGCGACGTAGGCGATGTCGATGGCGCGCGCATCGATGCCGGCGTCCTCGATGGCGGCCCACACCGCGACCCGCGCGAGATCGGGGAGCCGGAGATGCGGATGCTCGCCGAAGCGATGCATGCCGACGCCTATCACCACGACTTCATCCATCGCGGCGCGCCACCGGGTGAAAGCTCCAGCCGATCACCGTCACCTCGCCATCCTCGCGGACCGGCACCAGCGCCATCTCCATCGCTTCACCGAGCGTGAGCGCGTCGTCCGCCACCGGGCAGCCGTCGATCAGCGAATAGATGGTGGGGCCGTTGTCGAGCCGCACGAAGCCCTGGATGTAGGGCGCGCGAAAGCCACTCGGCCCGCGGCGTGCGACCACGAAGCGGTCGAGCGTGCCGCGCCCGGCGAGGCGCACCGGTCGCATGCTGTCGCGCGATACGCAGGCCGGGCAGTCCAGCATCGCGGGAAAGACCTTCTCGCCGCACTTCACGCAGCCGCTGCCGAGCAGCCAGGGCAGGCCATCGGCGCTGTCGGCCGGTTCGAACAGGCCCTCGGCGACCGGGCGTTGCGTGACGCTCACGCGCATCAGCCGAGCGCGCGCCGCGCGGTCGCCGGCGCGGTCGTGAGCCGCGGCGCGGGCAGCACCGCGCTGCCTGCGACAGTGACATCCACCGTGAGCGCGGCCGCGCAGCCTGGGCAGTAGTGCTCGCGCAGCACCACGGGCGGGTCTTCGCGTCGTGCGCGGACATTCATGCCGAGCGCGGCGTATCGCTCGGCGATTGGCGCCTCGCGCAGCACCGCCCGCGCGCGCCAGTTGTCCTCGGCCGCGCCGAGGTCTTCCGCGCAGGAGGCGCAGTGCCAGCGCTGCGATGACGCGTCCAGCACCACTGCCACGCCGACGCTCGCCGGCGCGCGCAAGGGTCGGCGCGGCACGCCGCCGATGCGGCTCGCGCGCAGCGCTTCGCGCTCGAGCGCGGTGGCCGCTGCATCGAGCGCGCCGCGCTCGTCCACCACCACGCCGTAGGCGGCGCGCGCGTGTGCGCGGGTGATCCAACCGGCGCTCACATCGGCCGCGACGGTCGCGGCTTCGCGCAGCAGGGGATCGCCGAGTCCGCCGCCACCGCCGCCGACGATCACCAGCACGTCGTCGCGCTGCAGGGTCATGTAGCCGACCTTGTTCGGCGTGACTTCGCGCCGGCCCTGCAGGCGCTCCGGCAGCGGCGTCTCGCCGCGCGCGAGCAGTTCGCGCAGGTTCGGGTCGCGCACGATGAAATAGCTGCTGCCGGCGCCCGGAAAGCCGCCGCCGAAGCCCGCCGCCGGCACTTCCGCGCAGGAATTCCACGCCGGCCCGCCGAGGCTGTCGACATAGGCGAGCGCGAACGCCTGCTCGAGCGCCTGGCCGCCGCGGAACTGGCCGGGGCCGCCGGAGTTCGCCACCACCCGCCGCCACAGGAACAAGACCGGATCGTCTGCCTCATGGGTCTCGAGATCCGACAGGCCGCAGCCGGTCATGCAGGTGCTGCCGTAGCCGTCCTGGCCGTCCTGGATGCTCTGCGCGCCGCCGCCGATGCCGGTCGGACTGTCGAGATAGAGGATGACCGAAGTGCCGCCGTGCTGGTTCCGGCCAAACAGCGCGCTGACCGGCGTGCCGTCGTGGGCGCGGCCGCCGACGCGCGCGCGCAAGACAGGGTCATCGGACAGGGCGAGCGCCTGCGACAGCACCTCGCGCGTCATCTTGCAGGCGCGCATGCCGACCTCGGCGTGCCCGTCGCTGACCGGCGCGGGCGGCAGCGGATGCACCAAGGTGCCGGGCGGCCCGAGTTCGATGCTGAGCGGTCGCCACAGGCCACCGTTGACCGGCAGGTCGCCGTAGGCGAGCGTGGTCAGGAGCGCCGTCACGGTCTGGCCCCACATCGCGCCGCGCCCGGCGTTGACGAAGCCGTCGATCTGCGGCGCGCCGCGGTAGGTGAATTTCAGATCCGAGCCGCGCACTTCCATGGTGAGGCCGAGTTCCAGCAGCTGGTCGCCGCCGTCGTGGCCGTCCCATTCGTTCCATTCCACGGTCTCGTAGATGCCGTCGGGGAGCTTCGCGATGCGCTCGCGCAGCACCCGCTCGGTGATGTCCTTGTTCAAGGCCGCGTAGCGCCGGTGACGCTCGAGGCCGAAGCGCTCCACCACCTCGGACAGTTTGCGATTGCCGACGTTGTTGGCCGCGATCATGCTGCGCAGGTCGTTCAGCACCGGGCCCGGCGCACGCACGTTGGCGCGAATGAACTGCTCCCACTCGCGCTCGAGCTTGCCGTCACGAATCATGCGCACGGCTGGAAAGCGCAGGCACTCGGCATAGACGTCGTGAGCGCCGGGCGCGATGCCAGAAAGGCCGCCGCCGCCCATGTCCAGCATGTGCATGTTGACGAAGCCCCAGCCGAGCAATTCATTGCGGTGGAACATCGGCATGATCACCGCCACGTCGCCCTGGTGGGCCGCGCCGCCGTCGTAGGGGTCGTTGACTATCCAGCCGTCGCCCGGCCGCACTTCGCCTGTCTCCTTCACCCGCTCCGCGACGAAACGCGTGCCGAGCAGCGAGGTGCCGAGATGGAACAGCACGTAGGCGGCGAAGCCCAGGTGCTCGATGTCCGCATCCAGCAGGCAGGTGGAGAAGTCCATGGCCTCGACCACGATGGGCGAGCCAGAGGTGCGCCTGAGCGCGATGGCCATCTCGTTGGTCAGGTTGGCGAGCGCCTTGCGGTGGATCTCGGCGCCCAGGATGTCGTCGTCGCGGCGGTTCATGTGGGGCTCCGGGTCAGCACGTAGTTCTCGAGTTCATCGCGCCGCGCGCGGCAGGCGGGCGGCACGAAGAGCGTGGTGTCGTTGGCGTCGATGATTGCGGGGCCCGCGATTTCACTGCCGGGTGTGAAGCGCTGGTCGGCGTAGATGGGGATCTCGCGCCGTCGGCGTTCGCTCGGCAGGTAGACCGCGCGCGTGCCGGTCTGCATCGCCGCCGCCGGCGTCGGTCGTGTCGCGGCGCGCCGCACCTCGGGATGGGGGCGACGGCCGGTGACCGTGACTGTCAGGGTCAGCAGCTGGGTCGGCACGTCCTGCCAGGCGGTGCCCTCGCCATAGGTGCGTTCGTAGAGTGCGAAGAACGCGTTCGCGATGCGCGGCGCGTCCTCGACCGTGAGCGGGCGAGACGGCAAAGGCAGGTTCAGTTCGTAGGACTGGCCGAGGAAGCGGCAGTCCGCGCTGCGTTGCACTTCGATGTCGGCGTCGGTGAAGCCCTCGCCGCGCATCTCGGCGCGGGTCTCGGCTTCCATCTGCGCGGCGAGCGCGTTCACGTCGTCCAGCTGTGCGAGGTTGCTCAAGTCCCAGGCCACGGTGCGATCGCTCCGCAGCACGAAGTTGGCGGCGAGCAGCCCGAGCGCGCAGAACACCGAGCTCATGTGCGGCACCACGACCGTGTCGATGTGCAGGCGCTCGGCGATCTGCATGGCGAACATCGGCAGCGTGCCGCCGTAGGCCAGGAACAGGAATTCGCGCGGGTCGTGGCCCTTCTCCACGCTGACCTCGCGCACCGCGTCGGCCATGTTGACCACCACGAGATCATGGATGGCGGCGGCGGCGTCCTCCGCGTTCCAGCCGAAGCGCGCGCCGAAGTCCGCCACCAGCGCGTGCTCGGCGAGCCGGCGGTCGAGCGGGAAGCGCCCGCCGAGATAACCCGCCGGGTCGATGAAGCCGAGCGTCACCATGGCGTCGGTCACCGTGGGCGCCGTGCCGCCGCGGCCGTAGCAGGCGGGGCCCGGCGTCGACTTTGCGCTCATCGGGCCCACCTGCGGCACGCCGCGCTCGCCGACCCAGGCGATGGAGCCGCCGCCGGCGCCGACCGATACCACGTCGACGATGTTGACGCCGGTGTGCAGCAGGCCGAGGTCGACGTGCTTGTCGATGTTGAGGCGGTTGTCGACGATGATGCCGGTGTCGAAGCTCGTGCCGCCCATGTCGCCGACGAGCACGTGCTTCGCGCCCAGGCGCCTGGCCAGCGCATTCGCGCCGAGCGCGCCGCCGGCCGGTCCCGAGCCGAGCAGCGCCAGCGGGTAGTCGCGCGCGCGGCCGTGGCTGATGCCGCCGCCGAGGCCCTGGAAGAACGCGAGCCCGCCAGTCAGCCCCGCCTCGCGCAGGCGCGCGGCGAGCGCATCGAGATAGGCCTGCGCGCCCTGCTGCACGAAGGAATTCAGCACCGCCGTGGTCCAGCGCCGGTTCTCGCCGCGCACCGGGAAGACCGCGTGGGAGAGCGTGACGAAGAGCCCGGGGTGGCGCGTCTGGATCACCTCCAGCGCCGCGAGTTCATTGGCGGGATTGAGAAAGCTGTTCAGGAAGCACACCGCGAGCGCCTCCACGCATTGCTCTTCGACCAGGCGATCGACGCCGGCCGCGAGCGCCGCGCGATCGAGCGGCGCCAGCACCTGCCCGGCCCAGTCCACGCGCTCGTCCACCTCGAGCAGCGCGCGGCGCGAGAAGATGTCCGGCGCGTTGACCTGCAGGTGGTCGTCGAACACCGCCTGGCGCGCGCCGCCGGCGAAGCGGAAGCTGTCCTTGAAGCCAGCCGTCACCACCACCCCGACCTGCGAGCCGCTGAGCGTCGTGAGTGCGTTGGTGACGACCGTCGTGCCGTTCACGAACAGGCGCGTGCGTGCGAGCAGCGCCGCGAGCGTCAGCCCGTGCCGCTCGGCCGCCACCGTCACCGCGTCCAGCACGCCGCGGCTGAAGTCGTCGTAGGTGGTGAGCGCCTTGCCCCGTTCGAGACGATCCCCGACCACGGCGGCGACATCGGTGTGGGTGCCGCCGACGTCGACGCCGATGTAGGCGTCCTGCGCGGTGGCGCTGGGCGGCGTGGTCAAACTGATGCTCCCCTGGGATCGCGCGGCGACGATGATCGCCCGAGCGCGAACACCGTCGAATAGAAGCCGCCGCGGAAGAGGGTGTCAAGGTAGGTCGGCGGGCACCTTAGGGGACAGACCACGTTTGCACCGGGAGGGGACAGACCACGTTTACCGAGACAGACCCGGGAGGGTCTGTCCCGGTAAACGTGGTCTGTCCCCGTATTCCCCGATTTCGCTGTCAACCGCCGGCTGGGGTGCTGCGTTATGGGTGGGGTAACATCCGAAAACGCGCAGGAGCGCCGTCATGAACACATCCCCTATTCACCTCACCGTCTGCACCCTCGTCACCGCCGTTGCCCTGGGCCTCGGCGCGGCGGCCAGCGCGCGCGACCTCGACGCGCGTGGCGATCGCATCGATGCGCGCCTCGACCGGCGCGGCGAGCGGGTCGAGGAACGCCTCGACGCCCGTGGCGACCGCATCGAGGACCGTCACGAGCGGCGTGCCGAGCGTCTCGACGACGCGGGCTTCGAACGCCGGGCCGAGCGCGTGGAGAACCGCGGCGAGCGCGCCGACGCGCGGCTCGACCGCCGTGGCGAGGCTCGCGAGGCGCAGCTCGACCGTCGCGGTGATCGCATCGACCACCGCCTCGATCGGCGCGCCGACCGGCGCGACTGATCGCGGCGCCCTGCATGCCGTGGCGACCGGCCAGCGACGTTCGGCAGCCCACGCCAGGCGGGACACCGCCGCCGCGTGAGCGCCGCCGATCCCGCCGCGCTGGACCGCTTCCTGGCCGGTGTCGAACGCCGCGCGCTGGCCATGGCCGAGTACGCCCTCGGCCAGCGCGAGGACGCGCTCGACGCGGTGCAGGAAGCGATGCTGACCTTGGTGCGACGCTACGCCGCGCGGCCCGCCGACGAATGGGCGCCGCTCTTCTACCGCGTGCTCGAGAGCCGCATCGCCGACCTGCGGCGGCGGCGCAACGTGCGCGAGCGCTGGCGCGCGTGGTTCGGCACCGGTCGCGAAGAGGACGCGAGCGAAGATGCCTGGGCGCAGATCCCCGATCCGAACGCCGCGGACCCGGCGCTGGCGGTCGACGACGCGCGCTTCGGCAGCGCGCTCGACGCGGCCTTGAAGGCGCTGCCGCTGCGCCAGCAGCAGTGCTTCCTGCTGCGCGCCTGGGAAGGCCTGGACGTGGCGGCCACCGCGCGGGCCATGGGCTGCTCGGAAGGCTCCGTGAAGACCCACTACTTCCGCGCCACGGCCGCACTCCGCGCGCGGCTCGGCCCGCATTGGAACGGCGCTGAATGAACGGCCTGCCGCCGGAAGACGACATCACGCCGGCCGACGCGGAATTCGCCGCGCGGGTGCGCCGGCGGCTCGACGCGGGGCTCGACGCCCAGGACGCCCTCACGCTCGCACGTCTGCGCGCCGCGCGCCTGAATGCCTTGACCGTCGTGCCGCGGCGCCCGGCCTGGGCCGCGGCGCTGCCGCTCGCCGCGGCCTGCGCGGCGCTCGCCATCGCGCTCGGGCACGCACACGCGCCGCTGGGCGCCGCGCCGGGCCTGGACGATGTCGAGCTGCTGGCCGACCGCGAGCCGCTCGAGTTCTACCAGGACCTCGAGTTCTATGCCTGGCTCGCGCTCGATGACCCGGCGCCTTGAGCGCGCATGGGTGTGGCTCGTCATGTGTGCGACAGGCGCGGCGCTGGCGCAGGACGCGCCGGCGCCCGACGCCGCCTTGCTGGAGTTCCTCGGCGAATGGACCGATGCCAGTGGCCGCTTCGTCGATCCGACGCTGGAAGGGGTGACGCCGTCCGCGGGCGAGGACGTGCCTGGTGAAGTGGTGCCCCATGAGGAGGTGCAAGATGAAGCGCCTTGAATTCATCGCCGCCGCGCTGGCGCTCCTCCTGTGTCACATCACGTCACCCGTGAGCGCGCAGAGCTTCGAGCAACTGCCGCCCGAGACGCGCGCATTGCTCGCGCCCTTCGCCGCGGACTGGTCGCAGCTACCCCCGGAGCGGCGCGAACGCCTGCTGCGCGGCGCCGAACGTTGGTCGACGCTCGACGCCGAAGAGCGCGAAGGCGTGCGCGGCGCGCTCGAGCGTTGGCAAGGCTTGCCCGAGACGCGACGCGAGGCGATACGCGAGCGCTATCGCCGTTTCCAGGCATTGCCGTCCGCGGAGCGTGACGCGCTGCGTGAACGCTTCCAGCGCTTCAAGTCGCTGCCGCCTGCGGAGCGTGAACGTCTGCGTGAGCGCTGGCAGTCGCTGCCGCAGGCGCGTCGCGACGCGATTCGTGAACGCATGCGGCAGCGTCGCGCCGCGCCGCGCTGAACGCATGCATGTCGGGCGTGACGCGCGCCCTGCGTCGCTTGTAGGTGTTTGACCGACAGTCTGTCGGCCATCGTCTGTCGGATGCGCGGCACGTTGCTCTTCAATGCCTGATGCGCGTACTCGCGGTGTGCATACGCACGCCGCGAGCACGCGGCGAGTTGTGAACTCCATTCCATTCGTGCTCATCCCCGGGAACTAGTCTTGCTCCACGGTCATGGTCTTCCAGTGGAAGCACGGCCGACAAAAACGACAGACAAGAACGCACGCATCGCTGCGGAGGGTTTTCGAGGTGGCATCGAGCCGCGCGCCGCGCGCGCGTCGATCCGCGTCTTCGAGCACGTCGCCGTGCGCGCATCCGCGCCGCCCTCCACACCCACCACCCTTGGAGGACCGAAGCATGAACCCACGAAGATTCCCACGTCGCCACTCGGCGTTGTGCGCTGCTTTGTGCCTGGCGTTCGCGGCGTCGCCCGTCGGCGCGATGGAGGTGAAGAAGTTCGCCATCGGCGACTTCACCAACGAATGCGGCGGCAGCGAACGCCCGAGCTGGCCGAACATGGTCGACGGCTGGTACGACGAGATGTCGGACCACGGTCACAGCCGCGACGGCAACTACGTCAACGGCGACATGACGCTGCGGCGCTTCTGTGACCCGGACTGGAACGGCTCATGTCGCGACGACAGCTACGTCGATGACGCCGACGCCTTCGTCATCGCCACCCACGGCGCCGACAGCGGCGATCACTGGCAGAGCCTCATGCGCTGGAGCTGGAACGGTCACTGTCGTCTGGATGCCGGCGGCACGGCGGACGAGATGTGGGTGGGCGACATCGACGCCGAATTCGGCATCCTGTCGTCCTGCCACAGCGGCGACGACGACAACATGCCGGGCCTGCGCCGCGCGATGGTCGACCCCGGCGATTCCGCGGCCAACGGTCGGCGCGCGCACCAGCTGCAGGTGTTCCACGGCCTCATGTACATCTCCAACGGCCGGCGCGACGACTACGAGGACTTCGCCGACGATGCCCATTCGGAATCCATGTCCGACGCCTGGGTGTACAACCAGATCGACAGCAAGCAGTGCCCGGTGGCCTACGCCACCAGCAGCTCGCTGAACGGTTGCCTGACGCGCCTCAACTACGAGCGCTACAACTACGTCTACGGCGATCCCCCGGGCAACAGCTACTACTGCTGGAAGGCCTTCCTGGAATGCAACCCGGATGACGAGACGGCGTGGAATCCGCCTTGAGCGATGCCATGCACGCCCACGTCAGAATCCCATTCACGAGGAGAATCGCCATGTCTGGAACCCACGCTCGCCGCGCGCCGCTGGGCCTCATGCTGAGCTTGCTCAGCGCCACCGCCGCCGCCGTCCCGGACGACGGTGGCAGACCCGTGCCGCCGCCCGACAATCGCCCGTCGCTCGAGACGCTGCGTCAGCTGGTCGACGAAGCCATGCCCGTCGATGTGCAGGACGACAACAGCAAGCTGCTCGCCGTGCTGCTGAAACCCCAGGTCGCGCCGCGCGGTCCGTCCGACGGCTTCGACATCGTCAAGACCGGACGCCTGCTGCGTCTCGGACGACCGGTCCCCGGCAAGGGTTGCTTTCAACCGCCGCCGAACTACGACTGCACCTACAGCGAAGGCTCGCCGGGCGGTGGCGGCGCCTACCGGGAACTGCGCGCCGACAGTCTCGGCAACCTGCGCTTCGTGAGCCGCCTGCCCGATCCTTCCCGCGGCAACCCCGAGGGCGGCACGGGCTCACCGCTTCCGAAGTATTCCCTGGAGGACCAGGCGGCACTGAAGGCCTTCGTCGATCTCTTCACCGGCGTCTTCCAGGTGCCGAGCATCGAAGTGCCGCCGAGTGATTCCTGGAAACTGCGCAAGCTCGCGCTAGGTGTCGCCGACGGCGACAAGGGCACCCCCACCACCACGCAGGTCATCGCCGGCATGGTGCAGGTGCCGCGCATGGTGAAGGTGGACGGTCTGAAGGCGCCGATGGTGCCGGTGATCGGCGGCGAGGTGCAGGGTGCGATGGACGACCTGGGCGTGTTTCGCGTCAAGGTCAACGACTGGACGCGCTTCACCATGCCGGAGCGTCTCAAGGACGCGCGCGCGCCGTCGCGACGCAGCCTGGTGGACGACATCGCCGAGCAGCTGAGTCGCCAGCTCGAATACAAGCCGCAGCGCATCGCGGTCGAGATCGCCTACGCCAAGGGCGATCGCTTCAGTGAACTGGTGGTGGCGGAAGGGAGCGAGGAAGCGTCGCCGACCGCGAACGCCATACCCGACGCGCATCGCTACGTGCCGGTGCTGATGACCAGCGTGACGCCCATGCCGGCCGACAGCTCGGAAGAGGAACAGAACGCGGCCTTCATCGCCGAGGCCGGCTTCGAGATGGTCACGCCGCTCTACGAGCTTGGTGACTGACTGTGCGAGGCCGAGGCACGGCAGCACTCGCGTCGCGCCTCGGCCGCCCATCAACCTGCACCACGGAGAAACCCATCATGCAGCGTTCATCCCTGACCCATCTCGCGTCGGCGCTCGCACTGCTCGCCACCGGCGCCGCCGAGGCCGCCGTCGAACTGCCGGGCGGCGACAGCTTTCTCAATGGCACGCTCGCTTTCACCTACGGTGCGAACGGCTCGGCGCGTATCGACCCCTCGCTCTACGTCGGCGGCAATGCCGCGTTTCCTACCGGCCTGGACACGGCGTTCCTGCCGGTGGACGGCGTCACCGCCGGCACGGGCCTGGGTTACGAGTACAGCACCAGCGGCTTCGGCAGCGGCGAGGCGCGCGTCACCTATCGCATCGTCAACCAGACCGGCACCGGCTGGCGCAACCTGCGCTTCATCGCGGATGTCTCCGGCGACCTGTTCGACGCCAACCAGGAGGTGGTCACGCTGAAAGGCGCGGCCGGCACGCCGGGTGAGGCGGCGCGTTTCGGCATCGACGATGCCGTCTCCGGCAACCTGTTCCTGAACGACATGCTGGTCGAAGGACAACTGGACGACACCGACCACTGCGCGGGTCCCTGCGCGGCCGAAGGCGCGCTGCAATGGGATCTGGCCGCGTTGGAGAACGGTGAAATCTGGGAGATCTCGGTGATGCTGTCCGACACCGGCAGCGCGGTCTCGCAGCGCATGCTCGAGTTCGCGTTGACCGACGGCGCGGGCACGCCGCTCGAACCCGGGCAGGTGCTGAGCTTCTCCGGCACGGCGGCCGTCACGGCGGTGCCGCTGCCGGGAGCGGTGCTGCTGCTCGGTACAGGGCTGCTGGGGCTGCTGCCGTTCGGGCGGCGGCGGTGAGCGAAAGGAACGACTTGCGCGCGGTCACCTGAAATGAGTCTCGCGTGGGCCATGCCGCGCCCACGCGAGACCCCGATGGCGCCGTTTCAGCGGCGGCGTCGACGCGCGCCCGCGACGGCGAGCAGGCCCAGCCCGAGCAGCGCGGGAGCGGAGGGTATCGGGGTCACGAGCACGTGGTCGAAAGTTCGGCGGTCCCCCTAGACGCCGGCGCGCGTCCACTCCATCAGTTCAATCTCCGTGTCCGCCCCCGCCTGGCGAAGACGTATCAGCGGCGCGTAGTCCTGATCCGAGTACCAGGCCCGCGCGTGTTCCATGTCCGGGAACTCGACCAGCACCATGGCTTCGGGCGCCGCCTCGCGGCCTTCGAGCTTCTCGACGGCGAGCGATCGACAGAGCACCTTGCCACCATGGCGATCAAAGAGCGGCCCGATCTTCTCCATGTACTCGCCGAGCCAGGCCGGGTCGTGGTTCTTCGTCACTCTTCCAAGCATGTAAGCGGCCATAAAACCCTCCCAGGACGTTCACAGGATGACGAGATCCATCGTGGGCGCTGCACCTCCGTTCCTGGTCGAAGACGCCGGAACGGCCTCACGTCCGGTTTGCATCGCGTCGACGGAGATGACCAAAGGCCAAGCGCGCCAGCACGATTGTCATCACGATCATGACTGCCGCGAGCGCGCAGTTGAGCAAGACGAAGACGCAGAACCACACTGGGCTGTCCGCGAAGCTGAGGGTCGTGGTCGTCGCGCGATAGCCCTTCGCAACGGTGCTCAGACTGCCCGTGGTCAGGGCCAGGTAGAGGGCGTAGAGCATCCCGAGCGAGGCCAGCGAGAATGGCAGCAGCAGGACAACCAGGACCCAGGCCGCCCAGGTCTTGTAGCGGGGTGGCCGGTCTGAAGGCGGCGCGGTCATGGCTTGAAGGGCATTTCGTGACGGCTGAAGTGTCGTTGACTGGCGCCGGAAACCGCGGCGCGGAGACGCGCCCGAAGCAGAACCATACGCCATCGGCCGCGGGCGCTGCCAGGGTCATTCTTCGAAAACTCGTGCCCGACTCCTGCTTCGGCGCCGCCGGAACGGGTGTCGCAACTCAGCGCACGTCGGCTAGGTGCGCAGGAGTTTCTGTCTGCGCCGAGCAGGACGCGGCTTGAACCGGGCCGCTCACATGGCTGGTCAGGCCTCGAGCGCGGCTTTGAATGCCACAGGATCTTTGAGCTCGAGGACCACATGAGTGTCTTCGCCTTTCTCGCTGATGAAGCGTAGCTCGACAGTTTCATTCAACACGGCACAGGCACGGACGCTGGATTTCGGGATCCGGTGCGTCATGTCGAACCTCGACCCGATGTACGAGAACATGGGCCAGATTCCCTTCAACCAGACTTCCTGGTCGGTCACCACGACCTCCAGCACAGCATTGGCACCGCCCAGTTTGGTAACGATGGACTTCAGGGAGTGGCCGGATGCGCCGCGCTCTCGGAATCTCACCGGCTGGTCGCCGTGGTCTCTGAACCGCTTCTCCGCCCTTCTGCCGGCGACGTAGAAGACCAGCGCGTTCAATACGAAGGCGGCAACGACGGCGCCGGTGGCGGCGTCGGAGTGTCGTTCCAGAAAGTCCAGTAGAGGCATGTGGCTAATGGCTATGCCAGCGGCTGGTCAGGCCTGCCCCCAAGGGGCGTCAGTCCCAGGGATTGTAGGAGCCGAAACTCCATAAATGTCCTTCCGGATCCTTGCAGGCATACAGCCGCCCGCCATAGTCCTGGTCGGCAGGCGCCATGACTATCTCGGCGCCCGCAGCCAAGGCCCTGGAATAGTGCGCATCAACGTCTTCGATGACGATATAGGGGCTCTGGGTCACGGAACCACGATCCGACGACGGAGGTTTCTGGAGCTTGTCGAACTCGGACTCCCGTACAGACCCCAGCATGATCATTCCCTCGCCAATGGTGAGCTGGGCGTGCTCGATCAGGTTCGAATCACCCTCGACGACGAGATGGCGTGCGAAACCGAAAGCGCGGCACAGCCAGTCGATGGCAGCCGGCGCGTCGAGATACTTGAGCGTCGGAATGATGTTGCCAGGCATGGGAACGGCTCCAGGTAGTCGATTAAAGATGATCTTGCATTGTTGAAGTGCCGTTGCGCTGTCGGTCTCAAGTCCAACTTGAGAACTCGGCCGGGATGCCTTTCTCTTCCAGCCAAGCGTGAAACTCGCGCTCGGACTGAAAGCGGTCCTTGATGAGCTCCAGGAGCACTCTCGGCACGAAGTCGCTTTTCACTCGACGCCAGAACTCGTAGTCGTCCCCGCCCCAGGTCGATTCGACCCGGGGACCCACGTCGAAGGTTGCCAGCACCAGGTCCCAGCCGTCGTCGATATAAGCCGAGGCGCGCCTGGAACTGCCGGCGGCAACCACGCTGTCACTGAGCGCAACTTCCTGACGTCGCACGGTGTCTCCTGGGCGCTTAGGCGCCGTCGAGCGGCAGCATGGCGCCCTTCTCGATTGCGGTTGAATCCCGTCAGAAGGCCGTGCCGTCCTTGCGGGTGAAAACCCAACCACTACCTTCCCGAATCGCCATGATGTCGTCGTCGGGATAGTGACCCTCGTCCCCTGGCGTCCGGTCACCCACCTCGAGATAGCTCGCTTCCGTCGCGGTCCTGTTCAGCAAGTGATGTCCGTTTCCCGAGCCGGCCTTGAAGCCGGCGCACATTCCAGGCTCGAGCTGGGTATACCCTTCGTCCGTATGCAGAGTCGGATGGCCGCTCAGCACGTAGATGAACTCGTCCTGCCGCGTGTGGCAATGTCGCAGCGAGGAGACCGCCCCTGGCGCGAGCGTGACCAGGTTCACGCCGAAATTCTGCAATGCGAACACCTCGCCCAGCACGCGCTTCAGGCGGCCCGCCATCTGAGAGGCGTAGGGTTCAGGGTAGACGGAGGGGCGGTTGCGAACCGGCACAGCCGCGGCGATCACTGCGGCAGGGGTTTGCTTATCCATGAGGGCAGCCTCGGCGGGTTGATCGGAACGGTGACAGAGAAGCGGACGTTCAAAGAGATCCCGTGAAATGTCGTCGGGTAGCCTTTGAGCGTCGAAGCTCGTGACTCTTTAGCAGCCAGGACCACCCGAACGCAACCAGGCCGCTCGTCTCGGCAAAGAATAGCCAGGCTGCCGGCCTGTCTGAAGCGACCGAGAGAACCGCCGCGGTGACTGGAGATGCAAGCACTGCCGCTCCAACGGCCGGTCGGACGGCATCAGGCAGTAGGCCGCAGTGTCTCGAACATGGCTTCCGACGTGACTTGCTCGCCCCTCTTCTGGAGTTCGCTTGCGGCCATCGAGCGGTCGCGTTCTTCCTTGTTCTGGCTGAGCTTCCATTTACCAATAAGCCTGTCGACCACGATCTCTATCCCGACGACGTTGGCGACCATCTGGTCGATGAACTCCTTTGAGGCATCGGTCATTTTCCAAGGCCTTTCCTGGCCCGAGCGGACTTCGTTCGTTCTCGTCAGTCTTGCGACGATGGCGCGAACGAAGCGCTCGTCGTCCCTGATGAAGATTCGTCCGTGCGCATGCACTGCCTGGTAGTTCCAGGTGGGCACTTGCTTGTGAAACTCGAGTTTGCTCGGATACCAGTTGGGCGAGATGTAGGCGCTGGCGGCACGGAATATGACCAGGGCTTCGTCGCCATTGGTCGCTTCTTGCCACAAGGGATTCGCCCTGGCCACATGGGCGAGCAACAGAGTTCTGCCGTCCTCCTCGTTCAGCTCGAACGGGATGTGGTTCGCATCCAGTCCCCCCGAACTCTGCAGGACGAGCACGCCGAGAGGATGGTCGCGTATGACACGGTGCAGTTCCTCAGGTCGGTGTTCTTCGAAGTGTTTCGGGACGTACATGAAATCAGACCTTTTGAAGGTTGTTGTTCTGAGGTTGCGAGAGCAAGGCGGTTACAGAAGTCGTTCAATGTTTGAGTTCACCCGCCTGCGGAAGCGGGCGAAGCCCGCTGTAGCAGGTCGGTGCAACGAAGGGTTAGGCCGCACCGCTCAACCACGCTCAGCGCTTCGGAACGGAGCCTGGAATGCGCACAGTCTGGGTGGCCAGATGAACCTCACGAAGGAAATACGCGAGGCCGACGACCAAAGCCAGCGTGGACCCGGTGAAGAGCATGCCGACAACCCACCTCAATTCCGCCTGCAGCAAGACCTCCAAGAAGAGGACCACGATGACAGTGCAAACGAGAAGTGCCGAGAGCGTGCACGCGGTGATTGCCGCGCTCGCCAAGTGGCGCCGGCGCTCGAGGCTCTGAAGCTCGAGTTGAATGACAGCTTCATCTTGAAGGTGGTCCGGCAACACGTGCTCGGTCAACTGGCGGCCACGATCTATGATTCGAGCCAAGCGCCCTGCCATGACATTCAGGATGCCTGCGACACCGGTAAGCAAGAAGACCGGCGCGAGCGCGAGTTGGATGGCGTGAGCCACGTCTCCGATGTTTACTGCCATGTTCGCCTTCGGATCGCAGAGGTCTCGCGGGGTGTTGTTTTGCGGCCTAACGTGCCGCTGAACGGCGCCGGAGCGCGTTGTGCGGAGGTGTCCGCTCCAACGGCTGGTTAGGTGGCTGACCCATGCAGGAAACCGCTCAATTTTGGCTCCATGTATTTCCGGAGATAGCTCGACTTCCGTAGAAGGCGTATGCGACGTAACGCAGCTGCCGCTCGCAATCTTGCCGGTTCAACGGCGCTCGACTTAGTTGCCGAATAGTTTATAAAAAGCATCGCGAAGTGGGAGCGTCGCTCCACATTTGAGTAGCCCAACGATTCAAGCCGGTCGAATGCAGTGAGAATGCTCGGCAATTCTGCGCCATGGACGATGCATTGTTGGAGGTACATTTCAGCGCAGCGCCTTCGAATTTCTTTTCGAAGCGGTTCTGGCCTAATCTCGTCAATTAGCTGATTCTGTAGAACATCTATCGCCACTTTGAACTCGGGCGGGTCCAGAGCTCCGCACTTCACCAGAAACGCGTTGACGGCTCGCGCCACATGCTTTGAGCTCCGCGAATCGGTCCGCACTGCCATAGGCCACCTAACGTGCCGTTGAGCCGCGCCGGAGCGCGCAGCGCGGAGGCGTCGGCTCCAACGGCTGGTTAGGTTTCACCGCCACAAGCGTCTGCATACTTAAAGGACGGTGGATTGCGAACCCATCCAGTTTGACCATCTTCGCTTTCAATCCGTATCCACCAATCACTGAGCGCCTCTCTCCTGAGCTTGATTGGGTAGTCGGCCGGCATGCCGTTATCCGGACTGTCCTCGGTGCTTAGTGGGACCATTTCACTATAGGTGCGGCCTTCGTACCAGACGAGGGAGTACCCTTCGCCTTGGTAATGCAGCACGTAAAAGTGCCCGCCTGCGGGTATGGTGGGACCGTGTGGTTGGTCTGGCTGTGCAGGGTCATAGTCTCCGTCGAGCTGGAACGTCCGTTCTACGTAGATTTCTCCAGGGCGCTTTGTAACAACGAATCCTGTTTGTGCATCTACTCGATCCCCTTTCTTCACTCGGAACGCTAATCGTGAGTTGTCGGTAGGGTCGGAGAAAGCTTGGACAGATTCGTTAGCCACCCATTGAGTATATGTGCAGCACTCAAATGGGCAGGCCCCGGAGTCGATATAGGGAAGCGGCGGTTTCTCAAGAGTCCGAGCCGGGATTCGGCCA
>JBFWYG010000069.1:0-21754 GCA_050186725.1 Gammaproteobacteria bacterium | reverse complement strand
CCCGCACAGCCAGCGCCGTGCATGGCCGATTGAACTCGGCCCAACATGGCTAGCTGCTGCGAGGATCTGGCGAGCGCGTTGATGAGGATGTAGGGCGGGTTTCAACCCGCCATGCACGGCACCCGTTCTGCCCGCGCCGTGCATGGCCGATTGAAATCGGCCCTACAGGGCTCGCTGCTGCGAGGATCTGGCGAACGCGTTGATGGGGATGTAGGGCGGGTTTCAACCCGCCATGCACCGCGCCCGTTCTGCCCGCGCCGTGCATGGCCGATTGAAATCGGCCCTACATGGCTAGCTGCTGCGAGGATCTGGCGAGCGCGTTGGTGAGGATGTAGGGCGGGTTTCAACCCGCCATGCACGGCGATCGGTGTGCCCGCGCCGTGCATGGCGGGTTGAAATCGGCCCTACATGGCTCGCTGCTGCGAGGATCTCGCGAACGCGTTGATGCGGATGTAGGGCGGGTTTCAACCCGCCATGCACGGCGCCCGCTCTGCCTGCGCCGTGCATGGCCGATTGAAATCGGCCCTACAGGGCTCGCTGCTGCGAGGATCTGGCGAACGCGCTGATGAGGATGTAGGGCGGGTTTCAACCCGCCATGCACGGCGCCCGGTCTGCCCGCGTCGTGCATGGCCGATTGAAATCGGCCCTACAGGGCTCGCTGTCCCTTGCATCCAATGCGTTCTCGACCACGGGACAGACCCCGTGCGGGGTCTGTCCCTTCAATCCCTTCAATCCAACTCGTTCTCCAGCTGCTCCACCGTCAGCCCCGCGCGAATGGCGTCGGTGGTGAAGCGGAACTGCTGCGGCTGCACGGTCTGCTTGAAATCGCACAGCGACAGGAAGTGGGTCGAGTACCACATCGCCTTCATGTCGGCGACGGTCTGCGCGTCCTTGCCGAAGTTCGCCTCGTTCGCGCCGAACACGCGGTGCTTGAAGCCGAGCTTGCGCGCGCACTGATCGTTCGCCACCACCGAGCGCGCGGGCCCGACACTCACCAGTTCCACCTTGCCACCGTTGCAGGTCGCGGCGTTCAGGGACAGGAAGCGCGCAAAGGGATCGAAGATCAGCAGCCGCACGCCGAACTTCGGATCGTTGGCCCTCTGCCAGAGTCCCGGCAGCAGCACGTTCGGCGGCAGGTGCGTGAACTGGCGCGCCATGTCGACATCGCCGAGCGCACCGGGCTCACAGCCGAAGCGCGCGACCAGGAACACTTCCTCGGGATGGGCGCGGGCGTGGGCCAGGAAGCCCTGGATGTGCGGGCTCAACGCCCCGAAACCGAGCAGCGCGCCCGCGCTGTCGCGGTAGGGGATCGCATAGGCGCCGCCGCTCGGCCCGACGCCGATGTCGGAGTCGGCGCGAAAGTGCTTCTGCGCCACGCTGGCCGTGGGGCCGGCGAAATCACCACTCAGGTCGGCGCCGAACACGAAGGTCGGCTCGACGGTGCGTGCTTGGGGTACGGCTTTGGGCGCGGCTGTGGCCATGGCGTGTCCTTGTGGTGCCGAGACGGGCGCTGCGACGGCCCGGCTGGTGCCGGGGCGCTCGAGCGGTAGTAGCGGCAGCGTCACGGCAAAGCTTTCGCCGGGCGGCGAACGAACGGGCGAAAGGGTGCGTCGGCGCACGCGATCCGGCGGGTAGTCGCTCCGCGCTCGTGGCGCATATCATGCTGGGCTTCCCGAGCGAGCAGCCCATGACGCGCCTCACCGACATCGACGACTTCGCGACCGCGCAAGAGGCCTGCACCAGCGCCGCGCTGTGGGCGCTGTTCGACGGCGATCGCGAGTTCATGAATCTCGCCCACGAATGTCTCGACCGGCACCGCGCGCGCGGCACGGCGGTGAGCGTGAAGTCGGCCGACGGCGGCCTGGAGCACCTTGAGTTCGGCGCGCTGGCCGACGATGCCAGCCGCTTCGCCCACTGGCTCACGGCCCGCGGCGTCACGCCCGGCGAGCGGGTGGCGGTGATGCTGGAACCCGGACGCGCGTTCTATGCGTGCATGTTCGGCGCGATCAAGGCCGGCGCCATCGCCGTGCCGCTGTTCACGCTGTTCGGACCGGACGGCCTCGCCCTGCGGCTCGACGACTGCAAGCCGCGCGTGCTGGTGGCCGACGCCGAGGGCGCGCGTCTCGGCGCTGCGCGCCCCGACCTCCTGGTGATGACGCCGAACGCGGCCTTCTGGGAGGAACTCGCGCAGTTCCCTGCGGAGCACACGCCGCGCACCCGCGCCGACGCGCTCGCCGTGTTCCAGTACACCTCGGGCACCACGCGCGAACTGCCCGAAGCGGTGCGGCATACGCAGCGCTCGGTGGTCACCTTGATGGTCGCGGCGCTCTACGGCGTGGGCCTGCGTCCGGGCGATCGTTACTTCTGTCCGTCCTCGCCCGCCTGGGGACACGGGCTGTGGCACGGCACCATCGCGCCGCTCGCGCTAGGCGTGCACGTCGGCGCCTACGCCGGCAAGTTCGACCCGGCACGACTGTACGACGCGCTGATCGAGCTCGACATCGACAACTTCGCCGCCGCCGCCACCGTCTACCGCATGCTGCGCAACTCGGGCGTGACCGAGGGTCGCCCGCACACCTTGCGCAAGTGCTCCTTCACCGGCGAGCCGCTCGACCCCGACACCTTCGACTGGATCGAGCGCACCTTCGGCGTCGCGCCGGCCAGCATGTACGGCACCACCGAGGTCGGCGTGATCATGCTCGACTACCCTGGCATGCGCGGGCATCGCGTCAAGCGCGGCGCGCTCGGCAAGCCCGCGCCCGGCAACGAGGTCGCGATCCTGGACGAGGCAGGTCAAGCGCTCGGCAACGACGTGATCGGTGAAATTGCGGTCAAGCGGCGCGGCGACTGGTTCCGTGTGAAGGACTTCGGTCGGCGCGACGCGGAAGGCTACTACTACCACGCCGGGCGTGCCGACGACGTGATCATTTCGGCCGGCTGGACCATGAGCGCGGTGGAGATCGAGAACGTGCTGCTCACCCATCCCGCCGTGGCCGAGGCCGCGGTGATCGGCGTGCCCGACCCGCTGCGCGGGCAGATCGCCAAGGCCTGCATCGTGGCGCGCGCCGGCCATGCGCTCGACGTGCCAGCGCTGCAGGACTACATGAAGGACCACCTCGCCAAGCACGAATACCCCCGCGCCGTGGAACTGGTCACCGAACTGCCCAAGACCCCGGCCGGCAAGATCAACCGCAAGGCGCTGCGCGACCAGGCGCGCGCGGCCGCAGAACGAGAATCGAACGGAGCATCATGAACGACACGGTCTCACGCGAATTCGTCGGAATCACCGACGAGGCCCTCGACGACTTGCGCAGCCGCATCGGCGTGCGCATCGAAAACACGCTCGAACCCTGGTGCTACGAGGCGACGCGCGACAACATCCGTCACTACGCGCACGGCATCGGCGACGACAATCCGCTGTGGTGTGACCCGGACTACGCGCGCACCACGCGCTACGGCGGCATCATCGCGCCGCCGTCCTTCGTGTTCGCCTGCAACCGCATCGTCAGCGGCTACGTCGGTGGGCTGCCTGGTGTGCACGCGATGTTCGCCGGCTGCGACTTCCAGTGGATGAAGCCCATCGCGCGCAACGCCCAGATCTCGACCGAGGCCTATCTCAAGAACCTGATCGAGTTCGACACGCGCTTCGCCGGCCGCTCCGTGCAGCAGATCTACCACGTCGACTTCTATGACCAGGACGGCGATCAGCTCTGCGCCGCCGACACTTGGTGCTTTCGCACCGACCGCGACATCGCGCGCAACTCGGACAAGAAGTACGGCGAGCTCAAGCAGGGCTTCAAGCGCGTCTATACCGAAGAAGAACTGGCGCGCCACTACGCGCTGTACGCGGCCGAGGAGATCCGCGGCGCCGCGCCGCGCCGCTACGCCGACATCGAAGTGGGCGACAAGCTGCCGCTGATGGCCAAGGGCCCGATGACGGTCACCGGCTTCATCTGCTACGTGCAGGGCTGGGGCGGTCTCTACGTGCGCTCGAACAAGCTCGCCTGGCAGCAGATCCATAAGCACCCGGCGCTCGGCATCAAGAATCGCTTCGGCATTCCGGACTGCCCGGAGCGCGTGCACTGGGAAGAAGAGATGGCGCGACGCGTCGGCGCCCCGGGCGCCTACGACTACGGCCCGGAGCGCTGCTCGTGGATGTCGCACATGATCACCAACTGGATCGGCGACGACGCGCAGCTGCGCAACCTGTATGTCGAGGTGCGGCGTCACAACCTCGAAGGCGAGCTCTTGACCATCGAGGCCGAGGTCACCGGCAAGCGCGAAGACGGTGGCCGCAAGCTGGTCGACTTCAGCCTCGTCGCCCACAACCAGGACGGTGAGCTCTCGGCCCGCGGCCGTGCCACGGCTGAGCTGTTCCACGCCTGAAACCGGGGACAGACCACGGTTTCGTAGAAACCGTGGTCTGTCCCCGGTGCTGTTGCTCGCCGCGCTCGCCGCGTGCCTGCCCGCGCAGGCAATCGAGCCCGAGCAGCTCGTAGTGGTGGTGAACCTCGAGGACGCGCAGAGCCGCGCGCTCGGCGCCTACTACCGCGAGGCCCGCGGCCTGCCGCGCGAGAATGTCGTCGAAGTGCGCTTCAAGCCCGGCCAGGCGCAAATGAGCGAGGCCGAGTTCCAGCGCGTGCGCGCCGAAGTCGATGCGCAGGCGCCGGCCACGACGCAGGCCTATGCGCTAGCCTGGACCCTGCCCTTCCGCGTCGAATGCATGTCGGTCACCAGCGCATTCGCCTTCGGCTTCGACCGCGCGCTGTGCGCCGAAGGCTGCAAGGCCACGCGCCCGAGTCCGCTCTACCGCGCAGCGACGCGCGAGCCCTACACCGACCTAGGCTTACGCCCGGCGATGCTGCTCGCGGCGCGCGATCTTCCCCAGGGGCGCGCGCTGGTCGATCGCGGCGTGGCCGCGGATCGCGATCCGCCGTCCGGCAGCGCCTACCTGATGTCCACCTCGGACAAGCACCGCAACGTGCGCGCGGCCAACTACCCGGTGGTCGAGGCGCTCATCGGCGAGCGGCTCAAGGTCCATCGCCTGAACCAGGACGCGCTCTACGGCGCGCGGGACGTGATGTTCTACTTCACGGGACTCAAGGACGTGAAAGGCCTCGGCACGCTCGGCTTTCGCCCGGGCGCGGTGGCGGACCACCTGACCTCCAACGGCGGCGTGCTGAAGGACAGCCCGCAGATGTCGGCGCTGGCCTGGCTCACGGCCGGTGCCACCGCGAGCTACGGCACGGTGGTCGAGCCCTGCAACTTCACCCAGAAGTTTCCCGACCCGGTGGTGCTGGTCGACAAGTACCTGGCGGGCGAGACGGTGCTCGAAGCCTACTGGAAGAGCGTCGCGATGCCGGGCCAGGGCGTGTTCATCGGTGAGCCGCTGGCGAAGCCGTTCGCGGCGCGCCCGTGACGCCGCGCATGGCGGGTTGAAACCCGCCCTACATGCGTAATCCTGATGGGTTTCTTGTAGGGCCGATTTCAATCGGCCATGCACCGCCTCACTAGGCGCACTGCATGGCGGGTTGAAACCCGCCCTACACGCGTAATTCTGATGGGCCGCGCTTGTAGGGCCGATTTCAATCGGCCGTGCACGGCCTCGCTAGGCGCACTGCATGGCGGGTTGAAACCCGCCCTACACGCGTGATTCTGTTCGGCCGCGCTTGTAGGGCCGATTTCAATCGGCCATGCACGGCCTCGCTAGGCGCACTGCATGGCGGGTTGACCCCCCCCCTACACGCGTGATTCTGTTCGGCGGCGCTTGTAGGGCCGATTTCAATCGGCCGTGCACGGCCTCGCTAGGCGCACTACATGGCGGGTTGAAACCCGCCCTACATGCGCAATGCCGACCGGCCACGCTTGTAGGGCCGATTTCAATCGGCCGTGCACGGCCTCACTAGGCGCACTACATGGCGGGTTGAAACCCGCCCTACACGCGTAATTCTGATGGGCCGCGCTTGTAGGGCCGATTTCAATCGGCCGTGCACGGCCTCACTAGGCGCACTACATGGCGGGTTGAAACCCGCCCTACACGCGCAATGCCGACCGGCCACGCTTGTAGGGCCGATTTCAATCGGCCATGCACGGCCTCGCTAGGCGCACTACATGGCGGGTTGAAACCCGCCCTACACGCGTAATTCTGATGGGCCACGCTTGTAGGGCCGATTTCAATCGGCCGTGCACGGCCTCACTAGGCGCACTACATGGCGGGTTGAAACCCGCCCTACACGCGCAATGCCGACCGGCCACGCTTGTAGGGCCGATTTCAATCGGCCATGCACGGCCTCGGGCGAGCCGCTGGCGCGGCCCTGGGGACATCAGGACAGGCGATAGACCCGCGCCGCGGTGTCGTGGAACAGCGCGCGCTTGTCGGCCTCGCTCGCGCCCGCCGCGAGCCGCTTGAAGGCGTTCCACAGCACCGCGTAGCTGCAACCGTGCTTGTCGACCGGGAAGTTGCTCTCGAACATGCAGCGCGCCGCGCCGAAAGCCTCGATGCAGGGTTCGATGTACGGCCGCCAGGTCTCGGCCAGCAGCGCCGAGCCGGGCGGGTCGGCGCGTTCGTGCATGCCGAAGCCGCACAGCTTCATCGACAGCCCACCCAGCTTCACGCTGACGTTCGGGCAGGCGGCCAGCGCGCGAATGGAGGCGCGCCAGGCCGGGTAGAACTCCTGGCGGCGGCCCGCGTAGGGGCCGATGCCGACGACGCCGCCGACGTGATCGACCACGATGGGCTGTTCGGGGAACGCGCGCGCGAGATCCACCAGGTCGTCCAACTGGAACTGGAATAGCCACGCGTCGAAGGAGAGTCCGAAGTCCGCGAGACGCGCGAAACCGCGGCGGAAGGTCGCGTCCCGGTACAGGCCGGGCGACGGGTTGCTCGAGCTGCGACCGACCGCGTCCGAGGCGTCCCACGCGCCCGCGTGGCGAATGCCGCGAAAGCGTCCACCGCCCGCGGCGACGTGCGCGGCCAGCACCTCGGCGCCCGCATCACCGAGCGTGAGATCCGCAAAGCCGACGATGGCCGCGCAGGCGCGATGCGCACCGAACTCACCGCTCGCCGTCATCGCCGCCACGCCGTTGACGAACTCGGTCTCGCCCACGGGCCGCAGCGCGGCCGGCCCCTCGGCGCGATAGAACGCGCCGCACTGCACGAACACGCTCGCGCGGATGTCGTGCCCGCTCGCGACGTCGGCGAGCCACTCGTCCAACAGGTAGCGGTTGTCGCGCAGGTGCCAGAGATGGTGGTGGGCGTCGATGATCGGCAGCGCCGGTTCCAGGATCGGCTCGACGGTCGTCGCCAGCCAGTCATTGCGCCAGCCGCCGTAGCGGTTCGCGCTGCGCGGTTCGAGATGAATCATGGCGGGTTCCTCGCGATGCGGTGATGGGCGCGGTCAGAGGCAATCGGCCACGCGTTCAGGCCGGGCCCTCTCGCTCCCAGGTCAGTTCGCGCTGCGTGCCATCCGCGCGCTGCGGCGGGCGCAGCACCAGCGCGTCGCCCCGCCACTCGACCTCACGCACCTCGTCGCCGCCGAGACGCGCCGGCAGGTCGCTCGCGTCGACGCGCGTGATGAGCCGCCCTTCTTCGATGCGGTAGTTGCCGCAGTAGGAGGCATAGGCGCGCTCAACGCCTGCGGGCAGGCTCGGCCGACCGTCGCACAGCACGGCCATCATGCGGCCGTTCGGACTCAACACCACGCGCCCCATGGGTTGCGGCCCATAGGGCTCTGCGACTTCGCGCCCCTGCGCGTCGCGCGCGATGGCCCGCACCAGGCGCCAGGTGCCGTGCAGGCGCGTCACATCGATGTCGCCGAGTGTGGTCATGGAGCACGCCGAGGATGGAGTGGCGTTCATGATGCCACAGGCGCCGCGCGAGACCGCGAGCGGCAGGTGAGGAGCCAGGCATGAGTGGCCTGACCGAGACTCAGTCGAGCGCCACCTCGGCTCGCGCCGCAAGCGCCACGCGTGCCCTCGCCCTCGCATTGCGAAACGCCCGCGGCGAGACACCCGCGGCGCGCTGGAAGGTGCGCGTGAAATTGGAGAGATCCGCGAAGCCCACCGCGTAGGCGATATCCGTCACGGACAGGTCACGCGCGGTCAGCAGGCGCGCGGCATGCCGCAGGCGCGAGCGCAGCAGGTATTGATGGGGCGTGACGCCGAGCACGCGGGCAAACACCCGCAGGAAATGGCACGCGCTCATGCCGGTCGTGCGCGCGATTTGCTCCAGCGTCAGCTCACGCGAGGCGTTCTCCTCGATCCAGAGCGCGGCCTCGACCATACGCCTGCGGGTGCGCAGGTCGATGCGGGACGCGCTCTGCGCAGGCCCGGTCCCCATGCCGAGAAAGCGTGCGACCAGGAACAGCGCGGCCTCCTCGAGGGCGATGTCCTGGCGCCCTTCGGCGCAGGACAAGGCCAGTTCGCCGAGCATCATCAGTTCGGGCAGCGGCGGAATGGCGCGGCTTACTCCGACCTGCGCCGGCAAGGCGCTGGCTTCCAGCCATTCATCGGAAAACTGCAGGGACAGGCATTCGTCGCCGCCCAGGTGGTGATCGTGGGTGCAGACGAACTCGTCGCCGCCCCTGCCCACCAGCAGGTAGCCCGGCGTCATCTCGAAGCTCGCGCCGCGCGCGTGGTAACCGAAAGTGCCCCGGCGGACATAGGAGAGCGAGTGCGAGGTGTGCACCTCCACATAGGGCGCCTCGGTGTGGCCCGCCTCGCAGCGATAGGCCATCACCGAGATCGGGCCTTGCATCAGTACCGTCGCCGTCGACATGCCCTCGTTCTCCCGGCGCGATCGCGCGCGCCCCGTCTCCCCTTCCGCTCAGACCCTGGTGATGCGATAGCCGGCGCGGGGGAAATGCACCGCGACCTCGCCGAGCTCCGGGTCGTGTCGCCACAGGGTGACACGATCCGCCGCCAGGTGGACCAGCTTCCCGCGGCACGTCTCGGTGCCGTAATCATCGGCCATCACCGCGACCTCCGCGCCCGTTTCCAGCTCACCGGCGCGTTGCAGACCAGCGGGCGGCTCGGCCGGGCGCGCCGCGCGGGCGATCTCGAGCGCCTCGCTCGGCGCCATGGGCCGCACGGTATCACCGCCCAGGGCCTCGATGCGCGCGAACCACGCGGCGACGGCCGGCCGCGCCGTGATGTGCTCGAAGAGCGTCGGCGCGTTCTTGAACAGCCACAACGGAAAGTACACGCAAGCATCAGCCAGGGTGAAGTCGGCGCCGAGCAGAAACGCCTGGGCGCGCAGCTGGATGTCGAGCTGGTCCAGCACCAGGTCGGTCTGGACGAGTGCGTCGGCGGCGCCCGCCATGATGGCTTCCCGGCCGAGGTTGGGCGACATGGCGGCCCGATCCTCCAGGAACGCCGGCGGCAGGTGTTCCAGCAGCGTGGCGAACGTGGGCTTCAGCACCTGGAACATGAACTGACGCCCCGCCCAGCCCTCGATCACACCGATCAGGCCGGCATGGGCCGCCGGGATGCAGGCAGGCGTGGGATGCAAGGCTTCGATGACGCGCGCGATGAGCACCGTGTCGATGTAGACGTCCGCGCCGATTTGCAGCACCGGGATGCGCCGGAAACCGCCCGTCAGCGGCACCAGGTCGGGCTTGGGCATGATCCACGGCTGCTCGACGGCGCGCCATGCCAGGCCCTTGTACGCGAGGATGCGTTTGATCTTCTCGGCGAAGTGAGATTGCGGGTACTGGTGGAGAATGAGCTCGTGCATGGCAGGGGTCCTGTCGCGGTTGGGGCGGTGAAGCGCCACTGTCGCACCGCGCGCCAGTCAGGACTTGGAGATTATTGCGCTTGCGGGCCCGCTCGCGCCGCCTGCCGGTGGCGCGGGAGCCCGGCGGTGCCGACCCGCGGGGCCAGCACACCGCGCCGACAGGACGGCCGTCAGAGGTCGTCGAAATACGGCGGATTGATGATCGCTCGCGGGTGGTTCAGGAATACCCGCTCGCCATGCGCCGGATGCTTGGGGTCCAGGCGGGCGAACCAGCCGCGAATATCCTGTATCGGCGTATGGCGGTTGCTCGGGTCCCAGCACTCGGCGCTGGGGGTAAAGCACTTCGTACCGTTCTGGCGGGCGGCAATCCCCGCGCACACCGTCTCCAGCATACGGGTCGACGCCGCGACGCTGCGCTCGTAGACACTCTGAATCGTCGCGTCGGCCGGAACCTCCCAACGCTGGACGAGATAAATCGGCCCGTGATCGATCTCCGCATCGACCTCGTGCGCCGTCACGCCGTGGTGAGTACGGTGGTCACGGTTCACCACGGGCTGGCACCAGATGCCCCAACAGCCCCCGTGTTCCGGCGGCGCGGGATGAATGTTGATCGCGCCGTAGGTCGCCTTCTGCAAGTGGTGCGACTTCAGGATGATGCCGCTGATGTAGGAGATGATGAGGTTGTAATCGGTGTCGTCGATGGCTTTGAGGACGTCCGCCTTGGTCGACAGGTTGCCCATCTCCCAGAACAGGACCGTCGGGTTGGCGAAGTATTTCGCCGCAATGGCCGTAATCTCGGGTTCGGACCCTGGGATGGAGGTCAGCAGCAGGAGACGATAGGGGTTGTCCATGCGCGCGGCCCTGGGTTGCGGGCGTCGATTCGAGGCCGAAGGCACACCTGGGAGAATCAGCGCCGTGCTGAGAGTATCAGACGCCTGAGGGGCAACTACATCACCAAGGGGCACCTCTCAATCGGAGAGCACCTTGGCTGTCTCTAGCGGCGGGTGTAACCCATTCGCCCGGACTAAGTGTTACCTATCCGCCCGTTCGCTCATCTCGGTGCTCTGCCAGTCCGGCGATTTCGCTGAATAGGGCTTTCCAGCGGTTTTGAGCCTGTAACAAACCATTTCTCCTTCATGTTTGAAGCTTATGCTCGTTTCCTCAAACCGCAGTACATCACCATACTTTTCCCCGAGGCGTTCGAAAGCTGGTTGGTTTATGAGAGTCTCGCCCGCATTGGCACCACTAAGACGGCACGCGTAAACTACAGGCGTACCAACGATTGTTAGTTCTCCATGCATTTTGGCGATCGAGACCCGACCATAATCAATCCCAATTCCGAGCCCAGCATTTTTGTAGACACTCATGAAGCACTCGCGACTCTCACGATAATGAGATGCGAAAACGTCATGACAAGCTGCGGCAGTCTCGGCGACGAGATAACCCATGTCCGGCCCGGAAAAGAAATCCGGAAAGTACGCTAGTACGCCATCCCCTGTAAATTTGTCGAACACGCCGAACCGTTGGAGGATTTCTTCTCTTAGCTGGCCGGCGAGCTTGGTTATAAATTCAGCGAAAAGATGCGGCGAGCGCGCCTTTAGCATTAGATCAGTGGACCGTCGAACGTCGATTGAAAGAACGAACGCTTCGCATGGTTCGGGGCGCTCGAACGCTTCCAGCAAGTTGCCAGCCCCCAGAAGATTTGCATGCGCCTCGGAAGACGTTCTGTCGAGCAAATGCCGGATCCTCTCTTGGTATCGTAGCTGTTCGAGGCCGCTTTGGAGATCGCGTATGGTCTTGTCTTGCTCAACGCTACCTTCTTGGAGTGCACTCAGCTCTTCGGCTTGCGAAGCGATTTTGGTCTTGAGGCTCGCTATAGTCGCTTCAAGGCTTCGCTTCTGCTTTGTGCCGAACACAGGAAAATCAGCCGTGAAATCCGCTATCTCGGCGATTCTCTTTAGATTGCTGGCCGAAATGTCGAATTCCTTCATCAGCTTGAGCGTGCGCGCATTCGGCTCCAGCAAGCGTTTCAATTCCTCTTGGTGCGCTAGCGTCTTGTCGATCTCGTGAAGCCGTTTCATTACTCGAGAGTCTAGAGCAAGTATTCCGGGCATTTCTGCTGCAGACTGCGCTGGCGCTTCAGCCGCTTTGGAGTTTGCAGCTAGGCCTTGATCTTTAGGCTTATCGGTCATTTGCTCGTTCCATATTGAAAGCTAACGTCACAATAACCTGCACTTGACGGCGACCGACCGGAGCGGTAGCGAAGAGAAGGAGCAGTCAAGTGTCAGCTTCATTGCTTTGTTAGGCCCCACTTCGACTATCGCAAGACCAATTTGCACAACGATTCTCCAAGGGCACTAACAAATAATTCTGCTCGCTCTACATCATTAGGCGTAATGGGCATTTTGCTCCCAGTATTGGGGTCGCGATCAGTTTCATGGACGATCGCGTTTCTTCGAGCATGCAGATTCTTCAATTCTGTGACTACGCCTGCATGATCTCTGCCCATGTCATTTGCGACTTCTTGCCATTTGTGATTCTCCAACCACACCAAACTCAGTGCACCAACAAGCTTCTCGGGATCCATAAAGGAGAGGTGGCGAAGCTTTCCTCTGACGATACCTTCGAAGACTAATTCCGCTGGTGGCAAGGTCGCTTGTGCAAGGGCCCGATGATTATCGATTGATATCGACTCAGATAAGTACTTCGGTGTTGGAGTCCGGCGACCAGCGAATATCTCCACCATTTCGTGGATGACGAGATCGTGAACGAGCTTATCTAGAGCGCTAAGGCAATAGATAAACCCCATCCTTAGCAAGTCACTGAAGTCGCCAGGGAGACGGAGATCGTGAGTACAATGACTGTAGAGAGCTCGCAAGCTCTCTGAGTCAGCAAGACTACTTCGAAAATCTTGGAGCACGACGACTAGCCGGTGAGGCGGCGCACCTCATCCGCCAACGTGGAAAAAAGGGTGTCAAATCGCGAGCGGTTTTCAACCATGGCGTCAAGCACCGGGCCGGTTTCCCCGATTTCCTCATTAGTGACTTCATAAACGGGGACCCCTGCGGCTAATGCTTTGGGAAGTATTCCCTGAAAGTCTGATATTTCCGCAAGGCAAAGCCCGTTTCTTATTAGTGGAACGCCGTAGATAGCATCGTCGAGAAGCATCCCAGCGTGATGCAAAGCTGGCTTAAGGTTATCTATGACTTTTCTCTTAATCTCGGCGATATTGTCTCTGTACGGGCGTGCGGCTTGTCCGCGACGAACGTTGAACCGTTGCACAATGGTACCTAACAACTTAGGAGGTTCTTCATCGAGCGGATAGGAAGACTCCGCAAAGAGACGTCCACTCTGTCTTAACCAGGTGGCCCATCGCGGAAGCACTACCTTCAGAGTCTCTAACGCCATTATTGAGAAAGGATCTGGATTCGTTGGTATTACGAGATAGTCTGACGCAAGCACCAAGTTTTGATTGATCGAACTTAGACCAGGGTTCAGGTCAATTACCGTGTAGGCGATTTGATATTTCGCCTCGACTTCTCGGAGGAATGCACTGAAAGCTCCCGGAAGGTTTTCCAAGGTTGCAATTGCATTATTTGAGGTCTGTGCAAAGGTAAGCGCCGCATCGAATTCCGAAAGATTCTGGTGTCCCGGAACTAAGAACAGACCTGGGCGACGAGGCGGCTGGAAGCAGTCGATTGGCTCAATAGGAGATGGACGCCCCTTAAAGGCCACTTCCACTCCATCTCTCAAATTATTAAGGCGGGTATCTTCGGCGAGATAGTAGTCGTCAAAATTTTCGATTAGCAGACTGGTCAAGTTGCACTGCGGGTCGGCATCTACCAGAAGTACACGATCGTTCTCCGCAAGCTTCCACCCTAAATTAAAGGCCGTGGTCGTCTTGCTTACGCCGCCTTTATGGTTGAAGAAGACAATACGTTTCGACATTTATTTGTATCCCAGGCAGAGCAAGAGAAGTCTACCGCAGGCGTGCCAGTGGGGCCCAACGCCACGATAAGCCGCACTTGACGGACTCCGACCGGAGCGGCAGCGAAGGGAGAGCGGAGGTCAAGTGTCGGCCTTCATCGTGATGTTAGGTGGCGGTATCTTATTCCGCCGCCTGAATGGATCCACACCGAGGGTCCTGCTTTTCCGCGTAGATGGCGCCCCAGCTAATACGCACTGTGCAACTATATTTGTACTTCCGATGGCGGTCCCAAGTCCATTTAGCATCTTCCCCGCTTGTAACGGTAGAAACTTCGTGATCTGGTCCGATGGAGCGTTGACTGATAATGCTGTTCGCAAGCGAACGGCACCAATCTTGTTGGCTAGTGCCTCCGTCTCTCCAACCGGAGGAACCTGAGAAATCTTGCGTATATTCCCAACCTGCTCTCCCAAAATCCTTGTGGCGACATGTTTTGTACTCAACCGATTTTTGACATGCCTCGGCTCGACCTACCTCCACCATCTTGAGTCGGCAATCTCGGACGTTAAACAATTCCGGGCCTAGTTGCTCTCGCAGCACGTTCTCGTAGCTTTCGACGGAGCGCTTTCCTCCAACTCCAACCCCAGCTTCGCCGACGAATTTCGAAATGAGGCCCTTTAGTCCCACGTCGATGTTGCCGGCTGCGTCGACCACCTCGGACCTCCCCGTTCTTTCAACCTCACCACAAATATCATTTGCGAAATCCGCGACCCGCTTTAAGCAGTCGGCTATCGAAGACGAGGAATAGAAAATTAGTGAACTAGCAAAAGCTATTAGCGTCGCTTTATGGTACGCGGTCACTGGCTTCATAGTTGGCCTCCTTGTCTAAATAAACTGAATCTCAATTCCGCTGCCTAAAAGTTACTCGACGCCAGCCCGACGCAATGCACCACATCGCGTTTACGGGTCGCTCGGCGTCAGACGGAATCTCGACTGCCCCATCCACGCCTCATCCCCACGCAACCCCACGGGCCGCTCAAGAACTATTTGGCGCGCGACCCGCTCGCCCGCCACTTTGCGTCTCTGGACAGTCGTCATAAAAAACGTCGCGGCGCCGTCGCCCCCGCGCGGCACCGCCTAGAGAGTGGCCATCGCGTCGTTCGCGCCTACGCGCCAATGGAGTGCCGCCCTTCGAACGCCCCCCGCGGCCCGCCGCCCCATCGCGACGACCCTCGCCCCCCTCACCCCAACGACCGATACACCGCCGTCTCAAAATCCACGAACCCCGGGTACGACCCCACGTCCTGGAACGGCAGGATCTGCGAGCCCCACATGCCGCCGACGCCGGTCTTGCGGTCGATCCAGAAGTAGGTGTTGGCGAGGCCGGCCCAGTTGAGGCTGCCGGCGGGGCGGCCGGTGGGCGCGGGTTCTTCGTTCACCTGGAAGGTGAAGGACCAGGACTTGGTCAGCCCGGGGAAGAAGTCGCCGGCGTTGGCCAGCGCCGGGTTGGAGCTCGCCCAGGGCGTGCACTTGATGTTGCCGAGGCCGGCGGTCGCCATGCGCTCCACGGTGGCGGCGGACACCACGCGACCGTGGTCGCCCTGGCCGTCGTTCAGCACCATGCGGATGAACTTCATGTACTCGCCGATGGTGGCGTAGAGGCCGTGGCCGCCCATGTCCATGGCGGGCGGCTGGGGCAGCACCACTTCCGGCTGCGCGGTCAGCGTGCCGTCGGCGCTGCGCTGGTGGATGGGCGCGAGCCGGCGACGCATGTCGTCGGTCATGGTGAAGCCGATGTCCTGCATGCCGCAGGGGTCGAACACGCGCTCGCGCAGCACTTCGCCGAGGCGCTTGCCGCGCAGCGCTTCCACCGTCTTGCCGACCCAGTCGATGTTGTTGCCGTAGGTCCAGCGCTCGCCCGGGTCGTGCAGCAGCACGTCCTGGATGGCGTCGAAGGTGCAGCCAAGAATGGACGGGATGCCGCGCTGCTCGCGGTAGCGCAGCAGGTCGGCGCTGAAGAAGTCGTAGCAGAAGCCGGCGGTGTGCAGCATGAGATCGGCGAGCGTGATGCGGCGCTTGGGCGCGCGCAGGCGCGGCTCACCGTTGGCCTCGAACCCGTCCAGCACCTGGATCTTGTCGATCTCGGGCACGTACTTGCCACAGGGGTCCTCGAGCGCGAGCTTGCCCTCTTCCACCAGCTGCATCAGCGCCACGCCGGTGATGGCCTTGGTGCAGGAGGCGAGCAGCATCACCGCGTCGGTGCGCATGGGCTCGGCCTGGCCCAGCTGACGCACGCCGGCCGCGCCCTCGTAGATATTGCCCTGGCGATTGCAGGCCATGGCGACCACGCCTGGCGCGCCACCGGCGCGGGCCACGGTGTGGGCGAGGATGGCGTCTGCGAGCGGCGCGAGCGTCTTGGACATGGTGGTCTCCCCTTCAGCGATTTGAATGGGGGCCATGATAGCGCCGCCATTCGTGGAATGGACGGCGCGGGGACGCCGCCTCTACTCGACGAAGCGCGGCTGGTAAGGGGCGATTGGCTCGACGCCGGCGTAGTGGCGGGTGAGGTCCTGGACGGTGAACGGCGTGTCGCGGAAGGTCTCCGCCACTTCGACCGGCCTAGTCCAGAGCGCGGTCTTGCGACCGTTGAAGGTGAAGCACTGGCCGTTGAAGCGCGCGGCCGCGTCGCTCGCCAGCCAGATCATGCCCTGGGCCACTTCGGCCGGCGTGCCGAAGCCGAGGTCCGCCGGGCTCGGCGCACCCTCGCCCTTCTCCGCCGCGGCCGCCTTCGCACGCTCGAACACCACCTGGGTCATGTCGGTCTCGGCGATGGGCCAGAAGCAGTTGCAGCGAATCTTGTAGCGCGCGAGTTCCATGCCCCAGGTGTACATCAGCCCGAGCATGCCGGCCTTGGCCGCGGCGTAGTTGCTCTGGCCGAAGCCGCCGGCGAGCCCCGAGGACGAGGTCACGTGGATGATGTGCCCGCCGCCCGCGTCGCGCATGGCGAGCGCCGCTTGGCGACTGGCCATGAAGCTGCCGCGCAGATGCACCGCGACGACTTCGTCGAAGTCGGCGTCGCTCATCTTGAACAGCGTGCGATCGCGCACCTGGCCGGCATTGTTGATGAGCACATCGATGCCGCCGTAGGCCTCGACGCAGGCGGCGACCAGCGCCGCACAGGTCTCGGACTCGGCGACCGAACCACGCACCACCACCGCCTGGCCGCCCAGCGCGCGCACCTGTCTCTCGGTCTCCGCCAACGCCTCGGCGTTGGTGCCATTGATCACGAGCCTGGCGCCGGCGCGCGCCATCTCGACCGCGAAGCCGCGTCCGAGCCCGCGCGAGGAGCCGGTGATGACGATGCGTTTGCCTGCGAGAGTGGTCATGGGGCCTCCAGGAAAAAATTGATGTCGCGTTGTGGGGCGGGTTTCAGCCCGACATTGAGATGTGCCGTGCATGGCCGGTTGAAACCGGCCCTACATCGGGGCTCCTCGCGCCGTGCGTGGCCGGTTGAAACCGGCCCTACATCGGGGCTCCATGCGCCGTGCATGGCCGGTTGAAACCGGCCCTACATCGGGGCCCTTGCGCCGTGCATGGCCGGTTGAAACCGGCCCTACATCGGGGCTCCTCGCGCCGTGCGTGGACGGTTGAAACCGGCCCTACATCGGGGCTCCATGCGCCGTGCATGGCCGGTTGAAACCGGCCCTGCAACGGGCCTCCTTGTAGGGCGGGTTTCAACCCGCCATTTGGTTCCAGATCGCTGATCGAAGATCGGGAACGAATGGCGGGTTGAAACCCGCCCCAAACATCACACCCGCTTCTCCGTCACGAAATCCTCGAGGCGCGCGTGGCGCGACATCTCGAAGTACTCGGCGTTGCGATAAGGCGAATTGACCACGATGCGGCCGCGCGCGTTGCGGTAGTAGGTGCTCATGCCCGGATGGGTCCACACCATGGTCTCGTGCTGCTGGTCGACGTCGGCGTTGTAGGCGTCGTGCACCTCTTCGCGAATCTCGATCGCGCCGAGGCCCTTCTCCACCATCTGCCGCACGGCGCTCATGATGTAGCGCATCTGCATCTCGATCATAAAGATGAGACTGCCGCCGTGGCCGGCCTGCAGGTTCGGGCCGTAGAGCACGAAGAAGTTCGGGAAGTCCGGCACCGCGGTGCCGAGGTAGGCGCGCGCGTCGTCGTCCTGCCACACCTCGCGCAGGCTCTGGCCGCTGCGGCCGTGGATCTCGAAGGCAGTGAGGAAACGCAGCACGTCGAAGCCGGTCGCGATCACCAGCACGTCGGCCGGATGCAGTTCGCCGTAGCGGGTCAGCACGCCTTCGGGACGAATCTCGGCAATGGACTCGTCCACCAGCCGCACCTTGGGATTGCGCAGCATGCGATACCAGCCGTTGTCCATCAGCATGCGCTTGCCGAAGGGTGGATAGGTGGGCAGCACCTTGGGCAACAGGTCCTGGCGATCACCGAGTTCCGAGACGACGTACTGCGTGAAGTAGCCGCGATGGTTGTCGTTGGCGCGATTGAGCGAGCGCTCCGGGTGTTCCCAGGTCGGATCCTTGTGCAGCGCGTTGAAGATCTGGTCGCCATAGGTCCAGCCGAGGCGCAGTCGGTACCAGGCTCGGTACAGCGGCACTTCGCGCAGCAGGAGGCGCAGCGGATCTGGAATGGGCTTGCCGAACTGCGCGTTGGGCGCGACCCAGTGGGTCGAGCGCTGGAAGATGGTCAGCGCGCCGACCTCGTGCTGGATGGCGGGCGCAGTCTGCATGCAGCTCGCGCCGTTGCCGATGATTGCAACGCGCTTGCCGGCGAGGGACACGTCGTCGCGCCACTCGGCGGTGTGGAAGCTGGGCCCGGCGAAGCTGTTCAAGCCGGGGATGTCGGGAAACTTGATCGGGTTGAAGATGCCGACCGCGCTGATCAAGAGGTTCGCCTCGCGCGTCGCCACGCTGCCGTCGGCCTCGCGCACCGTGAGCCGCCAGCGCTGCGACTGCGCCTGGTAGTCGGCGCGATCGACCGCGGTGTTGAAACGGATGTGCCGCTTCAGATCGAACTTCTCCGCCACGTGCTCGAGGTAGGCCTCCAGTTCGTCGCGCAGCGCGAAGTACTTGGTCCAGTCATAGGGCGCGAAGGTGAAGGAGTAGAGGTGGTTCGGCGTGTCGACGCCGGCGCCGGGATAGCGGTTGTCGCGCCACACGCCGCCCAGGCGGCCCGACTTCTCCAGGATCACGAAGGGGATGCCGGCGCGCTGGAAGTGGATGGCCGCGCACAGGCCCGACACGCCCGCGCCGACGATCACCGCCTCGAAGCCGGGCGGCACCGGGATCGGCGCGTGCTGCTCGTGCTTGGGCAGCGGCAGTTCGGCCTCGATGATGCCGTCGTAGTCCTCGGGGATCTCCTCGGCCATCGCCACGCTCAGCATGCGCCGACGCAGCGCCGCGTCGGGCTCCTCGATGGCGAGCGGCCGGCCCGCGCGCCAGGCGCGAATGGCCTCCAGCGCCGCGCGCCGCACCACCGTCTGTTCGGCCTCGCCGAGGCCGCCGCTGTCGTGGTCACCGAGTCCACGGCCGCGGGACGGCTTGTAGGGTTCCTCCAGCCAGGCGAGGTCGCCGGTCATCTGCACCAGCACCATCAAGAGGGTCGGGATGTTGGCGATCGCGATGGCTTCGGCGAGAGCCTGGTCGTCGGCGGCGGTGGTCATGGCGGCATCCTGGGTTCGTGAACGGCGACGATGATATGCGCCGACCCGCGCGGCGGGTTACCCCGAGACAGGGGTGGCGGACGGTCGACGCGCGCGACCGTGGCACAATGACCTCACTGTCGCCGTTCGGCGCCGACTCAAGGGGAGATTCACCACATGCTCGCATCCGGTCGTTGCTCGCCGCCGCCGCGGCAGTCCGTCGTCTATGGAAGACCCGTCGCCGAGGCGCTGCCCGCCGAACTCGACGCGCTCGGCGCCAGCCGCGTGGTGCTGGTCAGCACCAACAGCCTGACCCGCGCGGGCGGGCTCGCCGCCAAGGTCGAGGCCGCGCTCGGCGCGCGCTGCAAGGAAGTGGTGACCGGCATCGGCGCGCATTCGCCGCGCGGCGACGTGCTGCGCATCATGGCCGCGCTGAAGAAGCACGACGCCGACGCGGTGGTCGGCTTCGGCGGCGGCTCGGTGTGCGACGCGGTCAAGGTCGCGACCCAGGGCCTCACCAGCGGCGTGACCAAGGCCGAGGACTTCGACGCGCTGCGCGTGCCGAACAAGGGCGCGGCGCCCACGCTGCCCTACATCATGATCCCGACCACGCTGTCGGCCGGTGAATTCACCTTCTTCGCCGGCGTGACCGACGAACGCGGTCCACGCAAGGAGCTCTATGTGCATCCCGAACTCGCGCCCGACGTGGTGCTCTTGGACCCGGCGCTGACCGTCGACACGCCACCGCGCCTGTGGTTCTCGACCGGCATCCGCGCGGTCGATCACGCGGTCGAGTCGTGGTGCTCGGTGAACCTCACGCCGATGGTCGAAGCAATGTCGCTGCACGCCTTCAAGCAGCTCTACGCCGGCCTGCGCGGCTGCCTCGCCAATCCCGCCGATCTCGACATGCGTCTGAAGTGCCAGATCGGTTCGTGGCTGTCGGTGCAGGGCGTGTCGACGGGCGTCGACCTCGGCGCGAGCCACGGCATCGGGCACGTGCTCGGCGGTACCGCCGGCATGCCCCACGGCGAAACCTCCTGCGTGATGCTGCCCCACGTCCTGCGCCACAACCTCGGCGTGAACGGCGAGCGCCAGCAATCGATGGCGGCGGCGGTCGGCGTGGACAGCACGCCGCTCGCCGACGTCATCCAACGCCTGGTGGCGGACCTCGGCCTGCCAGGGCGCCTGCGCGACGCGAACGTGCCGCGCGACGTCCTGCCGCTGATCGCCGAAGAGTCGATGCACGACCTGTGGGTGAAGACCAACCCGCGGCCCATCGCCGGCCCGCCCGACGTGCTCGCGCTGCTCGAAGCGGCGTGGTGAGCGCGGCGTCGCGCGGCTGCGCTCAGCCGAGGCCGAGCAGCGTGCGCGCCTCGCTCGGCGTCGCGACCTCGCGACCGATGGCGCGGGCCAGCGACACGATGCGCGCCACCAGGTCTGCGTTGCGCGGCTGGCCGAGCTCGGGATAGGGATAGTCGCCGAGCCCGATGGAGATGTGGCCGCCACGCTCGAGCGCGGCGGCCGCGACCGCGAACAGGTTGCCACCGGCGCACATCACCGACCAGTGCCAGCGCTGGCGCGCGGGCAGGAAATCCAGGAAGGCCTGCAGGCCCTTCACCGTGCCGGGATGGCCGGCCAGCAGGCCGTGTTCGGTCAGCACCAGTTCGCACAGCAGCGGTTCGGCGAACACCCCCATCTCGACCAGCGCCTCGGTGTAGCGCACGGAGGAGATATTCCACAGCGCCTGCACCGGCTTCACCCCGACCTCGCGCATGGTCTTCGCGAAGTACTGCCAGGTGGCGGCGGTGTTGATGTACACGGTGTCGTCGCTGCGGAAACGACGCGCGGCGCTGTCGTAGACGTCGACGTTGCTGGTCGCCATGTCGATGGGCGCGAGCTCCGGAAACGTGGCCGGGTCGCGCGCCATCTCGACCACGTGGGCGATGCGCGCCTCGGGTGACGGCAGGGTCCAGGCGCCGAGCGTCGGCAGGATCAGCAGATCGCTCGCGGCCTTGATGCGCCGTGCGGTGTCGGCATAGAGCGCGGTGTCGGTGGCCGGCGCGCCCGTCACGGCATCGCGCGCGTGGTAGTGGATGATGGCGGCGCCTTCCGCGCCGCACGCGAGCCCGTCGGCCGCGATCTCTTCCGGGCTGTAGGGCACGTGGGGATTGGCGCCGCGCAGCGCGTACTCGTTGATGCGTACTTGGATGATGAGCTTGTCTCGGATCATGCCTGCTCTCCTGCGGGACGGGGCGTAAACGGGGACGCGCTAATCGGGGACAGACCCTGACCGCTCCCCAGGAAAAAGCCTTGAAAGACAAAGATGTGAGGTAGGGGAACCTGCACGACATCCTGCGATCTGATCGATTACCACACCGATTCGAGCGCGAGGGGATGTCATGCAGGT
>JBFWYG010000068.1:0-21917 GCA_050186725.1 Gammaproteobacteria bacterium | reverse complement strand
TCAAGGTCTCCGCGAACAGGTGGCGCAGCACCTCGAGCGCCGCGAGGTCGCCGTGGAACTTGGTCGCTCGCACCAGGGCGGTCAACGGAAAGTCGTAATGGAAAGCCGCATGGCCCGTGTTCACGCCGGCAATGCTACGTCCCAGGCGCGAACTCATACGCAGCGGAAGATCCCGGCGACACCCGCCGCATAGTCCCGCAACCTGGGCGTCGAGCCCCGCGCACAGCCAGCACCGCGCCGGCCACGGCCCTGATCCGACGCCGAGCGGTTTGTATAGTCTCGCGCTCTTCCATAAACTTGACAGTGCGCCCTGGCGCATACTCCGTCTCTCCCTGACATCGCCGCGACCATCGACGAGGATAGCGCACATGGCCACGCAACCCGCCCATTTCCCCGCACCGCTTACCTCGACCTTGCGACACGACTGGCGTGAGACCGAAGTGCGAGCCTTGTTCGAGCTGCCGTTCAACGACCTGCTGTTCAAGGCGCACACCATTCACCGCGCGCACTTCGATCCGAATCAAGTGCAGCTCAGCACCCTGCTGAACATCAAGTCCGGTGGTTGCCCCGAGGACTGCGCCTACTGCCCGCAGAGTGTGCGCTTCGATACCAATGTCGAGGCTTCGCCGGTATTGCCGCTGGAACAGGTGCTCGCGGCCGCCGCCAAGGCGAAGGCCGCCGGCGCGACCCGCTTCTGCATGGGCGCCGCGTGGCGTGCACCGAAAGATCGTGACCTCGACCAGGTCCTGCCGCTCATCGAAGGCGTCAAGGCGCAGGGCCTCGAAACCTGTGTCACCTTGGGCATGCTGACCGCGCCGCAGGTCGACCGGCTGCGTGACGCCGGACTCGATTACTACAACCACAACCTCGATACCTCGCCCGAGTACTACGGCAACATCATCTCCACGCGCACCTACGACGACCGCCTGCACACGCTCTCGCGGGTGCGCGACGCCGGCATCAAGGTGTGCTGCGGTGGCATCGTCGGTCTCGGCGAGGGCGTCAACGATCGGGGTGAACTGCTGCGCACGCTCGCCAACCTTCCACAGCACCCGGAATCGGTGCCGATCAACCTCTTGGTGCGTGTCGAAGGTACGCCGTTGGCCGACGCCGAGGCCGTGCACCCCATCGACTTCGTGCGCACCATTGCCGTTGCGCGCGTGCTCATGCCGACGTCCCACGTACGCCTGTCCGCGGGCCGCACCAACATGACGGATGAACTGCAGGCGCTATGCTTCTTCGCCGGCGCGAACTCGATCTTCTACGGCGAGCAACTGCTCACGACCGCCAACCCGGTGGCAGACAACGATCGGCAACTGTTCGAACGGCTCGGCCTGTCAGCCGACTCACACCACGCCCACGCCTGATCCGACCGGCTGTCATGGGTTCTGCGCTCGCGCAGCGGCTGGCGGCCGGACTGGCGCGGGTGGAGGCCCAGCACCGTCTGCGCCGCCGCGACGTGCGTGGCGGCGCCCAGGGGGTGCAATGCTGCATCGATGGGCAGCCCTATCTCAATTTCACCAGCAACGATTACCTCGGACTCGCCGCCCATCCCCGCGTGGTGGCGCGTGTCAGTCATGAACTCGGGCGGCAAGGTTTCGGCAGCGGCAGCGCGGCCCTGCTGTCGGGCCGTTCCAGCCTGCACGACGAACTCGAGCGGGCCCTGGCCGACTACACCGGCATGCCCGCGGCGCTCTTGTTCTCCTCGGGTTACCTGGCCAATCTCGGCGCCTTGGGTGGTTTGCTCGAGCGCGGGGACCTGGTGGTGCACGACCGCCTGAACCACGCCTCTCTGATCGACGGCGTGCTCGCGAGCGGCGCCCACCATCGCCGCTATCCCCACGCTGATGTGTCGCGCGCCGGCGCCAGTCTCGCCGAACAGAGCGACGGTCTGCGCTGGCTGGTCACCGAATCAGTGTTCAGCATGGATGGCGACGTCGCACCGCTCGCCGCCCTCGAGTCGGTCGCCACGGAACATGGCGCCACGCTGTACGTCGATGATGCGCACGGGTTCGGCGTGCTGAACGACGGGCGTGGCGCGGCCGCGAGCATGGCGGCGAACTCACGTCGTTCGATGGTGCTGGTGATGACCCTCGGCAAGTGCCTCGGCTCGATCGGCGGCGTGGTCCTCGGTAGCGCGGACCTCGTGCAGTACCTCGTGCAGCATGCACGCACCTATGTCTACGACACCGCGCTGCCCGCGGTGTGCGCGGCGGCGGCCCTCGAAGCACTCGCCATGCTGCGCGAAGCGCCGCAGCGGGTCACGCGGCTGCACGACCGCGTGGCGCGATTCCGGACCCGTGCGGCGGCGGCAGGTCTCCAGCTCAGTGACAGCCAGACACCCATCCAGCCAGTGATGATCGGAGACGACGCACGCGCGCTCGCGGTCGCCGCGCGGCTGCTCGCCGAAGGCTTCTACGTGCGCGCCATCCGGCCACCCACCGTGCCCGCGGGCACCGCCCGTCTGCGCATCACGCTCACCCACGATCACGAGGATGCGCACATCGACGCGCTGGTCGATGCCCTGGCGCCGGCCCTGAACGCATGAGCCGCCCCCACGAACTGCTCGACAAGCGCCGCATTGCCGCGAGTTTCGATCGCGCCGCACAGACGTATGAAGCGCATGATTTCCTGCAGCGCGAAGTGGCCGCCCGTGCGCTCGAGCGACTGGACTACATCAGCCTGGTGCCGGCGCGGGTGCTGGACATCGGTGCCGGCACCGGGCGTTGCGCGCGCGCGCTCGGCGCGCGCTATCGCCGCGCGCAGGTCGTGCAGTGCGATCTCGCGCTCGGCATGCTGCGCGCCTCGCGCGCCCGCGAGCCGCGTTTCTTCTCGCGGCAGCGTTTCGTCGCGGCAGACCTCGAAGCCCTGCCATTCCACGATGGCTGCTTCGACCTCTTGTTCTCGAGCCTCGCGCTGCAATGGAGCCAGGACCTGGCCCGCGCCTTTGCCGAGGCACGTCGCGCCCTGCGCGTCGGCGGTCTGTTCATGTTCACCACCTTGGGCCCGGATACTCTGCGCGAGCTGCGCAGCGCCTGGTCGGCGGTGTCCGATGCGCCGCATGTCAACCGCTTCTTGGACATGCACGACATTGGCGATACCCTCGTTGCCGCAGGATTTGGCGACCCGGTGATGGAGACCGAGTACCTCACCGTGCCCTATGAAGACGTCACCACGCTCATGCGCGATCTGAAAGGCATCGGCGCCTCGAACAGCGCCGTCGATCGTGCCCGCGGCATGTTCGGGCGGCGCGCGCTCGCCACCCTGTCCGCCGCCTACGAGACCTTTCGCGACGCCGCCGGCAAGCTGCCGGCGACCTACGAAGTGGTCTACGGCCACGCCTGGGCGGTCGAAGGCCGTCGTCGGCAGCCGAGCGACGTGCACACCTTTCCGCTGACCGCGCTGCGCCGGCGATGAACGCCTCGGTCTTCGTCACGGGTACCGACACCGGCGTCGGCAAGACCTGGGTCAGCAGCGCGCTGATCGAGGCGCTCGCGCACAGCGGCCTCACCGTGACCGGCATGAAGCCGGTCGCGACCGGCGCGACCCACCAGGGGCAGCTCCTGGTCCACGACGACGTCCGCGCGCTCAACGCGGCATCCAACGTGGCCGTGCCGCGCCGCTATGTGAACCCCTACCTGTACCTCCCGCCCTGTTCGCCCAACATCGCGGCCCAGCGGGCGGGTGTGCCGATAGAACTGCCGACGGTGCTCGAGGCCTACCAGGCCTGCGCGGAGCGGGCCGATGCGGTCGTGGTCGAGGGCGCCGGTGGCTGGTGCGTACCGCTCGCGGACAACCTGCTGATCGAGGATCTCGCCCGTGCGCTGGGGCTGCCGGTACTGCTGGTGGTCGGCATTCGGCTCGGGTGCATCAGCCACGCCATCCTGAGCGCCAGGGCCATCATCGAGTCCGGCCTGCCCCTGCTCGGCTGGGTGGCGAACATCGTCGATCCGGCCACGCTCGAGATGCAGGCGGTGATCGCGACTCTTTCGCGCCACCTCGACGCGCCGCGCCTGGCCACGCTGGAATGGTCGCCCGGCGCCACCCCGGCCAGCGTGGCCCCGCGTTTGCAGGCCGTGGTGGAGGCCTTGCGGCGGCGCTGAGCCGATCGCGCAAGGGACCTACACTATCGGGGGTGTCGATGGTGCAAGAGCTGCAAGCACTGGACGAGCGTAGAAGCGGTGACGCGGCCTGGTTGCTGCGCCCCACGCGCTCCATGACCTGGGCCGAAGCGAAGCGTTTCCTGCTGCTCGTCACGGGCATGTGCGCGGCCATCGGTGGCACCGCGGCCTGGTACGGTCTGTGGCTGGTGGCGCCTTTCTCGGGGCTCGAAGCGCTGGCCGTGGCGGCCGCCTTCTACGTCGTGCTGCGCGAGGGTGAGCGCCGTGAATACGTGCGTATCGAGGGCGATACCCTGGTCATCGAGACCGGCCTGCGCGAGGTCGAGCGCCGCTACGAGTTCAACTGCCCCTGGGTGCGGGTCGACCTGCGTCGCTCCCGCCATCGCCATCACCCCACCCGGCTGTTCGTCGGCAGCCACGGGCGGGCGGTGGAACTGGGCCGTTTCCTGACCGACGGCGAGCGCGAAACATTCTCGCGTTCCCTGATTAACGCCTTGAAGAAAAACCTATAGAATGATGCGTCATTCGGTCGCAGACCGAGAGATCGAAGCCTGGCTCGGGGATAGTTGCCAGCTTCAGGCCGCCGCAACAGGTGGCCACGGTTCAGACAAAACAAAAGCACCTAACCGGTACTACGGACCAAACCCGCACGCGCTGTTTCGGGAGTTTCAAGCAATGATGTTTTCCAAGCACAAGAATCCATGGCGCCTCCTTGCCGCGGCGAGCGCGTTGCTCGGCGTGCCGGCCGCAGCCATGGCTGACTGGGGGCTCAATCTCACGCGCGGCGTGACACCCTACAGCGAAACCGTGTACGACCTGCACATGCTCATTCTCAACGTGTGCATCGCGATCGGCCTGGTAGTCTTCGGCCTCATCTTCTATTCGATCTTCGCGTTCCGGAAGTCCAACGGCGCCAAGCCCGCCCAGTGGCACGAGAGCACCAAGGTCGAAGTGATCTGGACCCTGGTCCCCTTCCTCATCCTCATCGGCATGGCTGTCCCCGCGACCCACGCGCTCATCATGATGGAGAACACCGGCGGCTCGGACATGACCATCAAGGTCACCGGCTACCAGTGGAAGTGGCACTACCAGTACGTCGATGAAGGCATCAACTACTTCTCGACACTCGCCAACGACAGCAACCTCGCCCGTCAGCTGAAATCCGGTGTCGATCCGGCGACCGTTCCCAACTACCTCCTCGAAGTCGACAACCACCTGGTGGTGCCGGTCGGCAAGAAGATCCGCTTCCTGACCACCGCGGGTGATGTGATCCACGCATGGTGGGTGCCGGCCCTCGGCTGGAAGCGCGATGCCATCCCGGGCTACATCAACGAGTCCTGGGCGGAGATCAAGGAGCCCGGCACCTACCGTGGCCAGTGCGCGGAACTGTGCGGCAAGGACCATGGCTTCATGCCCATCGTGGTCGACGCCCTGTCCGAGCAGGACTACGCGGCCTGGGTGGCGAAGATGAAAGCCGCCACGCAGCATGCCGATGCCTCGACCACGCCGGTCGCGGCGGTCGCCGAGAAATAAGCGGTCGCAGCGCGTCGTCGCCCGCCGTCCCATCCAGTTTCCGATTACGAGGTTGAAGCCATGAGTCAGGCCGCCGCCCACCACGAGCACGAGCACCACGACCATCACCCATCGGGCATCACCCGCTGGCTGACCACCACGAACCATAAAGACATTGGTTCGATGTATCTCATCTTCTCGCTGATCATGTTCTTCATCGGCGGAGCGATGGCGATGGTGATTCGCGCCGAGCTGTTCCAGCCCGGCCTGCAGTTCGTCGATCCGCAGTTCTTCAACTCCATGACCACCATGCACGCGCTGGTCATGATCTTCGGCGCGGTCATGCCGGCCTGGACGGGCTTCGCGAACTGGATGATCCCGATGATGATCGGCGCGCCGGACATGGCGCTGCCGCGTCTGAACAACTGGAGCTTCTGGATCCTGCCCTTCGCCTTCACCCTGCTGCTGTCCACCGTGTTCATGCCGGGCGGCGGCCCGGCCGGCGGCTGGACCATGTACCCGCCACTGGTGCTGCAGACCGGCGACGCCTTCCCCTTCCTGATCTTCGCCGTGCACTTCATGGGCGCATCGTCCATTGCCGGCGCGATCAACATCATCGCCACGGTCTTCAACATGCGCGCGCCTGGCATGACCCTGATGAAGCTGCCGCTGTTCGTGTGGACCTGGATCATCACCGCCTTCCTGCTCATCGCCTCCATCCCGGTGCTGGCGGGCGCGGTCACCATGCTGCTCACCGACAAGTTCTTCGGCACCGCCTTCTTCAGCGCGGCCGGCGGCGGTGACCCGGTGATGTTCCAGCACATCTTCTGGTTCTTCGGCCACCCCGAGGTGTATATCCTCATCCTGCCGGCCTTCGGCATCGTGTCGGCCATCATCCCGACCTTCGCGCGCAAGCCGCTGTTCGGTTACAGCTCGATGGTCTACGCCTCGGCCGCCATCGCCTTCTTGTCGTTCATCGTGTGGGCCCACCACATGTTCACGGTTGGCATGCCCCTCGCCGGTGAGCTGTTCTTCATGTACACCACCGTGCTGATCGCGGTGCCGACCGGCGTGAAGGTGTTCAACTGGGTCGCCACCATGTGGCAGTCGTCGATGAGTTTCGAGACGCCGATGCTGTTCGCCATCGCGTTCGTCATCCTGTTCACCATCGGCGGCTTCTCGGGTCTGATGCTCGGCGTGACCCCGGTCGACTTCCAGTACCACGACACCTACTTCGTCGTCGCGCACTTCCACTACGTGCTGGTGACCGGCGCGGTGTACGCGCTGATGGCTGGCACCTACTTCTGGCTGCCGAAGTGGACGGGCCACATGTACGACGAAGGGCTCGGCAAGCTGCACTTCTGGCTGTCGACCATCTCGGTCAACGTGCTGTTCTTCCCGCAGCACTTCCTGGGTCTGGCCGGCATGCCGCGCCGCATCCCGGACTACTCCGTGCAGTTCGCCGACTTCAACATGATCTCCAGCATCGGCGGCTTCGTGTTCGGCCTGTCGCAGCTGCTGTTCGTGGTGGTGGTCGTCAAGTGCGTCAAGGGTGGCGCCAAGGCGACCGACCAGGTGTGGGACGGGGCGCATGGCCTCGAGTGGACCCTGCCCTCGCCGCCGCCCTACCACAGCTTCAACACGCCGCCCGCGCCGGAAACCATCGAAGGCGGCATGCGCTGAGGCGAGGTGGTGTCGATGAGCGAACTCAAGGCCGACGAGCAGCGCGCCGCCCAGCAGCGGGCGGCGACGCGCACCGCCATCATCCTCGCGGTGGTGGCGGTGGGGCTCTACGCCTGGGTGTTCATCTCCCGTCTGTGAGAGCGGTATGAGCGACACGGACTTCCAGCAGCGGGCCACGCGCCGCACCGTCGTCAAGCTGGTGCTCGCCACCTGCGTGATGTTCAGCTTCGGCTACGCGCTGGTGCCGCTCTACAACGTGTTCTGCACCATCACCGGTCTGAACGGCAAGACCGGTCGCATGACCGAAGCCCAGGCCGCCGCCCTACCGGCGGATCTGTCCCGCGAGGTGACGGTCGAGTTCGTCACCAATGTCGACGCGCAGATGCCCTGGGACTTCAAGCCGCTGGTCAACAAGGTGGTGGTTCATCCAGGCGTCGAGACCCAGGTCGAGTTCGAGGTGCACAACTGGGACGCCGGGCGCATCGACGGCAATGCCGTGCCGAGCGTGGCGCCGAACACCGTCGCCAAGTATTTCAAGAAGACCGAGTGTTTCTGTTTCACCCAGCAGACGCTGGCCGCGGGGGAGACGCGCCGTATGCCGGTGCGCTTCGTCGTCGACCCGCGTCTGCCGCCCGAGGTCAAGGTGCTGACCCTGGGCTACACGTTCTTCCAGTCGCTGAAGCCGGTGGCGGAGAACGCAGCCGCGGCCCTGCCGCGTTCATGAGGCCGGCAACGGTTTCGGGGATTTCACTCAAGCGAGATTGCACACTATGAGCAGCGCAGCACACGCCGATCACGGCGCCTACTACGTACCGGATCCCAGCCGTTGGCCGATTACGGCCACGATCGCGATCTTCACCATGTTCGTCGGCGGCGCCCTCTCGCTGAACCACGCCTCGGTCGGACCGATGGTGTTGGGCGGTGGGTTCCTGCTGTTCGTCTACATGTTGTTCGGCTGGTTCGGTGCCGTCATCGGCGAGAGCGAGTCCGGCAAGTACAACGAGCAGGTCGACGTCAGCTTCCGCATGGGCATGGGCTGGTTCATCTTCTCCGAGGTGATGTTCTTTGCCGCCTTCTTCGGCGCGTTGTACTACGCGCGCATGTACTCGGTGCCGTGGCTCGGTGGCGAAGGCGCCAAGGTCGCGACCAACCAGTTCCTGTGGCCGCAGTTCACCGCCGCCTGGCCGCTGTTCAACCCGCCGTCGAACTACGGCTTCGAGCAGTTCAAGGAGACCATCGGCGCCTGGGGCGTGCCCTTCTGGAACACCTGCATCCTGTTGACCTCCGGCGGTACCGTGACCTGGGCGCACTGGGGTCTGCAGAAGGGCAGCCGTGGCCAGCTGATTCTCGGCCTCGCCGCGACCGTCGCCCTGGGCGCACTGTTCGTGTTCATGCAGGCCGAAGAGTACGGCCATGCCTACCACGAGCTCGGCCTGACGCTGAACTCCGGCATCTACGGCGCGACCTTCTTCATGCTGACCGGCTTCCACGGTTTCCACGTCACCATGGGCACCATCATGCTGGCGGTGATCCTCGGCCGTTCGATCAAGGGCCACTTCACGCCCAAGCACCACTTCGCCTTCGAGGCGGTGGCCTGGTACTGGCACTTCGTGGACGTGGTCTGGATCGGGCTCTTCATCTTCGTGTACTGGCTGTAAGTACACGGCAGCGCCCAGGGACGAGCGCCACCCTTGCGGTGGCGCTTTTCTTTGCGGGCCTCTAGTTCGGCGAAATGATGCCGAGCGCGTTCAGCACCAGGATGGTCAGCACCAGACCCACCGACAGCACCACGCGCACGGTGAGCGCCTTGACGGTGCGCGCGCTGTCACCCTCGCCGCGCCGCCGGAACAGGCTGAAGAAGGCCGTGCCGAGGGACAGCAGGATCATCACGAACACCGCGATGATGGCGGACTTGACGATGGGAGATTCGGTCATGGGGCGGACAGCCGAGAGGGTGGGCGTGCCGTGATTATCGGTTATTCGTGCGCAGCCTGACAGCCAAACCCTGGATCCGCGTCGCGCTGACCCTGCTGCTCGGCCTGGCCTGCGCGGGTCTCGCGAGCCTCGGTTTCTGGCAACTCCACCGCGCGGCTGAGAAGCATGCCCGCTACAGCGGTTTCGCCGAGCGCCAGGCGGCGGCCCCGGTCGACTTCGCCACCCTGCCGCGGGACGCGCCCCTCGCTGACTGGCAGTGGCGCCGAGTGACGGTGAGCGGGCACTACCTCGATACCCACGTGGTGCTCGACAACCGCATCTTCGATCGCCGCGCGGGGTATGAAGTGCTGACGCCCTTCGAGACCGATGCCGGCGCAGTGGTGCTGGTGAACCGTGGCTGGATTCCCTTGCCGGATGACCGCAACGCCGTGCCGGACACCCTGGCCCCGGCCGATCCGACCACGCTGACCGGCTACCTGGGCCCGGAACCGACGGTCGGCATCGACCTCGGCCCGGCGGCCGCCGAGGCGGAACTCATGAGCCCCCAGGTGTTTCGCGTCCAGCGCGTGCACCTGCCGGGCGTGGAGCGGCTGCTCGAGCGCAAGCTGTGGCCGGCGGTCGTATACCTCGACGCCGACGCGCTTGGCGCGCTCGGCGTCAATTGGCCCCTGCCGGGCGACGATTCGGCGCGCAATCGCTCCTACGCCGTGCAGTGGTTCGCGATGGCGGCGGCGCTCGCCGCCCTGGGACTATGGAACCTATATGGAAGGAAACGCGGCCATGCCTGACGCAGCGTCGTCACCGGCGCCGAAGCGCAAACCCTGGATCCCGCTGCTGGTCGTGGCGTCCTTCGTCCTGCCCATCGTGATCGCCTACTGGTTCGCCATCCTGCACCCGGAAGCGGTGCCGCGGAAACTCGTGAACCGCGGCACCCTGCTCGAGCCGCCGGTGGCCCTGGTCGAGGGCCCGTCGCGCGCGGACTTCGAGGCCATGGTCCGCCAGCCCGACGAGTGGAGCCTGCTGTACTTCACCGCCGGTCCCTGCCTCGCGTCCTGTGCCGCGCAGCTCGAGCTCGCCGGCACCATCCGTGCCCTGATCGGTGCGCAGGGCAAGCGCGTTCACCTGCTGGCCATGCTCGATGAGCCGCCTGCGGCGGCCCCGCCCCTGGTCCAGGTCCTGCATGCGCCCGCCGCGCGCGCGGCCCTTGCCACCGAGCTCGGACGCCGCCTCGGCGCCCCGCCCGCCGCCGGTTACGTCTTTCTCGACGCGCGCCACCTCGCGATGATGTTCTTCCCGTCCGACGCGCCGCCCGGCGACATCAAGGAAGACTTGAAGCGCCTGCTTCGCGCCTCATCGGTACGTTGATCCCATGCCACGCCTGCTCCGCCTGCTGTCCCATGTCCTGCCCCTGCTCGCGCTCGGGGTGATCGTGCTCGGCGCCTACGTGCGCCTGTCCGACGCCGGCCTCGGCTGCCCCGACTGGCCAGGCTGCTACGGCCATCTCGGCGTGCCGAGCGACCAGCCGGACATTCATCTTCAGGACCCGGACTGGCACAGCCGGCCGCTGGAAGCGGGCAAGGCCTGGCGCGAGATGGTCCACCGCTACCTCGCGAGCACCCTCGGCCTCGGCATCGTCGTGCTGGCGGCCGGCGCGCTGAACGCCGAGCGCAGGCGCGCCGTCGGCCTGTCCCGGGTGGTGTTCCTACTGGTGCCGCTGGTCGTTTTCCAAGGCCTGCTCGGCATGTGGACCGTGACCCTGCTGCTGAAACCTCTGGTGGTGAGTGGTCACTTGCTCGGCGGGCTCAGTACGCTGGCGCTGCTCTGGTGGAACCTGTTGCGGGTGCGCGGTCTGCACTCGGTCGGCCGCGCCGGCACGCTGGGGACTCTCGCGCGCGTCGCGACCTGCGTGCTGGTCCTGCAGATCTTTCTCGGCGGCTGGACCAGCGCGAACTACGCGGCACTGGCCTGCACGGACTTCCCAACGTGCCAGGGTCGCTGGCTGCCCGACACCGATTTCCGCGAAGCCTTCGTGCTGTGGCGGGGCCTGGGTGTGAACTACGAATTCGGCGTGCTCGAGACTCCGGCGCGCACGGCGGTGCACTTCACCCACCGGCTCGGCGCGCTGGTCACCAGCCTGGTGGTGCTGCTCACGGTGGTCGCGGCCTTCGCCCGGCCCGAGCCGCGACTGCGGCAGATCGCATCATGTATACTCGCCGCCGTGCTGCTGCAGGTCGGCCTCGGCATCACCAACGTGGTCGGCGGCCTGCCGCTGCCGGTCGCGGTCGCGCACAACGGCGTCGCCGCGCTGCTGCTGCTCGGTTGTCTGACCCTCGTGTTCGCCACGCGACGTACCTGAATCGCTGCCATCATGCTGACGGAAAGTCTGAACCCCTCCGCGCTCGGTCACTGGCGCGACTACGCTGAGCTGTGCAAGCCGCGAGTCGTCGGACTCATCGTGTTCACCGCCGTGATCGGCATGTTCCTCGCCACCCCTGGCGCGGTGCCGCTCAGCATCCTGCTGCCCGCCACGCTCGGCATCGGTCTCGCCGCCTCGTCGGCCGCGGCCATCAACCACGTCGCCGAACACCGCATCGACGCGCTGATGGCGCGCACCAAGAACCGCCCCCTGCCGCAGGGCGGCCTGAACCGCACCCAGGCCCTGGTGTTCGCGCTGATCATCGGTGCGCTGGCCATGTACCTGCTGGTGGCCTTCGTCAACGTGCTGACCGCGGTGCTGACCTTCGCGTCGCTCATCGGTTACGCGGTCATCTACACCATGTATCTCAAGTACGCGACGCCGCAGAACATCGTGATCGGTGGCGCCGCCGGCGCCGCGCCGCCGGTGCTCGGCTGGACCGCGGTCACCGGCACGGTCGACCCGCATTCGCTGCTGCTCTTTCTCATCATCTTCGCCTGGACGCCGCCGCATTTCTGGGCGCTCGCCATCTACCGCCGGGCGGAGTACGCCAAGGCGCAGATCCCGATGCTGCCGATCACTCACGGCGTGGAGTACACGCGGCTCCAGATCCTGCTCTACACGGTGATCCTGACCATCTGCACCGTGCTGCCCTACGTCACCTACATGAGCGGCGTGGTGTATCTCATCGGCGCACTGGCGCTGGACGCGGTGTTCCTCTACTACGCGATCGCGATGCTGCGTGACGACAACGACATCATCGCCTGGAAGACCTTCAAGTACTCCATCGTCTACCTGACGGGCCTCTTCTTCTTCTTCTTCCTCGATCACTACTGGAACGGGCTCGTCGGCTTCCTGACCGGCGCCTGAGCATGGCCTACCAGCGGCCCGGCCCGGTCCTCTCCGCCTGGTGGCGGCTGTGGTTCCCGCCGCTGATGATCCTGGTGGTGCTGGCCGCGCGGGTCATCGACCGCGACTTCTATTTCAAGTGGATCATCTCCGAGCAGGGACTGGTCGAACTCGCCACGCCGGTCGCCGCGCTCATCGGTCTGGTGTTCGGCGTGCGCGTGCTCGGCCACCTGAAGCGCAGCGGTTCGCGGGACTGGCTGCTCGGCGGCTGGGTGCTCGGCGTGACGCTCGCGTGCTTCTACTTCGCCGGCGAGGAATTGTCCTGGGGCCAGCAGCTGTTCCACTGGCAGACGCCCGAAGCCATCGATGCCCTCAACGACCAGGGCGAGACCAACCTGCACAACATGAGCAGCTGGCTCGATCAGAAGCCGCGCACGCTGCTCGAGATCTGGGTGGTGATCGGGGGCATAGTCATACCGGTGCGCGAGAAGCTGCACGGCGCACGTTACTTGCCGGGCAATCGCTGGTACTGGCTGTGGCCGACGGCGGACTGCCTGCCGACCGCGGTGTGGACAGAGTTGAGCCGCGCGCCCCAGCGCCTGAAGCATCTCTTCGGCATTCAGCAGCTGCCCATCGAGATCCGCTGGAGCGAGCCGCAGGAATTCTATTTCGCGCTGTTCCTGGCGCTGTTCCTGGCTTCGCTCTGGTATCGCCTGAACGGGCGGGAGCACCCGCCCGGGCATGGCACGCCCTGAGGCTTAAGCGTTCTCACCCTCCGGCTCGAAGTCCGGCAGGGCCTTCTTCAGTTTCTCGAAGGCGTTCTTCTCCAGCTGGCGGATGCGCTCGGCCGACACCTGGTAACGCGCGGCGAGATCGTGCAGGGTCAGCTTGGGCTCGGTCAGCCAGCGGCTGGTGACAATGTCGCGGCTCCGCTCGTCCAACAGCGCCAGCGCGTCGCGCAGGCCTTCGGCGCGGTTGTCCTCTTCTTCTTCCAGCTGCAGCTGGCGGGTCGGCTCGAAACGCTGGTCGACCAGGTAGGCGGCCGGCACGAACTGCTGCTCTTCCTCGGCGTCCGGGCTCACGTCGAAGGACACGTCGTGGGCGTTCAGCCGCTGCTCCATGGTGACCACGTCACGGCTCTCGACGCCGAGCTCGTCGGCCAGCGCGTCGACTTCGCTCGCCCCCATCCAGCCCAGCGCCTTCTTTGCGCTGCGCAGGTTGAAGAACAGCTTGCGCTGCGCCTTGGTGGTCGCGACCTTGACGATGCGCCAGTTGCGCAGGATGAACTCGTGCATCTCGGCCTTGATCCAGTGCACGGCGAAGGACACCAGGCGCACCCCGACCGTCGGGTCGAAGCGCTTCACCGCCTTCATCAGCCCGATGTTGCCCTCCTGGATCAGGTCGCTCTGGGCCAGCCCATAGCCGGCATAGCCGCGGGCCACCCGCACCACGAAACGCAGATGGGCCAGCACCAGCCGACGGGCGGCCTCCAGATCGTCTTCCTCGCGATAGCGACGCGCCAGCTCACGCTCTTCCTCGGCGGCCAGCAGGGGGATCCGGTTGACCGCATCGATGTAGGTCTCGAGCGAGCCGGCGGCCAGGGGCAGGCTCAAGTTCAAGGCATGGGTCATGATTTGGATACCTCAAGGGTTCGTTGGACGAATCTTAGCACTCGATTGGGTAGAGTGCTAAAAGCGCCGTCGGTTCCCTTGACTTTAGTCAGGCTGCCCCGAGCTCTGCAGGTTGGCTGCCGACAGACGCCCGGCGGGCGCCGGTCGACTCAGGTCGACTCCGAGGTGTCGGCGTCCGCTTCGACGGTCGAACCGGTGAAGTCGCCGAGCAGGGCGCGGGTGAATTCGCGCGCGTTGAAGGGCTGCAGGTCGTCGGCCTGCTCGCCGATGCCGATGTAGCGTATCGGCAGGCGCAGACGCTCGGCGAGCGCGAAGATGACGCCGCCCTTGGCGGTGCCGTCCAGCTTGGTCAGCGCAAGCCCGGTCACGGCCACCTGGCCCAGGAACTCCTGCGCCTGGTTCAGCGCGTTCTGGCCCATGGTCGCGTCCAGCACCAGCAGCGTCTCGTGGGGGGCATCGGCCTGGTGCTTGGCCACCACCCGGCGCACCTTGGCGAGCTCCGCCATGAGGTTGTCCTGGGTGTGCAGGCGGCCGGCGGTGTCGGCGATCAGCACGTCGACCTTGCGCGCCTTGGCCGCCGCGCAGGCGTCGAAGATCACCGAGGCCGGATCGGCGCCCGGTCCCTGGGCGATGACCGGCACGTTCAGCCGCTCGCCCCAGCGCTTGAGCTGGTCCACGGCCGCGGCGCGGAACGTATCTCCCGCTGCCAGCATCACGCTCTTGCCTTCGTTCTTCAGGCGCTGCGCAAGCTTGGCGATGGTGGTGGTCTTGCCGGCGCCGTTTACGCCCACCACCAGGATCACGTAAGGGCCATCCGCCGTCGCGGCGTAGTCGAAGGCCTGCTCGCAGGGCGCGAGGATGGCGGTCATCTCTTCCTGCACCGCCTCGGCGGGCGACTGGCCGACCGGGATCTTGCGCACCCGCTCGACGATGCGCGCGGTGGCGTTGACGCCTACATCGGCGGACAGCAGCAGCGTTTCGAGCGACTCGAGCGCGCTGGCATCGAGCCGCGTGCGACCGGTGAACAGGCGCGTGACGCTGTTGACCAGGCTGTCCCGCGTGCGCGCGATGCCTGCTTTGAGTCGACTGAACATGTGGAACCGGAAATCTCGCGCGAAGGGCGGCGAATTGCGCCGCGATGGAATGCGTTATCCTAACATCGACCATCGTTCGCGTCCCGGCTCGCCGGGCCTCGCCCCCGTCTTCTGGAGCGTATCCATTTCCATGCGATCTCTCATGTTCGGCGCCGCCCTGTACGGCGCCCTGTGTGGCGCCCCTGCCTCGGCCGGCGGCCCGGTACAGGAATACACGCTCGACAACGGTTTGAAACTCATCGTGCAGGAAGACCACCGCGCCCACGTCGCCGTGGTGCAGGTCTGGTACCGGGTCGGCTCGGCCTACGAGCACGACGGCATCACCGGCGTGTCGCACGCGCTCGAGCACATGATGTTCAAGGGCACCAAGCGCCACGGCCCGGGTCAGTTCTCCACCCTCGTCGCGGCCAATGGCGGTCGGCACAATGCCTTCACCAGCACCGACTACACCGCCTATTACCAGGAATGGTCAGCGGACAAGGTGCCGCTCTCCTTCGAGCTCGAAGCCGATCGCATGCGCAACCTCGTCATCGACGAGGCCGAGTTCAAGAAAGAGATCAACGTCGTGCTTGAAGAGCGCCGCATGCGCACCGACGATGCGCCCCAGTCGCTGGCGGTCGAGGCCGCGCAGGCCGTGGCCTTCACCACCAGCCCCTATCGCCAGCCCGTGATCGGCTGGGAGGCGGACATCAAGAACATGACCGCCGCCGATCTCACCGCCTGGTACCAACGCTGGTACGCGCCGAACAACGCCATCGTGGTGGTGGTGGGCGACGTGCAGCCGGACGCGGTGCTCGCGCTCGCCAGGCAGCACTTCGGACCGCTCGCCAAGAGTGACATCCCACCGCCCAAGCCGCGGCCCGAAGTGCCCCAGCAGGGCCAGAGGCGCGTGACCTTGAAGAGCGACAAGGCGCGCGTGCCTTACCTCGTGATGGGCTACAAGGCGCCGAACCTGCTCGCTGCCCGCGCCGGCGCCAGCGTCGAAGCATGGGAACCCTACGCGCTCGACGTGCTCGCCGCGACCCTGAGCGGCGACGAGTCCTCGCGCCTCGACAAGCACCTGGTGCGCGGCCAGGAACTCGCCGCCGAGCTGTCCGCGGGTGTCGATACCGGCGGCCTGCTGCCCTCGCTGTTCTTCGTGAACGCCGTACCGGCCGACGGCGTCGGCCTGCAGAAGCTGGAGGACGCCATCGTCGCCGAACTCGGCGCGCTCGAAGCCCGGCCGCCCACCGCCGCCGAGCTCGAACGTATCAAGACCCAGGTCGTGGCCGACAACGTCTTTCAGCGCGACTCCATGCTGCACGAGGCGATGACCTTGGGCGCGCTGGAGGCGGTCGGCTTGGGCTGGCGGGTGAAGGACGACTACGTCGCGCGCATCCAGGCGGTGACCGCCGAGCAGGTGCTCGCCGTCGCGCGCAAATACCTGGTGCCCGACCAGCTCACCGTCGCCTGGCTGCTACCGGAGCAGGCCCCATGAACCGCGCCGCAGGTAGCGTCCTGGCGCTGGCCCTGTGGCTGACCAGCGCCGTGGTCGTCGCAGCGCCGCGCATCGAACACTGGCAGACCGCCAACGGCGCGCGCGTCTACTTCGTCGCCGCCAACGAGAATCCCATGCTCGACGTGCGCGTGGTGTTCTCCGCCGGCAGCGCGCGCGACGACGGGCGCGCGGGGCTCGCCAATCTCACCAACGGTCTCATGAACGAGGGCGCGGGCGAGCTCGATGCCGATGCCTTCAGCGAACAGCTCGGCGCCACCGGCGCGATGTTCGGCCTCGGCGCCGAGCGCGACATGGCTTTCGCGAGCCTGCGCACCCTGAGCGAGCAGCGCTACGCCAACCCCGCGCTCGAGCTCTTCGCGCTCGCGCTCGGCAAACCGCGTTTCGACGAAAGCGCGGTGCAGCGCGACAAGGCGCGCACCCTGGTGGGCCTGAAGCATCGCGAGCAATCGCCGGACGCGCTGGCCGAGGAGACCTTCTACGCGAGCCTCTACCCCAAGCATCCCTACGGCACGCCGCCCGACGGCACGCCGGCCAGCATCGCCGCCATCGACCGCGCCGCGGTCGTCGCGTTTCACCAGCGCTATTACGTGGCGCGGAACGCCGTCATCGCCGTGGTCGGCGCGCTCGATCGGGCCGGCGCCGAGGCGCTCGCCGAGCGCCTGAGCCAGGCGTTGCCGGCAGGAGAACCCGCGCCTCCGCTGCCGGCCGTGACGCCCGCTGAAGGCGGTCTGCACCACGTCGACTTTCCTTCCATCCAGAGTCACGTGATGCTCGGCACGACCGGCATGCGCCGCGGCGACCCGGACTACTTCCCGCTTCTGGTCGGCAACCATGCGCTCGGCGGCAACGGGCTGGTGTCCATGCTCTTCGAGGAAGTGCGCAACAAGCGTGGTCTGTCCTACAGCGTGTCGAGCGCCTTCGTCGCGATGTCCGAGGCGGGACCTTTCGTCGCGAGCCTCATGACCGATCGCAAGCAGCAGGACCAGGCGCTGGACGTGCTGCGGGCCACCATCACACGGTTCGTGCACGACGGTCCCCCGCCGGCGGCCATCGACGCGGCCAAGCGCAATCTCATCGACGGCTTTCCGCTGCGCGTCGCGAGCAACCGGCAGATCGCCGAGTACATCTCCATGCTCGGCTTCTACGGTCTGCCGCTCGACTATCTCGAGACTTTTCCCGCCCAGGTCGCGGCGGTCACGCCGGCCGCGGTGAAGGACGCCTTCACGCGCCGCCTGCCGCCAGAGCGATTGACTACCGTGGTGGTCGGCCGCGCCAAGGCCGACGCCGCGCCCTGAGCCATGGCGCGCGGCACGGCGCACAGCGTGCGCATCATCGGCGGGCGTTGGCGCAACACGCGCATCCCGGTCGCCGCGCGGGATGAACTGCGCCCGAGCGGCGACCGCGTGCGCGAGACGCTGTTCAACTGGCTCGCGCCCTGGCTCCCCGGCGCGCGCTGTCTCGATCTCTTCGCCGGCACGGGCGTGCTGGGCTTCGAGGCGCTGTCGCGCGGCGCCGCGCATTGCACGTTCGTGGAGCGCGACCCATGCGCGGTGATGGCGCTGGAAGCGCTGCGCGACCGGCTCGCCGCCGACGGCGCCGACATCCGCCGCGCCGAGGTGCGCGAACACCTGCGCGGCGTACCGACACCCTGCGACATCGTCTTCATCGATCCGCCCTTCCACCAGGGCCTGGTCGCGGAGGTCCTGCCGCGGCTCGCGGCCGGCTGGCTCGCGCCAGGCGCACGGGTCTACGTGGAATGCGAGCGCGGGCTCAAGTTCGACACCGGCACACTCACGCCTCATCGCGAAGGCCACACCCAACAGGTCACGTATCGGCTGCTCGAAGCCTCGGGCTAGACTAAGTTCGCGGGAATCGTGATCATGCCCGCGACTTCAGCACACCTCTGGGGAAGCGCCTTGGGCATCACCGTCATCTATCCCGGCACCTTTGACCCGATCACTCACGGGCATACCGACATCGTCGGCCGGGCCGCCCCGCTGTTCGACAGGCTGATCGTCGCCGTGGCCGGCAGCACCGCCAAGAACACCGTGTTCTCGGTCGACGAGCGCGTCGAGATCGCGGCCGCCATCCTTTCCCAGTACAAGAACGTCGAAGTGAAGCGCTTCGATGGCCTCATGGTCGACTTCGCGCGCGCCAACCAGGCCTCGCTGATCCTGCGCGGCCTGCGCGCGGTCACCGATTTCGAATACGAGTTCCAGCTGGCCGGCATGAACCGCAAGCTGATGCCCGAGGCCGACACGGTGTTCCTGCCGACCTCGGAGAAGTTCACCTACATCTCGTCGTCGCTGGTACGTGAAATCGCCGCGCTCGGCGGCGACATCAGCGACTTCGTCCACCCCCACGTCAAGCAGGTGCTGATGGATCGCGTGAGCGCGCGGCGCGCCGCCGCTGCCGCCGCCGCGCCAGGCAAGACCTGAAAGCCGGCCGGCCGTGACCCGTGGCGCTCAGGATCACCGAGCAGTGCATCAACTGCGACGTGTGCGAACCGGAGTGCCCGAACCACGCCATCTACGACGGCGGTGTGCACTATGAGATCGATCCCGCGCGCTGCACCGAGTGCGTGGGACATTTCGACACCCCGCAGTGCGTCCAGGTCTGCCCGGTCGACTGCATCCCCAAGGATCCCGACCACGTCGAGGATCACGCCACCCTGCTGCAGAAGTTCCGCGCCCTGACCGGGCGCGATCCGGAGAACGCCGCATGATGCACCGCTCGCCCCGCCGCCTGTTGCTGGCGCTGTGCCTGTACCTGCCGCTCAGCGTGACGGCCGTCGAGCCCGCGCCGAGCGAGAACGCCATCGCGAGCGCCCATGCGCTTGCCACCGCCGCGGGCCACACCGTGCTCGCCGCCGGCGGCAATGCCTTCGATGCCGCCATCGCGGTTGCGGCCGCGCTGGCGGTGGTCGAACCGTACAGCTCCGGCATCGGTGGCGGTGGTTTCTTTCTCGTGCACGACGCGCATGATGGCCACGACTCGATGATCGACGCGCGCGAAACCGCGCCCGGCGCCGCCACGCCCACCATGTTCCTCGATGCCGACGGCAAGGTCGCGCCGAGTCGTTCGCTGAACGGCGCGCTCGCGGCCGGCATTCCCGGGCTGCCGGCGGGCCTCGTGTTCCTGGCGAAACACTACGGTCGTCTGCCGCTCGCGCAGGATCTCGCCCCCGCGATCGCGCTCGCCGAGGCCGGCTTCGAAGTGAGCGAGCACTACGCCGTGATGGCCGGTTTTCGCGCGCCGGCCTTCAAGGCCGGCAACGACGCGCACGCGATCTTCCTGCGCGACGGCAAGGCGCCGCCGCTCGGCACCGTGCTGACCCAGCCCGATCTCGCGCGCACGCTCCGCGCGCTCGCCGAACGCGGCGAGGCGGGCTTCTACAGCGGCGACATCGCCGCCCGCCTGGTCAAGGGTGTGCACGCCGACGGCGGGATCTGGACGAAGCAGGATCTTGCCGACTACCACGTGCGCGAGCGGGTGCCGCTGGTCGGTCACTTCCACGACATTCGTATCGTGTCCGCCGCGCCGCCGTCCTCGGGCGGCGTCGTGATGATGGAGGCCCTCAACATTCTCGAGAACTTCGCGCTCGACACGCTCGCGCCCGTCGACCGCATGCACGTTGTGCTCGAAGCGATGCGTCTCGCCTATCGTGACCGCGCCGACTACCTGGGTGACCCGGACTTCGTCGAGATGCCGATAGCGCATCTGCTCGACAAGTCCTATGCGCGTGAACTCTCCGCCAAGATCGACCTCGCCCACGCGACGCCGAGCGCGAGCCTGCCGCCGATACGCACCGACGACCCCAATCACCACACCACGCATTTCTCGGTGCTGGACACCGCCGGCAATCGCGTCGCCGCGACCTTGAGCGTGAACTATCCCTTCGGCGCGGCGAGCGTACCGGCCGGCACGGGCGTGCTGCTGAACAACGAGATGGACGACTTCGCCACCAGCCCGCTGACGCCCAATGCCTACGGCCTGGTGGGCGGTTCGGCGAACGCGGTCGGCCCGGGACGACGGCCCCTGTCCAGCATGACGCCGACCTTTCTCGAAGGGCCCGAACGCATCGGCATCCTCGGCACGCCCGGCGGCAGCCGCATCATTTCCATGGTGCTCATCGGCGTGCTCGAGTACGCGCGCGGTGAAGACCCCGACAAGTGGGTGAGCGCCCCGCGCTACCATCACCAGTACCTGCCCGATCAAGTGGAGTTCGAGGCCGGCGGTCTCGATGCCGCGACCCAGGCGGCGCTCGCCGCCAAGGGCCACAAGCTGAACGAGAACAAGCGCCGCTACGGCAACATGCAGGCCATCCTGTGGGATCGCGCGAGCGGCAAGGTCAAGGCCGCGAGCGATCCGCGCGGCGAGGGCAAGGCCGAGGCCTGGGCCCCGGCGGCGCCATGAAGATAAACGGGGACAGACCACGGTTTCTGTGAAACCGGGGTCTGTCCCCGTTTACCGTCGCCCTCACCGCTGACAGGTGCGGCAGAAGAAACTCGAGCGCTGCCCGATCACCCGCATCGCGATCGCGCCGCCGCACACCTCGCAGGCTTCGCCCTCGCGCCCGTAGACCTTGAGCGCCTGGCTGAAATAGCCGGGCTCGCCGTCGTTGCGCATGAAGTCACGCAGCGTCGTACCGCCCGCTTCGATGGATTCCGCCAGCACCGTGCGCACGTGTCCCACCAGGCCCTCGTAGCGCGCGAGGCTCACGCGCCCGGCGGGCCGCGCGGGATGCACGCCGGCGCGAAACAGCGCTTCGCTCGCGTAGATGTTGCCGACCCCGACCACGACTTTCGCGTCCATCACGAAATTCTTCACCGCCAGCGCCCGGCCGCGTGAGCGATCGAACAGGTAACGGCTGGTGAAGGACTCGTCGAACGGTTCGGGACCGAGGTGCGCGAGCAGCGCGTGTTCCTCCGCCGGCGCCTCGGTCCACAGCACGAGGCCGAAGCGCCGCGGATCGCGCAGGCGCAGCGTGCGCGCCTCGCCGAAAGCCAGCTCGACGTGATCGTGCGGCAGGGTCGGCGCGCTGGCCGCGACGACCCGCAGGCTGCCCGACATGCCGAGATGCACGATGAGCGTGCCGCGCTCGAAGTCGAACAGCAGGTATTTCGCCCGCCGGCGCACGGTGAGGAGCTTCTGACCCGCGAGGATGCCGGCCAGGTC
>JBFWYG010000067.1:0-22058 GCA_050186725.1 Gammaproteobacteria bacterium | reverse complement strand
CGCTCCACGCCGGTCAGCACCAGGGTGCGCACCGCCGGCACGTTCAGCGAACTCGCGAGCGCGGTGCGCGCGCTCACCACGCCCTTGAAGTCGCGGTCGTAGTTCTGCGGGATGTAGAGGCCGGTGCTGGTCTCGAGATTGATGGGCGTGTCCTCGAGCAGTGAGGCCGGCGTCAGCAGGCGGCGCTCGAAGGCGAGACCGTAGAGAAAGGGCTTCAGGGTCGAACCGGCCTGGCGCGGCGCGAGCACACCGTCGACCTGCGCGGCGGTCGAAGTCGCGCCGGCCGCGCCGACCCAGGCGAGAACTTCACCGCTCGCGTTGTCCAGCACCACCGCGGCTGCGTCACGCACGTTGTGGCCGTCGAGCCTGCGCAGCTGCTCGGCGAGCACCGCACGCACGCGGCGCTGCAGGCCCGCATCCAGAGTCGTGGTGATGCGTTCGCCGGGCGTATGCAGCAGGCGGCGCGCGAGATGGGTTGCGTCGTCGGCCTCGCGCGGCAGGCGCGGCGGCGCGCCGAGCGCGCGCGCCGCCAGCGTTTCGAGCGCCCCGCATTCAACCGCCAGGGCGTGCGCACGCGCCAGACGACAGGCGCGCGCGGCGATGGCCGCGGGCGCACGGTTCGGCGTCGCGATGAGCGTGGCGAGCAGCACGGACTCGGCGCGATCGAGTCCGCGCGGCGCCTTGCCGAACAGCCCCTGGCTCGCCGCGGCTATGCCGCGCAGCTCGCCGCGGAAGCCGACGTGGTTGACGTAGGCTTCCAGGATCTCGCGCTTGTCGAGCCGCGCCTCCAGCGCCCAGGCGGCGCGCATCTGCCCCCACTTCCGCGCGAGTGAGCGGCGTCCGCCACGCGGCGCACCCGTCTCGCCCAGCAAAGTCGCGAGTTGCATGCTGAGCGTGCTCGCGCCGCGCCGCGCGCCGCCCGTCGCGTTCTGCCAGGCGGCGGCCAGCAGGGCGCGCCAGTCCACGCCCCCGTGTGCGAGAAAGCGCCGGTCTTCGATCGCGAGCAGCGCGTCGACGAAAGCGGGCGAGACTTCGTCCAGCGGCACCCAGGGCAGGCGCAGCCCGTTGAAATCGACGCGCGTGGCCTGCAGCACTTCGCCGTGACGATCGAGCAGCCAGGCCTGCGAGGGATGCCAGTCGGTCCGCAGCTCGGTGAGCGTCGGGACGGCGGCCTGCGCGAGCGCGAGCCAGGCGCCGAGCAGCGCGCACAGGCCCGCGCGAGCCGCGTTCACGGCGCCAGCACCTCGACCGGCGCGAGTGGCAGTTCCGCGTGCACCTCGGGCGCGTACATCGCTTCGACGCGGGTCGGCGGCAGGTGGAAATCGCCCTCGCCGTTCAGGCGCAGCGTGTACTCCACGGTCCACTCGCCGGCCGGGACGAAGGCGTAGTAGGCGCGGAACGCGTCGAAGCGTCGCTCCTCGTAGGCCGGCTGCACCCAGCCTTCGCGCTTCTCGCCCTGGGCGAGCAGGCCGGCGTCGCGCGCGAGCCCGGTGCCGAGCAGGCTCGCGCCCGCCGGGAGCGGATCGTCCACCACCACCCAGCCCGCGTCGCTGTGCGCGCGCACCTTGAGCGTGACGCGCAGGACGTCGCCGGCGTGCCATTCGCCTGGGGTGCGCTGGCTGATGGGCGTGATGCCGCGCTCGATGTCGAAGCCGGCGAAGTCGGGCGCATCGCGTGGCACCGCGGCGCGGCTCGCGATCAGCGCCCAGGGCCGGCCGGCGCCGCGGTGTTCGGCGCGCAGCGGCGCGCCGGTCGCCGGCCACGGCAAGGTCACGGGCGCGGGTACCGCGGCGTCGGCCCACGCAACGGTGCGTTCCTCGGCGCCGACACCGAGTGCCGTGGCGCCGCTGACCGGCGTGGTCTCGAAGGCCGCGCTGAACCGCTCGAGCGCGAGCACGCCCCAGGCGTTGGCCACGGTGGTGTTCCAGTGACCGCTGCGCTGACGCTCGAGCAGACCGCGGGCGAGCCGCGGCGCCTCGCCCCGCCACGTATCCGCATCCAGCGCTTCCAGCACCGTGCGCGCGGCGTTCACGTCGGGCGAGATCATGAGCCACCACAGCGCGTCCTCGCGCTCGGTGGCGAAGCGCAGCGTCGTGCCGCTCGCTTCGAGTCGCGCGCGCAGCAGGCCTTCGAGCGCGGCGCGGCTCGGCAGCTCCGACGCGGGCTCGGGCAGATGGCGGACGAGATCGAGGAGATCGAGCAGGCCCGAGGTCGGCCAGCGCGCGGGATCGAGGCGGAGGCTCGCGAACATCGTCGGCTGCGCCTCGCCATGGCGCGCGAGCGCCGCGAGCGCGGCGACCTTGCGAAGCATGAGATCGGTCGTCGGCAGCACCGAGTCGCGCGTCAACTCACCGTTCGCGAAACGCTTCAGCGCCTCCAGCATCCGCGTGCGAGGCGCGGCGGGGATCTCCCAGCCGGCCTCGTGGGCGATGGTGAGCACATAGCTCGTCAAGGTGTCGCTGCCCGCCAGCCAGTCGCTCGGGAAGTAGCGCAGCAGGCCGTCGCCATCGAGATAGTCGGGCAGTCGCGTCATCGCGGTCTGCCACAACGTCGCGTCGCGGAGCGCAATGGCGCGCGACAGGCTCTGCTCGTAGCAGGCGTAGTCGTAATCGCCCATGTACTCGCGTACGCCGGTGAGACCGTCACCGAGCCGCGCGCGCAGCGCCACTTCGACGCCGCCTCGTCCCGGCAGCGCGCCCGTCGGCGGCGTGAGCGGCAGCGACAGTGCGGGCGCGAGCTGCGCGAGCGTCGCCTGCTGGGTACGCACGGGCCACAGCGGTTCGACCTGCTGACGTGCGGCGAGGCGATCCTGCGCGCTACCACCATCAGCCGCGGCCTCCACGTCCCAGGCGAGCGCACTCGCGCCGTCGGGCGCCGTCATGGCCCAGGCGATGTCCTGCGCCGCGCCGGGCGCGAGGGTCAGCGTGATGGGCGCGAGCTCGAGCGGCGCGACGTCCGCGCCTTGCGGTGTCACCCGCGCCCGCGCGGTGACCGGCATCGCGGCATCGGTGACGTTGCGCAGCGTGAAGCTCGCCTGGTAGCGATCGCCCTCGCGCACCAGCGGCGCGAGCCCGGCGTGCAGCATGAGATCCTGCGAGGTGCGGATGGTCGCCTGGCCGGTGCCGAAGCGCGCCACGCCGGCATGCGCGACCGCGACGATGCGGAATGCGGTCAACGCGTCGTTCAGGGGCACGTCGACGCTCGCGCGCCCCTTGTCGTCCAGCGCCACGCGCCCTCGCCACAGGAGCAGCGTGTCGAAACGCTCGCGCGCCGCCGCGCCGCGCCCGCCACCGCCGCCGTGGGGCACGGCCTTGCGGCCGAAATGGCGCTTGCCCACCACCTGCATCTGCGCGGTCGAGGTCCACAGCTCGAGACCGCGCTCGCCCATCATCGCGCGCAGCAGGTCCCAGGTGTCGTTGCCGGCGAGTTCGAGGAGACCTTCGTCGACCGCCGCCAGCGCGACCTCGGCGCCGGCCGGCAGCGCGCTGCCATCCGCCGCGCGTACGCTGAGTTCGACGTGGGCGGTGTCGCGCACCTGGTAGACCTCGCGCGCGGGCTTCACATCGACTTCCAGGCGATGAGGCTGCCAGCCGACCGCGATGCGCGCCACGCCGTAGCGATAGGCCGGCTTGCCGAGATCGACCAGCGCGGTCGGCAGCGCGCCGTCCACCTGGAACGGCAGCTTGAGATAGCGGACCACGGTGCCGAGCGCCGCCTGCCACCAGCCCACACGGCCGCGCAGCGCCAGCACCGAGACGTAGACGTTGGGCGCATCGCGCGCTTCGAGCGGCACCTCGATCACCGGCTCGTGGCCGTCCAGTTCGGTGACGAAGCTGCGCAGCACGCCCTCGCGCGCGACCGTCACCAGCGCCGTGGCATGACGAAACGGCGAACGCACCTGGAAGCGCGCGACGGCGTCGGCGGCGTATTCCTTCTGCTCCGGCAGCACATCGATGCGATCGGCGTTGCCGGGCTTGAACCACCAGTCTTCGTCGCCGGCGACCCAGGCGGTGGTGCTGGCGATGGCGGCGTTGCCGTCGGCGTCCTCGGCGCTCGCGCGCAAGAGGAGTTCGCCGCTCGCGCTCGGCGCCACTTCGCAGGAGAGCTGCCCGTGGCTGTCGGTGGTGCCGTCGCAGCGCGTCGCGAGCGGCTTCACGGTGCTGCTCGACTCGTAGGCGTAGAAGCCGCCGATGAGCCGCTTGCGATAGGACTGGCGCTCGCGCTGGAAGAAGTCCACGCGCACGCGCCGCCCAACCACCGGTTTGCCGTCCAGGTCCAGCGCCACCACCTGGAAGCGCAGCTTGTCGCGCGTGCCGGCCCAGCCTTCCACTTTCATGCCGAGCGCGAGCGCGGCCGGCCACAGCGCGACGCGCGTGGTGCTGGCGAGGCGTTCGCCATTGCTGTCCTGGTACTCGAGCTCCGCGACCAGGGTGCGCGCGGCAGCCGCGCGCGGCAGCTCGCCCACTTCGACCCGCGCCGCCCCCTGCTCGTCCAAGGTCAGCGCGCGGGTCGCGACGCTGGCGGCGGCCTGATGCCCCTCGCGATCGCGATAGGCGCCGTACTCGCGCAGGTACCAGGCGAAAGCGTCGCTCTCGTCCTCCTGCGGCGCTTCGGGCCCGGCGACCACGTCCTTGCCGCCGAAAGTGAAGTCCTGATAGTGCTTGAAGCTCACCGTGCGTGGCTCGACCTGGGTGCGCAAGGTGACCGGCAGACCACCGGCGCTGCCGCCGGCGAGATAACCGACGTGCAGCGCGAGCGGCACGCTTACGGGCTGCACCTGCGGCCTGCGCGGCCCCTGCACCACGGCGCGCATGGTCGGCACGCGGAACTGCTCGACACGGAAGCGCGCGGTGACCGCGTAGAGCCGGCTCGCGTCGTCGGCCTCGCGCACCAGCGCCACCTCGTAGTCGCCGAGCTTGGCCGCGGTCGGCACCGCCCAGTCGGACAGCGCCACGCCCTGCGCATCGAACGTGAGCGGCAGTTCCACCTTGTCGTTACTGCCGAGGTGGGTGATGACGGCCTGTACCGGCTTTTCTTGGTTCGGTTCGAGCGCGAGACCCGTGGCGACGTGCCGCCTGACAAAATGCTTCATCGACACCGTCTCGCCGGCGCGGAACAGCGTGCGATCGAGCACCGTGTGCGCGACCGTCGCATTGCCGGCGTAGCCGACCGGCAGACCGAAGTCGCGGGGCGAGATGCCCTGCTGCCAATGCGACAGCGTGAAGCTCAGGTCTTCACCTGAGCGCGCGCTCGCGAGCAAGGGCGGCTGCGCCCACGACTCGCAGTAATCGTTGCCATGGGGTTCGCCGAGCGACTCCGCGACATGCGCGAGCCCCTGCGCGTCGGTCTTTCCACGCCAGCGCACCGCGCCGCTGCAGCCATCCGCGATCTCGACCTCGGCGTCGGCGACCGGCATGGCGTCGCTGAGGCGCGTGACCCACACCTGCGAGGCTTCGCGCCCCCATTGCAGATGCACCGCGAGATTGGTGACCAGCGCGGCGGTGGCGACGTAGCGCGGCTCGCGCCGGCCGAGCAGCGCGGCGCCGAGCGCCGGACTGTCCAGTTCGACCACGTAGAAGCCCGGCTTGCCGAGCGGAATGCCGAGCACCTGGAAGGCATGGTCGCCGTCGGGATTGGGCAGGGTGAAGGCCTCGAGCCGCGCGCGCTCGGTGTCGGCGAACACCGACTTCGCGCCGGTGTTCTCGCGCCACACCGACTCGCCCGCATCGTTCTTCTGCCATTCGCCGGCCGGCGCCATGGCCTGCTTCACACGGCGGAGCCAGTCGACCAGCGCGGCGCTGTCCGTGACGCGCAGGCTGCGCGCCTCGACGCCCTGCGCGAGCTTCAATCCGGGCAGCGTGGCCTCGACCTTGCGCACGGTGACCGGCAGCACGCCACCGGCGCCGGCTTCGAGAATGCCGAACTCGCCGCTGAACTTGGCCAGCGGCGGATAGCCGTCGAACTTCACCGCGAGCGGAAAACGCTCTGCGTTGGCGGGCGCGCGGCCCGCGTCGTCGCGCAGTTCGGTCGGCAGGCGCAGGCTCTGCGCCGCGTGCTCGGGAAAGGGAGCTTCGAACTCCAGCGCGTCGACGCTCGCCGTGCCGGGCGCCAAGGGCGCCGCGCGCCGCGGCCGACCATTCTCGTCGACGAGCTTCACCTCGGCGGCGAGCGCGGCCGGCACCGGCGCCGAGAACAACACGCGCAAGGGTCGCAGCGGCAGGCAGTCGGCCTGCGGATTCACGCGCTCGCACTCGACGCGCACGCTGAACTCGGGGCGGGTGTGAAAAGCCAGCACCTGGGGTTCGGTGGTGGCGAGCCCGCTCGCGCTGGTGATGCCGGCGCCCCACACCAGGCGCACGTCGCTGTCCGCCGGCAACGCGCGGCGACAGCGCAGCACGACGAGTTCCTCTTCGGCCTGCGCGAGGTCCTCGCGTCGCACTTTTTCGATGCTCTGCTCGCCCGACTTCCACAGCACGGCGAAGTACTGGTAGCCGAGCGCGCGACGTTGCGCGAGCACCTGCGCGCGCGCCTCGCCCGCCAGCACGTCCACCGGAATGCGTTCGGCGAGTTCATTGACCGCGCAGCTGGCGTGGGCCGCGATGCTGGCCGGATCTGCGGGCGCTTCGAGCGCCAGGATGAAGTGCTGCTCGGCGTCGATGCCGGTCTCGCCCTCGGCCGGTAGCGAACGACGGATGCCCGGACCGCCGGTATCGAAGGCGAACACCGGCCGCGCGTCGAACGCGACGCCGTCGTGCGTGGCCAGCTGGGCCGAGAGCGTGAAGCGGCAGCGGAGTCCAGCCGGCAGCGGCGCATCGAAGTCGTAGACCCATTGCCGCGCGTCCAGCCAGCGGCCGCGGCCAGCGGCGGGACACTCGAGGTCAAAGGGCGTGGGCTGACGACTCTCGCCGAACGCGACCATGTCGGCGGAGAAGCGCACGCTCACCTGGCGCGGCGTCTTGACCGTGCCCTGCGGCGTGAAGCTCTCGACCCGCGGCGCCTCGGCCGCCCGGGTCGGCGCGCACCAGGCGCCCAACAGCAGCATGAGCAGTGCCAGCGCGCGCAGGCCCCGCTCGACATATCCCGCACCGGCCATCATGCCCGCTCCCGCTTGCGCCTCGCATTGTCGCTGCTGTCGCGTGCCGCTATCGTACACGCTGCGCCGCGAGGGGCGGCACGGCGAGGGCGGGAACGATGCAGGCGGGGGAACGGCAGGGCGGCGCGCGCGTGCCGATGCTCGTATGGGTGGCGATAGCGCTGGTCGGCGCGAGCGCGCTGGGCGGCATCGCGCTCCGGCGCGGCGAGACCATCAACAGCCTTTGGTTCATCGTCGCGGCGGTGTGCGTGTACGCGCTCGCGTTCCGTTTCTACAGCGCCTTCGTCGCGGCCCGCGTGCTGATGCTGGACGCGAGCCGCGCGACACCCGCCGAGCGCCTGAACGATGGGCGCGACTTCATGCCGACCAACCGCTGGATCGTGTTCGGCCATCATTTCGCCGCCATCGCCGGCCCGGGGCCGCTGATCGGCCCGACGCTGGCCGCGCAGTTCGGCTACCTGCCTGGCACCTTGTGGATCCTGATCGGCGGCGTGCTGGGCGGCTGCGTGCAGGACTTCATCATCCTGTTCTGCTCGCTCAGGCGTAATGGCCGCTCGCTCGGCCAGATGGCGCGCGACGAACTGGGGCCGCTGGGCGGCTTCGCGGCGCTGGCCGCGGTCATGACCATCATGATCATTCTCATCGCGGTGCTGGCGCTGGTGGTGGTGAACGCGATGAAGCACAGCCCGTGGGGCACCTTCACGGTCGCCATGACCATTCCCATCGCGCTCTTCATGGGCATCTACCTGCGCACGCTGCGACCGGGGCAGGTGATGGAAGCGAGCGTGATCGGCGTGGTGCTGCTGCTTGCCGCGGTCGCGGGCGGCGGCTGGGTGGATCATTCGCCGACGCTGCGCGTGCTGTTCGACTTCGACGGCCCGGCGCTCGCCTGGATGATCATCGGCTACGGCTTCTCGGCCGCGGTGCTGCCGGTGTGGCTGTTGCTCGCGCCGCGCGACTACCTCTCGACCTTCATGAAAATAGGCACCATCGCCGCGCTGGCGCTGGCGCTCATCGTGCTCAGACCGGACATGCACATGCCGGCGCTGACGCCCTTCATCGACGGCACGGGCCCAATCTTTGCCGGCAAGCTGTTTCCCTTCGTCTTCATCACCATCGCCTGCGGCGCGATCTCCGGCTTCCATTCGCTGATCTCGTCCGGCACCACGCCCAAGCTGCTGGCCAACGAGGCCGATGCGCGCATGATCGGCTACGGCGGCATGATGATGGAGTCGTTCGTCGCGGTGATGGCGATGATCGCCGCCTGCGTGCTCGACCCCGGCGTGTACTTCGCGATCAACAGCCCGCCGGGCGTGGTCGGCGCGGATCCGGCCGCCGCGGTCGCGACCATCAGCGGCTGGGGCTTTCCGGTCACGGTCGAACAGATGGCGACGCTCGCGCAGCAGATGGGCGAGGCCTCGCTCTTCGCGCGCACCGGCGGCGCGCCCTCGCTCGCGGTCGGCATGGCGAACATCTTCGCGCGGCTGTCGGGCGACGGCCTGCTCGCGCTCTGGTACCACTTCGCCATCATGTTCGAGGCGCTGTTCATCCTGACCACCTTGGACGCCGGCACGCGCGTCGCGCGCTTCATGCTGCAGGACTTGTTCGGCAACTTCTACGCGCCGCTCGGGCGCGTGAGCTGGATGCCGGGCGTGCTGTTCTCCAGCGCCATCGTGGTGTTCGCCTGGGGCTACTTCCTGTACCAGGGCGTCGTCGACCCGCTCGGCGGCATCAACAGCCTGTGGCCGCTGTTCGGCATCGCCAACCAGATGCTGGCCGCCATCGCGCTCTGCGTCGCGACCACGGTGATTGTGAAGTCGGGGCGCGCGCGCTACGCCTGGGTGACGGCCGCGCCGCTCACCTGGCTCGTGATCATCACGACCAGTGCGGCCTACGCGAAGCTGTTCGACCCCGCGCCGCGCATCGGGCTCCTGGCCCACGCGGCGGATCTGAAGGCCAAGGCCGCGGCCGGCGCGCTGCCGCCACCGATGGTCAAGCAGCTGCCGCAGCTCCTGTTCAACGACCAGGTCAACGCCGCGCTGACCGCGCTGTTCCTGCTCCTGACCTGGGTGCTGGTACTGGATACCGTGCGGGTCTGCTACCGCGCGCTGCGCGGCTTGAGCACGCCGCCCTTCACCGAGGTGCCCTATGTCCAGAGCCAGCTCGCGCACTGAGCGCGCCGTCGCCTGGCTGCGCGCCGGCCTCGCGTGGTGGAATGGCGACGCGGCCTACGCGGCCTTCGTCGCCCACCTGCGCGCCCATCATCCGGAGCGTCCGGTGCCGAGCAAGGCGGAGTATCACCGCGCGGAGACGGAGCGGCGGTGGAATGGGGTGCGCAGGTGTTGCTGATGGCATGTAACTGGAAGGGACAGACCCCGTACGGGGTCTGTCCCTTCGGCGCTCTGGTATTGAATGGCGGGTTGAAACCCGCCTTACAGGGCGGCCGCGTTGTAGGGCCGATTTCAATCGACCATGCCAGGCGATCGGCGTGGCCGTGCATGGCGGGTTGAAACCCGCCGTACAGTGACGCTTGGGGAACCGCACGTGCAGACAACCGACCTCTACTCTTCCACCGGCCGCGCCTGGGGTGAGGCGCGCTATGCCGCGCCGCTGCTCGGCGCCATCGCTGCGCAGGCCGGCAACGCGGATCGCACGCGTTCGGTCTCGAAGGACGTCATCGCCGCGCTCAAGGCCAACGACATCATGCGTCTCTCCGCCAGCCGCGAGCTGGGCGGTCTGGAAGAGAGCATGGTGCAGGTAGGCAACGAGCTGCGCGCCATCGCCGCGGCCTGCACCTCGACCGGCTGGTGCATGTGGAATCACCTCTGCACCTTTCACCATTTCGTCGGCCTGCTCGGTCCGACGCAGCGGGATTTCCTGGCTGGCATCACCCGGCGTCACGAGTGGGTGTGTTACCCGGCGGGAGCCTCGACCCAGATCGTCTCCGAGCAGCGTGGTGACGAGACCCTGCTGACCGGCGTGGCGGCCTTCGGCTCGGGCGCGCGCTACGCCGACTGGGCCGGCGTGGTGTTCAGCACCGGCGAGGAGAACAAGGGCGGCTTCTCGATGGCGGATCTGCGTCATCCCGGCGTGCGCATCGAGCCCACCTGGGAAGCGATGAGCGTGCGCGCCTCGGCCACCGACCACATCCACTACGACCACGTGCCGGTGCCGACCACGCGCGTCGCGGAGGTCGTGCCGAAGTATCGCTTCCTGCACCGCGAGCCCGGCTTCCCGATGATCCACCCACGCTATCGCGAGGACTGGGTCGCGCTGTCGGTGCTGTGGCTCGGTACCATGGCGACCGGCGTCGCCGAGGCGTCCTTCGAAGAGACCGCGCTCGGCATACGCGAGCGCATCGCCATCTACGGCACCAAGATGGTCGAGCGACCGACCATCCACGTGAACCTCGGCCGCGCCAAGGCGCTGATCAATGCGGCCCACGACACGGTGTTCGCGGCGCTGGCCGAGACCGACGCGCGCATCGCCGCCAGCGTGCTGCCGACCGAGGGCGATTATTTTCGCCAGTGCGCGGCCGGCATGCAGGCCGTGCTGTTGTGTGACGAGGCCATGACCTTGGTGCTGCGCGTGCTGGGCGGCAATGGACTGCGCGAGGGCACCGACTTCGAACGCCGCTACCGTGACTTCCAGGCCATGCCGCTGCATATCAACGGTCACATCGATCGCATCACCGAACAGCTCGGACGCCTGAGCCTGGGGCTCGCCACGCAGAATCCATTCTGAGAATTTCGTCAGCGTTTGGCGCGCAGGCGGCGAGCGAGGCGCGCGGCTCCTGTATGCTCCGCCTTCGATCCCGTCCCTCGAGGCCGATGCAATGACGTTCTCCCTGTCCCGCCTGGCGCTCGTCGCGCTGCTGTCCACCGCCGCCGCGACCAGCCAGGCCGCCGTGCTCGGCACCGTGGATTTCGAGCAGGTCTACACGCTGCCGGTCGGCCCTGGCTCGGAGCCGCCGCCACCGCCCGCCTTCCTCATTCTGCGGCTCGGCTACTCCGGCACGGTGGGCGGCCTGGAAGATCCGACGACCTCGATCTTCGAACACTTGCAGATCCTCGATGGTTCGGCGCCCTTCACCGTCACCCTTAGCAGCGCGGCGGACGACCCCGAGTACCCGGCCTACCTCGCGCTCGGCACCAACGGCCAGAACGACGAGGTGCGCTTCAGCGTCATCGGCAACGAGGGCGGCGGCGGCGGTTACTCGGACCTCGAGAGCAGCTTCACTGCCCCGCTGCCGGGGGTCCCAGGACCCGATCTGGTCGGCTTCACCATCACGGGCATCGAGCTGTTCGTCGCCCACGTGTCGATCAACCCGACCGCCGGTTTCGGCGAGGAAGCCTGGCGCATCAGCGGCCAGATCCGGGTGCTGGGTGACGCACCCGCCACGGTGCCCCTGCCGGGCGCCGCCTGGCTGCTGGCGGGCGCCCTGCCACTGCTGGCCCGGCGCCGCCGGGCCGCGGACGTCTCGCCCGCCCGCGCCTAGCTGCTCACGCTTCACCTTATGCCGGCGGCGGTCCACCGCCGGCATACCCGCGCCGTGTGTGCCTATTAGTCCTGGCGCGCGCGGCCCCCGCCCCGCGCGCGTCATTCGCCTCCTCGCTTGACCGTTGTCACGGACACGTCACAACTTCGTCACATCATCGTCATCGGCCCGCAATCATCGCCCACATTCGGAGCGCGATGTCCCGCGGTCGAGCACACCGTCCCGGCCTGCGCTCGATGCCCGTTTCACCGTCCTCGAGGAGTCCCCATGACGATGCACACGCCTTTACGCGCCCGCAGCCTGCTCGCCGCCTTGAGCCTCTGCGCCGCCACCGCCCTGCCGGCCCAGGCCAACAACCAGGCCCTCATCGACCTGCTCGCCCTGCTGCGCGACAAGGGCACGCTGAGCGCCCAGGAATACGCCATGCTGGTCGCCGCGGCGGCGGCCGACGCCGGCACCCCGACGGTCGCCACCGCGCCCTCGCCCGCGCCGGCCCCAGCCGCCGCGACGTCGCAGACCGCGCAGGGCCCAGCGCCCAAGCTGCTCGCGAGCACGACCCAGGCGCCGACAGCCAAGGACGCGCCGACCTCGTGGACCGACACCATCCGCCTCAAGGGCGACATCCGCACTCGCTACGAATACCTGAAGGACGAAACCCGCGAGGGCCGCTCACGCGGCCGCCTGCGCTATCGACTCGGCGCGATCGCTCAGCCGGTCGCTCGCGTGGAAGTGGGCGCGGGCATCGCCAGCGGCGCCCGCGATCAGCGCTCGACCAACCAGTCCTTCGACGACGCGTTCTCGGGCAAGGACATGAATCTCGACTACGCCTACATGCAGTACGCCCACGCCAGCGGCCTGACCGGCGTGGCCGGCAAATTCCCCTTCAAGAACTACCTGTGGACGCCGTCCGACGTGATGTGGGACACCGACATCAACCCGGAAGGCTTGTCGCTCACCTACCGCGGCCAGAATGCGCTAGGTGCGTACTTCACCAGCGCCGGGGTGTGGGTGCTGGAAGAGAACCGCGGGTCGAGTGACGACCCCTACATGGTCTATGGCCAGCTCGGCCAGGGCTGGAGCGTGGCCGGCTGGTCCGGCACCGCGGCCGTCGCGGGTTACGGTTTCATGGACATCAACTTCGTCAGCGACATCTCGCGCCACGACGGCCGGAACACCGACTCCAAGCTGAGTTCGGTGAACCTGGCCCTGGAACTCACCCACCCCGTCGGCGCGGGCGAACTGCGCCTGCTCGGCGAGTTCATCAAGAACCCCGAAACCACCACCGCGCAGGACACCGCGTGGATGCTCGGCTGGCGCTATGCGCTCGGCCGCTGGAACGCGAAATACATCTACGCCGACGTCGACGTCAACGCGGTGCCGGACTTCCTTCCTGATTCCGATCGCGACCAGGGCTTCACCGGCGAGCGCGGGCACGAGTTCGAGCTGACCTACGAGGTGATCAAGAACGTCACGCTGGCGCTCGACTACTACCACGTGCACGACAAGGTGCTGGACATCGACGAGAACCTGATGCAGGCCGATGTCAACGTGAAGTTCTGAGCCGCGCGCTTCGGGACTGCTACGCGGCGCGTTCCTCACAGCGCCGCGAACCAGGCCTCCATGCGCGTGCGCAATTCGGCGTCGGGCAGCGGGCCGAAGCCCGCGCCCATGTTGTCCACCATGTGCGTGAGCTTGGAGGTGGCGGGGATGGCGCAGGTCACGGCGGGATGGCCAACCACGTACTTCAGGAACAGCTGCCCCCAGCTCGCGCACTGGATGTCGGCGGCCCAGTCCGGCAGCGCGAGGCCGCGCGTGCGGCGGAACAGGTCGCCGCGTTCGAACGGCCGGTTGACCAGTGTCGCGATGCCCTTGTCGGCGGCGATGGGCAGGAGTTCGGCTTCCGCGCGACGGTCGGCGATGCTGTAGCTGAACTGCACGAAGTCGAGCGGTTCACTGCGCATGATCTCCGCGAGCGCGTCATGATCGCGGCCATGGGACGTGGTGATGCCGAGATAGCGGATGCGCCCCTCGCGCTTCCACTCGCGCAGCGTCGGCAGGTGCGTGCGCCAGTCGCGCAGATTGTGGATCTGCATGAGGTCGAGGCGTTCGACGCCGAGCCGGGCGAAGGAGGTGCGCATCTGCTCGACACCCGCCTCGCGACCATCGGTCCACACCTTGGTCGCGATGAACGGCCGGGTCTTCGCGTCGACCTTGGGCAGCAGCGCGCCGACCACCGTCTCGGCGTTGCCGTACATCGGCGAGGAATCGATGAGCTGTCCGCCGTCCACGAAGAACTGCCGCAGCACGTCCGCGAGCCCCGGCAGCGCGGCATCGTGCAGCGCGACGTCGAAGGTCTCTGACGTGCCCATGCCGATGATGGCGAGCGCTTCGCCGCTCGCCGGGATGGGCCTGGTGTTCTGCGTGCGACTCTGCGCACGAGCCCAGCGCGCGTGATTCAGCAGCAGCGGCGCGAGGCCAGCCGCGGCGACGAAGCGTCGGCGTGAAGGATTGCGATGCATGGCGACGTCTCCCGAGCTTGCGCGCGGCGCGGGTCTACGCCGGCCATCTCAAGGTACACCGTCGTCGAAGGCGCGTCCCAGCCGGTAACCGACCAGGGCCCACAGGGCGGCGATGAACACGCCCACGGCGGCCAGTGCGCCGAGCCCCAGGCCGAGGCCGTGGCTGAGACCCGCGAATGCCCAGCTGGTCAGCGTGTCGCCGCCGCGATACACCACGGTGTCGATCACCGGCTTGGCCTTGAAGCGGGTCTCGCGATCGACCTGGGTGAAGAGCATCTCGCGCGCCGGGCGGGTGATGGCGTACTCGCCGGCGCGGCGGAACACCTGCAGTGCGAGCAGCAGCAGCGCGGCGGGCGCCAACGCGAGGCACAGCAGGCCGCCCGCCGCCAGCGCCGGCAGCAGCGCCAGGGTCGCGCCCATGCCGAGGCGACCAAGCAGGCGGCTGGTGGCGAAGAAGGCCAGCAGGAAGGTCAGGAGGTTGGTCAGCCAGTCGACCATGCCCAGCAGGCGCATGCGCGTGGCCAGCTCGTAGTCCTCCAGCAGGTTCTTCTGCTCGAAGTAGAAGAACGAGTTGACCATGGTGAAGAGCAGCAGGAAGAGCGCGATGCCGAGCAGCCGCGGATGGGTGAACAGCAGGCCGAAACCGCGTAGCGGGTGACCGCCGAGACGCGCCTCGGGGTCCGGCGCGGGCGCGGCATGGGACAGCGCGCCGCGCATGCGTCCCAACGCGAGCGCGAGCGGCAGCGGCAGGCACAGCATCAGGGCCGCGATCAGCATCAGGGTGGCCGCGGGCAGGGCCGCGCCGAGCAGCACCGGCACCAGCGGCCCGGCCAGCGCGCCTGCGCTGGCGCCGGCTGCAATCAGTGGAAACAGGCGCCGCGCCTGTTCGCGATCGAACAGGTCGGCCATGAAGCTCCAGAACACCGACACGTGGAACAGACTGAACACGCTGACCCACACGTAGAAGGCCTTGGCGGCGAGCGGCGCCTGGCCGACGTCGCGCGCCAGCAGATGAAAACCGAAGAAGCTCGCGGCGAAGCACGCATACAGTCCGGGCACCACGTAGCGCAGCCGCGCTCGGCTCACCACGTAGCCATAGACCGCGACCACCACGACGCAGAGCCCGAAGTTCACCGTCCAGAGCAGGCTCACCTCGGCGTCGGACCAGTCGCTCGCCAGCGCGTCGCGCACCGGGCGCAGCACGTAGTAGGCGGCCATCAGCACGAAGATGAAGGTGAAGGCCAGCAGTGCCGGCATGCGCTCCGCGGGACGCACGGCGACCAGCGCTTCCAGCCACCGCGTTGCGAGGGAAGGCGACGGACCAGCGTTGACCGACATGGCGCGGAGACCGGCGTTGAACAGGCTCGCGTGATTCTCCGGCATGCCCACAGGCGAATGCCACCGCCAAAGCGCGCGCGGCGGCGCACCGACGGCCGCGATTCGTCAAGCCCGACGCTCGCATGTCCCCAGCCAGCGGACGATACGTTCGCAGGTGCCTGCCACGTCGAGCGCCGCGGCGACGATCAGCGCGCACTCGTCTGCGGTGGGGCGCTCCAGGGTGCGCAACTGGCTGTCGAGCAGGCTGGCCGGCATGAAATGCCCGGTGCGACGCCGCAGACGCTCGCGCAGCACCCACGCGGGCGGCTCGAGCAACACGAAGGGCAGCGCATGGGGCACGGCGGCGCGCAGCGTGTCGCGGTAGCGGCGTCGCAGCGCCGAACACGCCACCACGCCCCAGGCGTGCTCGGCCGAGGTGCGCGCGATCCACGCCGCGATGGCGCTCAACCAGGGCGCGCGATCCTCATCGTCCAGCGCCTGGCCGGCGCGCAGCTTGGCGATGCTGGCCGCGGTGTGCAGGGCGTCGCCCTCGAGAAATGCGCCGCCCAGGCGCGTGGCGAGCGCCTGCCCGACGGTGGTCTTGCCGCAGCCCGACACGCCCATCACCACGACCACCCGCGGTTCGAGCGGCGCTGCCATGCGTCACGCGCCGTCTGCCCGCGTCACCGGCATCGGGCGCTTGGGCGCGACCTGCTCCGCGCGCTGCCGCGCCGGACCCATCGCCTGCACCAGGTTGTGCGCGGCGTTGATCAGGCCGATGTGCGAGAAGGCCTGGGGAAAATTCCCCGTATGCCGCCCCGCGCGCGGGTCGTACTCCTCCGCCAGCAAGCCGACATCGTTGCGCACCGCCAGCAAGCGTTCGAACAGCGCGTGGGCGTCCGCGTGTCGTCCGGCCAGGACATAGGCGTCCACCAACCAGAAGCTGCAGGCCAGAAACGCGTTCTCGTCACCGCCCACGCCATCCTCGGTCTCCGCGGTCGAGTAGCGCATCACGAAGCCATCGCGCATCAGCTCCCGTTCGATGGCGGCGATGGTGCCCTGAATGCGCGCATCGTTCGCCGGCAGGAAACCCAGCTGGGGCATCAGCAACAGGCTGGCGTCCAGCGTCTCGCCGTCCAGGCACTGGGTGAAGCTTTGTTTGCGGGTATTGAAGCCGCGCTCGCAGATCTCGGTGTGCAGACGGGCGCGCAGGCTGCGCCACCGCGCCACCGGCCCGTCCAGGCCGAAACGCTCGGCCGAGGTCACGGCGCGATCGAAGGCCGTCCAACACATCAGGCGCGAGTGAGTGAAGGCCCGCGGAGGGCCGCGCACTTCCCAGATGCCGCGATCCGGCGTCTGCCACTTGCGCTCGAGGTGCTCGAGCAACAGGCACTGCAGTCGCCAGGCTTCATCCAGTGGCTGCAACTCGGCGTCACGCGCGGCATGCAGCACGTCCATCAGCTCGCCGTAGACGTCGAGCTGCATCTGATCGGCGGCTGCATTGCCGATCCTGACCGGCACGCTGCCCGCGTAGCCGGCGAGCCACGGCAGTTCCAGCTCCGGCAGCCAGCGCTCGCCGGCGATGCCGTACATGATCTGCAACTGCTGGGGATGGCCGGCCGCGGCGCGCAGCAGCCATTGACGCCAGGCGTCGGCCTCATCGCGGTAGCCGGCGTTCAGCAGCGCGTAGAGAGTGAGCGCCGAGTCGCGCAGCCAGCAGTAGCGATAGTCCCAGTTGCGCGTGCCGCCGAACGCCTCGGGCAGGGAGGTGGTGGGCGCCGCGACAATCGCGCCGGTGGGCGCATAGGTCAGCAGCTTGAGCGTGATCAGCGAACGCACCACCGGTTCGCGCAGTGCCTCGGCGGTGGTTTCGAAGCTGCCGCGCTTGACCCAGTTGCGCCACCACGCCACGGTACGATCGAGGCTCTCGAGCCGGTCCGGAACGAAATGCGGCGCCTTGTGCGAGGAATGGTAGGACAAGGTCATCGGCACACTGTCGCCAGCGCGCACGGTGAACTCGGCGACAGTGCGCAGTGCCTCGCCGCGCAAGGGCAGCGCGGTGTGCAGTTCCACCGCGTCCGGCCCCGACACGGCGCTCAGGCCGTAGTCGCGGCGTCGCACCCAGGGAACCGCCTGGCCGTAGCCGAAACGCAGGCCGAGATCGAGCATCATCTCGACCTCGCCTTCCACGCCGCGCACGATGCGCACCACGTCGACCTTGGCCTCGTCCTCGCTCACCGGCATGAAATCCACCACCTGCACGCGGCCCGTCGCGGTTTCGAACTCGGTTTCGAGCACGGCGGTGTCCGGCAGGTAGCGCCGACGGCTGCGGGCGCGCGCCGTCGGCGCGAGCTTCCAGCAACCGTTCTCGGTGTCGCCGAGCAGCGCTGCGAAGCACGCCGGCGAGTCGAAACGCGGCAGGCATAGCCAATCGATCGATCCCGCGCGACTCACCAGGGCCGCCGACTGCATGTTGCCGATCAGCGCGTAGTCTTCGATCGCCGGCATCGTCGGCGACGACGGCGCGGCGATGCACTCGGCGCGGCACTGCGGTTCGCGCGCTTCAGCCGCCATGGGCGAACTCCGGGTAGGCGGTCATGCCGCCATCGACGAACACGGTGGTGGCGGTCATGTAGGCCGCGACGTCGGATGCGAGTACCACCGCGAGTTGTGCGACCTCCTCGGGCCGCCCCAGGCGACCGAGGGGGATCTTGCTCAACAGGTCGCGGTACTGCGCGGCATCACGCCAGACCTCGGCGTTGATCGGTGTGCGGATGGCGCCCGGCGCGAGACACAGTACGCGCACACCGAAAGGCGCCACTTCCTGCGCCAGCGACTTGGCGAGCATGGACAGGCCGGCCTTGCTGGCGGTGTAGGCGCTGTAGCCGCTCCACGCGATGATCTCGTGCACGCTGCTGGTGTTGAGCACCACGCCCGAGCGCTGCGCGACCATGCGCGCCACGGCCTCGCGGGCGCACAGGTAGGCGCCGGTGAGGTTGACCTCGATCACCCTGGCCCAGGCCCGCGGATCGCTCTCCCACAGGCGTTCGCGCGCGCCGTCCACGCCGGCATTGTTGACCAGCACATCGATGCCGCCCCAGGTCTCGTCGAGCCGCGCGAACATCGCCGCCACGGCGCGCGGGTCCGACACGTCGGCCTGCACGCACAGGGCCTCGCCGCCGGCGGAACGCAGTTCGTCCGCCAAGGCGAACGCGGCCCGCGGTTGGGAGCGATAGTTGATCGCCACGCGCGCGCCGGCGGCTGCGAAGCAGCGCGACAATGCCGCGCCTATGCCGGAGCTGCCGCCGGTGACCAGCGTGCGGCTGTTGTCCAGATAGATCTGCATGTCGCACCTCGCCGATCCGCTGCCGCGACCACTCGATGTCCGCGGTGACCCATGTCCAGCCGGGGCTTACCGCGCCGGCCGCGACGCCTGCAACCTGGAGTGGCAGTCCGAACCGCCATCTAGCCGGTTTCCGCGCGCGGAATCTGTAGGCGTCGAGGAGTGGCGCTGTCCCGCGCGCCTTGACCCATGGCCCCCCGCGGCCTCGCCGCTCAACCTGTATTGCGCAGGCCGGCCGCGACGCCGTTGATGGATATATGGATGCCGCGCTGCACCCGTTCCAGATCCGGGTCGTCCTCGCGCCGCCGGCGGTAGCGGCGCATGAGTTCCACCTGCAGGTGATTGAGCGGGTCGAGATAGGGAAAGCGATACTCGATGGAACGTGCCAGCGAGGGATTGGACTGCAGGCGCTGCGCCTCGCCCGTGATCAGGGTCAGCGCCTTGGAGGTGCGCTGCCACTCCGCCTCGATCTGCGCGAAGATGCGCTTGCCGATGCGCCTGTCTTCCACCAGTTCGACGTAGCGCGCGGCAATGGCGAGATCGGTCTTGGCCAGCACCATGTCGAGATTCGACAAGAGCGCGCGAAAGAACGGCCAGCGCTTGCACATGTTCTTCAGGCGCGCGAGCCGCGCCGCGCGTTCGGCCGGCACTTCGGCCAGGTAGGCCTCGATGGCGGACCCGAAACCGTACCAGGCCGGCAGCGCCACGCGGCACTGACCCCAGCTGAAGCTCCAGGGAATGGCGCGCAGGTCCTCGATGGCGCGCGTCGCCTTGCGCGAGGCCGGTCGCGAGCCGATGTTGAGCTCGGCAATTTCGCGTATCGGCGTGGCGCTGAAGAAGTACTCGGTGAATTCCGGCGTGTCGTACACCAGCCGCCGGTAGGCCGCCTGGCTGAGCGCGCTGATGCGCTCGGCCGCGGCGAGGAAGTCCTTCGGCGCGCTGCGCGTGGGATGCAAGAGCGTCGCCTCCAGGGTCGCCGCCACCAGGGTCTCGAGATTGCGCAGCCCGATGCCCGGGTGGGCGTACTTGGACGCGATCACCTCGCCCTGCTCGGTCAGGCGCATCTGACCGTTCACGGTGCCAGGCGGCTGCGCGAGGATTGCCTGGTAGCTCGGTCCGCCGCCGCGCCCGACGGTGCCACCGCGGCCGTGGAACAGCCGCAGGCGGATGCCGTGCGCCGCGCCCAGCGTGGCGAACAGCGCGACCAGCGCTTCCTCGGCGCGGTACAGCTCCCAGTTGCTGGTGAACATGCCGCCGTCCTTGTTCGAATCGCTGTAGCCGAGCATCACGTCCTGCTCGCACCCCGAGGCGACCATCATGCCGGCGATGCCGGGCAGCGCGTAGAAGGCGTCCATGATGCCGGCGGCGCGGCGCAGGTCGCCGATGGTCTCGAACAGCGGCGAGATGATGAGATCGGTGACCAGGTCCTCGCCCAGCACGCCGCGCGCGATGCCGCATTCCTTGCACAGCAGCAGCACCTCGAGCAGGTCGCTCACATCCTCGGTGTGGGAAATGATGTAGTGGCGCAGCGCGTCGCGGCCGTACACGCCGCGCAGGCTGGCCGCGGCCTCGAAGATCGCGAGTTCGTCCACGCTCGCCCGGCTGTAGTCCGCGCCGCGCACGCGCAGCGGGCGGGTCTCGGCCAGCAGGCGACACAAGAGCGCGCGACGCGCCGCTTCGTCGAGGGCGCCGTAATCGGGCGCGATGCGCGCCACGGCCAGCAGCTCCGCGACCACCGCCTCGTGCTTGTCCGAACTCTGGCGCAGGTCGACCGTCGCGAGGTGAAAGCCGAACACCTCGACCGCGCGGATCAGCGGCGCGAGGCGCGGCGCGATCAGCGCATCGGCATGGTGGGCGCGCAGCGACGTCGCCACCACCCGCAGATCGGCCAGCAGCTCCGCGGGGCTGGCATAGGGATCCTGCGGCGCCACGGCGTGGCGCAGCGCCTCGGTGCCGGTCAACGCCTGCAGCGTGGCCGCGAGCCGCGCGTAGACCCCGATCAGCGCGCGCCGGTAGGGCTCGTCCTCGCGATGGGGGTTCGCGTCGGGCGAGCGCGCGGCCAGCGCGACGAGGTCGGCGCTCACCGGGCAGAGCAATGCCGACAGCGAGAGCTCCGCGCCGAGTTCGTGCACCTCGGTCAGGTAGAAGCGCAGCACCACCTCGGTCTGGCGTTTGAGCGCGGTGCGCAAGGTCGCGGCCGAGACGTTCGGATTGCCGTCGCGGTCGCCACCAATCCAGCTGCCCATGCGGAAGAAGGGCGGCACCGGGTGGCCGGGCAGCAGACGTTCCAGTTCGTAATAGAGCCGCGGGATCTGGCGCAGGAAGGTGGTCTGGTAATAGGACAGCGCGTTCTCGATCTCGTCGGCGACCGTGAGCTTGGCGGTGCGCAGCATGCGCGTCTGCCAGAGCTGGGTGACGCGCGCGCGCAGGCCTGCTTCGTTGTCGGCCAGTTCGCGCGCGGTGGCCAGGCTGTCGCGCTGGCCGATGAGCGCGGCGATGGCGTGCTCGGCGTCGAGGATGCTCTTGCGCTGCACCTCGGTCGGATGGGCGGTCAGCACCGGCGAGATGTGTGCGCCGTCCAGCACGCGCACGATGTCGGCGGCGCGCACCTCGCTGTCCGCGAGGCGCTCGAAACACAGCGCGAGCGAGCCTTCCTGCTGGTCACCCAGGCGCTCGTGCACCTCGCGGCGACGGACGTGGTGGCGATCCTCGGCGATGTTGGCGAGGTGGGAGAAATAGCTGAACGCGCGGATCACGCTGACGGTCTGGTCGGCGCTCAGGTTCTTGAGCAGGCGGTCCAGCGCCCGCCCCGCGCCCGTGTCGCGCTTCAGACGATAGGCGACCGACAGCTGGCGCACGCGCTCCACCAGTTCGAAGGCGTGCTTGCCCTCTTGCTCGTGAATCACTTCCCCGAGGATGCGCCCCAGCAGGCGGATGTCCTCGACCAGCGGACGGTTCTTCTCGGTCGCGTCGCTCGCGCGGCGACGCAGGGCGGAAGCGCGGCTGGAACGGCGGGCAGCGGGCATGCGGACCTCGTGTCGGCGGTGGCAGTGCCTATGGTGTTCGCAAAAGGCGGGCCACTCAACGTGGTTCCTGCGGGGCGGACCCGGTACGGGGTCTGTCCCATCTTGCGGAGCACCTGTAGGGCCGGTTTCAACCGGCCATGCAACAACCCCAATCCGGGCAGTGCATGGCCGGGTGAAACCGGCCCTACAGCAGGCCCACGCATTCCGCGCCGAAAGCGTGCAGCCGGCCCCCACCAGGCGCAGCCCACAGACCGAGCGCAGG
>JBFWYG010000066.1:10805-22913 GCA_050186725.1 Gammaproteobacteria bacterium | reverse complement strand
TGCTCACACGCGCCGGACTGGTCCGGAATTTCGTGCTCTTCGTCATCGACCTTCAAACCCGCAGGGTTGACGTGGCCGGGATTGTCCAACAACCCGACGGACGATGGATGTAGCAGATTGCGCGTAATCTTACAGACCCTGAGTCTGGATTTCTGAAAAGCACGCGCTATCCCATTCATGACCGGGATCCACTGTTCACGCACTCGTTTGCGACGATTCTGCGCTCCGCCGGTGTTGAAACGGTGAAACTTCCCGCGCGGAGCGCGAATTTGAACGCCTATGCAGAACGCTTCGTTCGCTCTATCAAATCAGAGTGTCTTGCCCGGATTATCCCATTGGGCGAGCGTCACCTTCGCGCAGCCGTAGCGGTATACACTGAGCACTATCCACTGAACGCAATCACCAGGGACTCGGCAACCTGCTGATCCAAAGGCCGCGCGACGACCCTCCTGCGAAAAGTCACGTGGAATGCCGCGAGCGACTAGGCGGCCTCATCCACTATTACCACCGCCGAGCCGCGTGACATCGCGACGAGTTTTGGCAAAGTAGGAGGAGCGGCACGGCCAGCCACCCAGGCATCCATTGCTGGCGGAGGTGGAACATGGGCTTCCAACGGTGTCACCGATAGGGCTGCCTGCGTACCCCATGCGCCTGTCCCCACCGCGGGTAGGCATGCCGGGCGGGTTCGCTTAGCCTATGACATCCGATCAGGCGAAGGAGCCCCGCGAATTGCCAAATGCCCGCTGCCGGTCCCCGCAGCGCTTTTCCTGGGCGGAGTTGCCGCAGTCTGAATTGCTGGACGTCAGGTTGTGCGATCTCGGCCTGACCATCGAAGGCACCTGGCTCGAGCAGCGCATTGAGCGCCTGTACGGTGAACTGGCCGAGCGCGGGCTGTGCTTGCGTCCACACTGCTGGCTGTCAGAAGAATGGTTCAGCCCGGCAGGCATTCCCGGTGTCGCGCTACCGTTCTATCTGGCGCATCCCCGCTTGCTGCGCCTCGAACGTACACAGATGCGCGAAGTCGAAGGTGGCACCATGACCAGTTGCCTGCGCCTGCTACGCCACGAGACCGGCCACGCCTTTCAGCACGCTTACGGGCTTGCGCGCCGACCCGCGTGGCAAAAGATCTTCGGCCGAGCGTCCACTCCCTATCCCACGGCGTATCGCCCCAATCCGGCCAGCAAACGTTATGTGCAGCACCTCGAGGGCTGGTACGCGCAGGCGCACCCGGCCGAGGATTTCGCAGAGACCTTCGCGGTGTGGCTGCAACCACACGGCAACTGGCGTAAGCGCTATGCCGGCTGGCCCGCGCTCAAGAAACTTCAATACGTCGATGGCCTGATGCGCGCGCTGGCCGACGTGACACCGCCGCATCGGAGCCGCTGCACGCCGTATTCGCTGGCCGTCACGCGCACGACACTTGGCGATTACTATGAGCGCAAACGGGCCCACTACAAGACCGGATCGACGACAAGCTACGACCGCGATCTGCTGAACTTGTTCGGCCGCCAGCAGGGCGTAGGCGGTGAGCGCGCGGCGGCATTCCTGCGTCGGCAGCGGCTGACGATCCGTACGATGGTGACGCGCTGGGCTACCGACTACCAATTCACCGTCGATCGCGTGTTCAAGGAGATGCTCGAGCGCAGCCACGAGTTGGGTCTGGTGGCGCGCGGTTCGGATCGCCGTCTGACCGTCGAATTTGCCATTCTGCTCACGGTGCACAGCATGCACTATCTGCACCGCGTGCGCGAATGGCACGCCATGTGAGACAGTCATGAGACGCAAACGTGTGCTGGTCTTGATGCATGAATCATTGGTGCCGCCCGACGATATCTCCACTCTGAGTCGCGATGAGTTCCTCGAACTCAAGACCGAGCACGACGTGGTCTCGACCCTCCGCACGCTGGGGCACGATGCGCGACCGCTCGGCTTGTACGACGATCTCGCGCCGCTGCGCCGCGCGATCGGCGAGTTCGCGCCAGACATTGTCTTCAACCTGTTGGAAGAATTCCGTGGCGAGCCGATGCTCGACCAGAACGTGGTGAGCTACCTCGAACTGGTTGGCGTACGTTACACCGGCTGCAACCCGCGCGGCCTGATGATTGCTCGCGACAAGGCCTTGTCGAAAAAGATCCTCCATTACCATCGCATCGCGGTGCCGCGCTTTGCGGTGTTCCCACAGCGGCGCAAGGTTCGGCGTCCGGCAGGGCTCGATTTTCCGCTAATCGTCAAGTCGCAGGTGGAAGAGGCTTCGGCTGGCATTGCCGAGGCCTCCGTCGTCTACAACGACGATAAGCTCCGGGAGCGTGTCGCCTTCGTGCACGAGCGTATCGGCACCGCCGCCATCGCCGAGCAATACATCGATGGTCGCGAACTCTATGTCGGCGTGCTCGGTGATGCGCGTCTGCAAGTGCTGCCGGTGTGGGAGCTGTCGCTGAACCAATTGCGCCCCGATGCACCGCGCATCGCCACACGCACGGCGAAATGGAATCCCGAGTTCCAGGAACGACGCCAGGTTCTAATCGGGCGAGCGGAAAATCTCTCGAGCGAACTCGAGGCTCAATTCGGCAAGATCACCCGCCGCCTGTATCGGGCGCTTGGCCTTAGCGGATACGCGCGCATCGATTTCCGCCTCGACGTCACAAATCGTCCGTATTTTCTCGAAGCTAATCCCAACCCCGACATCGGTTACGAAACGGAATTCTCAGAGGCGGGGCTCGCGGCCGGGCTGGCGTATCCGCAGTTGCTGCAGCGCATCTTGCGTATCGGTTTGCGCGCTGCGCGCTGACTGAAGTTGATCCGTCTTTGTGGACGGTCAGCGGCTTGGGTCTAAGCCGCGATCAGTGTCGCAAGCTCGGCATCTCGAAGGTGCAGCCTCCTTTCATAGTTGACGGAGAAGAGGTAGCCGATGGCCGAGTGCCGCCGACGCGAGTTGCACTAGCCCTCCATGAGTTCGAAGAGCGCGAGCCGGGTCGCGGCATGTTTAGGGAAGCGGGCGCGGGCCGGGTGCGCACAGTCCACGGTCTCGAACAAGCTCTTTCACCACCCGGCGGGACGCAACCGTCGGCAATGCACCTTGAGCCGATTCAGTTACGTGTCCGCGGCGTTAGTACCTTCATACCGGAACGCCCAAGCGGCCCGAGGCTGTCGCGCAGGAAGGACCGTTCACAGGCGGCGCACATGAGTTCGTCGGGATAGGCCTTTACCCACGCGATGATTTGATAGGAGTGCTCGCCGCATCTGGGGCATGCCACTTCGATGAATAAGTCGTAGACGGGATCGCGGAATTCCGGCGTGCAGCCGTCGTCCAGTGCCTGCGGGGCTTCAACACACTCGTGCAGGACTCGCGTGTCATTGGACGAAGCGCCCACCATGTCGTTCGTAGGTGTCGCGCAGTGCGCGGATACCTGGCCGTAGTCGACCTCCTGGGCGTCGGGGGGTGTGCCCTGGGCCTGGTATTCGGATCGGGGCTTGAACAATCGTCGCAGCACTGTCGTCGGTTCCATGGGCGTAGAGCTTGGGATATCGGTCAAATCGATAATATCCTTTAGAGCGATTTCTTTCGGCCGCATCCACTAGAAAACCGATGCAAAGCCTGCGCGGCTCCAGCAGCTCACGCTCAAACTATAAAAATCAGCTAGTTGCAGTGGGCGAACCGGGCAGGCACGCATTCGTCGCATTGAAGCCTATCCCGGCGTCGAAATTCTGCTCACTGCGGTTGGCGTGGAGTTCGCGAAGAACTGCCAGATAGATCGTTCAATCGCGCCGAACTCCACCGGCTTGGTCATGTGCTGGTCAAAGCCGGCCGCGAGCGCGCGCAGTCGGTCGTCTTCCTGCCCCCACCCGGTAATTGCAATGACCAGGGCACACGCGCCCCAGGACTCCTGTCGCAGTCGCCTCGCCACTTCGTAGCCGTTCATCCCGGGCATGCCGACATCCAGCAGGATCACGCTCGGCCACGCCTGCCGTCCGAGTTCCAGCGCTTCCTGACCGCTGTAGGCGACGAGTGTCGCGTAGCCCGCTTCGGCCAGGACCATGGCGAGCGCGTCGGCCGCGTCGCGGTTGTCGTCGGCGATCAGGACGCGGTGGCGATTAGCACCGGTCATGCGCGCGGTGTAGATCCGCATGTCTGCGCTGCGAGTGCCGTCGGCGAGAGCCGAGGCTGGCAGTGACACGTGAAACTCGGTGCCCTGCCCGAGACCCGGACTCCGCGCAGAAACCTCACCGCCGTGCAGTCCCACCAGGCCGCGTACCAGCGCCAGGCCAATGCCGAGGCCACCTTCCGATCGATCTATCGCCGAATCCACCTGCGAGAACATCTCGAAAAGCCTGTGCAAGGATTCCGTGGGAACGCCGATGCCGTTGTCCACCACGCGGAAGCGTACTCCCTCGGTGGTGATGTTGGCTTCCAGCAGGATCCGGCCACCGAAGTCCGTGTACTTGGCGGCGTTGGTCATCAGGTTGGACAGCGCCTGGGAGACGCGCAGCGGGTCGACGTACAGCAGCACGGGGCTCGCAGGCAGCGAACTGCGGAACTCGTGCCCTTTCGCGTCAAGTAGCGGCTGGGCGGTTTCTATCGCTTGGTCAACGACAACCTTGAGGGGCACGACCTCGCGACGTAGGACCAACTTGCCGCGCGTAATACGTGACACGTCGAGCAGGTCGTCGAGCAGGAGCGACATGCGCTTGACCTGTCGTCCGATCACTTCCCGGGCCCAGTGCCGCTTGCTCACTTCGAGTTCGTCCCGCTGCAATATCTCGACGGCGTGCGAGATAGGCGACAGGGGATTGCGCAATTCATGGGCAAGGGTGGCCAGGAACTCATCCTTGCGCCGGTCGGCGTCCCGGAGTTTCTCCTCGGTTTCCTTCAGGCGCCTGATATCCAGGTTGATACCGGTCCAGCCCGTGAGCGCGCCATCCTCGCCGCGCAACGGCACACCCTGGGCGAGTATAGGGTGATATGCCCCGTCCACGCCGAGCACCCGGTGCTCACGGTACCAGGAGCGCCCGGAGGCAAGACAGTCTTGCCACTCCGACATGGTGGCGTCGCGGTCGTCGGGATGCAGACGTTGGATCCAGCCGAGATCTGAACACTCGGCCTGCGACAGGCCGACGAGTTTGAGAAAGGAGTCGCTGGCGTACACGTTGCGGCCGAGTGCATCACATACCCACACGCCAAAATCGATGGATTCCCCGACGGCGCGATAGAGTCGCTCGCTGTTTGCCAGGGCGTGCTCGGCCAGCTTGCGGTCCGTGATATCGATGAGCAAGGCGGAGAACAGTTTTCCCCCACTTTCGGCGAGGTGGACTTTGCCGCGCATCGCAAGCCAGCGCACGGTGCCATCCGGCTGCAGCACGCGAAATTCGATCGGCGGCAGCATGCCAGTGCGATGGCAGGCCGCTTCGGCTGCCCGCAGGGCCGCCAGGTCATCGGCATGTACACGCTTGCGCAGATCGAAGGCCGTGCATTGCAGGACCTGCCCGGGATCCACACCAAGCAGCACCGCCAGATTGCGGTCCGCCTGCAGGCGGTTCGTTTGCAGTTCCCACACGAAGCTTCCCACCTCGGCGGCCGCCATCGAGGCATCCAGGCGCGAGCGTGCCTGCTGGAGCGCCGTCTCGGCAGCTTGCCGGGTCGCCGCCTCGGCGCGCAGCGCACTGTTCGAAGTCTCGAGTGCCTGGGCCCGGAGTTCGACTTCGCTCAACATGGCGTTGAAAGCATCGACCAGGACCCCCACTTCGTCCTGCGTCGACTTGACGGCTCGCGTCGAGTAGTCACGGGACTCGATGATGTGCTGGGCGACGGCCGCCATGGAACCCAGCGGCCGAGTGATGATGCGTGCAAGAAAGGCGGACAACGCCAAAGCGACGCCGAGGCTGGCGACCATTACCAGCAGGAAGATTCCCAGGTAAGCGCGCACGCGGCCCGCGATGTCGTAGCGGGCGCTGACGTACAGGGTGCCGAATTCTTCGCCGTCGTGGACCACGGGCTGTCGCAGTTCGACGATCTCGCCGTCTACGCGCTGCGCCGCGGTTGTGCCGAAGTTCGAGCGCGGCGGTCCTTGTACCGCGGTGCTGCCATAACTGGCGTAGAGTTTGCCGTGTTGGTCGTACAGCGCGGCGCGCCGGACGTCCGGGCGGGCGCGAAAGGCGGCGAGCGCGCGGTAAGCCGCCTCGCGATCGTCAAATGCCAGGGTAGGTGCCGCGGAATGCGCGAGGATCGCCGCCTGGGTGGCAAGATCAGCCACCCAGGATTCGCGGTATACCCGCAGATCGTGCGCCAGCATCGCGGCACCCGCGGCCAGCAGCGCCCCGGTGGTGGAAAGCAGGATGGCGAGCGTCACCTTACCGCGCACGGAACGCCGCGGATCGGTCAGGTCCAGGAGCCGCGCTCGTATCACTCGCAACGCCGGCATCACGCCGGGGATCTGCGGCCGAAGCGCACGCCAGCGCATCAGTCCAGCATTGCCGTGATTGCCACCGACATCGACCAGGTGCCGATAGGTAGGTCCGGTGACACGATGTAAGTTGAACCGCCGCACTCTTCCATCAACCGCGGTACCGCAGGCAGGGGTTCGCATTCGGCATCGGAGCGGCTGTTGCGTCGCATGACGCGGCGCGCCACGGACAGCAGCTCCGGCATGATCCTGAGGCCGGCGGCCTCGGCGGCGTCGAGCGAGATTTCGAACTGTACTCGCCGATCGACACGAAGAAAGTTCACGATGGCGCCCTTTGTCAGGCTGTCCGGTACGTCGGCCACCACCAGCACGGGCTTGTTCGAGACGACGGCACTGATGGCCGGAAGCTGGTGCGCGGACTCCCGCCCCACGAATAATAGTTGTGCGTCAGCGGCGTCCCCCGGGAAGTCAATCAATTGGAGGCGCACTTCGCGGCCTTTGACCGGGCGTGACCTCACCAGCGCCCTGAGGTGCTCAGCCACACCTTCGTCTCCCATGACGGCGATAGTGAAGGGCGCATCGTTGGCGGCGGCCGACGGCCAGTCGACGTAACCTGGAAAGCGCAACAGGAAGGCCGCCTTGACCTGATCTTCAGAAAACGTGTCCGACTCCGTTTCGGCCGTCGCCGAGGTCATGTACATGCCCGCCACCGCGAGGACCAGGATCAGGGCCAGGCACCGGACTGCTGGACAGGAATGGATCATTCGAACACCAACCTTATGCCCGCAAGGACGGAGCGCGGAATGTTCTCGCCTGCGGGTCCAGCGTATTCGCGGTGATCGGCGTGGAGGAGATTGAATCCGCTCAGTGACAATTCGATGTATCGCTTCGGGCGCCATGCAAGCTTCGCGTTCAACTCGTAGTAGTGAGGAAGGGCTGGATCGGGATAGGCGGCCACATAACGTAGGTGACTGTCGAAGCTCAGCGTGTCGCTGAGATCCATGGACGACGAAAGGCTGGCATGGGCGGCAGGATCGTTGCCTGCCTGCGCCGTGCCCAGCAGGCGACTAGCACCAGCGTCGAACTTCATATGCTTGCGAATCACTCCCACGCCTGGGGTGAGGCGCCAGCGGTCGGTCAATTGCACCTTCGCCCACGCGTCGATGCCATCACTGCTGCCCTGCATGCCATTGCCCCAGAAGAGCGGGATTAAAGTGCCGGGTGTGGGCTCCACGGAACGCAGATCCTCGTACCAGTTGTGATAGACAGACACCGAAGCGGTGACGCGCTGGTGCGGCGACCCGCGCCAGCCCAGCTCGAGCGTCTTCACGGTCTCCGGCTCGAAATTCGGGTTGCCTTGCAGGAAGATCTGCCCATTCAATATTTCGACAACGTCATGGTCGAACGGGGTCGGCGCCCGTACGGCGCGCGAGGCGGCGAGCCACACAGTCCCGTAGTCGGGAGGTTGCCAGGTAAGGCGTGCATTGGGCTGCACCTGCCACGCCGCAAAGGTGTACTTCTCCAGCTTCAGGCCAAGTGTGAGTGACCATGCCGAGCCTAGTGCCAGCGTATCCTGGACGAAAATGTTCGTGATGGAGAGAGTGCGTTCATCAGGCACGAACGACAACGCGCTCGAGTTGCGGATCGCATAGTCATTGATGCGCTGCCCACCCCCGAACACCAGACGGTGGCCCTCGATGCCAGAAATGGTGTTCTGCACTTCGATATCGTAGGTGTTCAAGGCAAAACCCAAGCCGCCGCCAGGCGCGGCGCGAGCGTTGCGATCAAAGTACGCCTGTACCTGAAGCGCGTTTCGCCCGGTGTCATGCACCCAGCGCGCCAGGACGTTAGAGCCGTCTAAGGTCCCCTTGCCGGCGTCCAAGGCGCGTTCCACCCCGCGGTAGGCGTCGCCAAGCAGCGTCACCGCGTGCGCTCCGCGTTGCCAGTCCAGGCGAAAGCCGGCCTGACCCTTGTACCAGTCGTCCTCGGCGGGTCGACCCTCGGCGAGTTCGGTTTCGTCGCGCCGCAAGCCCTTGCCGTAGAAACGCAGGGAGGTGTGCTCATCAATCTGCGTGCCATACCGGAAGGCTACGTTCTGCTCGAAGTTTCCGCCGTGCAGCGTCGCCAAGCCGCCTTGGGTGGCGGATGCCTTGCGCGTGATGACATTGATCACGCCGTTCATCGCATTGGCGCCCCACAGCGTGGCCCCCGGACCACTGATGACTTCGATACGATCCACGTCTTCCAACATGACGTCGTTCGCATCGGCGTAGATGCCGGAGAAAAGGGGCGAGTATGTGCTCCTTCCGTCGATCAGCACGAGCAGCTTGTTGGCGAAGTTCTGCGCGTCGGTATTGCCGCCCAGACCGCGGGCGGCGAACACGTAGCCGCTGGAGGACAGTTGCGAAACCAAGAGATTCGGGGCCAAGCGTAAAGCGTCCGGCAATGTGGTCGCGCCCGCGCGTTGAATGTCTTCACGCGTGATGACGTAGATGGAGGCCGAAGCGTCGCGCAGGCGATCCGGCGCTTTCGACACGGTGGTGACTTCGAGGTTCGCCAGTTCGCTCAAGGACATGCGAGTGAGGTTGTCGGCCTCGGCGAGCGTAGCGGCCGACCAGCAAAGGGCCACCAGCAATACGCACCAGTCCGCAGGTCTTTGTCCCGGCGGTGCGCCAGAATTCGATGCGACACGCACATGCTCCTCCTGATTCGTCGCGGCGACGAGTTGGTCTGAAACCCTGGCAAATCGAGGTGATGGCGCGGGCGCGAAGGGGGCGGGCGGCTCCCTCGCCCAGATCAAAATGGGGTGAGGGGAACAACGCGGCACCAGGGGTGGTGCGGCAGGAGCGAGTAGTACAACGGTCGCGCGAAACATTGCAAGTGTCGCGTCGACACTGCACAACATCAACCAGTTGAAGGTGAGGCCTTGTGCCATCGATGGACGCCGGGGCGCGAGCAGTCGGCGCGTTGCGACGCGGGTTGAATGGGGCACGGCGGGTTGCTTGGGCGATCCAAGAGCCACGCCGGGCGGCTTAAGCCGCATGGCGAGGTCGCGCTACCACATGGGGCGGCACGGGCGGCTCAGGGCGCGCAGCCGACAGGCGCCGCCCAGGGGGGCCAAGGGTCGCGATGGTCAAAGATGCACGCGCGGTACGCCAACACCGGCCGCAGACTCGGCCGGGCGCGCCTACAGTCGCGCGACCATTAGGTGCCCACGCTCGAATCCATGCGCGCGCAACCCATGCTCAATGCCGTCGGCACGCCAAAACCCTGCTCGAGCGGTCGGACTTCGTGTGCATCCGCGTGCGAGGGCTGGGGCGCGCCGCAGCCCGACCCGTCAGGGCGACAATGATTCCAGCCAGTGAACGAGCTGCTCCGCAATCCTGAAATAGGGGTGCGCCGGCCAGGCGCGGAAGGCACCTTCGTCGTAGACAGCGCGTGCGCCATGAGTCGAAGCATGCGGGGAGGCAGGCCGGTAGTCCGAGCGGCGCGCTAACCTCTACCCCGTCTTGCCAAACGGCCGCCACACAGCGCCAGCGCGCCGCCTAACATCCACAGCGAAGCCGGTAGCGGCACCGGTTGGAGCAGGACAGGGTCCGTCAGAAATGACGCCGAGCCCGGCAGGCCCACCGCGTTCAGTGTGTAGCCGGCGGGCAGAAAGAAATTGAACAGGGACGTGTTGCTGGCATCGACCGAAATGCCATTCGAGCCCACCCCGATGTTGTTGAGGTGCGCGTTGCCGGACAGCCGGACCGTGACACGCAAGGTGTGGCCGAGCATGCCGCTCGCGTCAAAGCCCAGGTTGGCACCCACGTGCGTGGCATCGATGTCGTAGAGCGGGGAGGCGCTGGCGCCGGGCCCGAAGGCAGATTTGTTATACGTCCACCCTGGGCTGCCGGTGGACGTCGCGGCGGTGGCCTCGAGGAACAGGGTCGGCCCGGTGACATTCTGAATCTGGTAGCTGCCGCCCAGGTTCGCTTCGCAGAACTGGCAATTTTTGTTGATCGCGCCTCCAACGCTGAAGCCGAATCCGATCAGCAAGGGGTCGCTGGTGGCCGGACCGGTGATGGTGACATCCTGGATGATCTCGGCGCCGAACATCGCGCCGCCTATCGCATCCACCCGCCCGGCGGAGCCCGACATCGAGCCCCCGGCCAGGCTCACGGACGCTGCGCCAGTGGTGAGCCCATTGGTATACGCCACATCGAGGTCCGTGGGACCGTTGATGGTACAAACGGCCGAATCGCCCGGACCGACCGTGTTGCCGGTCTGGACTTGGCAGCTGCTGAGGGCGCTCGCGCCCGGCGCGAACGTCACCACGACCAGCAGCACAGAAAAGAGCGCGGAACGACAAACAGAACGGTGCATGACGACCTCCCCGCGAAACAGACTAAAGTAGAGGCAACCTCATCAACCTCAGCAGCCACTGATCCGACGCTTCGCGTCGGTGCCCCTCGTCCCACGGCGGCCACGCCGCACCAGCAGGGCGATTGCCGGACCCAGCAGCCCGGCACTGGCCGGGAGCGGCACCGTCTGCAGCAACACACCCGAGGCGGAGCTGAACGTGGTGCCCGCCGGCAACAACAGCGAGATGGTCGCGGTGTTGCCAAAATCGGCACTGCCGCTCGGGCCGTTGACCGTCAGCGGGCCATACGCGATGACCGAAAGACCGGCCGCAAATGAGAACGTCGGCGCGGCGGGCGTCACGATCATAGAAACCTGGAGCACATCTGTGACGAGCAACGCCGACCCAAGCAGCCCGCCGTAGGCGTTGCTTGCAAAATCGACATTCGGAACCGGCGAGCCGATGAAATCGAGCCCAGGTCCACCGATGAACAGGCTCGACACAGCCCCCGCGGATCCGGACAGGATGCCGTCCACCGACAGTTGCAGCGTGACCGTGGTCGGCGCCGTCAGGCCGTTGACCGTGACCGTATCTCCGAAGCGCACATCGCCCTCGGCACTGGTGCCCAGGCTGCTGTCCACGGCCCGAACCTTCAATGTTCCTTGCCGCAAATCGACCGCCTCGACTATCGTCCTGCCGCCCGCGTTCGCGCTCGCGGTGATGCTGGTCGCGCCATCGAGAGCGAAGCCATTGAGGGAGTTATAGATGGCGTACTGAGCCGCATGACTGAGGCCCGGCGCCGCGGCGAGCAGCCACAGGCCGAGCAATTTCCACCCATGCGTTGTGCACTGCATGCGTATCGTCCCCTGCGGCTCACCGTGGTCGGTTCCTCACGATAGTTAATGCGCGGGTCCCGCAACATCAAGTCGTCCTACACATGGCCTGCGAACGCGTTGGCAAAACAGGGCCAGCACTGCTGGGCACACCCAGCGCGCTGAACTGGCGCGAGATGTGTTTCGCGCGGCAGCTTGAACAGCGCTTGAGCCAAGTGCTCAGTCGCGAGTGCGACTCGAAGCGACGCGCGTGGAATGTGACATCGGCTATTGCGTACCGGACCGCCGGACGCCCGCTTGTTGAGACTGCGCGCCGTGCCCGCTCAGCCGGTGCCCACGTGTCGCCGGGGTCAGCGTGCCAGTTTGCACAGCCGTCATTCGCACGCGGCGGCGATCGCGCGGGTGTCAGAGGAATCAACCACGTTTTTCGTGTGCTCGCAGCGGGCAGCCTTGCCTGATCGACGGTGGGGTCTGCCGTCGACAGGCCACTTCCACTCGCCCCTCGGGGCCTGGATTGACGTCACACTCCCCA
>JBFWYG010000066.1:0-10705 GCA_050186725.1 Gammaproteobacteria bacterium | reverse complement strand
CGCGCTGGTCGCTATCTCGTGGACTGTCGCCTCTTCGTCGACTCGTTACACGACATGGAAGGATGGTCTCAGGGCATCGCTGCACGCACGTGTGATAGACGTCTTTCAGCATCAGAGTCGTGTCGCCGATGAATTACTCGATCAATATCCGCTGCGCGAGCAGTTCCTGGCGGCGGACCCGCACCTCGTCGCGGCCGAGCGACGCATGAATCAGAATTGCAGTGCCGTCGCCGCGAGTGCCGTCAAGACGGTCGAGGGAGAAGCACCGTCGTGGCTCGAACACTTCCGGCTTGCGCGCCATCTCGAACCCTGCGACGACGCCGCCAGCAAGGTCGAACTGCTGCTCGCCGCCGCCATGCGATCCGCGGTGGCGGACGGCGCCGCGACGCCTCGCTGAGGCGCGCCGCTGCCGCCGAGGGTCAGGGTGTCGCTGAACGTCGACTGGGGTCCGGATGCGGGTGCTGCTGTCGAATGCCGCCGGAGCGTAAAACGGCATGCGCACCTGGGCGGAGCCACCCAGCGTTCGCTGGGGGATTGGATCAGATTCGAGCCTACCGTCCGACAAGTTCGCAACGCGAACTTGGACGCCGCGCCAGCGGCGCCCCGCGGGGTGGGGTCGCGCAACACGCGCGAGTCCATTGAACCTAGCCCTCAAACCAACTTCAGCCGTGACCCACGGCGCGTCGCACCACCTGGCCGATGGTCAGACCCTGCGCCAGAATCGAGAACACCACCACGCAGTAGGTGAGAGCGAGCAGCGTGTCGCGTTCCGGGCCGAGCGGCAGCGACAGCGCGAGGGCGACAGAAATCCCGCCGCGCAGGCCTCCCCAGGTGAGCACTTGGCCGGCGCCGGCCGGCAGGCGCAAGGCGCGATGCCACAGACCGACCGGCAGGCCGACGGTCAAGCCGCGCGCCGCCACCGTAGTGGCGATGGCGATCGGCGCGGCCATCGCGATGCCTTCAGGGAACTGGACGACGATCACTTCAAGACCGATCAGCACGAAGAGCACCGCGTTCAGGATCTCATCGAGCAGTTCCCAGAACAGGTCGAGGTGGTGGCGTGTGGCGTCGGACATTGCCAACGCCCGGCCGTGGTTGCCGATCACCAGACCCGTGACCACCATGGCGAGCGGACCGGAGACGTGCAGCCTCGAGGCGAGCGCGTAGCCGCCGGTGACCGCCGCAAGGGTGATCAGCACTTCCACCTGATACTGATCGATGCTGCGCAGCAGCCTGAAGGTCAGATAGCCGAGCAACAGCCCGAAGACCAAGCCACCGCCCGCTTCCCGCAGCAGCAGCTCGCCGCCGTGGCTGAAGGACGGCGCCTCGCCGCTCACCAACATGCCGAGCAGCAGCGAGAAGATCACTACGCCGATGCCATCGTTGAACAACGACTCGCCGGAGATCACGAGTTCCAGGTTGTTCGGCGCGCCCGCGGACTTCAGGATGCCCATCACCGCAATCGGGTCGGTGGGGGAGATCAGCGCCCCGAACAGCATGCAGTACGGCAGCGGCAGGGCCAGGCCCACATGGGGCAGCGCCCACCACAGTACGGTTCCGACGACCACGGTCGACAACAGGGTGCCGCACACCGCGAGCAAACCGATCTGCCAGCGATAATGGCGCAATTCGCTCAGGTCCACGTGCAACGCGCCGGCGAACAGCAACAGCGACAACATGCCCTGCATCAGCAATTCGGAGAAGTCGATCGACCGTAGCAGCGACTCCTCGTAGGCGCGCAGTCCCGGCAGGATGCCAAGGGAGTCCAGGCCCACCAGCAGCAGCGACAGACCCAGCGCCGAGACCATGACGCCTATCGGGGTAGGCAGACCGATGAAACGGTGGTTCAGATAGGCGAGCAATGCCGTGACGACCAGGCAGGTGGTGGCGATGTCGAACACCTAGCGGCTCCTCGGGGCCCTTGGAGAGCCGACCGATCAGCGCCCCTGCTACCTGCATTCTGCGGGGATTCTCTCCCTGTGTCGTCGAGCAGACGACACGGCCGCGTCGCACGGCTGGGTCACGGTCCGGTGTCGTTACTCAACGCCCGGCTTCTGCAGGTCGACACCAGGTCATAGCGCACCGCAAGGCGCCGCTTCCCTCGACGCAAATAAGAATGAAAAGCATTCCTACGGTGTATTGCCAAATGTTTAAGATACAAATATAAATGCGAATACTTCCTACCATGAGTCTCGTACCACTATGCCAGCCTATTTGTCGGACGCTATTGACCTCCTCCTCCTCGGCGGCCCCGTCGTCGTCGTGCTGGGGATGTTTTCGCTGGCCGCCGCCACGGTCACGCTGGCGAAGGGCTGGCAATGGTGGGCGCTACGCGCGAGCCGTGGCGCACCGGTAGGCTTGGCGCTGCAGCACCTGGAGCACGGCGAGCGCCACCGGGCATTGTTGATGGTCAAGGGACAGCGCAATCCACGCGCTCAACTGCTCGCGCAAGCATTGACCCTTCTGGACGATCCCTCACTTGAACTCGACGCGGTTCGAGACGAAGTGCTGCGCCAGGCGCGGGCAGCGGTGTCGCTGCTCGGCAGCCACCTGCGAGTGCTGGAGATCATCGTCAACCTGGCCCCATTGCTCGGCCTGTTCGGCACCGTGCTCGGCATGATCGAGGCATTCCAGGCGATGGAAGCGGCCGGCACGGCGGTCAACCCCGCGGTGCTGTCCGCGGGCATCTGGAAGGCGCTCCTGACCACCGCCGTCGGTCTCGCCGTAGCGATCCCGGTGGCCTTGGTGCACGGCTGGTTCGAGCGCCGGCTGGAGGTGGAGGCCGCCGCCATGCGCGACGACTTCGATCGAGTGTTTACCTGCGTCGCGCGCCTGCCACGCGCGGCCGGCTTGGCGCGGCCGAAGCAGGCATGAGTGACGCGTTACTGGCGGCCGACGAGTCGTTTGGCGTCGCGCGGCGCCCTTGCCGTATCGGCCTGACGGCGCTGATCGACGTGGTGTTCATCTTGCTCATGTTCTTCATGCTGACCTCGACATTCGTGCGCTGGCACGCGCTCGAGATCGCCGCTCCGGCCCCGGCCGAGGCGCCGCTCGACTCGCCACCGCCGATGGAACTCGCCCTCGGAGCAGACGGCACACTGACGAGCCTGGACGGTCGCGTGTCTCTCGGGCACTTTCACCATCTCACCCGCACCACGCTCGGAGCGGCGGCTACGCGTCGGGCGGTGGTGCTGCGCCCGCAGGCCGACGCGCGACTGCAAACCCTGGTCGCCGCCAGCGAAGCGGTGTTGCGCGCGGGCGCTGCCGATGTCGCGCTGGGGCCGCTGGCGACGCCATGAACGCCCCGCCCATCACGCCGCCGGCGCGGCGCGTCCGTACGATCGACGATCAGCTCATTCCGCTGATCAACATCATCTTCCTGCTGCTGGTGTTCTTCCTGGTGGCGGGCCAGATCGCGCCGCAACAGGAAGTGGAAGTCGAGCCGCCGACGTCGCGCAGCAGCAGCGACTTACCGCAAGAAGCGCGACGCCTCGTATTGACCCGTGACGGCCAGTTGCGACTCGACGACAGGCCGCTCGCTGCCGCCGATCTGGCAAGCGTTCTCGGCCCTTCGAGCAGCGAACCGCCGATCACACTCGCTGCCGATCACGAGGTGCGCGCTGCGGCACTCGCGCCGGTGCTCGCCGCGCTGCGCCAGGCCGGTTTTTCCCGCGTCACGCTCTATACGCGGCACGTCGAGCAGCCCTGAATGCAACGCCTGCCATGGACCGGCGCCTGCGCCGTGGCGATCGGCTCGCACCTGCTCATCGTGCTGGCCTTCCTCGGCCGGCCGCCGGTGCCGGCGGAGCCGGCGCCCGCGGGCACGCCAGGTGTGACGGTGGGCCTCGCGGAAGCGTCGCCTGCGGCCGCAATCGCACCGTCCGCGCAGGGCGCCCCCACTCCCGCCCCCACCCCGCCGCCCGCTACTCCGGCGGCGCCGCGGACCAACCCGGTCAGCCCGCCGCCGGTCGCCAGGGCGCGCGTGCACGCGCGCGAATCCTCGCCCGCGCTCCCCATCCCGGAGCCAGTCCGCGAGCCTCCGCGAGTCGCTGTCGCAGCGCCCGCGCCCGCCGTCACACCACCAGCGCCCGCCGTAGAAGCGCCGGCGCGCGCCGCCGAGGCGAGCCGGTCGCCAATGAGCGACGCGCCCTCGGCCACGACCGCCGCGGCGGCCGCGCCAGGCCGGGACGCAGGCACGACGAGCGCCGGCGAGCCCGCCGCCCAGACAACCGCCGGCCCGCCTGGCGCACAGCGCGGCGCCGGCGGCTCTCCAGGTGCGGCGCGCGACTATTTTCGCGAGCTGTTCGCGTGGCTCGCGCGGCACAAGGCGTACCCGACCGCGGCCAAGAAACGCAAGCACCAGGGCGTGGTGACACTCGAGTTCACCATCGATCGTGACGGCCGTGTACTGCGCGCGCGAATCAAGCGCGGCTCGGGCTACCAGGAGCTCGACCAGGCCGCGCTCGACATGCTCGCCGCAGCCAGTCCCGTGCCGGCGATCCCCGACGAACTCGGCCGGGACTCGCTCAGTCTCGCCATTCCCATCGATTTCTCGCTCATCACCAAGTAGTCGCCCGACGCACCTCAACCAGGGAGTTTCCGTTTCCATGAGCATGTACTCTTCGTCGCCGATCCGCCGGCCCGCAAGCCTCCGCGCACGCCCCTCCGCGCAATCCCTGCGCGGCGGTCGCAACACCGTGGCGCTGGGCCTCTCTGCCGCGCTGTGCGGCGCGGCCGCCTACGCCGAAGAGGGCGGCGACACCATTGAACTCGAGACCCTGCAGATCGAAGAGCGCACCATCGATACCAATCCCTACGCCGAGCCCGGCGCTCCGTACAAGGCGCGCGTGTCGGGCGATCGACGTCACGTCAAGGAACTTGCCGAGACCCCACAAACCATCACGGTCCTCACGCAGACGCAAATCCAGGAATCGGGGCGCACGGATCTAAAGGAAGTGCTGCAGGCCCAGCCCGGCATCACCATCGGCACCGGTGAGAACGGCAACGCGTTCGGCGATCGCTATGTGATTCGAGGCCACGAGGCTCGCAGTGACGTCTTCGTCGACGGCCTGCGCGACCCGGGCATGACCACCCGCGAGAGCTTCGCCACTGAGCAGCTGGAAGTCACGAAGGGCCCGAGTTCGACCTTCGCGGGTCGCGGCTCGACCGGTGGCGCAATCAATGCCATCACCAAGCAGGCCAGCACCGAGTACGACTTCACCCGCCTCCAGGGCGGCGGCGGCACCGACGACTACCGGCGTTTCACCATCGACAGCAACCAGCGGTTTAACGATGCGCTCGCCGCACGTGTCAATCTGCTGCACGCCTACGAAGAAGTGCCCGACCGCGATCCGGCCGACCGAGGCCGCAACGGCGCCGCAGTGTCGGGCGCATGGACCTTGACCGAAAAGCTGAACGTAGTCGCCGACTACTACTTCCTGTCCGCCAAGGACGATCCCGATCTGGGCACCTACATCGTGCCGGGCGGAGGTGCGCCGGTCGACGACTTGCCGGTCTACAACCAGGACAAGGATTTCCTCGAAACCGAGATTCACACCGCGACCCTGCGCATCAACTACGCGATCAACGACTGGCTCGAAGTGCAGAACGCGACGCGTTACGGCGTGACCGACAACGGCTACGTGGTGACCGGCGCGCGGGGCACGAACCGAGACGCCACCGATCCATTCGCGCCCGGCGCGGCGACCGTCTCCCTCAGCACTCACCAGGGCTGGCAGGAAGTCGACTACGTGGTCAACCAGACCAACCTGTACGCCGACCAGACCCTGTTCGGCATGCGTCACCGGGGATTGTTCAGCGTCGAGTACTCGGATCTCGGCGTCCGTAACGGCCTGTTCAACGTCACCAATGCCGGCACGTCAAACTGCGTGGTGGCGGGTCGCGGCGGAGCGGTGCCGGGTTTCTGCCTGTTCGGGCCCGACGGCGCGGAAGTGACCGACGTACACGACCTGCTGCAGCGGGAGATCCGGCGCGGCGCGTTCGATTCGGACTACGACATCGAGACGGTTTCGGTTGCACTCATGGACACCATCGACCTCAACGCGCAGTTCTCCTTGTTCCTCGGTGTGCGCATGGACAGCTTCGACTACCAGAACATCCTGCGCGCCAATGACGGCACCATCACCCCGTTCAACTATTCAGACACCTTGTGGAACGGTCATGCCGGCATCGTCTACCAGTTCCTGCCGATGGCCAACCTGTACTTCACCTGGAGCACGTCGGCCAACATCAATGGCGGCGAGTCCGATGTCGGCGGCAGCTGCGGCTACGGCGGGCTCTGCGGCGATCAGAACCAGGTGCCAGCCAGCAACCCCGAGACGACCGACAACCTCGAGCTCGGCACCAAATGGAACCTGTTCGGCGGCAGATTGCTCGCCACCGCCGCGGTATTCCAGATCACCAAGGATGACGTGATGGAGAGTGTCGGCAATGCCTATGCCACGCTGGGCACGCTCAACACCGGCAAGAACCGCGTACGCGGCATGGAGTTCTCACTGGTCGGAAACATCACGCCCCAGCTCAGCACCCAGTTCGGTGCGGCGCGCATGTCATCGGAGATCCTCGAGGCGTTCAATCCGAGCGACGTCGGTCGCAACCTGGCGAACTTCGCCGACGACAGCCTGTTCTGGCAGCTTCGCTACCAATTCACTCGGCAACTCGCGGTGGGCAGCACGGTTTCGTACAAGAGCAAGATGTTCACCGGCCAGCCGGACACCGCCGCCGGCTACGATCCGACCATCGGCACCTATGCCTACGAAGTGCCGAGCTACACGGTGCTCGATCTCTTCGCCACCTGGGATTTCAACGAACAGCTGCAACTGCGCGCCAACGTCGGCAACGTCACCGACGAGGACTACTACCTCGCCGCCTATCGCAGCGGCGCATTCGCCTACATCGGCGACGCGCGCAAGGCTCGCGTCACCTTGACCTATACGTTCTGAGACGTCGCGGCCCCGCCCGGAGCACGGGCGGGGCTTGCATCCCCGTCGTTGCACATCGACGATGGCGCAGATGGCCACGAATGACAACAGCCCCCTACCGTCTCGTCTCCCGGACGGCCTCCTCACGCTCGACGACTACGCGCGCCAGGCCGCCATGTGCCTGCCCGAAGCCGTACTTGCCTATATCGATGGCGGCAGCGGCACGGAACGCACGCTCTGCGCCAACCGCGCGGCATTCGCGCGACACGGGCTGGTCAGCCGGGTCTTGCGCGACCTGGGCGAAGGGGGAGCCGCCACCCGGCTGCTCGGTCAGGCGCTGGCACATCCCATCCTGCTCGCGCCCGTCGCGCACCATGCCCTGGTGCACGCACAGGCCGAGTGCGCCACCGCCGCCGGCGCCGGCGCCGCCGGCGCGCTGTTCGTGGCGAGTGCGCTGGCTTCGCGCACGATGGAGGACATCGTCGCCGCGGGCGAAGGCCCCAAATGGTGGCAACTCTACTGGCAGGGCGCGCGCGAGACGACGCTCGCGCTCGCGCATCGCGCGGCGCAGGCCGGTTTTTCCGCCTTGGTGTTCACCGCCGACGCTCCGGTGGCAAGCGTGCCCGAGCGTGCGCAGCGCGCCGGTTTCGCCCTGCCGCCGCATATCGTGCCGGCGCACCGCCCGGCGCCGGCGCCCCCGCGGCACCTGGCGCATGACGCCAGCATAGTATTCCAGGGCTATATGTCCGACGCGCCGCGCTGGGAGGACTTTGCCTGGCTGGCAGCACGCGCGCCGCTGCCGGTATTGCTCAAGGGCGTGCTCCATGCCGACGATGCACGCGCCGCGCAGGCCGCCGGTGCCGCCGGCGTGATCGTGTCCAACCACGGTGGCCGCGCGCTCGACGGCGCGGCCGCGAGCCTCGATTGCCTGCCGGCGGTACGCGCCGCGCTCGGTCCCGGTGCCGCCGTGTTACTCGATGGTGGCATCAGACGTGGCACGGATGTCCTGATCGCACTCGCGCTTGGCGCCGATGCCGTGATGCTCGGTCGACCGCAAATGCACGGCCTGGCGGTAGGCGGTGCGCTCGGTGTGGCGCACATGGTGCGTCTGCTGCGCGAGGAGTTCGAACTCGCCATGGCGCTGGCCGGCTGCGCGCGCGTGGCAGACATCGACACCACGCTGCTGCACCCCGCCGCTGACTTCGCCATGGCGTCAGCGACATGTTGACCGTCATTGAGGGCGTACTCGACGATGCGGATGCCGCCCGCTTCCGCGCGCGCCTGGAGCAGGCCGATTGGCGGGACGGCCGGCGTACCGCAGGCGCACAGGCCATGCGCCTGAAGTCCAACGAACAGCTCGACGACGATTGCCCGATAGCCACCGAGCTTGGTCAGTTTCTGCAGGCGCGTCTCGCGACTCACGCGCTTTTCACTTCGGCCGCGCTGCCGCGGCGCGTCTATCCACCGAAGTTCAATCGCTATCGCGAAGGCGGCCACTACGGCGTGCATGTCGACAATGCGATCATGCGCCATCCGACCGACGGCAGTCTGCTGCGCACCGATCTCTCTGCCACACTGTTTCTCAGTCAGGCATCTGCGTACGACGGCGGCGCACTGCTCATCGAAGGCGAGTTCGGTGCGCAGGAAGTGCGACTGGACGCGGGCGATCTCGTGCTCTATCCATCTTCCAGCCTGCATCAGGTCACGGCGGTAACCCGCGGCACGCGCCTCGCGGCGTTCTTTTGGATCACGAGCCTGGTACGCGACAACGCGCAGCGCGCATTGCTGTTCGATCTCGACCAGAGCATCCAGGCGTTGGCGGCGACCGCCGATGAAGCGGTGGTGGCGGAGGCCGGGCGACTAGCGGCGGTCTATCACAACCTCGTCAGGCGCTGGAGCGAGGTCTAGCGTCCGGCACCGAAGCGCGGCACGCGGCGACGCCGCGTCAGCGGAGACTTCGCCTTCAATCGCATAACCGTGCGACAGTGAACGCGGCTTGAAACCCAAGCCCGCAACAATCAACGAAGACGGATCAACTTCACTCTGCAACCACCCTGAATGCGCTTTTCGGGGGGAGACGTGGAAATGACTAAGGCTAGCGGCGCGAACTGGACACGTGCTCTAAAGGTGTCATCACTCAGGTAGCCCGGCGCGCCGCAGTCCGTCAACCAGCGTCTCGAGATCCTTCGACCGACGGAGCGGAAGCCAATCGCCGACCGAGGAAATGGTGAGGGTGGGATCAAGTCGCCGCAATTGTTCCATGGCTTTGTGAGCCGCCACGTCCCGGCCGGCAAGTGCGTGACTTGCCACCAAGATTCCAACCACCATCAGAAAGCTCGGAAGCTGTCTGTAGGCCTGCTCCGCCCACGCGGACGCGTCGTCGAATCGCTGCATAAACAGATGCGCCAGCGCCATGCCCGCCTGCATTCGATAGATTTCTGGATCCAACGGACTGAATCGCATGGCCCGCGAGAAGTATTCAATCGCGCTGTCGTGGTCACCGCGTTCTGTCCTCAGGAATCCTCCGAGAAACCAAGCGGACGCAAGATTCGGATCCAAGGCCAGCGCGCGGTCCACCAGCCCGATACTCAAATCCAGGTCGCCGGTGAAGTGCGCGAGCGCATGACCGCCTCGAGTGAGCGCGACCGCATCGTCGTGCCCTAGTTCGACGGCCCGCCACGCGAGACGTGTGCCTTCTTCAATCTCTCGCGATCTGTCCGTCATCCATCCGTTGACCTTCCGCCAGAAGTGACACCATGCAGCCATGCCATAGGCGGCGGCGTACTCCGGATCCAGTTCGATGGCGGACACAAAGTACGCCAGCCCTTGCTCCATAGCGCCTTTTGTTCCCAGGTTCACCGTCGCCCGACCACGCAAGTAGTAGTCATAGGCATCCAGGCTATCGGTGGGCTTACGCTTGGCGCGCTCGATTTCGGCCAATTCAAGCTGGCGTGCGATCGCGCCGACGACACTCGCTGAAACTTGGTCTTGCAGATCGAAGATGTCATTGAGCGAACCCTCGAAGCGCTCAGCCCAAATGTGTCCTCCCGATGATGCGTCGATCAGTTGCCCGGTGATGCGCGCGCGCTTCGCGGATTTCCGGATGCTGCCTTCAAGCACGTAGCGCACGCCGAGTTCACGCCCCACCTGCTTCACGTCAACTGCCCGGCCTTTGTAGATGAAGCTCGAGTTGCGCGCGATGACGAACAGCCACCGAATGCGGGACAGCGCGGAAAGTATGTCTTCGACTACGCCATCGATTAGGTAGTCCTGCTCGGGATCGCCACTCAAGTTCAGAAACGGCAGGACGGCAATGGACGGCTTGTCTGGCAGAGCCGGTACCGACACAGGATATGCCGCCCGGTCGTACACCCGAGGCGCGCCGGCAGCCTCATTGGTCACCGCGCTCACTGCGCCGATAAAACGAAAGCCCTTCCGCGCAACCGTGCGGAGCAAACGTTGTGCCCGGCCGCTGTCCCCGATGGCGTTGCGCGCCAGGTTGATATGACTGGCGAGCGTTGATTCCGAAACAACCCGCCCCTTCCAGACGGCATCGAGCAGCTCGTCCTTGCTGACCACGCGCTCGCGTTGCTCCAACAGGTATACCAGCAGGTCAAAGACCTTCGGGCCGGTGCCCACGATTTCCGACCCGCGAAAAAGCTCACGCCTGTCAGCGTCGAGCAGGCACTCGCCAAAGACGTAGTGCATCCGGCGCTCCTCCAAGTCTGCAGGCGAATGACTCGCGCGCGCCCGTCTCGAGCCTC
>JBFWYG010000065.1:6031-23319 GCA_050186725.1 Gammaproteobacteria bacterium | reverse complement strand
CTCGTCGTGCCGGAACTGCAGCGCCGTGGCCGCATGCCACTCGCGTATCCCGGCACGACGCTGCGTGAGAACTACTTCGGCGCCGGCAAGCGTCGCCTGGGGAAGAAGCACGCGGCGCACCAGACCTTGCCGCCGTGGAAGCAGCGAGCCCTGGTGCGCAAGAAGACCAAGTCCGGCGGCTGAGCAAGCCGCCGCGACACGAGCGAATCAGGCGCGCGTGAGAAGACTCACTCCGCGCCGAGCTTGAACACCCACAGCGTGGTCGCGCCATTGGGGGTGTCGAGTTCCGGGGTCAGGGTCTGCCATGAGACATCGACTGGACCGCCGCCACCGGTGGTGATGGCGACGTACTGCGTGCCCGCCTGCGCATAGCTGATGGGAAAGGCGTTGGGCGTCATGTCCAGCCGCGCCTGCCACAGCACCTCACCGGTGTCGCTGTTCGAGGCGCGGAACCAGCGGTCGCGCGAGCCTTCGAACACCAGGCCTCCGGCGGTGGCGAGCACGGCGCTCGCCTGCGACGCGCGCCGACGCTTTTGCCAGCGGACCTTGCCGTGCGCGACATCGAGCGCCACCACGCGGCCGAAATTGCCGTCGCTGTCCGGGCGCGGGATGACGGTGTACTGGATGTCCCAGTCCTCGCCCGGCTTCCACTCGTACTGCATGCACGACTCGAACATCGAGAGATAGAGCGTGCCGCGCGTCGGATCGTAGGCCGTGGCCGGCCAGCTGCGCGCGCCGCCGGGGAAGGGACAGATCATCTTCGGCTTGCCCGGTTCGGGCTCCAGCGCCGGGTCGGTGGTCTTGCGCCCGGTCTCGCGATCGATGGCCGTGACCAGGTTCTGCAGACCGAGGTCGTGTGACGACAGGTATTGGCCGGTGCGCGCGTCGAGCGCGTCGAGAATGCCGAGCTTGCCGACCGTCACCACCGCCCTGGTCGGGCCGAGCGTGGTCGGCAGCGTGAGCACCGTGCGCTCGAAGGCCCAGTCGAGATCCCACACCTCGCGCGCGTGGTGCTGGTAGTGCCACACGAGCTTGCCGGTGTCGGGATTCAGCGCAAGGGTCGTGTCGGTGTAGAGCGCCGCGTTCGCGCGCTCGTCGGCCGGCTTCGGTTCGAGCAGTGGCGTGATGTGATAGGTCTGCCCGGTGCCGAAATAGACCAGGTCGAGTTCGGCGTCGTAGGTGCCCGCCACCCACACCGAGCCACCGAAGCGCTGCGCGAGCGGCGCGCCGTTCCAGGTCTCGCCTTCCGGCGTGCCGGGGCGCGCGATGGTGTTGAAGCGCCACACTTCGGCGCCGGTCTTCACGTCCAACGCGACGATGAAGCAGCCGCCGGGATGGCCGGCGCCGGAGCAGCCCGACACGCCCTGCAGCACCTTGTCGCGCACCACCAGCGGTCCGCCGGTCAGGCGCAACACGCCCACCGCCGCATCGAGCTGCCTGTCCCACAGCACCCTGCCGCTGCGCGCGTCGAGCGCGAGCATGTGGTTGTCGAGCGTCGGCACGAACAGCGTCGTGCCGGCCAACGCGAGATTGCGCGGCTGGGTGGTTGGCGGCCCGGCCGGCGTGACGGCGCCCGGCGTGCGGCTGAACTTCCACAGCAGGTCGCCGTTGCCGGCGTCGAGCGCCTGCACCGTGCCGTTGCTGTTCACGAACATCACGCCGTCGCGGACCAGCGGCGTGATCTGGTTGGTGCCGGCCGGCAGCGACAGGCTCCAGGCCAGCTGCAGACGCCGGGCGTTGTGCACATCGATCTGCGCGAGTGGACTGAAGCCGAAGCCATCGTCGGTGCGCCGCCAGTGCAGCCAGTCGTCGTTGGCCGGCGTGCGCAGTTCTGCTTCGCTGACCGGTCTCATCGCGGCGAGCGTCCGCGCCTGGCGCTCGAGGGTCGCGCGATACACGCCGTCCTGGTTGGCGATGGGCGCGCCGGCACCGCCGGAGGACGAGCCGCCTTCGCTGGTGGCGGTCGTCGCGCCGGCCGCGCGCGCCTCGGCGGAGAGGATCGGCAGGTGGTTGTGCGCGAGCACGAGGTCGGTGAGATCGGCATAGGTCGCACCGTCCAGGGCGCCGGGCCGCGCGGGCGGCATGGTGGCGCGGATCTGCGCGAGCAGGCCGGCGGCGGGTTTGCCCTGCCAGCGGGCGACGAAGGCCGCGCCCGACAGGGGCGGCCCATAGGCGCCGCCCAGCGTGGCGCCGTGGCAACCGGCGCAGTGGGTGGCATAGGCCTGCGCCGCCGTCGGCTCGGCGCCGTGCGCGCGCGGGACGCAGGCCAGAATGAACGGCACCATGAAGCGCCAGCGTGGCGCGCGTGAAATCGGCACTGTGGTCCCCTCCCGGTCCGGCGCGCGAACGTAGCGCGTCGCGTTGCAGCGCGACCATCCCCCGTCGGAGGGGGCCCATGCGTGATCGAAGGCGCCCGCCCCTCGCACGGGGCGCCGCAGAGCCGCGCCGCCAACTCCACCGGGCGCCGCGCGTCGGCTTGATGTGCGTCAATCTTGATTGACAGTTTCGACTGTTAACTCGTCTGCACGCCACGTCGGCGATCAGGGGAGCAGCACATGCACGTCGTACTGGTTCATCCCAACTACCACTCCGGCGGCGCCGAGATCGCCGGCAACTGGCCGCCGGCCTGGGCGGCCTACCTGGCCGGCGCGTTGAAGCAGGCCGGATATACCCGCATCACCTTCATCGACGCGATGACCGATCACATCGAGGATGCGATCCTGGCAGCGCGCCTCGCCGAACTCGCGCCCGACGTCGTCGGCGTCACCGCCATCACGCCCTCGATCTACAAGGCCGAACAGGTGCTGGCCCTGGCCAGGGATGCCTGCCCGCAGGCACTACGCGTGCTGGGCGGCGTGCACGCGACTTTCATGTACAAACAGGTGCTGACCGAGGCGCCGTGGGTGGACGTGATCGTGCGCGGCGAGGGCGAAGAGATCTTCACCGCCCTGGTAGACGCGGTGGCGCAGGGCCGCTGGCCCGCGGCGCGCGCGACCCTGCGCGGCCTGGCCTACCGCGACGGCGAAGCCATCGTCGCCACCCCGGCGGCGCCGACCGTGCGCGATCTCGACCGCATCGAGGCCGACTGGTCGCTGCTCGAGTGGCACAAGTACATCTACGTGCCGCTCGGCGTGCGCGTCGCCATACCGAGCATGGCGCGCGGCTGCCCCTTCACCTGCTCGTTCTGCTCGCAATGGAAGTTCTGGCGCGACTACCGCGTGCGCGACCCGAAGAAGGTGGTGGACGAGATCGAGCGCCTGGTGAACGACCACCAGGTGGGCTTCTTCATCCTGGCCGACGAGGAACCCACCATCAACCGCCGCAAGTTCATCGCCTTCTGCGAGGAACTCATCGCGCGCGACCTGCCTAAGCGCGTGCAGTGGGGCATCAACACGCGAGTCACCGACATCCTGCGCGACGAGGCGCTGCTGCCGCTCTACCGGCGCGCGGGCCTGGTGCACGTGAGTCTCGGCACCGAGGCCGCCGCGCAACTGAAGCTCGATCGCTTCAACAAGGAGACCCGGGTCGAGGACAACCGTCGCGCCATCCAACTGCTGCGCGAGGCCGACATCTTCACCGAGGCGCAGTTCATCGTCGGGCTCGACAACGAGACGCCGGAGACGCTGGAAGAAACCTATCGCATGGCCTGGTCCTGGCAGCCGGATCTGGCCAACTGGTCGATGTACACGCCCTGGCCCTTCACGCCGCTGTTCGAGGAACTGGGCGACAAGGTCGAGGTGTTCGACTTCGAGAAATACAACTTCGTCACGCCGATCATGAAGCCGGCTGCGATGGAGCGCGGCGAGCTGCTGGACCGCGTGATGAACAACTACCGGCGCTTCTACATGAAGAAGGCGCTGTTCCATTACCCCTGGCGTGGCAGTGGTTACCGACGCCGCTACCTGCTCGGCTGCCTGAAGGCGTTCCTCAAGGCCGGCTTCCAGCGCACCTTCTACGACCTCGGCAAGGTGAACTACTGGGGACCGCAGTCGAAAGACAAGGTGGATTTCCATTTCGATCGCGGGCGCAGCATCGCGCCGGCGCAGAGCGCCGACTGGCAGGCGAGCGGTGGCCGCAAGCGACGCGGCGCGCCGCAGCCGGTGCTGGCCTGCGGCGGCGGGCCGGCGACTGGCATGGAGGAAGACGCGCGGGAACGGAGCGACGTGGCCATGAGTTGAGCGCGGTCGAACTCGAAAATTGAAGGCGGCGCGCGCGTCTCGCGCCGTCTACACGATGAAGTCGACAACCGTCAGGTTGATGAGGCCGTGCAGCCGGATGTGGAATTCCGCGCCGCGATCTCCATCCGTGTCGCCGTAGACCAGGGTGAAGTCGTTGGCCGTGCCCGCCAGGTCGAACTTCTGGAAGCGCAGTTCGCCGCCCTTGTCCTGGGTGAAGGCGGCCGTGCCGCGGAAGTTGAAGGCATTGTTGCCGCCGAGCAGCGACGAGGCATCGATGCCGGACAGGTCCAGCCGGTCGCGCAGGTGCAGGAAGTCGGTGATCACATCGCGGGTCGCCGCGGTGATCCCGGTCTCCTTGATTGCGTCGAAGTCGAAGATGTCGCGCCCGGCGCCGCCGGTCAGCAGGTCGGCGCCGCGTCCGCCGTCGATGAAGTCGTTGCCGCCCTGACCACTGAGCGTGTCGGCACCGGCCAGGCCGAGCAGGCCATTGCGCTGCGCGTCGCCGGTCAGCAGGTTGGGGCCCGCGTCGCCCGTCATCGCCAGCACGGTGGACAGGGTTCCGCCACCGAACACCTCGGCGAAGTGCTCAATCGCGAAGAAGTAATCCTCGAAGCCGTTGACCGTCAGATCGGACATCAGCGTGCCGGTATTGATGAAGCCATTGCGCGTGGCGCCACCAACGTATTCGTCGAAGTTGCCGAGCATGTGGCCCACTTCGTGGGCGGCTGACTCGTCGTCGAAACCGGGAGGAAAGTCCGAGTCGACGAACCAGTTGTCGAGATCGAAGTGTCCGGTACCGGCGTGCACCTTCACGCTGCGGTGTTCGCCGCTGGTGACGAAGTTGAAGTTGAGCTTGCTCTCGTACAGACGCACGCCGTCGTCGAACACGACCTTGTTGTTCCAGATCTCGCGGGTGCCGGCCAGCCACACGGCGCGGCTGTCGCCCGGATCGGCACCGGTCAGCTTGACCCGCAAGGTGGTGAGCACGTCGCCGTTCTGGGACGCGAGATCGAAACGCACCCGCCAGGCGAAGCCACCGTCGGCGCGGTTCTCCTGGTAGTCGACGGGCCTGGTGCTGAAAGCGCGCATGCATTCACTCCCTTGGGATTCCCGGCACGCGATTGCCCTCGCGGCCGCTGTCGGGCCGAACTATGGCCCTGCGCGATCCTGCGCCCTGGGTCGGTGTGCCGACGGGCCAGGGCGGCACGGACACGATGTTTGACACTCCGCCCGACGCGGCCCACGGCACCTGCCCGAACGCCCAAGGCTTTCGCCGGGCCGCCTTGCGCGCCGCACCGTGTCCTGCGCGGCGCATTCACGCCGGATCGGTCACAGTTTTGCAATTGCCTGCGTGAATTCGCGCGCCGGTCCTCGCGCCGACGCTCGCGGCCTGCTGCAATCTCCACCACACCCGCGCCGGCCTGCCGCGTGACCGACACCGGCCCCCCGCGCGCGCAACCGAGGACTATGGAAATGCGTCACCTCTCCGCCATCGCGCTCGCCGCGAGCCTATTCACCGTCAACGCCGCGCAGGCCGTGCCGCTGTTCAGCGACAGCTTCGACAGCGAGGTCCTGGGAGTCAACCAATCGCTGGACAACTGGACCGTGAGCGATGGCACCATCGACGTGGTCGGCACCGGCTTCTTCGACTTCTACCCGGGCAACGGCAACTATCTCGACCTCGATGGTTCCACCGGCAATGCCGGGATCATCACCACCAATGCCGTGTTCAACCTGCTGCCCGGTCTGTACAGCCTCACCTTCCAGCTCGGCGGCTCCGCCCGCGGCGACACCAACTCGGTGACGGTGAGCCTGGGCTCGGCGTTCAACGAAGTGTTCACCTTGGCGAGCAACGACGGCCTGCAGAACATCACGCGGACCTTCTCGCTCTCGAGCGCATTGGGATCGGCATCGCTGTCCTTCAACCACGCGGGCGGTGACAACCTAGGTCTGCTGCTGGACGACGTGCTGCTCGATTTCACGCGCACCACTACGGCGGTGCCGGAACCCTCCAGCCTGGCCTTGCTCGCGGTGGCGGGCGTGCTGGCCGCGCGTCGCGGTCGACGCGCCATCGCTTGACGGCACCGGACGTCGTCGGCGTTGACCCGCGAGATCCCCACCCGCCTCACGCCGGCCGCGATGGCGGCGCTGCCGCTGCCCGCCGGGCGCCTGTCGGTGCAGGCGCTGGACAGCGGCGACGTGGAACTGCGCTACTACGCGCCGCGCGGGAGCGATGAGCAGACGCCCCACGCGCGCGACGAGCTCTACTTCGTGATCGCCGGTCGTGGCAGCTTCGTGCGCGCCGGCGCCTCGGTGTCCTTCGCGCCCGGCGACGTGCTGTTCGCCGCGGCCGGCGAAGTCCATCGCTTCGAGGATTTCACCGCCGACTTCGCAACCTGGGTGCTGTTCTACGGACCCGACAAGACCATTGCCTGAAAGGCAGGGACCGACCCCGGCCTGCATGAGCCCGGGGCCTGTCGCCACGCATCCTCAGGCGCCGATGCGATCCAGGTAGCGCAGGTTCACCTCGCCCTCGATCTGCTGGCCGAGGGCCGCAATCGCGCCGGTTTCCACGCGCCAGGCGAAATACTTTTCGTAGGCCGCGCGCGATTCCCAGGTTTCGACGATCACGAAGTTCTGACGATCGTCCTGGTTCTGGCTGGCAAACAGTTCGATGCAGCCCGGAAAGGAGCGGGTGTCGGGAAACAGTCCCTTGAAGCCGGCGGCCATGCCGTCGACGAACTCCTTCTTGACGCGGATCTCGAGAATCACGGTGCAGGTCATGTCGATACTCCCCAGTTGGTCGAGGCTCGACTATAGACGAGCTGCACCGCGTGCCAGCACCCCCGGCGGAGGGTGGCCGCGCCCGCGACCGACCGCAGCCCTCCTCCGACCGCCGGAGATGCTACATGTCGAAGGCCTCGGCCACCTCGACCGAACCGCCAGCGGTCAGCAGCGGGCAGCCCTGCGCCTTCGCGATCGCGTCCGCCCGATCGCGCGCCTCGACCAGGCTGTAGCCGCTGACCGGGTTGGGTCCACCGTCGGTCGCGACGCTGCCATCGCTCTTGACGGTCACCGATGGACCGACCGGATTGCCACCGTCGATGACGGCGGCGCCGAGGCCGCCGAACCAGCGTCCCCAGGCCTCCATCACGCGCGCCTTGTCGGCCGGCGATTGCGGCGCGCTGCCGCCGTGATACACGAACAGGTACTTGGCCATCGCGATTCTCCTTGCTCACGTCAAAGGTGACGTCGCCGGAGCGGCGACGCCGTTGGTTCGAGGACAACGCTAGCACTGGCGCGGACGGCGCAAAGCAGGCAAATTCGCCCGGATTCGAGGGACTCGATGTGCACTTTCCACAGTCGGCCAACGCCACGGCATCGCTCGCGGACCTCGCGGCGCGGCTGCGCGCCGTCGCCGGTGACGCCGCAGGCGACGCCGTGCTCGCGGCGCTGGACGCCCGCGCGGACGCGGTGCTGGCCGAGCTGGTGGACGTGGTCCGCGAGCGCATTCCCGCGTTCACCGACAGCCGCAATCCGGACGTCGGGCCCGAGCTGCTCGCGCATGCCCGCGCGCACCTGACCGAGATGCGTCGGCTGGTCGCCGGCGGCGCCCCCGATGACTTCGAGTTCGTGCGCGCCCACGCCCGCCGCCGCGCGGAGCAGCACTTCCCCATGGAAGCGATGCTCCATGCCTACCGCTGCGGGCATCGCATGTGCGCGGCCTGGGTGCGCGCCGCCCTCGAAGCCGGCGGCACGAGCGCGCAGGAAGCGGTCGGCCCCGTGGCGGACTTCGCCATCGAGTACACCGACGTGGTCAGCACCGTCGCGGCTGGCGCCTATGCGAGCCACGCCTGCCTGCTGGCCGATGTCGAGGGCGACCAGCGCGCGCAGCGTATGAGCGTGCTGCTCGAAGGCGCCGACGAAGCGGAGCCGCGCGCGATGCGCATCCTGCGTGAAGCCGGCTACCTCGATCGCGCCCTGTGCTACTGCGTCGCCGTCGCCCGCGCCCTCGACCCCGCCGAGATGTTCAATGCGGCGCGCGCGCGGCGCCTGGCGGATGCCTGCGCCAAGGCCTGCGCGCCGCAGCGCTGGCGCACGCTGGTGGACGTACGCGATCACCACGTGGTGATGGTGATCGCCGATCAGCGGCGAGAGTCCGGCTGGACCGCGCCCAAGCAGTCCCTCGCGCGACGGGTCGGCAAGGCGCTCGAAGTGCTGGGCAACGCGGTCGTGGTCGGGGTCAGCAACGACGCGCCTTCCACCGCCCACGTGCCCGCGGCGTGGCGCGAGGCGCGCATCGCGCTCGCCTGCGCGGGGCCCGCCACTCGGGTGGTCGGCTTCGGCACCTTGTCGCTGCGCGACATGCTGCTGCAGATCGCCGGCGCGGAATTCCAGCGCGTCGCGCCGGCCTGGGCGACGGCCCTGTTCAACGCCGATCGCGCGCTGGACGGTGCGCTGCTCGCCACCCTGGAAGCCTACGCGGCCGCCAACATGAACGTGTTGAAGGCCGCGGCGCGACTCGACGTCCATCCCAACACCATTTACGCGCGCTTTCAGCGCATCAAGGACGCCACGGGACTGGATCCGCGCGTGTTCGCCAACCTCAGCGACATGTTGCTGGTGGCCGCCGCGAAGCGCTGAGACCGGCCCTCTATCCTTATCGCCCCTGATCGCCGAGGACGGCCGCATGACATCCCGCACCCTGGTCGCCCGCTCGCTCACACCCGACGGCGAAGCCCTCACGCTGACGCTCGAACAGGGCGATCACGTGGTGCGCGTACGCGGTGAAGTGCTGATGTCGAGCCGCGTCAGTGGTTCCGAGGAAGCCCTCGCCCGGCTCGCCCTGGCGGAGCGCGACTTGGGCCCGCAGCCGCGCGTGCTGGTGGGCGGCCTCGGCATGGGCTTCACGCTGCGCGCGGTGCTGGACGAACTGGACGACGGGGCGCGGGTCGAGGTGGTCGAACTGCTCGAGGACGTGGTGCGCTGGAACGAGGGGCCACTGGCTGACTATGCGCGACGGCCGCTGGCCGACCCGCGCGTGACGGTGATCGTGGCCGACCTGCTGACCCATATCACGCGGGCGACGGCTGGCTATGACGCCCTCATCCTCGACGTGGACAATGGTCCCGAAGCCTTCACCGTCGCCGCCAACCAGCGCCTCTACACGCCGACGGGTCTCGCCCTGCTGTTCGCGGCGCTGCGGCCCGGCGGGGTGATGGTGCTGTGGTCCGCGTTCAGAGCGCCGCGATTCGAACGCCTGCTGCACGGCGCCGGCTTCAGCGCCAGCACGACCACGGTGCGAGCGCGCGGCGCGGTGCGCAAGGGTGCGAAACACACGCTGTTCAAGGCCGTGCGCCCCGCGTCGCGCTGACGCGGGGCGCGTGGAGCGGCGCGCTCGTCAGCCGCGAATCAGGCGGCCCGCGAGCACACCTGTCGGCTGGTCGTCGCGCAGCGTTTCCTGCCCGGCGAGGAAGGTGTGGCGATAGCCGCGCCCCTTCTGCAGCAGGCGCTTGCCGCCGGCGGGCAGGTCGTAGACCACCTCCGGCATGGTGAGCCCAAGCGCGTCGAAGTCGATGACGTTGATGTCGGCCCGCAACCCCGGGGCAAGCACGCCGCGGTCCGTCAGTCCGTATGCCAGCGCGGTAGCCCGCGTCTGCTTGTTGACCAGGAACTCGAGCGGCAGTCGCGCGCCGCGCTTGCGATCCCGCGCCCAGTGGGTGAGCAGGAAGGTGGGCGCGCTGGAATCGCAGATGGTGCACACGTGTGCGCCGCCGTCGCCAAGCCCGATGATGGTGGCGTCGTCCGCGAGCATGGCGCGAATGACTTCGAGATCGCCGTCGTAGTAGTTCTCGAAGGTGTGGGTCAGGAGACGCTTGCCGCCGCACTCGAGCATGGCGTCCAGCGCTTCCTGCCAGGGACTCACGCCGCGGCGCGCGGCGCGCGCGGTGAGGCTGTCCTCGGCCGGCAGCGGCTCGTAGTCATAGTGTTCGTCCAGCACGTAGGCCATCGCGAGCTGGCCCGCGATCATCTTCGTGAAGTCGTCGTCCGGGCGCTCGTCCACCAGGCGACGCCGAAGCACCGCGTCGTCGCGCAGCCGCGCGTAGCGCTCGGCCGGCGTGAGCGCGCGGAGTTCACGCCACGCGGGATGGGTGGTGAAGGGATTGATGGTGGTCTCGAGCCCCCAGGTGACGCCGATGGGACGCACACCGACCTGACCGTTGACCGCAAAGCCCGCGTCGCGCATCGCGTGGATGTGCGCCAGCGTCTCCCGCCACAAGGTCGGCGCGTTGTTCACCTGCAGGAGCAGCACCGACAGCGGTCGGCCGGCCAGTTCGGATGCGCGGCGCAGGATCTCGAACTCGCCCGGGCCGAAGTCGGAGTTCACTTCCAGCACCCCGCGCCCTGCGCGCCGCATGGCAGCGGCGAGGCCGAACAACTCCGGTTCACCCGCACCCAGGCTCGGCGTATAGCGACCGTCGCGGGCGCGATGCTTGATGGTGCGCGATGTGGTGAAGCCGAGGGCGCCCGCGCGCAGCGCCTCCTCGAGCAGCGTCGCCATGCGCGCGATCTCGTCATCGCTCGGCGCGGCCTGGAAATCCGCGCCGCGCTCGCCCATCACGTAGAAGCGCAGCGCCGCGTGCGGCACCTGCGCGCCGACGTCCATCACCTTGGGCGCGGCCTCGAGCACGTCGAGGTACTCGGGAAAGGACTCCCAGTTGAACGGCACGCCCTCGGCGAGCACCGTGCCCGGAATGTCCTCGACGCCTTCCATGAGGTTGATGAGATAAGGTGCGGCGCCCGGCCGTACCGGCGCGAAACCTACGCCGCAGTTGCCAAACACGGTGGTCGTGACGCCATGACAGGACGACGGCGTGAGATAGGGATCCCACACGGCCTGGCCGTCATAGTGGGTGTGAACGTCGACGAAGCCGGGCGTGACGAGCAGGCCGTCGGCGTCGATCTCGCGCTTCGCCGCGCCGAGCGCGGCGCCCACCGCGACGATGCGTTCGCCGTCCACCGCGACATCAGCGCGCCGCGGGGGCGCGCCGCTGCCGTCGACCACGGTGCCGTTACGGATGATCAAGTCGTGCATGCCCAGGGCCTCTCATCTCGCGCCGTCCAAGCGCCCGCGCTGTCAGTCACGATCGTGCCGGGCGTGGGCATTCTCGCGCGTGGCTTCCCGCGTGGAAAGCGCGCCAGCGCCGCGGCGCCAGTTGTATGACGGGTCCTAATCCCACGGCCGGGTTGCGTCTCGATGGGAGATCATGCCCACTGGCTCTTGCGACGCAGGTCGCCGGCATTCACCATCCCCGCGACGGCGGTGGCGAGCCGGTTCCGCCGCCGCGCTGCTCCGCTGTCGGCGAAGCGAGGAGAGATCGATGTTCAAGGCCAGGCGCGTGCTGTGCATCGTTTCGGTGTTGGTGCTGATGCTGGTGGGCGTGCCCGGCGACGTCCGCGCGGCGGTGACGGTCGGCGAGGTCGCCCTGCTGCGCGGCGGCGCGTCACTCGTGCCGACGGGCGGCGGCGCGGTGCGCGCGCTCACGCGCGGTTCGCCGCTCTACGAAGGCGACGTGGTCGAGGTCGGCGATGACGGCCTGCTCGGCCTGTTATTCAACGACGGCAGCCGGTTCTGGCTCGGGGCCGGTGCGCGCATGCGCATCGACCAGGTCGCCAACGATGACCAGCCGGTATTCAGCGCGGCCATCCTGCGCGGCGCCTTTCGCTTCGTCACGGGCCTGGTGGCCAAACGCCGGGTCGGCGCAATGCGCGTGGCGACCGGCGCGGTGGCCACCATCGGCATTCGCGGCACCACCGTAGGCGGCGAGGTGCAGGGTGATGCCGCGACCATCGTCCTGCTGGCCGACGCGGATGATCCCGCGCGCGCGACCGCCATCGAAGTAGCCAATGCTCACGGCCAGGTGGTGCTCGACCGTGCCGGTTTCGGCACCCGCGTGCCCGACGCGCACAGCCCGCCTTCACCGCCCGAACGCATGAGCCTGCGCGCCATCGACAACCTGGCGCGCAACATCCAGTCGATCCAGCGCATCGCCGTGCCACGCCCGGCGCTACCCTGAACACCGCACGCGAGACTGTCCCCGCAACGCTTTCACGGAGATCTCGACATGCCGAAACGAACCCTGGCGCCTAGCCTGTCCCTCCTGCTCGCCGTCGGTCCGCTGGCCACCGGGCCCGTGCCCGCCGCCGAGCGCTGTTCACGGACCAACTTCACGGCCTGCCTGAACGGTGTATCGAGTTCGGTGACCAACGGCGCCAGCCTGCGCGAGAGCGGCGGCGACCAGGACACCATCGCCACGGAGCGCGCATGGCGCGCCGAAGCTGAAGCGGAAGACGAGGCATTGGCTGCCGCCCCCGTGATGTCGCTGTGGGGCAGTTACGGCTACAGCGATTTCGGCAGCGACTTCAGCTTCGCCGGCACCTCGCTGGCCTACGACGCCGATGCGCACAACGCGCTCACCGGCATCGATCGGCTGTTCGCCGGCCGCTACCTGCTGGGCATCGCCGGCAGCTACCAGCACGTCGATGCCGAGACGCGCTTCAACGGCGGCAGCCAGCAGAACGACGGCTTCGGCGTGGTGCCCTACGCGGCGCTCCTCATCGACCAGCACTTCAGCGTCGATGCGAGCTTCGGTTACAGCTGGCTCGACTACGACCAGCAGCGAATCTCGCCGGTGGATGGCAGCGGCGTGCTCGCCGACTTCGACAGCGAGCGCTGGTTCGCCGCCTTCAACCTCAATGGCCGCGTGCAGCACGGCGCGTGGCAGCTGGCGAGCCGCGTGGGCTATCTGCGCGTCGACGAGTCGCAGGACCCCTATCTCGAGACTGGCAACGCGGCGCGCGCCGTGGCGCGACGCGACATCACCCTAGCCCAGGTGGTGGTGGGCGGCGAGGTCGGCTACACCCACGGCGCGTTCGAGCCCTTCGTCGGCCTGCTCTACCGTAACGACGTCGACCGCCGCGACGGCGGCCGGGCCGGTGGCCTGCCCGGCGCCTTCACCGCGGTCCAGACCGATGACGACGACGAACTCGAACTCAGCGTCGGGCTGCGCTGGTTCACGCGCTGGGGCGTGACCGGCAGCCTCGAGTACCTGCGCGTCGAGGGGCGCGAGACCTTCGACAGCGACAGCGTGCTGCTCAGCCTGCGCGCCGCGCTGTGAGGTCGCGCCGCCACCTGCCGACGCGCCCGAGCACGCCCACCGCCACGGCCAGCAAACCCCAGGTCGAGGGCAGCGGCACGGCGCGTGGCGGCGCGAAGCCACCGACCACGATCACGCCACGATCGTCGCCGGCATACTTGGAGAACAGGAAGTCTCCTGTCACGGGATCGATGGCCGCGCCCTGCGCGCTGCTCAGCTCATCGAGGAACACGCGCCGCGTCGCCACTATCGGATCGCCGTTGGCATCCACTTCGTAGGCCACCACGCGACCGAGCGACCATTCACTGACCAGCACGCTGTCGCGCTCGAAGCCTGGATTGCCGGCGGCGATATAGACCACGCCTTCCGGTCCGCCGCCGATGAACACGTCCGTGCCGCTCAGGTTCACGTCAAAGGTGCCGTTGCCGTCCGGCGCGACGCTCGCGTCGTACCAGCGACCGAAGTTGAAGGACAGGAGCTTGAGACGTCCTGCGCCCGCGAAGCCGGGCGGCACGAACTGCAGGGCGCCGGTGGACCGGCCGACGCCGAGCTGGCCGAGATCGATCAGCCTATCCGGGGCGCTGCTGCCGGGGCGGATCTGGCCAAGCTGGTTGTCGCGATAGGTGGTGTAGAACAGCACGCCACCGGGCCCGTAGGCCAGGCCGCCATCGATACCACCGCTCACCCCTGAGGCGGACGCGACCAGCTCTGCCGGGCCGGCGAAGGCCTCGATGTGGCCCTCGGCGTCGCGTGTCAGCGGCACCGTGTAGACCGCGGCGCGCAGGCTGGTGGCGCCGCCGCCGATGAGCAGGCTGCCGAGCTCGCCGGGGGCGAACGTCAGGCCACCGAGGTTGCCGATGGCACCCGGCGGCTCGCCGAGATCGCGGACCGAGTAATGCGCCGCGAACGGCTCGCCGAGGATGAGCGCGACAGCGCTCGCGGGTAGCCACAGGGCGATAAACAAGCAAGGCAGGGCGAAGGGCATGGGCAAGCTCCTGGACCCGAAGGCGCCGTGGTGTCCTGGCAAGACCGCGCCCGGCGCGCGGCGCGGCGTCATCATCGCCAATGCCCTGCGATGAAAATCGGTGGCCGCTCACAGTTCACGACCGCGTGCCGCGCCGGGGCCCACGGGCGTCGCGGCCAAGGGCGGCTCACACGCGGACCTGCCCCCCTGGCACGCCGCGGGAGCCTCCCGGCTCGCAGGCATCAGCGTTCGAGCGACAGGACCTCGAAACGATCCTTGTTGGAGGTCTCCGCCACGCTGGTCCGGTCGAACGGCGCCTGGGTCGTGAGTTCGACGCCGAAGATGTCCAGCAGGCGTGCCGCAGCGGTCGTTGCCCGAACGCGGACGATCGTCCCGCGCCAGCACAAGGTCCGCCGGGTAGACCGACGAGAGTCGCGTGACGACGCGGCGCCCGCGGTGGCGCGCTCAGGTCTTTGCTTCCGCGAGCAACGCTCCATAGTTCCGCCACACCTGGTCCCGCGCCTCGTCCACCTGCCAGCCGCGCAGTTCGGCCAGCCACGCCACCGTGCCGACCACCGCCGCCGGTTCGCTGCGCTCGCCGGGCGCGGGCGCGAGATAGGGCGCATCAGTCTCGGTCAGCACTTTGTCGGCCGGCAATTCGCGCAGCAGCTTGGTGAAGGCCTCGTTGCGTCGCGCGTTGGCCGGAATGGAAAACCACCAGCCATCCTCCGCCGCCCACTTGAGCGCGTGCTTCACCTTGCCGCCGTAGCAGTGGAAGTCGACCAGGCGCGCGCCGAGGTGACGCAGGATCTCGGATGCGCGCACTTCCCGCTTGCGGGTATGGATGATGGCGGGGAGATCATGACGCATGGCGATGTCGACCAGCCGCTCGAAAACCCGCTCCTGCGCGGCGAAGGTCTCCTCGCCCACCCAGTAGCCATCCAGCCCGCACTCACCGATGGCGGTGAGCCGCCCGGCGGCCGCTTGAGCCTCGATGAAGGCCAGTTCCTCGTCCACGTCGAAGCGCGCCACGGTCAACGGGAAATCCGCGGGCAGCAGGTCGCAGACCGCGTCGATGGGGTAGATGCCGAGCGCCGGGCGGACGATGTCATGGTTCGCGGCAAGTTCCAGCACCTGGCGGTTGGAGACTGGTTCGAGACCGTTGACCACGATCGCGCCGAGACCCGCGGCGCGAGCGCGCGCGATGACCGGCACGACGTCGTCGGCGAAGTCGGCGTGGGTGAGATGAGTGTGGATGTCGACGTACATGATCCGGGCTCGCGAGGATGATGAGGCGGGTCAGGCATCGGCAACCTGCTGGGACAGACCCCGTCCGGGGTCGGTCCCTTCCAGCAGACACGCCGCGAGGAAGTTCGCCAGCGCCGCGCCGCCCTCGAGCGGCAGGACCTGCGCGACATACTGGTCCGGCCGCACCAGCACCATGCAGCCCTGCTCGCGATCGATACCGCGCAGGGTGAACACATCTTCACCCAGCCGTGGGGACGGGCAGTAGACCTTTTCGTAATCGACCAGCCCGTAGCGCCCCTTGCGCGGCTTAAGCAAGGGCGGCAGATCGTGCAGCGAGAGCGCGTGGTGGGATACCTGGAAGACTGTCAGCACCTCGATGAGCGCGTCGATGTCCTCGTCCGCGCGGCGATGGCGTCGCAGTGGCGACCCGCCACTCTCCGCCAGAAAGTCCAGCAGGCTTCGCAGGCGCGAGCCGGGCGCTGCGCAGTCGTCGCGCGGTGCAAACAGGAACAGCCGCCAGCGGCCGTCGGCGCGCAGCACGTGGCCAAGATGCATGGGTTTGGCGTCTGCCAGGCGCAGCACCGGCGCGGAATGGAAACGCATGCCGACCGGCAGGCCGCTCGCTAGCGCCTGGTGCGTGCGCGGGCCAATGAGCAGCGCGCGCGGGTAGCAGGTGGCCGTGCCGGCGGTGAAGCGGCCCTGCCGCACGAAGTACTCCTGGAACTCGGCCGGCACCGCGCCGCCGTCACCGGCCGGTCGTGCGCTGAAGAGCGCGGCGAAGCGCCGGTCGAAGTCGATGAGTTCGGCGGCCACCGCCTGCCGCTCCAATGAATAGGTGTCGAGCACGGCCGGCGCGGCGCGGCCCGCCAATACGGCGCCGAGCTTCCAGCCGAGGTTGAAGGCGTCCTGCATGGAGACGTTCATGCCTTGCCCGGCCTTGGGGCTGTGGGTGTGGCAGGCGTCGCCGGCGATGAACACGCGCGGCTCGCGCGCGCCGCCACGCGGATCCAGGCCGTCGTCGAAACGCGCGCACAGGCGCTGCCCGATCTCGTAGACCGACCACCACGCCACCTCTTTCACCTCCAGCGTGTAGGGCGCGAGGATGCGGCGCGCGGCGGCGATGAGGTGCTCGGGCGAGACCTGCAGCGCGCTGACGCGCTGGTCGGGCGCGAGCTTGTCGAGTTCGATGTAGAACCGCACCAGGTAGCCGCCCTCGCGCGGGATGATCAGCATGCTGCCTTCGCGCGCCGACTGGATGACCGTCTTGCGACGGACGTCGGGGAAGTCGGTCACCGCCAGCACGTCCATCACGCCCCAGGCCTGGTTGGCCGCGTCGCCCTCGAGCGCGAGACCGAGCGCGCCGCGCACCGCGCTGCGTGCGCCGTCGCAGCCCACCACGTAGCGCGCCCGAAGCGCATGCGGCGCCTGCGGCAGGCGCGGGTCACTGGGTTCGAGCACCGCGACGAGCGGATGGCTCGGATGATCGTCGCGGCGCAGGTCGATGAGGCGCCGCGCGTAGTCGGGCGTCACCGGGCTGGCGGCGTGGGCGAGGATGTCGAGGAAATGATCGTGTACCCGCGCCTGGTTCAGGATCACGTGCGGAAATTCCGACAGCCCGTCCTCCACGTCCTGGATGACGCGTGCGCGGGCGATGTGGCCTGGGGCCTCGGCGGCTGGACGCCAGAAGCAGGTCTCGTTGACCCAGTAGGCCTCGCGCGCAACGCGCTCGGCGAAACCGAA
>JBFWYG010000065.1:4398-5931 GCA_050186725.1 Gammaproteobacteria bacterium | reverse complement strand
CCGTCATGCCTGCGAAAGCAGGCATCCATGGGCTTCGCCGATCGCCGATGGCCTGAAGGCGAGCCTCGCCGACGACCTAACTGAAGTACCGCACCGGCATGGCTTCCTGCACTTCGTAAATCGATCCGTAGTGTCCGCCCGACGGTCGCGGCAGCGGCAGTCGTACGGGCACCTCGGCAAGCCGCGGCGTGACCATCGCATCGCCCAGCACGCGGCGCGACTCGATGGGGCCGAGCACGGCCTTGAGATCATCGCCGTGGATGCCGTCCAGCGGCCAGGCGTCGGCCGCCATGAACTCGTAGAAGCAGTTGCGTCGCACGCGGCTGGAGTTGTTGCGCGCCGCGCCGTGAACGAGGAACGCATCGAACACGTAGACCGAGCCCGCCGTGCCGGTGATCGGCACCGCGCGCCGGAAGTCCACTTCACCACGCCGCGGGTCCATCGCGCCGACGAACACGCCGTCGCGATGATGATCGAACACGCGGCGCGGACGATGGCTGCCGGGAATGACCAGGGTCGGGCCGTTGTCGAGGTCGACGTCGTCGATCATCAGCGCCAGCGCCAGCACCGCGTCGTTGGTGTGGGGATAGAAAGCCCAGTCCTGATGCCACTCGAGCGGCGCGCCGCCGTCGGCGGCCTTGGTGTTCAGCTTGACGTACTGGTGCCGCACGTCCGATCCGAGCAGGGTCTCGAGGATATGCAGCACGCGCGGATGATGCATGAATTCGGCGAACACGGGGTCGACGCGATGCGCGGCCTTGACGCGCCGCACGCGCGGACGCTCTGCGCTGTGGTCGGGCTCGAGGTCATAGACCGCGTCGCTCCGCGTGACGCCGCGCGAGCGCTCGATGAGCGCGTCGATCACCGCGCGGAAGCGCGCGATCTCCTCGGCGTCGAGCAGGTCCGGCACGACGAAGTAGCCCTGCTCGTGGAATTGCTGGCGCCACTCGGCTTCGATTGGGGCGGGCATGGCGGGCTCTCTCCTCGGCGCGGGGGAAGGGACAGACCCCGTACGGGGTCTGTCCCAGCTACGATGCTCTCCAGTATAAGCCCGACCGCTCAGGCCGCCACGCCGTGGCGCAGCAGCTTGCCCGGCGCGGCGCCGGTCGGCTGGTCATCGCGGATCGTCACCTCGCCGTTCACCAGCACGTAGCGGTAGCCCTCGGCGCGCTGCACGCGCCGCCACTCGTTGCCCGGCAGGTCGTGGGCGATTTCCTGCGGCAGCACGCGCAGGTTCTCGTAGTCGTAGATGACGATGTCGGCCGGGGCGCCCTCGACCAGGGTGCCGCGATCGCGGAAACCCGCGCAGCGCGCCGGCACCGCGGAGAGCTTCCAGTGTGCCTCCTCCAGCGTCAGGATGCCGTGCTCGCGCACCAGGCTGGCCAGCGTCTCGGTCGGATAGCGACCGGCGGTGAAGAACTTGGTGTGCGCGCCGCCGTCCGACACGCCGAGGATGGCGAGATCGTTCTGCACGATCTCGGCTAAGTAGGGCAGGCTGCAGCCGATGGTGGTGTAGAACTCGGTCTTGAGATC
>JBFWYG010000065.1:0-4298 GCA_050186725.1 Gammaproteobacteria bacterium | reverse complement strand
ACCTTGGCAAATGCAAGGCTGGTCTCGTGATGCATGACGTCGGTCACCATCGGCGTGCCGTCGTAGTCCATCTGCGGACTGTTCACGCCGAGGCGCTGCGCCGACCAGCCACAGCCGCCGGCATCCATGCCTTCATGGATGAGCTTGCACATCGCCTCGGTCTCCGCCGCGGTCGGCAGCCGACCGGACTTGGCGGCCTCTAGCCCCATCACCCACACCATGATCGGCGCGACCGGCACGTAGGGCAGCAGGTTCACGCCCTTGGGCGTGCGCTCGATGCTGGCGAGAAACTCGGGGAAGGTGACCCAGTCCCAGGGCATGCCGTCCTTCATGCAGGCATAGGGGATGGCCTCGACGCGGGTCATGGTCAGCATCGAGCGCTCGCGCATCTCGGGCGCGACCGGCGCGAAGCCGAAGCCGCAGTTGCCGATCACGCAGGACGTCACGCCGTGCCAGCCGGAGATCGAGCAGTACGGGTCCCAGAACACCTGGGCGTCGTAGTGCGTGTGCAGGTCAATGAAGCCGGGCGCGACGATGAGCCCGTCCGCGTCGATCACGCGCGCCGCGTCGCCTGAGTCGAGACGGCCGATGCGCGTGATGCGCCCGTCCTTGATGCCGATGTCGGCCCGGTAGCGCGGCAGGCGCGTGCCGTCGACGATCATGCCGTTGGTGATGATGGTGTCGAAACTTGCCATGGACTCCCCCTCGCAGGCGCGTTGTGACCACTCAGGCGCCGCACACTAGCGCCGGCCGAGATCGGCGGTATTGATGGAAAGCGACAATCGACTGACCGATCACGACGCGCCGGCGGCCCGTCGGCGCAGCGCCAGCGGGGTACAGCCGAACCAGCGCTGGCAGCTGCGGGTGAGAACCGAGGTCTCGCTGTAGCCGAGCAGGGTCGCGACTTCGAACAGCGGCAGCTCAGGGTTGGCCAGGTATTGCTGAGCGGCATCGCGCCGCACCTGGTCCTTCAGGGCGTCGAAGGAGGTGTGCTGACGCTGGAGCTGACGCTGCAGGCTGCGCACGTGCAGACCGAGCCGGGCCGCGATGGCCTGCTGCGAGCACTCGCCCGTGCCCAGCTGCTGCGCGATCAGGCGCTGCACCCGGTCGCCGAGCGAGGTGTTCACTTCCGGGTAGCGGAGATCGATGTACTTGGCCGCGAGCGCGTAGACCTGCGGGTCGCGATTGGGGATGCGCTGCGCGAGATCGCGGCTCAGGAACACCACCGCGTTGTAAGGCGCATCGAAGCGGATCTTGACCGGCAGGTACTTGCGGTACTGCGGCAGCGGCAGGCGCCGGCGATGGGTATACCAGACCTCGCGCGCGCCGAAGCGCCCGCCGGACAGCACCTTCAGCGCGTAGTGCGTGGTGCAGAGCGCGTTCTCCACCGCCTGCGCGGATGCGGTGATGTCGCGCAGCAGGATGTCGAAACGCATGATGTGGCGGCCCGCCGCGCGCTCCTCGTTGATCGCGATACGGATCGCCGAGCTGTAGACCTGCAGATGGCCCGCGCAGTAGCGGAACGCCTCGCCGACCGTGGTCGAGTTGCGCATCGCGAGCTCGAGCGGCCCGAGCACCGCCGTGCCGCCCTGGCGCGCGGCGAGTTGCAGGCCGAAGGCCGGCGCCTCGAGCTTGCGGGCAGAGAGATCGAGCAGCGCGATCATCGCGCGGTAGGACAGCGACTGGTCGGGGTCGTCGAGCAGCGCCGCGGGGATGCCGGCCGCGGCAAGCAGCGCGGCGGGGTCGCCGCCCAGCTCCGTCACCAGTTCGCGATAGCCGCGCAGCGCCTCGGCGCGCACCGCGCCATCGAGAGAACCGGGTCTGACGGAGCTTGCTTCGTGCATCGCGGTCGCCGGAGGGGTCGGCCCATGTTGACACGGCGCGCTAAACGGGGACAGACCACGGTTGCGAAGCAACCGTGGTCTGTCCCCGATTAGGGCCGTTTAGCGCCCTCAATCCTCGCTGATGCGGCTGTGCTGGCGCGTGTCGGGCATCAGCGCGTAGACCACCAGCGAACAGGCGATGATCACCGTCACGTAGGTATAGAACCCGCTCTCGTGCCCCGCCTGCTTGAAGGCCAGCGCGACGTATTCCGCCGTGCCGCCGAAGGCCGCGTTGGCGAGCGCATAGGGCAATGCGACGCCGAGCGCGCGCACCTCGGTCGGAAAGAGCTCGGCCTTCACCACCGCGTTCACCGAGGAATAGGCCGAGACGATGAGCAGAGACAGGGTCACCAGCAGGAACGCGGTCAGCCGGTCGTGGGTGCCGGCGAGCGTCGAGAGGATGGGCCAGGTGAGCGTGGTACCGAGCACGCCGAAGGCGAGCAGGATCGCGCGCCGGCCGATGCGATCGGACAGCGAACCGAGGACCGGCTGGGCGACCACGAAGATCGCGAGCGCGCCAGCGATGATGAGACTGGCATCGTCCGCGCTGAAGCCCGAGGTGTTGACCAGGAACTTCTGCATGTAGGTCGAGTAGGTATAGAACGACAGCGTGCCGCCGGCGGTCAGCCCGATCACGGTCAGCGTCTCGCGCGGATGGCGGCGCAGCAGTTCGCGGGTCGTGATGCGCTGGCCGCCCTGGCGTTTGAACGACGGCGTCTCGTCCATGCCGCGCCTGAGCCAGAACACCGCGAGCGCGAGCCCGCCGCCGATGAAGAACGGCACGCGCCAGCCCCAGGCCTGCATCTGCTCGGGCGTCAGCGTCGCGGTCAAGGTCAGCAACAGGCCCATGGCGAGCAGCTGGCCCAGGATCAGCGTCGAGTAGAAGATGCCGGACCAGAAGCCGCGGTTGGCGCGCGTCGCCATCTCGGCGAGATAGGTGGCCGACACCCCGTACTCGCCGCCCATGCTCGCGCCCTGCAGGATGCGCGCGAGCACCAGGAGCGTCGGCGCGGCGACGCCGATCTGCGCCTGCCCGGGGCACAGCGCGATCAGCAGCGAGCCCAGGCACATGAGATTGACCGACAGCACCATCGCCGCGCGGCGGCCGACGCGGTCGCCGTAGAGCCCCATCAGCCACGCGCCGGCCGGACGCGCGAAGAAGCCGACGCCGAACACCGCCGCGGTGCGCAGCAGCTGGCTGGTCTGGTCCTGGTCGGGAAAGAACACCTTGGAGAAATACAGCCCGAAGGCCGCGTAGACGAACCAGTCGAAGCTCTCCACGACGTTGCCGGCCGAGCCGGCGATGATCGAGCGCAGGCGCTGCGCGCCGTGCGTCTCGGCGAGGGTCGTGGTCAAGGCTGCATCTCGTGGTCGTAGGCTGGCGCACGCGGGCAGGCCGCGGCGACGCGCGATTGTCCAGCAAGCACCGGCGCCCCTCAAGTGAGCGCGGTCGCCCCGGACCTCAGGCCCGCGGCTCGGTGCAGGCCAGGTAGACGGTGTAGTCGTCGGGGTAGTCGCGCCCGTATTCGCGCGCGATGTCGGCATAGTGCAGCTGCCGCGCTTGCCAGCCGTAGCGCGCGAGCAGCGTGGGGGCGTCGTCGAAGCGCGAGATCATGCCGGCGCTGAACATGCCCGAGACGCCCTCGCCCATGAAGGTCGCGATGAGCCGGCTGCCGGGGGCGCTCAAGCTCGCGAGATTGGTGTTCAGAGCGGTGATCTGCGCGGCGGTGAGGTAGACGATGACGCCTTCGATGAGCCACACGGTCGGCTGCTCGCGGCGAAACCCGGCGGCCGCGAGGCGCGCGCCGAGGTCTGGCGCCGCGACGTCGGCGGCGAGCGCGTGCCGCGCCGCGCAGACCAGCGGCAATCCGGCGAGGCGCGCGGCCTTGAAGTCCAGGACGTGGGGAAAGTCGACCTCGTACAGCATCACCCGCGCGCTGGCGGCGAGGCGCCAGGCGCGCGTGTCGAGGCCGGCGCCCAGGATCACGCACTGCGTCACCTCGGGCAGGAACTGTCCCAGCAGGGCGTCGATCTTCGCGGTGCGGATGGCCAACCGGTCGACGTGCTGACGCAGGCGCCGCGCGTGTTCGTCGGTCTCCGCGCCAGCGAGCCAGGCGGCGAGAGCCGGCAGTCCCGCGCCGAGGTCCGCGGGAAGCGCGATGCCGGCCAGTTGCTCGGCGGCGAACTCGTCGGCGCCGAGCAAGCACTCGAGCGTCGGATCGTCGATCAGCGCGTGCTCGCCATGGAGCAGCACTTCGAGGCGGCGCAGCGCGGCCACCGTCTGCGCGGTGCGGTTCACCGCCGACCACGCGTCTTCTGCTAGTGATGTCATGCCCTGCCCTCGCCAGCGCGCGTTGCCGCGCGGCGCTCGAAGGACGAGGCACGGCGCGGCGCGGGCGGGGGGCGTGCCGCGCC
>JBFWYG010000064.1:4814-23387 GCA_050186725.1 Gammaproteobacteria bacterium | reverse complement strand
ATGAACAAGGACAAGATGCGCTCGATGGCCGATCGCGTGTTTCGCGACGTGGCGGGTGGCATGGCGACGGCGCTGGCCTTCGTCGGCACGGAGACCGGCCTGTTCCGTGCCATGGCGGGACAGGGGCCCATGTCGATTGCCGCGGTCGCCGCGGCGAGCGGGCTCGAAGCCCGCTACGTGGAGGAGTGGCTGAAGGGCATGGTCTCCGCCGGCTACCTCGACTACGACCCGGCCGCCGAGACCTTCACCCTGCCGGACGAGCATGCCTTCCTGCTGAGTTCAGAGGGCACGGATCACTTCATGGGCGGCATGTTCGCCATGGTGCCGCCGCTGCTCGCAGTCGCGCCGCGCGTGGCCGAGTCCTTCCGCCGCGGCGGCGGCGTGCCCTTCGCCGACTTCGCGCCGGAGTGCCGTCACGCCATCGACCTCATGAACCGCGGCAATTACGAGCACCGTCTGGTGGACTACTGGCTGAAGCAGCTGCCCGACGTGACCGCGCGTCTCGCGGCCGGCGGCCGCGCGCTGGACGTCGGCTGCGGACGCGGCTACGTGCCGCTGGCGCTGAAGAAGGCCTTTCCGCACGCGGAGTGCGTCGGCGTCGATCCCGACGACGCGTCCATTGCCGAGGCGCGCGCCGCGGCGGAGGCCGCCGGTCTCGCGCCCCGTTACGAAGGAGTCACCAGCGACGCGCTTGCCGACACCGAGCCCTTCGATCTCATCAGCCTGTGCGACGTGCTGCACGACCTGCCGTCGCCGCTCGACGTGCTGCGCGGCCTGCGCGCGCGGCTCGCGCCGGCGGGGGTGCTGCTGGTGATCGAGCCCAGGGTGTCGGACCGGCTGGAGGAGAACGTGAATCCCATGGCGACCATGTTCTACGGCTTCAGCACCTTCCACTGCCTGACCCAGTCGCTCGCCCATGGCGGCGCGGGTCTCGGCGCCTGCCTGGGCCCCACCCGGACCCAGGCGCTGTTCAGCGCTGCGGGCTACGGCACCACGACGCTGCTCGACATCAAGAGCCCGACCAATCTCTTCTACGCGGTGCGCGCCTGAGCGCGCCGCTCACACCGGCTCGCCGTGGGGAAAGCCGAGCGGCGCCACGCTTTCGATGGCGGCCGAAGGCGTGGGCATCATCTCGAGGTCGATCTGACGCGAGAGGAACTGCCAGCGATGGTCGTTCCGCACGTATTCGTCGCTGTAGCTGCCGGTCACCAGGAAGGCCTCGCCATTGCCGACGTTGACGCCGCTCGCCAGCAGGTAGACCGCACCCGTCGCGCGCTCGCCGGTGACCTCGATCAGCGGTGACATGACCATGTGCTTCAAATGCCGCACCTTGCTCTTGAAGTGGGTCTCATACCAGGCGTACCAGGACTCCACCGCGGTGCGGCCGCGCACTTCGTAGCGGCCGTCGTAGAACGGTCGCAGCACCGCATTAGACGCGAACAGCGATGCGACCTCGGCGGGCGTGCCGCGGTCGACGTGGTGACAGTAGGCGTAGAGCAGTTGCTCGATGGCGACGATGTCGGCGCTCATGGCTTATCTCCGCTGCGTGGGTGAGTTGCCGCGAGGCGCGCTCACAGCGCGCGCCGCACCGCGTCGATGAAGGCGAAGCGCCGCGGCCCGCCGTGCTGGGACCCGCGCTCCTTCGCAGCCGGCTCGTCCGGACGCATGAACACTTCGCGCGGCATCGCGCCGACCATGACGAACACCAGTTGCTCGGCCGGCTCGACGTGGATCCATTGGCCGTAGGCGCCAAGCGCCATGAAGCTGCCCGGATGGTGTACCCACCACAGGTAGCCGTAGCCGGTGAAGGCCGAGGTATCGAGCCGCGGGCGCGCGCCGATGTCCTTGTGGAAGTTGGGCGCCGAGGGCGCGGTGGCGAGCGCGGTCCAGCCTTCGGGCAGCACGCGCCGGCCATCCGGCGTCACGCCGTCGTTCAGCATGAGCTGGCCGAAGCGGCCGTAGTCGCGCAGGCCCGCCCCGCAGCAGCTGCCGGTGATCTCGTCGCCGTCGTCGGCCTCCAGCATGAAATAGCCGTCCAGTTCCATGCCGCAGGGCTGCCAGATCTTCTCCGCGCAGTAGTCCGCCACGCGCCTGCCGGTCGCGGCCGAGAGAACGAGGCTCAGCAGGAAGGTGTCGCCGGTGTTGTAGTAGAACTGCGTGCCCGGCGGATCGAGCCGTCGCAGGGTCTTGAGATAGGCGCGTATGTAGCCGCCGCGCCGTGCGGCGATGGGCTTGATGTAGTGCTCGGCGACGTCGGCGCGGAGATCCTCGTAGTCCTCGGTCCAGCCCACGCCCGAGCTCATGGTGAGCAGGTGACGCAGCGTGACGTCGTCGTAGGCCGTGCCCTCGAAGTCCGGCAGGTAGCGTGTCATGGGATCGTCCAGACTCGCGATGGACCCGTCGTGCAGGGCGGCGCCCACCAGGGTCGAGGCGATGGATTTCACCATCGACGACGACTGCCAGCGATGCGCGGGTGTGAGGCCAAGGACGTAGCGCTCGAGCAGCACGCGGCCACGATGCAGCACCAGGAGCCCGCTCAGGTGCTCGTCCCGCATGAGGTCGTCCACGTCGCAGTCGCGGCCCTGGTCGGTGAAGCGCACGTCGAGCGCGGTGGTTGCTGACGGCAGGACGTGCACCGCGCTGCCGCGTGGCACCGTGCGCGTGGCGAAGATGCGGTCCCAATGCAGGAAGCCTTCGGGCTGGATGTTCGGCGACCACAACAGGAAGTCGCCGCCCAGCAGGCGGGCCAGCCAACGCGTCGTGTTCTCTTGCGTGTCTTGATCAGCCATGTCGAGCTCCCGCGCGTTGTGATGGTTTCGTCACGAAGCTAAGCGCAGCGCATGGTCGCTGGCAAGCCGGCCGGTCACGCGCCTTGCTATCATGCCGACCGGCCTCGCGCCCCGTCGTCACGTCCATCGCGCCGAGCACACTCGCACCGTGAAATTTCTTGCCTTGCCGGCCCTGCTGCTGCTCGCGCCGCGCGCCCTGGGGTTCGACGAGACCCTCTCGGTCGACGCGGTCGCCGCGCCGGCTGCCAGCGGTAGCGCGTCGGTCATCGAGCTGCAGGCGCATCGTCAGCGCACCGTCGGGCGCGTGGATGGCCGTGAGCGTGCGGCGCTGACCGACCTGAACCCGCTGCAGCACGGCTGGTACCTGTTGGAACGCATGGCCGCGGACGGCAGCGTGCGGCGTTATCACCTGCAGCTGCCGGCGCCGGATCGAACGCGCCTGGCCCTCGATGCGGCCGACGGCTCACGGCTGCGGATCAGCGGTCCCAGCGGTGAACGGCTCTGCGAACTCGATGCCGATGGCGTGCTCGCGAGCGCCGCGGCCCGCGCGTTGCCCTACGTCCCGCTGTGCGGCGACCAGCTCTATCTGCGCAGGCGTCTGCGCGGCGCGGAGACGCGGCTCGAGAACGTCACGCAGTTCCTGCGTGACCGCGTGTGGGGCGGCGAAGCGCTGGTCGACGCGGTGAAGTCGCGGCTCACCGACGCTGAGCGCGAAGAGGGCGTGATGCACGCCGCGCGCGCGGTGCCGAGTTCATCGCTGGACGGGCCGCGTTCCGCGCGCGTCGCGGCCGAGTATGCGGAAGCGGCACCCGACACGGGCCGTCTCGGGATCTCCGTCGATGCGCCCGATGGGCTCCTCACCGGCCGCTGGTATCCCACGCGCGCGCAGCGCGACGTGTTCGTCAGCGCCATGCTGCCCGCCGCCGTCGCGCCCGAGATCCTCGCGCGCCATCTCGGCAGCGTGAATCCATTGGATCAGGTGGAGCGCGCCGCGCTGGTCTACCTGGTGGCTTTCGATCTCGCGCAATTCGACGTCGGCTTCGCGCTCGGCACCGAGCACCCGCGCGTGGAGTGGTCGCCGCGCGCCGCCGCGGCGCGCGGCGATTCGCCGTGGCCCGGACCCGATGGCTTCGCGAGCCTCGCGCCGCTCGCCATGACCGGCATGGTGCCGCCGTGGCACACCGCCGACACCATCGCGACCTTCATCGGCGGCTTCAAGCGCGAACACGGCGCGTTCAAGTACGGCGCCTTCGCGCACACACAGAACGGCAATCACTACGGCTTCGTCGAGCAGGGCGTGGTGCTGTCGAGCTTGAAGCCCGGGCTCGCCACGCTCTACGTGCTGATGGATGGCAGCGTGCGCATGGGCACCTGGCGCGAGCGCGACGCGGTCAAGCTGCAGCTCGTGCGGCACGCGCGGCAGAACGGTGTGCCGCTGGTGGAACGGGATCGCGAGACCGGCGAGTCGGCGCCCGGCCTGCTGGTCAATCGTTGGGGCCCGGGCAACTGGTCGGGATCGAGTGAATCGAGCCTGCGCGCGCTGCGTTCGGGCCTGTGCCTGGCCACGCACGGCGAGCGACGCTGGCTCGTCTACGCCTACTTCTCCACCGCCACGCCCTCGGCCATGGCGCGCGTGTTCCAGGCCTACGACTGCGACTACGCCATGCTGCTCGACATGAACGCGCTGGTACATACCTACCTCGCGCTCTACGCGCAGGATGACCAGGCGCTCAGCGTCGAACACGTGGTGCGCGAGATGCGCGAGGCCGATCCGAGCGTGGGCGGCGAGCCAGTGCCACGTTTCCTCGCCGCGCCGGACAATCGCGACTTCTTCTACCTGATGCGTCGCGGCGCGTCGCCTGCGCCATGAGAGCACTCGTCGCGTTGCTGTTCGGCGTGCTGGTCATGGCGCGGGCGGGCGCAGAGCCACCGACGCTCGCGGCCGAGAACGCGGCGCTGCTCGCACGCATCGCCGCCACCCACGGCTATGACGCGGCGCAGATGGCCGCGCTGCGCACGCTGCTCGACGGGTCGGGTTACATGGGCCAGGGCAACCCGGCGATCACCGAACACGCGGCGAGCCGCGCGGCCTGCGAGGCGCGCGCCGCGGCGGCGCGGGTCGAGTTCGCCTCTCCGGCCTTCGAGCGCGTGTGCGGCGCGAAATTCATGGCGCCGCTCTACGACCCTGCCGAGGAGCGTCCCGAGGACGCGCGAGCCTGCATCGATCAGTTCGAGTTTCCGAACATTCCCTGCGACTACCCGGTGGTGTGGGTGAAGGCCAGGGAGGCCGCGCAGGTCTGCGCCGCGGTCGGCAAACGTCTGTGCGACGCCCACGAGTGGGAGGGCGCCTGCCAGGGCGCACTGGAGGACCCTGACTATCGCTTCGATCTCGCCGCCGGAGTCGGCTATGGCGCGGCGGTGTCGCGCATGCGCGCCGCGCACAATCGCGCGCACGCCGCCGACGCGCGCTGGAGCTATGGCCCGGCCTTCGATCGCGGCGTGTGCGCGCAGGACGGCCACAAGTCACCCGGCTGCGACGGCGGCAACTGGGCGCGCTGCGGTTCGAATACCTATCCCGCCGGTCATTTCCCTGCCTGTCGCAGCCCGCTCGGGGTCTACGATCTGAACGGCAACGCCGCCGAACACATGAACCTGCCGCTCACGCCGGCGCAGATGGCGAGCGCCGGCAGCACGGAGCTCGGCGTGACGGAAATGAAGGGCAGCTGGTTCATCTTCGACCGCTACCGCGCCCATCCCGACTGGTGCCGCTGGCGCGCGCCGTTCTGGCACGGCAGCCGTGTGCTGGACGCCCACAGCCACGCGAATTACCACCTGGGATTTCGCTGCTGCAAGAGCGTGGGAGGAATGTAGGGCCGATTTCAATCGGCCATGCAGGGCGCGTCTTCGAATAAAGCCGTACAAGGCGGGTTGAAACCCGCCCTACAGGCTCCCCGCCATCGCCACCTGCAGCCGCGCGATCTGCCGACGCTGTTCGGGGATGTAGCGCGCGAGGCTCGGCACCGGCCCTTCGGCGCTCAGCACCGCCGCCAGGCGCGGATTGGCGAGCACCTGGTGCACCGTGGTCACGCGTCCGTTCAGCAGCATCACGTCGCTGACCAGGCGCACGCCGTGACTGTAGTCCACGTACGCCGCGCCATGGGCCGTGCTGAGCGGCTGTATCGGTTCGCCGTTCAGTTCGTGCCAGCCGTAGATGGCGAGTCTTCCGGGATGCGAGTCCATGCGGTTCGACAGCACCAGGTCTTTCTTGTGGCCGGCGAGCAGCAGCCCTGCGGGCACGCCCAGGCGACGCGCCTGCGCCGCGACTTCGGCGTTGTGACGACGAATGTATGCGGTGCTGCGCATCTCCCGCCCGGCGCGCAGCGGTTGCGGACGCAGCTGGACATCCGCGGCGCGATAGATGGCGTCGACCATGCGCGGCGTGGGCAGCACGAAGCCGAGGCGCGCGGCGAGGCGCGTCGCCGCGGCGAGGCCCATCGGCATGCGCAGGTAGTCGCGGTCACCACCCACCGCCAGGTAGTCCGGCATCACGCACAGCGTCGCGTGCAGCGGACGCCCGTCGCTGCTGTAGGCGTGCAGTTCCACCGGTGAAAGGCGACGCAGGAAGTCCGGCAGGTTGCCGCGCAGGATCTCGCGCGTGGTGACCGCGTCGCGCGCCCCGCGGGTGAGGGTGGCGATGCCGCGGGCGAAGGCTTGGCCGTCGGGCAGGTTTGCGGCCCGCGAGGGCACGGCGTCGGTCAGTGCCGCCGGACAGTCGTGCGCCGCCCGCGCCGGCAGCGCCACCGCGGTGAGCGACAACAGCAGACAGAGCAGGCGGGCGGTCATGGGGCAGGTTAAGTACCGGGCGTTCGTCCGGTCAACGCCACTTTCGGTCGGAACTGCGTCGGACCCTGCGCAGGCCCAACGAAGGCGCAATCCGCCGCTCATGCTGCCGGCGGCGGCAGGATGCGGCGCCGCTGCAGGTCGCGCAGCCAATACACGATACTGTCCTCGGTGTTCCAGCACAGGTCGAAGCCACACTGGCGAATCTTGACCGTGCTTGAATAGATCGGCGGCGGCGCCTCGGTCGCGCCGTAGGCGAGGCACATGTCCGCATAGTGGTGCGACTCGCCGAGCAGCGCATCGAGCGGAATGTCGCGCAGACCATGGCGCTCGACCACCGTTCGCCAGACCTCGGCGTGGGCGGGGATGTACTCGGCCAGGCGCAGTGGCAGGTCGGCGCCGACCTGCATGCCGAACACCGCCGCGATGGACGGCCACATGTCGCGGAACGAGAACACCTCGCCATTGGTGAGATTGAAGATCTCGCCGCTCGGCAGCGCCGGGTGTTCCGCCGCCCAGCGCAGCGCCGCCGCCACCAGGCGCACGTCCGCCGCTTCCCACACCCATTCCGCGCCACCGGGAAACGCCAGCGGCTCGCCCAGCGCCTGGCGGATGGCGGCGTACACGCCGAGCACCGGCGGCAGGTTCATCACCACGCCGTGGTTGGGGCCGACCACCAGCTGCGGGCGGAAGATGGTGTAGGCGAAGCCGTGGCGCGGCGCGAGCTCGGCAAGATGGTCCTGCTGCACCCAGTAGAAGTTCGGATGTTCGACCCGCGGTTGGCTCTCGCGCGCCGGCACGCGCATGCGCCTGAACGGCGCGCCATAGGCCTTGGTGCCCTGGAGCAGGCTGACGTGCCGCAGCTTGCCGTGGGAGAGCAGCGGCGTCATCAGATTGCGCAACATCCGACCGTTGGTCTCGATCTGCACCGGGTCCGACCAGCCGTCGATCAAGCCCGGCAGCTCGAACACCGCGGTGTAGACCAGGTGCGTCACTTCGCCGAAGCCGGTGGCGGCGCGCGCGCAGGCGTCGGCATCGGTGAGATCGAGCGGTACGTGGACGAGCGGCAGCCCCTCCAACAGTTCGGGCAGACGCCGCGAGAGCGCGATCACTCGCCAGCCGCGGGCGAGGAATTCCAGCGCGGCGGCGGTGCCGATGAGGCCGCTCGCGCCGGCGATGAGAACGGTGCCGGTCATGGCAGGGCTCCTGTCAGGAAGGCGGGAAGAGGGTGACTCGAGGGCTCCCTCAGCGCGCGAGCCGCAAGCGGTTCGCGATGTTGTTGCGTTGCATGTTCGACGAGCCGCCGACGATGGGCAGGCAAGTCATGTCACGCACGTGGCGCTCGAGGTCGTATTCCTCCGCGCAGCCATAGGCGCCGAGCACCTGCTGGCACTGGATGACGATGTCGAGCCCGTGATCGGTGACGAACATCTTCGCCATCGAGCTCTCCACCGCGCAGTTGCGCCCCTGGTCGGCGAGCCAGGCGGCGTGGTAGAGCATGTGCTCGCAGGCCTGGAACAGCGTGCGCAGATCGACCAGCCGGTGACGCACGGCCTGGTGTTCGCCGATCGCCTTGCCGAACTGCTTGCGCTCGCCGGCGTAGCGCCAGGCATCCTCCAGCGCGCCGCGCGTGATGCCGAGCGCCATCGCCGCGACCGCCAGGCGTTCCACGTCCAGCGCCGGTCCCACCAGCTTCTGCCAGCCGCGGTTCCAATGCTCCGGACCGCCGACGATGTTGTCGGTCGGCACTTCCACGTCGTCGAACAGCACGTCGCAGGTGCGGGTGTAACGCAGCCCGATGTGATCGATGTCGTGGATGGTGATGCCCGGCGTTGCGGGTGGCACCAGCACCAGGGAGAGATTCTCGTAGCGCGGCGCCTGCGGGTCGGACTTCACCAGGCAGTAGATGAAGTCGGCGTCGCGCGCCATGGTGCACCAGCGCTTCGCGCCGTTGATGCGCACCACGTCGCCATGCAGATCCGCGCGGGTCTTGACGCTCGCGAGATCGCCGCCGACGTCGGGCTCGGAGAGCCCGTAGGCGAACAGGCACTGCCCCGCCGCGACCCGCGGCAGGAGTTCGCGCTTCTGCTGCTCGGAGCCGGACTCGGTGAGATTCAGGCCCGCGTACATCGCCGAATGCACGAAGGGTCCGGCCAGCGCCGTGCCGCGCGTGCACAGTTCGTCGATGACCGCGATGGCCGCCACCACGTCGCGCCCGGCGCCGCCATATTCTTCACCGAAGGTCAGCCCCAGCACGCCGAGCTCGGCGAGCTCCGCGAACACGTCCGGTGGGAAGTGATGCTCGCGTTCCCACTGCCGCGCCTTCTCGCGCGGCGACTTGTCCGCGATGAAGCGGCGCAGCGTGTCGCGCAGCAGGACGATGTGCTCCGGCTCGTCGCCGTAGTAGGCCGGCATCGCGCTATCTCTGCGGCGTCGCGCCTGCCGCCGCGAGCGCCGCCTTGCGCGCGTGCGCCATGTCGAAGGTGCGCGCCATCATGATGCGCTGTGCCTTGAGCCCGCCGCCGGCCTGCAGCGCGGTCACCAGGTTCCAGCCGCCATAGGCGTCGGCCGTCATGTCGCGGATGAGCGTGATCACCCGCATGCGCGTCTCGACATCGGTGTTCGGCCCGGTGGAGAGGTACTTGCGCAGGTAGGCGCCGGCCTCGGGATGGCGCAGATCCGCCTCCTCGGGCAGGGTGATGACCAGGCCGCCCGCCACGTCCTGCAGGTGCTTCACCATCTGGTGGAAGTGCGAGGCGTAGTAGTACTTGGTGACGTTGATGCCGAGGATGTTCGGGTGGACCATGCCGTCCGGCGTGGTGTCGTAGTGGCGCACCGCGTAGTCGATGCCCATGCGGATGGTCTCGGTGTAGCAGATGAGCTCGGCGATGGTGTCCTGCACGTGGGCATCGCGATCCTTGCCCTGCTGCTCTGCCACCAGCTGCGCGAGGCCGGTCATGACCTCCGCCTCGTGGTGGGCGATGACGAGCCCGAGCGTGCGCTCCCACAGGCCGAGCGCGGCTGCGAAGGCGCCGGCCAGCTGCCATTCGCCGGCCAGGAACACCCGGTCCCAGGGAATGAACACGTCGTCGAACACCACGAAGCCTTCCGGCATGCTGTGGCGCGCGCTCGCCGGATAGTCGAACTCGTTCAGATCCGCCGGCGCGAAGCTGCGGTTGATGATCTTCACCCCCGGCGTATTGACCGGAATGCTGAAGGCGACCGCGTAGTCGGCCTCCTCCGGGCGCATCGCCTTGGTCGGCATCACCACCAGCTCGTGCACCAGCGCGGCGGCGGTGATGTGCAGCTTGGCGCCGCGCACCACGATGCCGTCGTTGCGGCGCTCGACGATGCGCACGTAGAGGTCGGGATCGGCCTGCTCGTGGGCCTTCTTCGAGCGGTCGCCCTTGGCGTCGGTGATGACCTCCGCGGCGCGCAGGTCGTTGTCCCGCGCGTAGAGGTACATGCGCTCGATGTTGTGCGCGAAGCGCGGGTTGATCGCCTCCAGCCGGTCCTTGATCTGCAAGAGCGCCATGTACACCCCGGTCACGCCGCCGACGATGGTCATGTGGCGGCCGAGCACGAGGCGCATCTCCAGCTCGTCCGTGGTGCGCGGCACCTGGTAGACCCGGTGGGCGGTGGTGCCGTCCTCGGTGCGATAGGTGAGGATGTCGGCCAGCGCCGGGTCGTCGTAGGCATAGTCGCGGCAGGCGACTTCTATCGGCACGCGGAAGCGCGGGTGGTTGGCGACGTCGGTGATCTTCTCGCCGCCCCAGTAGATGACACGGCCGTCGTTCAAGGATGCGCGGTACTGCGCGGCGGTCATGAGACCCATGGCGAACTCCCCGGTTGGAACGGGGGTGAAGATACCATGCAGACCGCCGCTAACCGATGACGCCCCCGGGTGACCAGAGCGCCGCTTCGTGGGTAGAATGCTCGCGCTGTCGCGGACCCACCCGTGGCGGTGGGAATCTCGATGGGGCCGTAGCTCAGCTGGGAGAGCGCCGCGTTCGCAATGCGGAGGTCGGGGGTTCGATCCCCCCCGGCTCCACCACTTCTGGAAGGCTGATACCAGGCTGGTCGAGCCTGGTATGCCGGAAGCGATTCGCTAGAAATCCACAACGCTCAGTTCGTAGGTGGTGCTGCGCCCACCTGCTTGCGACCGATTCAGCACCCCCCGCGCTACGAGCTCGTTGATGTCGCGCAGCGCCGTGTCCGGCGAGCACTTGGCGATGGCGGCCCACTTACCGCTCGTGAGCCTCCCTTCGAAGCCGTCCAGCAGTCTGTTCAACAGCTTCACCTGCCGCGCGTTCATCGGCGTGGCGCCCCAGCGTCTCCAAAAGCGCGCCTTGGCCAAGACGGCATCGAGGTTGTGCTGCGCCTCGTCGATTGCCTGGTGCAATACGTCCAAGAACCACGCGAGCCACGCGGTCACGTCCAGCGAGCCGCGCTGGGTCCGCTCGAGGACGTCATAATAGGCCTTGCGCCCCCGCTGGATCCGAGCCGACAAGCTGTAGAAGCGCTGTGGGCTGCCATCGGCACGGGCGAGCAGCAGGTCACCGATGGCCCGCGCGATGCGGCCGTTGCCGTCATCGAAGGGGTGCAGGGTCACGAACCACAGGTGCCCGAGTCCTGCCTTGATGAGCGGCGGTTCCCGCGTGACGCCGTTCAGCCAGTCGAGGAAGCGATGAGTTTCCGTCTCCATGCGCGCGGCCGGCGGCGCCTCGAAGTGCACCCGTTGGCGGCCAAGCGGACCCGACACGACCTGCATCGGCCCCGTCGCATCGTCCCGCCAGCGCCCTAGCCCGATAGGTGTGAGACCCGAGTAGCCGGTCGGGAACAGCGCGGCGTGCCAGCCGAACAGGCGTTCGCGCGTCACGGGCAGCAGGCAGTTGGCGGTGGCGTCGAGCACCATCTCGACCACCCCTTCGACCTGTCGGTCCACTGGCGCCACGGCGCCGATGTCCACGCCGAGCCGACGGGCGACGGACGAGCGCACCGAGTCGACCGCGAGCACCTCGCCCTCGATCGCACTGGTCTTGACTACGTCCTCGGTGAGGGCGGCCAGACTTGCTTCGTTGCGCAGGCCCAGGCCGACTTCCGCCAGTCGACCCATCAAGAGCCCCTGCGCCCGGCTCACTGTCGCCAAGGGCTCTGCGAGCGCCGCCAGGTCGAAGCGCCAGTTCGGCCAGTCGTCTGTCTCCCAGATGTACCGATATTCTCCGCGCTTCATGCGGTGAATATGGGCGGCATTCGCCGCAGACTCAAGCGCAGGAGATCGTCGAGCACCTGGCAGGCTCGCTGGCCGCATTCCGCGACGTGTCGGCGGGCTTGTATCGGCGTTGAACCGATAGTCTGATCGTGCTCCATAGCCATGGACCACCCTACTCTAACGACCCTCCGCGAGCGCCACCCCGCCTGGCGCCTGCTGGCCTCGCAGCACGCGCCGCTGGTGGCGAGCTTTCTCAACCGCGTTTTCGTGGCGCCCAACGTGCGCGTGATGAACGAGGCCGATCTGGCCGAGGCGCTGGAGGACGAACTGTTCGCGCTGCGCGAGCAATTGGGACCGGAGGCCTATCCCAAGGGCGCGCTTGACTATCTCAACGACTGGGCCGCGGCCGAGCGAGGCTGGCTGCGCAAGTTCTACAAGCCCGGCACGGACGAGGCGCAGTTCGACCTGACACCGGCCACCGAGAAGGCCATCGCCTGGTTGCAGTCCTTGACCGAGAGACCCTTCGTCGGCACCGAGTCGCGGCTGATGACCTTGTTCGCGCTGCTGGAACAGATCAGCGCCGGCACCGAGCAGGACCCGGCCCGACGTGTGGCGGACCTGCAAGCCAAGCGTGACCAGATCGATGCCGAGATCGCGCGCGTGCTGGGCGGCGACGTGCCGCTACTGGACGACACGGCCGTCAAGGATCGTTTTCAGCAGTTCCAGCAGCTGGCGCGCGAACTGCTGGCGGACTTTCGCGAGGTGGAGCACAACTTCCGCCAGCTCGATCGCAAGGTGCGCGAGAAGATCGCGCTGTGGCAGGGGGCGAAGGGGGCGCTGTTGGACGAGATCATGGGTGAGCGTGACGCCATCGGTGACTCGGACCAGGGGCGCAGCTTTCGCGCCTTCTGGGATTTCCTGATGTCGAGTCGCCGACAGGAAGAGCTCTCCGCGCGCCTGGACCAGATACTGGCGCTGCCGCCCGTGGTCGCGCTGAAACCCGAGCCGCGCACGCGGCGCGTGCATCACGACTGGCTGGAGGCCGGCGAACACACGCAGCGCACCGTCGCCCAGCTGTCCCAGCAGCTGCGTCGCTTCCTGGACGATCGTGCGTTTCTCGAGAACCGCCGCATCCTGGAGCTCCTGCACGGTATCGAGAGCCAGGCGCTGGCGCTGCGCGAGGACTTGCCACCCGGCACCGTGATGACCATCGCCGCGATGGGCGCGGACATCGAACTCCCGTTCGAGCGGCCGCTGTTCACGCCGAGCGTGAAGCCGCGACTCGCCGACCTGGCCCTGGTCGCCGACGAGGCGGACATCGACACCGCGCGCCTGTTCGATCAGCAGGTGGTGGACAAGGCCGCGCTGCGCGCCACCGTGCAACGGGCGCTGCGTCGCCAGCCGCAGATCACACTGCGCGAGTTGCTGCAGGTCGAACCGCTGCAACAGGGGCTGGCCGAGCTGGTGGCCTACCTGGAGCTCGCGCACGGTGGCGACGGGGATGAGGGGCCGCGCGCGCTGCTCGATGACACCGTGATGGAGGCCGTTCGCTGGCAGGGCCGCGATGCCGCGGGCGCCGCCGTGACGCGCGAGGCCCGCCTGCCGCGCGTGATCTTCACGCGCTGAGTCGGGACCATCCATGAGCGCGATACCGCCCGAAAACGAGGCCCCGACGCAGGGGAGCGGCGCCGCGCCCGAACTGTCGCAGCTGCTGGTGCACCTGTTGAAGGGCGTGCTCTACCGCGACGACGACGAGCGCCTGTGGGCGAGTCTGCTGCGCCTGCAGGCGCGGGTACGCGAGCAGACCGCGGTGCTGCTGCTGGACCTCGTGCTGGACGAAGCCGAGGGCCACGCCTTCCTGAAGAGCCGGCCAGAGCCGGACGAGGCCGAGGGCGCGCCGCGTCTGCCGCGCCTGGTCGCGCGCCGACCGCTGTCCTACCCGGTGAGCCTGATGCTGGCCCTGCTGCGCAAGCGCCTGGCCGAATTCGACGCCGGCGGTGGCGACACCCGCCTCGTGCTGGCGCGGGACGACATCGCAGAGCTGATGCGCGTGTTCCTGCCCACGGGCAGCAATGAGACCCGGCTCATCGACCAGGTGGACGCGACCATCGCCAAGGTGGTGGATCTCGGCTTCCTGCGTCGCCTGAAGCCGGCGGCCGGTGCCGCGCCGGACCGCGGCCGCTACGAGGTGCGACGCATCCTGAAGGCCTTCGTCGACGGGCAGTGGCTGGCGGAATTCGATGCGCGCCTCGCGAGCTACCGCCAGCCGCCCGCGCGCGGTGCGGCTGGCGACGGCGCGACGGGCGAGACGGCCGATGCTTGAGTCGCCCACCCTGGGTTTCGACTTCGTGGCCGACGACAGCCGAGTGGGCTTTCGTCTGCAGCGCCTCGAGGTCCTCAACTGGGGCACCTTCGACAGGCGCGTGTGGCGCTACGAACTCGACGGTCGCAACGGCCTGCTCACCGGTGACATCGGTTCGGGCAAGTCCACCCTGGTCGATGCCATCACCACCTTGCTGGTACCGGCCACTCGCGTGGCCTACAACAAGGCGGCCGGCGCGGATACTCGCGAACGCACCCTGCGCTCCTACGTGCTCGGCCACTACAAGAGCGAGCGCAACGAAGTCACCGGCAGCGCACGGCCGGTGGCGCTGCGCGATGCGTCGTCCTACTCGGTCATCCTCGCGGTGTTTCGCAACGAGGGATACGACCAGGCGGTGACGCTCGCCCAGGTGTTCTGGTTGAAGGATCCTCAGGGCCAACCCGCTCGCCTGTTCGTCGCCGCCGAACGCGCGCTGGCCATCGCCGAGGATTTCACCGGCTTCGGCAGCGACGTCACGGCGCTGCGCCGGAAGCTGCGCGGCGCCGGCTGCGATCTCTCCGACAGCTTTCCGCCCTATGGTGCGTGGTTCCGTCGGCGCTTCGGCATCGAGCACGAGCAGGCGCTGGAGCTGTTCCACCAGACGGTGTCGATGAAGTCGGTCGGCAATCTCACCGACTTCGTGCGCAGTCACATGCTGGAACCCTTCGACGTCGCCAGCCGTCTCGACGCGTTGATTCGTCACTTCGATGACCTCGACCGCGCCCACCAGGCGGTGCTGAAGGCCAAGCGACAGGTGAGCCTGCTCGCGCCGCTGGTCGACGACGGTGGGCGTCACCAGGCGCTGGCGCGTGAGACCGACGCCCTGCGCGAGTCGCGCGACCAGCTTCGGCCCTACTTCGCCAGGCTCAAGGTCGAACTGCTCGATCGGCGCCTCGCGCTGCTGGCGAACGAGATGGCGAGGGTAGAGGCGGGGCTCGCGCGGCTCGCGGACGACAGCGACCGCGAGCGCGTGGAAGTCGCACGCCTCGAGCGGGCGCTGCGTGACAACGGTGGCGACCGCCTGGAGGAGCTGGCGGTGGCCATTCGCCGCCTGGAACAGGACAAGACGCAGCGCCAGCAGCGCGCCGAGCGCTTTCAAGGGCTGCTGGCGCGCGTCGAGGCGCCCGTGCCCGAGGATGAAGCCGAGTTGATCGCCTTGCGGGCCGGCATCGACGCGCGTACGGAGGCGCTACGCGAGCAGGCCGCCGATCTCGACAATCGTGAGAGTGAGCAGACGCTCCTGTTCGGCAAGACGCGCGAGTCGCACACCGAACTGAGAGCCGAGATCGAGAGCCTCGAGCAGCGCAAGAGCAACATCGACAGCGCGCAGATCCGCATTCGCGAAGCCCTGTGCGCGGCGCTGGAACTCGAAGAAGACGAACTGCCTTTCGCGGGCGAGCTGCTGCAAGTGCGCGATGACGCGCGCGACTGGCAGGGCGCCGCAGAGCGGCTTCTGCGCGGCTTCGGCCTCGCGCTGCTGGTCCCCGACTCGCACTACCGGGTCGTGGCAGACTGGGTGGATCGCCAGCACCTCGGCGCTCGATTGGTGTACTACCACGTGCGGCCGCGCAAGGCCTCGCCCGCCGCCGGCCTGCATGCGCAATCGCTGGTGCGCAAACTCGTGATCAAGCCTGACTCGCCGCACTACGAGTGGTTGGAACAGGAGCTTCGTGCCCGCTTCGACGTGGCCTGCTGCGATACGCCCGACCAGTTCCGGCGCGAGGCGCGCGCCCTCACCCGCGCCGGTCAGATCAAGGATCCGGGTGGCCGACACGAGAAGGACGATCGCTCACGCATCGACGACCGCAGTCGCTATGTGCTCGGCTGGAGCAATGCCGACAAGCTGCGTGCCCTGCGCGATCATCGGCGCCGACTCGAGGTGACGCTGGCGGCGCAGGCGGGGGAACTCGTCCAGCTGAAGGCGGCGCGCAAGGAGTTGCAAGGGCGGCTGGAGACGCTCGCGGCGCTGGAGATGTTCACGCACTACACGGACATCGATTGGCAAGGTGTCGCCCGGCAGGTCGCGGCGCTCGTCGATGAGCGCGCGCGGCTCGAGGCCGCGTCCGACGCCCTGCAGGTGCTGGCCCGCGAACTCGCGGCGGCGCAGGAGCGCACTCGCGAACTGGAACGCAAACGCGCGGACGCGCTCGGCAGGCGCGGCGAGCTGAAAGCCAAGACCGAGACCGCCCAGGCCCAGCGGGAGCAATCCGCCGCTGTGTGGGACGAAACGCCACTCACCGAGCCGCAGACCGCAGCTCAGGACGCGTGGCGCGCGCAGGCCCTGGGTGAGCATCAACTGTCGGTGGAGTCCTGCGACAATCGCGAACAGGAGCTGCGCCGCTGGCTGCAGGATCGCATCGACGCGGGCGACAAACGCCTGTCACGGCTGACCGAGAGCATCGTCAACGCCATGCGCGGCTTCGCGGAAGAGTTCAAGGCCGAGACCGCCGAGATGGACGTGAGCCTGGCGGCGCTGCCGGAGTACGCGCGCCTGCTCGATGGCCTGCGGAGCGACGACCTGCCGCGCTTCGAGGCGCGTTTCAAGGAGTTGCTGAACGTCAACACCATCAACGAAGTGGCCAACTTCAACGCCCAGCTGGCGCGCGAGCGCGAGACCATCAGAGAGCGGGTGGAGCGCATCAACCAGTCGCTGGAGGCCATCGACTACAACCCCGGGCGTTACATCAAGCTGGTTGCGCAGGTGAGTCCGGACGCCGAGACGCGCGATTTCCAGCAGGACTTGCGCGCCTGCGCCGAAGGCACGCTGACCGGCGCGGCCGACGAACAGTACTCGGAAGCGAAGTTCCTGCAGGTCAAGGCGATCATCGACCGCTTTCGCGGCCGCGAGGGCCTGCTCGACGCGGATCGGCGCTGGACCGCGAAGGTTACCGATGTGCGCAACTGGTTCCTCTTCTCGGCCAGCGAGCGCTGGCGTGCCGACGGCGTGGAGCACGAGCATTACTCGGACTCGGGCGGCAAGTCGGGTGGGCAGAAGGAGAAGCTCGCCTACACCGTGCTCGCGGCGAGTCTTGCCTACCAGTTCGGGCTCGAATGGGGCGCGGTGCGTTCGCGCTCGTTTCGCTTCGTCGTGATCGACGAGGCTTTCGGACGCGGGTCGGACGAGTCGGCGCAATATGGGCTGCGCCTGTTCCAGGAGCTCAACCTGCAGCTGCTCATCGTCACGCCGCTGCAGAAGATTCACATCATCGAACCCTTCGTGGCGAGCGTTGGCTTCGTGCACAACGAAGGCGGAGGCGATTCACGTCTGCGTTGCCTGTCCATCGATGAATACCGCGCGCAGCGGGCGCAGGTCGCGGTCGGTTCCAGGGCCGTGGAAGCCGGCGCGGCGCCGTGAGCTGGACCACGGCTGCGGATCTGCATGCCCAGGTGCAGCGCCTGTGGGAGCGCGGCGAGCTGCTGCGCGCGACGGTCTTCGATGCCATCGCCTGGCCGCTCCGCCTGCGGCTGAAGACCCCCGACGCGGGGGATCTCTCCGAGCGTTTCGAAGCCGTGCGTGACTGGGTGCGAACCCTCGCCGATCTTCCACATCTGCGCATCGAATGGCGAGACTGGAAGCATCGTGTGCAGGGTACGCAGCGGCTGCCGGCGGCCGTGTGGGTCGATTCTCCGAGCGACGCCCTGGCGCTAATCGGCAAGGCACGCCAGGCGAACCGCTTCAAGGACCTCTGGCTGCAGACGGCGAATGCAGAGCCGGCGCTGCTCGCGTGGCTGCGTCGGCGGCCGAACCTCGCGCTCGACCTGGCCGAGTCCTGGCCGCGTCTGCTGGCCGTGATCGCCTGGCTCGCGGTCCATCCTCGACCGGGCATCTACCTGCGCCAGGTCGACGTGCCCGGGGTGGACAGCAAGTTCATCGAGGCGCATCGCGGCGTGCTGGGCGAACTGCTGGCGCTGGTCTTGCCACCCACGTCCATCGAGTCCGACGCGAGCGGTGTGGCGCAGTTCACGCGGCGTTTCGGCTTCCTGGACAAACCGCTCCGCATCCGGTTTCGCTTGCTGGACCCGGCACTGCCGAGTCTGCCCGGCTGCACCGGGCTCGCCGACATCACCTTGGACGCGGAGAGCTTCGCCGAGCTGGCGTTACCGCTCGAACGGGTCTTCATCACCGAGAATGAGACCAATTTCCTCGCCTTCCCGCCGGTGGCGCGCGCCCTCGTCGTGTTCGGCGCGGGCTACGGCTGGGAGGCGCTGACGCGCGCCGCCTGGCTGCGGCGCTGCCAAGTGCATTACTGGGGCGACATCGACACCCACGGCTTCGCCATCCTCGACCAGCTGCGCGGCCACTTGTCCCAGGTGTCGTCCTTGCTGATGGACCGCGAGACGCTGCTGGCACATCGTCCGCACTGGGGCGT
>JBFWYG010000064.1:0-4714 GCA_050186725.1 Gammaproteobacteria bacterium | reverse complement strand
GCGGTGACGGCGAAGGCGAACTTGCCCACGCCGCCGCTCGAGCTGTTGGCCTGAGCGAAGACATCGACGGAAATCGGCACGGCTTCGGCGGAAACGGCGCAGAACGTGGAGAGGACGGCGGCGACAAGCTTCTTCATGACGAGGTCTCCGGGGAATAGGGAGCGATGCCGGGCACGCAGGCTCCTGGCTCGGCGGCACGGCCATCATCCAGGCGCGTGCTGTCGGGCGGCATCACTTCGTCCTTATAGCGGCCCAGCGCCTCTCTTGCTGTGAAACTATGTCAATCGCCGACCGAAGTCGGACAATGGTTGGATGAAAGACAAGCATCGCCCGCTGCCGGCGCCTGAACCCGTCGCCAATCCCTTTGCCGCGCTGGCGGGACTGGTGACCAGGTCCGCCGAGGACGCGTCGACGGCCGCACCCGAAGCGACGCCGGACAAGAACACCGGGGCCGCCCGCGGCCGCGTCGACGTCCTGCGCAACACCGCCCATCGCGGCGGCAAGACCGTCACTGTCCTCAAGGGCTTCACCGGCGTCGACGATGCCGAGTTGCAGGCGCTCGCCAGGCAGCTGCAGAAGCGCTGCGGCGCCGGTGGCACGGTCAAGGCGGGCGCCATCGAGATCCAGGGCGACCATCGCGAGACGGTCATGGCGATGCTGGCCGAGGCTGGGTTCCGACCGGTACGCGCGGGCGGCTGAGCGCGCCGTCGGCGCGGCGTCAGCATCTGCAAGCCGACCGCGGTCGGTTATGCTTCGATCCAACTTCGACGCACTTCTCATTCACGCGAATTCGGGCCGTCGGTGAGGGCGGGCCGCCGTACGAGCGAGCCTTCTCTGCATGACCGCCTCGGCCAACTTCGACATCTTCCAGTGGAGCGACAAGTACGACACCGGCATCGCGCTGGTGGACGAGCAGCACCGCAACCTGGTGCGACTCCTGAACAAGCTCATCGATCACCTGGCGCACCAGGCCGAGCCGCCGGTGCTGCGCGCCGTGCTGGAGGAGCTCGAGACCTACGCCGAGGTGCATTTCCAGGCGGAGGAAGCCCTCTGGCAGGCCCATTTCGGTGACGACGAGTGGCGCGAGCGCCATCACGCCACCCACGCCCAGTTCATCGCCGAGGTCGAGCGCCGGGCGGCGGAAACGGCGCGGCCGCTCGGCGAGGTGGTCGCCGGCATCGCGTCCTTCCTGACCCACTGGCTCGCCTACCACATCCTCGACGACGACAAGCGCATGGCCAAGGTGGTGCTGGCCATGCAGGCAGGCGCGACGCTGGAGGCGGCGAAAGAGGTCGCGCAGGCGCAGATGACCGGCGCCACGCGGGTGCTGATCGACGCCCTCATGACCATGTCGGACTGCCTCGCCCAGCGCACCGTGCAGCTGGTCGACGAGGTCGCGCGACGCAAGGCGGCGGAACTCGAACTGCTGGCGGCGACCCGCGCCAAGAGCGCCTTTCTCGCCAACATGTCCCACGAGATCCGCACGCCGATGAACACCATCGTCGGCATGACCCACCTGCTGCGCGAGCGCGGCGGGCTGAGCGGCGAGCAGCAGGAGAAACTCGACAAGGTCGTGACCGCCTCCGATCACCTGCTGAACATCGTCAACGACGTGCTCGACCTGTCGAAGATCGAGGCCGGGCGTTTCGACCTCGAACTCACGCCCTTCGCGCCCGGCGAACTGCTGGACAGGGCGCGTGTACTCGTCGCCGACCGCCTGCAGGCACGCGGACTCACGTTCCGCATCGAGGCCGATCCGCTGCCACCGCTGCTCTGCGGCGACGAGACGCGGCTCTGCCAGATGCTGCTGAACTACCTCAGCAACGCGGTCAAGTTCACCGACCAGGGCGAGGTGGTGCTGGAGGCGCGGGTACGCGCCGAGACGGAGGCGGACCTCCTGCTCGAGTTCGCGGTCAGCGATACCGGCAGCGGCATCGAGCCCGAACTCCAGCCGCGGCTCTTCACCGCCTTTGAACAGGCCGACAGCACCGCCACGCGACGACATGGCGGCACCGGTCTCGGGCTCGCGATCAACGCGCATCTCGCGCGGATGATGGACGGCGAGGTCGGCGTCACGTCCAAGGCAGGCCTCGGCAGCCGCTTCTGGTTCACCGCGCGCCTGGGACGCGTGGCGCCGCGGGCCGCGCCCGTGGCGGCGGCACCTGAGACGGACACGCCCACAGCGCGCCTCGCGCGCGGTCACGCCGGCAAGCGGGTGCTGGTCGCCGAGGATAACGACGTCAATCGTTTCCTGGTGCGGGAGATCCTGGCGGACAGCGGCTTGGAGCTGCACTTCGCCAACGATGGTCGGCGCGCCCTGGAAGCGGCGCGCGACGTCGACTTCGCGCTGATCCTGATGGACATGCAGATGCCGGAGATGGACGGCCTCGCCGCGACCCGCGCACTGCGCGCCCTGCCGCGCCATGCGCGCACGCCAATCGTCGCCATGACCGGCAATGCCTTCAATGAAGATCGCGTCGCCTGCCTTGCCGCCGGCATGAACGACTTTCTCGCCAAGCCCATCCTGCCCGCCGACCTGCTCGGCACGGTGCTGCGCTGGCTGGACGACGCCTGAGCGACGCCCTTCAGCTCATCAGGAAGTGCCCGGAGAGGGTCGCTATCGGTCGCTCGGGATCGTCCTGCCAGCAACTCGCGTGCACGTTGGCCACGCGGCGTCCGAGCTTGGTGACCCGCGCCGCGGCCCTGGTGTCCGCCACGCGGCCACCGCGCAGATAGTCGACGGTGACGTTGATCGGCTTGGGCAGGGTGTCGCTGTCCTGCTCGAGGATCAGTTGCACGATGGCCGCGGTCTCGAGGAACGCGCCGATGAAGCCGCCGTGCAGCGCCTGGGTGAAAGGGTTGCCGACGTGGATGCTGCTCGCGGCCAGCGTCAGCAGCATGCCCTGGGGCGACTCGGTGACGTTGATGCCGAGCGCCTCGATGTAGGGCATGGCCTCGCCTAGGCCGCGGTAGTCGCGGCTCTGCCGCGCGGCGCGCAGGGCGTCGATGATGCTCATGCTTGCGTGGCCTCGTCCGGGGCAGGGGCCGTTTCCTTGATCATGAAACTTGCCGCGCAGTTCGCTATCGGGTCGTCGCGGTCGGCGTGGTAGGCCAGCGCGCGCACGAAGCACACGTTGCGCGTGACCTTGTAGCAGTGGGCGGCGGCGGTCACGGCCATGCCCGGCGTCGCGGGTTTCAGGTAGTCGATGCGCAGGTCGAGTGTCGCGATGTTGATGCGTCGCCCGAGCGCCGCGATCACCGACCAGCCGCCCGCCGAATCGATCACCGTGGTGATGACTCCACCGTGCAGCACGCCGTTGGTGGCGTTGCCGGCGAGGCGCGCCGCGTAGGGAACGCGCAGCACCGCGCGGGCGTGCTCGAGATGCACCACCTCGATGCCGAGAAAGCGGTTGTGCGGTGACTGGTTCTCGGGCTTCGAGAGCTGCTCGCGGAGCGCATCGAGGAAGGTGTAATCGGTCATAGCTGGAGTATAGGGCGGCGCACGATTTCACGGGCCGGAATTCGGGGACAGACGACGAATTCGGGGACAGACCACGATTTCATTGAGGCCGTGGTCCGACCTCGGACTCGTATTGAAATCGTGGTCTGTCCCCGAATTCTCCCGAATTCTGCCTTACTCCTCCAGCAGGCTGCGCAGCATCCAGGCGGTCTTCTCGTGCACGTCGAGGCGCTGGGTCAGGAGATCCATGGTGGGCTGGTCGTTGGCCTTTTCCACCGCCGGGAACAGCGAGCGCGCGGTGCGCGCGGTGGCCTCCTGGGCGGCCACCAGGTGGCGCACCATGTCGAGCGCCTTGGGCACGCCGCCCACTTCCTTGATCGAGGCGAGCTTGACGAACTCACTGTAGGTGCCCGGCGCCGGAAAACCCAGCGCGCGGATCCGCTCTGCTACCAAGTCGAGCGCGGTCCACTGCTCGGTGTACTGCCCCATGAACATCAGGTGCAGGGTGTTGAACATCGGGCCGGTGACGTTCCAGTGGAAGTTGTGGGTCATGAGGTAGAGCGTGTAGCTGTCCGCCAGCAGGTGTGAGAGACCGTCGGCGATCTTCTGCCGGTCGGCCGGCGAGATACCGATGTCGATGCTGGCGCCGGTGGCCTTGCGCGAGGTGGGGAGCTTGTTCTTTGCCATGGTCTGTCTCCTGGGATCAATCGGGGGCGCGGCGCATCGGCCGGCGGTATGGCCCCATCCTAGCAAGGCCAGCCATCCACCCTCTACGCCTATCGCAGGTCGCCGGGTCAGTGGCGGCTGCGCTAACCTGCCGGCCTCGATACGGCGGGGGAGGCCTTTCATGAGCGGTGCATTGGCGGGCGTCAGGATCATCGACCTGACCACGGTGCTGATGGGGCCCTTCGCCACCCAGCAGCTCGGCGATCTCGGCGCGGACGTGATCAAGGTCGAACCGCCCGCCGGCGACACCAGCCGCAACGTCGGGCACGCCCGCCATCGCGGCATGGCCAATGGCTTCCTGCACGTGAACCGCAACAAGCGCGCCATCGTGCTGGACTTGAAGCAGCCCGCCGGCCGCGAGGCCCTGCTGCGCCTCTGCGCGAGCGCCGACGTGCTGGTCTACAACGTGCGGCCGCAGGCCATGGCGCGCCTGAAGCTGACCTATGCGGATGTCGCCGCGGTCAATCCGCGCATCCTCTACGTCGGCATGTTCGGCTATGGTCAGCGCGGCCCCTATGCCGCGAAGCC
>JBFWYG010000063.1:15647-24315 GCA_050186725.1 Gammaproteobacteria bacterium | reverse complement strand
GGTTGTCGGGGCGCACCAGCAGCGCGCCGGCCTCGCCGGTCCCGCGCAGCAGCGACCAGCGACCCTCGTCGTCGGCGTAGGCCTGGCCGGCGCCGATCGCGGCGACGGACAGCGGCACGCCGTACTTTTCGGCCACGCGCGCCGCGGCGTCACGCCACGCGTCGCCGTCACCCGTCAGCAGCACGTAGCCGCCCGCGCGGCCCGCGAGATCGAGCGTCGACAGCCGCTCGCCGCCGTGGCGCAGCCATGCATGCGGCAGGCGATGGCCGGGACGGGTGGTGGGCTGGTAGCGATGGCCCATGGGATCAGGCACGTGCGGCGCGCTGCCGTCGGCGATGAGCGCGCCTTGCGCGTAGGCGAAGCCGATCTCGAGGTCGTGGGCCTGGAACTCGGTGCGCTGGGTCTCGAATACCTCGGCGGCGCGCGCGCGACGCGTCGCGCCCATCGGCGTGTCGGCGAAGAAGGCTTCGAAATTCATGTGCCGGAGTTCCTGCGGCTGGCCGGGATGAAAGCCCATGCCGGCGTCGAGCACCGCGTGGTTCAGCGCAGTGAACATCGCCCAGTCCACGTTGCGCCGGCCGATGGCGTGGCGCTCGGCGGCATAGCTCGCGAGCAGTCCGGGACCCGCGTGGCCGCGCAGCACCGCGGCGAGTTTCCACGCGAGGTTGTGCGCGTCCTGCACGGCGGTGTTGAGACCGAGACCGGTGGTCGGCGGATGACGATGGGCGGCGTCGCCGGCTAAGAAGATGCGACCTTCCTGGTAGCGCTCGGCGAGCACCGCCTCCAGCGTCCAGTGGCTGACCTTGTGCACGGTCATCGCCACGTCCGGCAGTTTCAAGAGCGCGCGCAGGCGCGGTACGACGGTGACTTCGTCGATCTCCTCGGGGTCGTTCGGATCGAAGTTGAAATGGATGACCCATTCCTCCGAGCGCGGGCCCCAGGTGGGGCCCATGGGCACCATCGCGCCGCTACCGAAGGTGCCGCTTTGATCGGGATTGATGAACCAGGTGATGAGCGCCTCTTCGTCCCACCAGCGAGCCAGATCGGCCGTCACGTGCGAACTGACGATGCGCGCGATGTTGCCGATGCCCTGCATCTCGATGCCGAGCGCGGGGCCGACGGTCTTGCCGCCGTCGGCCGCCACCATGTACTGCGCGCGCACCGTGTAGGTCTGGCCGCTCGCGAGTTCGGTGATGGTCGCGCTGACGCCGTCGGCGTCCTGGGTGAAGGACGTCAGTTCGTGCCCGTACTTCACCTTGCCCGGCGCGCGCGCCTCGGCGTGCTCGCGCAGCAGCGGCTCGAGACGGATCTGCGGATAGTTCGAGGACGGGCAGGGACTGTCCTGGGTGTAGATGGGCGCGGTCTTGCCGCCGCCGAAGGCGTCGATGGCGTAGAAGGTCTTGCCGTCCAGCGGACCGTCGCCGCCGAGCGAGGTACACCAGCGTACCTTGCTCATGTGCTTCTGCGGCGTGCCGACCGCGTAGATCGAATCGGCCACACCATGCTGGCGGAACACTTCCATGGTGCGCTGATTGAGGTAGTGCGCCTTGGGCAGTATGGACGTGCCGGGATGACGCTCGACCAGCAGGTGTTCGATGCCCATATCGGACAGCAGCAGGGACAGGGTCAGGCCGCAGCCGCCCCCGCCGACGATCAGCACCGGCACTTCGACAACGGTCGCACTCACGCAATGTCTCCCTCGTGATTGAAGCGAGGCCGGTGCTCGGACCGGCCATGGTCAGGTCAGGCGGCGGCGAACAGCGCCATCGCGTGGGGCTGGGGCGGCCCCGCCAGCGCCCAGCCGCGGGTCTGCAGGGTCGCGGCCGGCACGCCGCGCTTGAAGTCGGCCAGCATCAGCGCCGGATCGTAGACCGGGCCGACCGGATCGGCCGCGAACTCGGGGCCGCGCATGTAGTTGTTGGCGTCTTCCGCGCTGGCGAAATTATCGACCTGCATCTCGACGAACTGGCCGTCCGGATCGCGGTAATAGAGCGAGGTCGTGACGCCGTGCTGGATCGGCACGCGCGGCTCGATGCCGCGCGCCTTCAGCGATTCGTAGCGCTCGAGCAGGCCGCCCAGGTTGCTGAAGGTGTAGGCGGTGTGCATGAGCCCCGCGCTGTGCGGCGCGCGCTCGACGAAGGGCTGGCCGGGCGGGGGCGACAGGAACGCGAGGCGGTGATGTTCGTCGTCGTAGGTGATGAAGCAGATCATCGGGTCTTCGTACACCACGTGCGCGTCGAGCACCGCGCAATACCAGTCGCGCATCGCGTCGCGGCGGTTGGTCATGAGCACGGCGTGGGCGAATTTCGGCGTATGGGCCATGGCTGGTTCTCCCCTGTGGATCTGGTGGCCGGGCCGCTCAGGCGCCGGGCGCGAGCGCGACGATGGCCTTGCGGGTCGCGGCGAGGCGCTCCTCGTTGACCGGGCTGACGGCGATGACCGGCATGTCCGCGCCGGCGGCGCGAAACGCCTCGAGCTGCGCGCGGCATTCGGACGCGGTACCGAACACGCACACGTCGTCGACCAGTGCGTCCGGAATGAGCGGCGCGATGGCGGCGCGGTTCGCGCCTTTTCCAAGCGCGCGAATGGCGTCCATCGCCGCGCCGTAGCCCGCGCGCCGCCACTGGCGGCGGTAGTTGGGCAAGAGCGCGAAGAACGCCAGGTTGTAGCGCGCCGCCGAACGCGCGGCGGCCGCATCGTCTGACACGAAGGTCGGAATGCTCAAGATGCAGGGGCATTCGTCCAGCAAACGATCGTGACGCGCGGCGCTGGTGCGCGCGGCGGCGACCAGCTGCGGCAGGAAGGAGCGCGGCGTGAGAAAGGGCATGAGGCCGTCGCCCACTTCGCCCGCCACCGCTGCGCTCTCCACCGTGTTGGCCGCGACGTACACCGGGACCACGTGGCGCGACGGCGCGTGCTTGAGAAACCCGCTGCCAGCCTCGCCGGCGAGCCCGGCCTTGACCGCCGCGACGTAGTCACGCAAGTGCTGACGCGCGTCGCCCATGTCGATGCCGAGCGAACCGAGCAGGCCGCGATGGCTCATGCCGAAGCCGACGCGCAGCCGCCCGCCGGCGAGGTCCGCGATGGTCTTCAGCGTACCGGCGGCGAGAAACGGATGGCGGAAGTAGATGTTCGCGATGTTGGTGCCGACGGTCAGCGTGCTGGTCGCGCAGGCGATGGCCTGCGCGCAGGCCAGCGCATCGCCGCGGCCTTCGTTCACCAGCACCGCTTCCCAGCCGTGGCGCTCGGCCAGCTGGCCGATGTCGACGAACTCCTGGGGCGGGCCCTCGGTGACGGTGGAGAGCACGATGCCGAGACGCGGGGTGGCGGTCATGCGAAAGTCCTTGGGCCAGGCCGCGGCGCGGCGCTCAGTGGATGTCCAGGGTGGTCACGCGGCGCAGCTCGCGCCGGTGCTTGTAGTCTTCGAAGGGCCGCGCGCGATGCATGGTCGCGCGGTTGTCCCAGATCACGAGGTCACCGTCGGCCCACGCGTGGCTGAAGACGAAGCGCGGCTGGGTGGCGTGCTCCATCAGTTCGCGCAGCAGGAGTCGGCCCTCGGGCAGCGAGAGTTCGTTGATGCGCGAGGCGTGCGAGGCGAGGTACAGCGCGCGTCGCCGGGTCGCGGCGTTCACATTCACCAGCGGATGCACCGCGCCGCGCAGCTTGTCGAGTTCCTCGGCCGAGAAGTCGAAGCCGAGCGTCTGGCGCGAGTAGGCGATGGAATGGTGGACGGTGTAGCCAAGGAGGGTGTCCTTGAGCGTGGCGGGCAGCGCGTCCCAGGCGGCGCGCATGTCGGCGAATTCCGTGTCGGCCCCGGCCGGCGGCAGCACGCGAGTCGACAGTAGGGAATAGCGCCCGCGCGGATTCTCGAACGAGGCGTCGGTGTGCCACAGGCGATTGGCCAGCCCGTAGTGCCGGCGCCGATCGTCGGCCGGCAGCAGCGCGCCGGTCTCGTCGACGTTGGAGATGTCGGTCAGCGCCTCGTTGCCGAAGCGGTTCTTGGTCAGCGCCGCGACGCCGGTCTTGGTGTGCAAGGTGCCGTCGAAGCGCTCGGCGAAGGCGAGCTGTTCAGCGTCGGTCAGTGGCTGGCCGCGAAACACCAGCACGCCGTACTCGTCCATGCCGGCGCGGATGGCGTCCAGCGTGGCGCGGTCTTCGACCGTGCGCAGGTCGACGCCATGTGCCTCGGCGGCGAACAGCGGATGCAATGGTGTGAAGGAGAGACCCATGGCGGCGCCCTCTCGGCCTGACGATGGCGGCCAAGCATAGGCGATGGGCGCGGCGCCGCCCATCCACCGATAGGCGGTTGGCGATGGCGGTCGGTCAGGCGGCAGGCCGTGCGCCGGGCGTCCCGCCGCCGCCCAGCATGGCGGCGAGGGGCGCCGACCCGCGACGCGCTACCTGCGACCGCAAGCTCAGCCTGCGCGACGCCGGCGCACGGCAAGCGCCGCAGCGCCGGAGAGCATCAACCATGCAGCGCCGGGCAGCGGCACGGGGGTCGGCTCGAACATGATGCCGTACTGGATGTGATCCAATTCGATACCAGCGCCGAAGTTGCTGATCGAAATCGACTTGATGCCGCCTTCGAAGGTGACGCCGAAGAAGCGGTCTTCGGCCGTGGCGCCGGTGAACACGCCGTCGGAGAATCCACTTCGGGTGATGGTTCCCAGGGAATCCCCGTTGCCATCCTTCGCGCTGAAGACGACCTCGTTGCCGCTGTCGGTCCACACCAGTCCGAACGCCGTGGGCAGATCCACGCCGTTGAAGGTGAAGGTGACGCCCGTGGTGCCGTCGCCGGTGAACCAGGATCGACCGGCCGTGCCACTGCCGTCGATGTCGCCGTCGTCACCATCGACCGAATCGCGCAAGCCATCGAACTGGCCTGGACCGATCACGCTGCCCGCGCTCGCCGAGAGGCTGGCGTCCAGGCTGCCGTCTTCCAGCGTGTCCAGCAGCACCGGCGCATCGCCGAAGTAGAACTGGTGCGGAATGTCGGCTTCCGAAAGGTAAGGGGTGTCGGAGAAGAAGAACGTGGCGGCCGCGCTGGCCGGTTGGACGCCCGCGCCGCAAGCGGCAGCCACGAGGGCCGCAGCCGAAATTTTCCTTATCGCGCGCATATCACGGTCCCCTGTAGTTGATTCGCGGTAGATCCGATAGTGGGCGCGCGCCACCGAGTTGGCAATGTCGCGATCCGGTCCTGCTTCACAGACCTGGGGTCCGGGTGCCCAAAATCCGCGGCGCCGGCCGATCGCTGGCGGGATACGTCAGCTCTCCCGGTAGAACATCATCACCAGTCCCATGCCGACGAAGCTCCACGGCCACACCCATCCGGCGACGCGCTGGGTGAAACCGGTGGCCCGGATCTCGAGCCAGCGCGCGCAGCCGGCAGAGAGCGCGAACAGCCCAGCGAAGAGATGGCTCCATTCCATGAGGAGCGCCTCCTGCGGGTTGTTCAGATCGTGGGTGTGGGCGAGCAGCAGGATGCCGCCGGCGACGTTCATCGCCGGGAACACGTATTCGGCGCGGGTGCCGGCAAGCCGGCCCTTGCGCACGCGCCATTCGAAGACGGCGAAGATGAAGGTCACCACCACCGCCAGCCGGTGCTGCACCACCTCCGGCGCGCGCATGGCGGCGAAGAAGTTGATGTCGCCCGTGGGCCAGGACTCGGGGTCGGAGCGAATCAGCACGAACAATCCCAGCACGAAGAACATCAGCGGCCAGTTCTGCGCGGGCTTCCAGCCGGCCTGGGCGAACAGCGCGAGCACGCCGATGATGAGCAGGAAGATGCCCGACCAGTTGTGGTTGTACTCCGACCACGCCAGGTCCGCGGGGGTATCCGGCAGGCCGACGCCGGTCCCCGGCACGTAAGCCGCGAGTGGCCGCTTGTTCTGCTCGGCGGCCAGCGCGTCCAGCCGCGCCTGTTCCTGCGGAATCGCGAGCTGGCTCGGGTCCGGACTGGTCAAGCGTGGCACACGCGGCGTGAACACGCGCTCCTTCACCGTCGCCCAGGGCGCGAGGTTGTCCCCCAGGTCAACCGCCGGCGGCAGCGAGGTCATCGCGCCGGCGACGAACATCAGGGTCAGGCCGATGAGCATCTCCACTTCGACGAAGCGCCTGAGCCGTACGACCAGCGCCGCTTCCGCCGCCAGCCTGCGCGTGGCCAGGAAGTTGCCCGCGCCGAAGCACAGCAACGTGGCGAACAGGGTGAGCTTCATGCTGCTCATCGCACCGTACTGGCTGCCGTACACGGCCGCCAGGCCGCCGATGTAGAACACCGACTTGAGCCCGGCGGAGATCAGCAGCAGTACGACACTCGCCGCGCACAGGTGCGAGTAGCGCAGCGCCAGGCGCGCGCGGTCAGCGGTCGTGGCGCGGTTCAGCACCACGAGGAAGTAGGGCAGGCCGCCCAGCCAGCAGTAGGCGCCGACCTGGTGCAGGGTGGAGGCCGCGACCAGGAGCGCGGTGTGCTCCAGGCGACTCACCGAGTGGGTGGTGCAGATCATGCCGACCAGGATCAGCAGCGCGGCGGCTGGCGCGCGCCAGCCGGCTTCGCCGTCGTCGCTGGCGATCACCAGGGCGCCGCCCGCGATGGCGGCGAAGGCCAGCGAGGCGGGCGCGGTCAAGGCGAGCAGCGGCGCCATGCCGAGCGAACCCATCATGACCAGGGTGTCGAGCAGGAGGGTGGCGAGCGCGGTGGCCGCCAGCAGCCACGCGCTGCCGCGCAGCAGGCGGCTCAGGCGGCCGAGGACCTCGCGGGTCGGGCCGAGCGCTCGATCCGCGACCGGCAGCACGATGGCATGGCGGAACACCACGCCGCCCACCACCAGCGCCGCGCCGACCAGGCACAGGCAGCGCAGCATGACGGACAGGAAACCGAACAAGCCAAGCAGCAGTTCCACGGACGCGCGCTCAGGGGGTACGGACCTTGAACGGCACGTAGCCGCGGGTGACATGGCCGTCCGGACTCAGCACGTACCACTCGATTCGATAAGCGCCGGGCGCCAGCGCCGTGGCCCTGCCGCGCAGGTGGGCGGGGTCATCGCTGGCCGCGAGCGGCACCTCGCTGGGCTCGCCCTCGGTGGGCACCAGGCGCAGGCGCGCGCGCCTCTGGTCCAGCCGGCTGTTGAACTGCAGGTCGAAAGCGACCTCCGCGCCGTCCACTTCGCTGTTGGCCGTGGGCGTGCTCGCCACGACCAGCGCGTGGGCCCAGGCCATGCCCGGCAGCAGGCTCGCGAGCAGTGCGAGAAGGACCGCGGCGTGACGAGCGCGATGGACCGCGCGGCGCCTGGAATGCGCGCCTATGCGCATGCGGATCATGAACTTACCCTCGAATGACTCACGCACTCCCGCGGTGCGGGCGGGTAATGTAACCGATTCGTTTCGGGCTTGGTCCGCCGACGGCCGGCGCCGGTTTCACGGTGACTGGAGTGGACTCTAGAAGGACGCCGGCGCGAGGGGAGATCGCGCCGGCGTCAGGGATGATCGCTACCCGTCAGGGGGGAGAGGGGGCGGCGATCGAGACGAGAGATCGGGGCCTTCGGCCGTCGGTTCAGATCGCGCCGGTCGCGAGGGCCACCACCGCGAGGGCGCCGAGGGCGAGGCCGGCAATGCCCAGCAGTTCACGCAGCATGCGCTCCTTCAGCAGCGCGCGGCGCTTCTCGTGGCAGGCGTCGTAGGCCTCGCCGGCGCCGAGATGGGCGTTGGCCTTGAGGCAGGTGTCGAGTTCGTCGCCACCGTTCACGAGCAGGAGTTGGTTCAGGAGGTTCAGCATGGTCGTTTCCTCGGGCTGTCCTAACGTCGCGGCACGCGACGGCTGCAGCACGGGGCGAATTGTGCAGTGCAAATATTAATTATTGAAATGGATTTTATGAACGTTCTATATTCGTTTCGTGAATCTTCGAAGACTCGATCTGAACCTGCTGGTGATCTTCGACGCGCTCATGACCGAGCGGAACGTCACGCGCGCCGCCCGGCGGGTCGCCCTGTCCCAGCCGGCGGTCAGCAACGCGCTGTCGCGCCTGCGGCACTACCTGAAGGATGAGCTCTTCGTGCGCGGGCCCGACGGCATGCTGCCCACGCCGCGCGCGCTGGAACTCGCGCCCCAGGTGCACTCCGCGTTGGCCGCGCTCGAGCAGGCGCTAGACCCCATGGCCTTCGACCCCGCCACCGCCGAGCGCAGCTTCACCATCGACACCAACGACTACATGGTGAGCGCGGTCATTCCGCCGCTGATGCGCCGCCTGGCCGCCAGCGCGCCGTTCATCGATGTGCGGGTGCTGCCGGCGGCGGGCAAGGCCTTCGAACGGCTCGACGCCGGCGACGCGGATTTCGCGCTCGGCGCCTTTGGCGACATTCCGGAGCGCTTCGGTCACGCGCTGATCGACGACAACAAGTTCAGCTGCATGATGCGCGCGGGTCATCCCCTGGCGCGCGGCAAGCTGGACCTCGAGCGCTTCGCGGCCGTGCCGCATCTCCTGATCACCCCGCGCGGCGATCCGCAGGGTTTCGTCGACCAGGCGCTCGCCGAGCACGGCCTGAAGCGCCGCATCGCGCTGACCGTAAACCATTTCACCGTGGTGCCGCCGATCATTGCCGAGACCGATCTGATCGTCACCCTGCCACGACGCATCGCAGAGCCTTACGCCGCGCGCTACGGGCTGGTCATCCG
>JBFWYG010000063.1:12035-15547 GCA_050186725.1 Gammaproteobacteria bacterium | reverse complement strand
GTGCATGGCCGATTGAAATCGGCCCTACAGGAAAACTCGACCGATTGAGGTCACGCTTGTAGGGCGGGTTTCAACCCGCCATGTACGGCTTTGGTCTTTGCGCGGTGTATGGCCGATTGAAATCGGCCCTACAGGAAAACTCGATCGATCGAGGTCACGCTTGTAGGGCGGGTTTCAACCCGCCATGTACGGCTTTGGTCTTTGCGCGGTGTATGGCCGATTGAAATCGGCCCTACAGGCCTTGCAGCCGCGCCGCGTCTTCTCTTGCGCGCTCCGGACTGCCGAGCAACTGGCGATTCAAGCCGATGCGCTTGAACCAGTAGTGCAGGCCGAGCAGATCGGTGAAGCCCATGCCGCCATGGACTTCGGTCGCGGTGCGCGCGACGAAGCTGCCGACTTCGGCGAGATGGGCCTTCGCATGACAGGCGTAGAGCGCGGCTTCGGCGGGCAGCGCGTCCTGCGCGTAGGCCGCGTACCACAGGAGCGCGCGACACGGCTCGAGCTGCGACGCCATCTCGGCGCACAGGTGCTTGACCGCCTGGAAGGACGCAATCTTGCGTCCGAACTGTTCGCGCGTGCCGGCGTAGGCGACCGCCTGGTCGAGCATGTGCTGCGCGGCGCCGAGCGTGTCGGCAGCGTGCATCACGCGGCCGCGGGCGACGAGTTCCGCGAGCACGTGGCCATCGGCGCTGCCTGGCAAGGTGTCTGCCGCGACGCCGCTGAAGCGCAGCTCACCCACGCGACGGCTGCGGTCGATGGTGATGAGCGGCGTGCGTTCGAGACCGGCGGCATCAGCGCTCACCAGGTGCAGCGCGCCGTCGCGGCTCGCGACCAGGTAGCCGTCGGCCTCGAAGTCGAGCACGAACAGCGCGCGCCCGTCGAGCCTGCCGCCGTGGGCGGTCACGCCGGCGTCTTCGCGCGCGCCGCAGTGCTCGCTGAGCGCCGCACCCAGCACGCGCTCACCACTGGCGAGGCGCGGCAGCCATTCGTTCTGCTGCGCCGGACTGCCCGCGCGGGCCAGCGCGTGGGGCGCCAGCACGCAGCACGCGACGAACGGCACCGGCGTCACGTGCCTGCCCAGCACCTCGGCGACCAGCGCGGCCTCCAGCACGCCGAGGCCGCTGCCGCCCTGGGTCTCGTCGATCACGAGACCGGTCACGCCCTGTTCGACCAGCGCACGCCACACGTCGTCCGCACGCGCCTCCATTGATTCGGCGAAGCGCCGCGTGCGCTCGAGCGGCGCGCATTCCGTCAGCAGGCGGGCGACGCTGTCGGTCAGCAGGACTTGCTCTTCAGACAATCCGAAATCCATGACGCGCGCCTCAGGCGAGTTGCGGTTCGCGCGGCATGCCGAGCCCGCGTTCCGCGATGATGTTCTTCTGGATCTGCGCGGTGCCGCCGCCGATGATGAGGCCCAGGAAGTACATGTAATGCTGCTGCCACATGCCCGCGTCGCGCAGCAGCGGGCTGCCGCGGTAGAGCACGCCGAGTTCGCCGAGCGCATCGATCGCCAGCGCCTCGAGTTCGTGTCGCAGCTCCGTGCCGACCAGCTTCACCACCAGCCCCGCGAGCGGCGCCGGCTTGTCGTTGAGGCCGGCCGAGAGCAGCCGCAGATCGTTCGCGCGCAGCGCCAGCATGCGCCCCTGGATCTTCATCAGCCGCTCGCGGTAGACCGGCACATCGATCAGGCGCCGTCCATCCACCGTCTCATGCTGCATCAGTTCGACCAGCGCGTTGAAGCGCATCAGGGTGACGTTCGGATCGCCCAGCATGCCGCGCTCGAAGCCGAGCAGGGTGTTGGCGACCTTCCAGCCGTCGCCGCGCGCGCCGATCATCGAATCACGTGGCACGCGCACGTCGGTGAAGAACACTTCGTTGAAGCTCGCGTCGCCGGTCATGGTGGTGAGCGGGCGGATCTCGATGCCGGGTGTGGTCATCGGGAACAGCAGGAAGCTGATACCCTTGTGCTTCGGTGCCTCGGGTTCGGTGCGCACCAGGCAGAACATCCAGTCGGCGAGATGCGCGGTCGAGGTCCAGATCTTCTGGCCGTTCACCACCCAGTGATCGCCGTCCAGCACCGCGCGCGTGCGCAGGCTCGCGAGATCGCTGCCGGCGTTGGGTTCGGAATAGCCCTGGCACCAGATCATCTCGCCTTCCAGCGTCGGCCTGATGAAACGCTGGCGCTGTTCTTCGGTGCCGAAGCGCAGCAAGGTCGGGATCAGCATCTTGATGCCCTGGCCGGCGAGGCCGGCGAACACCTGCGCGCTCGCGAATTCCTCGGCGATGATCCGCGCCTCGAGGATGTCCGGCGTGGCGCCGTAGCCGCCGTACTCACGCGGGATGGTGCGGCCGGCATAGCCCGCCGCGAGCAGGCGCTTCTGCCAGGCCAGCGTCGCCGGCGCGCGCAGATCCACCGCGCCGCGTGGCGCCTCGTGCCCATGGGTATCGAGAAACGCGCGCAGTTCGGCGCGAAAGCGTTCGTAGCGCGGATCGAAGGACAGGTCCACGTGCTTGCTCCCCGAGGTTGGCCTGCGATCCGCGAGTCTACCCGCTTCGCGCGCGGCTTGTGTGGCCGCGAGTCGCTTGGTACAACCGGTCGCGAGTCCTACCAGGGGAGAGCGAGCCATGCGCGCCGCCGTCTTTCATCGCGCCGCGTCGGCGCTCAGCATCGAGCAGGTTCCCGAGCCGCGCGCCCAGGGCGCGGATCTGGTGATCGCGGTCAAGAGCTGCGGGATCTGTGGTTCGGATCTGCACATGGCGGACGTGCACACGCCGGACGGCGGCATGAAGCCGCTGCCCGCCGGCACGGTGATGGGCCACGAGTTCTGCGGCGAAGTGGTCGAGGTCGGGCCCGAGGTGCGTGGCCGCTGGCAGCCGGGCGATCGCGTGACCGCGCTGCCCTACATCGCCTGCGGTCAATGCCAGCCCTGCCTGTCCGGCATCGGCTATCGCTGCGACAAGGTCCGTTACTCGGGACTCGGCGATCTGCCGGGCGCCTATGCCGAGTTCCTGCGTGTCGGCGCAGCCGAGGCGCTGCGCCTGCCGCCCGGCGTGGACTACCGCCTCGGCGCGCTGGTCGAGCCGCTCGCGGTCGGTCTGCACGGTGTGCACGCCGCGCGCATCGCGCCCGGCGAGCGCGTGCTGGTGATGGGCGCCGGGCCCATCGGCCTCGCGGCCACGCTATGGGCGCGGCACTTCGGCGCGCAGCACGTCATCGTCTCCGATCGCGTGCCCGAGCGCCTCGCGCTCGCCGAGCGCATGGGCGCGACCGCGACCGTCAACGCCGCGGTGGAGGATGTGGTGGGTGCGTGCAAGCGCTACGCGGGTGGCCGGCCCGACGTGATCCTCGAATGTATCGGCGTGCCGGGCACGCACCAGCTCGCCATGGACTACGCGCCCGCCGGCGGTCGACTGGTGATCGTCGGCGTGTGCATGGCGCCGGACGTGATCCTGACGCCGAAGGCGATCAAGAAGGAACTGCAGACCAACTACGTCTTCATGTATCGCCGCCA
>JBFWYG010000063.1:0-11935 GCA_050186725.1 Gammaproteobacteria bacterium | reverse complement strand
CTGCGCGACGTGCTGTGCAACGAGGTGCCGCTGGTGTTCGGCGGCGAGCTCTACGCGACCGCCGCCTGGAGCGGCGCGCTGCTGCTGGTGGCGCTGCGCGCGCAGGGCGTGGAAGGGCCGTGGCTGCAAGGGCTGCCGATGGCGACGGTCTTCCTGCTGCGCATGGCCGGCATACACTGGCGCATCCACCTGCCGTCCTTCGCGATGCGCTGAACCTTCGCGCGCCGCCGTCGGCGGCCGCTCCATTCATCGAGGAAGTTCAATGCCCGCCATCACCGCCGTCTACACCACACCCGTGCTCGCGCCGCTGGCACGACCGCTGAAGACCGCCTCCGGACACATCGAGAAGTTTCCGCTGGTGCTGATCGATCTGCATACCGATGCCGGCGTCAGCGGTCACGCCTATGCCGAGATCTACCTCCCTGAGCTGCTGCCCGCGCTCGAGAGCACCATCCTCGGCCTCGGCCAGCTGATCGCGGGACGCGAGCTCGCGCCGCGCGCGCTGTACGACTTCCTGCTGACGCGCCTGCGGCTGTGGGGCGTGAAGAACCTGGTGGGTGTCGCGCTCGGCGCGCTCGACATGGCCTGCTGGGATGCCTACGCGCGCCTTCGCGACGAGCCGCTGTACGCCACGCTCGGCGCCGCGCCGCGGCCGGTGGAGGTGTACATGAGCGCCGGCATGTACGACGCGAACAGCGTGGTGGAGGTGGCCGAGGCCGCCGTGCGCGACGGCTACACGGCGCTCAAGATCAAGCTCGGCTTCGCGACGCTGGAGGAAGACCTCGCCGCGGTGCGCGCGGCCAGGCGCGTGCTAGGCGACCGTGCCCTCATGATCGACTACAACCAGTGCCTGAACCCGCAGGAGGCGCGCCGCCGCTGCGCGGCGCTGGATGGCGAGGGGCTGACGTGGATCGAAGAGCCGGTGCTGGCCGACGACTACGCGACCCACGCCGAGCTGGCCGCCGCACTCGCGACGCCCATTCAGATCGGCGAGAACTTCAACGGCCCGGAAGACATGCAGCTCGCGCTCGCGCAGCACGCCATGGACTTCGTCATGCCCGACCCGCAGTTCATCCGCGGCGTGAGCGGCTGGCTGGAGGCCGCCGCGCTGGCGCGCACCGCGCGCATGCCGATGTCCTCGCACCTCTTTCCCGAGGCGAGCGCGCATCTCCTGTGCGCGACGCCCACCGGCCACTACCTCGAATGGATGGACGTGGCGAGCGCGCTGGTGCGCGAGCCGCTGGCGCTGGTCGACGGGCGCATCACACCGCCCGCGCGCCCGGGGCTCGGCATCGAGTGGAACGTCGAGGCCATCGCCCGCCATCGCGTGTGAGCCGCGCGACGCCCCAGGCCTGGCGCGGCATGGTGACCGCGCCCCATCACGCCGCCGCCCAGGCCGGCCTCGCGGTGCTGCGTGAAGGCGGCAACGCATTGGAGGCGATGATCGCGGCCGCCGCCACCATCGCCGTGGTGTATCCGCACATGAACGGTCTCGGTGGCGACAACTTCTGGCTGGCCCATGCGCCGGGCGAGCCGCCGATCGCCATCGCGTCCTGCGGCGCGGCCGCGCGCGACGCGGGTCTCGAGCGCTATCGCGCCGCCGGTCTCGACGCGATCCCGAGCCGCGGCCCGCTGGCGGCCTTGACCGTCGCCGGCGCGGTGGCAGGTTGGGACGAGGCGCTGCGCGCGGCCGCCGAGTGGGGCGGAAGATTGCCGCGCGCGCGACTACTCGAGGACGCCGTGCAGCACGCGCGCGACGGCATCGCGGTCAGCGTCTCGCAGGCGGACAACCTGCGGGCCAAGCTCGCCGAGCTGCGCGACGTTGCAGGCTTCGCCGCGCACTGGCTGGTGGACGGCGCGGCGCCCGCCGCGGGCGCACGCTTTCGCCAGCCGCGGCTCGCCGACACGCTCCGGCATCTCGCTCGCGTGGGCTTCGACGACTTCTATCGCGGTGAGCTCGGCGCCTCGCTCGCCGAGGATCTTGCCCGCGCCGGCAGCCCGGTCGGCGCCGCCGACCTGGCTGCCCACCGCGCGCGGCGGGTGACGCCGCTCAGCGTCAAGTTCGACGGCCACATGCTGTACAACCATCCGCCGCCGACCCAGGGTCTCGCTTCCTTGCTGCTGCTCGCGCTCTATGCGCGCCGGCGCGCCGCCGACTGCACCGGATTCGACTACCTGCATCGCCTGGTGGAGGCGACCAAGCAGGCCTTCCTGGTGCGCGACGCCGAGGTCACGGATCCGAGTCGACTGCGCGGCGACATCGCACGCTTCCTCGAAGACGAGACGCTCGACCGCCTCGCCGCGCGCATCGATACCGCGCGCGCTGCCCTGGCCCGCGCCGCCCGCGCACGGCGATACCGTGTGGCTGGGCGCGGCCGACGGCGCCGGGCGCATGGTGAGCTTCATCCAGAGCGTGTATTGGGAGTTCGGCAGCGGCGTCACGCTGCCGGCGAGCGGCATCACCTGGCAGAACCGCGGTACGAGCTTCAGTCTCGAGCCGCGCGCGCTGAACGCGCTCGCGCCGGGACGGTTGCCCTTTCACACCATCCAGCCCGCGCTCGCCGAACTCGCCGACGGTCGCGTGCTGGTCTACGGCACCATGGGCGGCGAAGGACAGCCGCAGACGCAAGCCGCGATCTTCAGTCGTCACGTCATGCATGGCATGGACCTGCAGGCGGCGGTGGACGCACCGCGCTGGCTGCTCGGCCGCACCTGGGGCGCGGCAAGCACCACGCTCAAGCTCGAGGACGATTTTCCGCCCGCGCTCGGCGAGGCGCTGGCCGCGGCCGGGCATGCGCTCGAGTGGGTGCCGGCGGCCAATTCCATGATGGGCCACGCCGGCGCCATCAGCCGCGCGCCGGACGGTCTGCTGGAAGGCGCGAGCGATCGGCGCAGCGACGGCGCCGTGGCCGCGTGGTGAGGCGCGACCTCAGCGCACAGGCAGCGGCACCAGCTCGGGCTTGCGATTGAGCTGCAGGCGCAGCGGCGTGGCGGCGAGCTGCGCCGCGCTGGCCCCGTGGAGCACCAGGCGCAGCGCCAGGTTGCGGCGGGCCGGCAGCGTGTCGGGCGCTTCGAGCCACAGCAGGGTGTGGGCGCGTTCGGCGGGCGCGAAAGCCACCTCGAAGCGCCGGCTGAGCAGGACGCGCTTGCCGCGCGCGATCTCGAGCTCGAGCACCACGCGCAAGGGCTCGGTCAGCGCGCGGCTTTCGTCGCCCTCGCGCAGCAGTTCGAGGTAGTAGCGCCCGATCTTCGGCAGGCGCAGCGTGGCGGTCTGCGCGCCGCTCGTCAGCACCTCGTTCACGATCAGGTTGCCGCGCGCGGGCGGCGTGTAGCGATACCAGTCGGCGCCCGCCACGCTCGTGGTGACGAATAGCATGGTCAGCAGCAGGATGGCGGGCATCGCGACTCCTCCCGGGGAAAGCGGGGTGATGGCACCTGCATTGACCGCCCGCGTCGCTTGCCAGTTCGCGCGGCAGCCCGGATCATGGACCGCGCGGCCGCGGTCGCGATTCCCGACCGAAATTCCAGCCCGACACCCATGGCCACCAGACGCGGTACCGCGCGCAACGATCGACAGACCGGCACCGCCGCCAAGGACACGCTGTTCGGCCTGGGCGGCAACGACGTGCTCGCCGGTCTCGGCGGCAACGACCTCCTGGACGGCGGCGTCGGCGCCGACCGCATGCAGGGCGGCACCGGTAACGACAGCTACGTCGTCGACTCTCGCCTGGATCGGGTGATCGAGAAGAAGGGCGGCGGCCTCGACATCGTGCGCGCGAGCGTGAGCTACGCGCTGCCGGCCGAGGTCGAGGACCTGGTGCTGCTCGGCACAGCCCGGCTGCGGGGCGACGGCAATGCCGGCAACAACCGCCTGACCGGCAATCGCGCCGCGAACCTGCTGGTCGGCAACGCCGGCAACGATACCTTCAACGGCGGCGGCGGCGCCGACACGCTGCGCGGCGGCGCGGGCAACGATACCTACGTGGTGAATTCCGCGGCGGTGCGCGTGATCGAAGCTGTCAACGCGGGCGTCGACCTGGTCAAGACCTCGGTCAGCTATACCCTGCCAGCTCACGTCGAGAACCTGACGGTCGCCGGCAACCTGTTCGTGCACGCCATCGGCAACCTGCTCGCCAACCGCATGGTGGGTTCCGCGGCGGTGAACGTGCTGGACGGCGGCGGCGGAAATGACTGGCTGGATGGGGGCAAGGGCGGTGACACGCTGATCGGTGGGGCAGGGAACGACATCTTCACGGTGGACTCGCTCGACGACGTCGTGATTGAAGTCGCCAACGGCGGCCTGGACCTCGTTCGTTCCGCTGTCGACGGGTACACCCTGGCCCCCCAGGTGGAACGACTGCTCCTGCTCGGCACGAGTGGCCGCAGCGCGAGTGGCAACGAACTTGCGAATCACATCACCGGCACGCCCGGCAATGACGACATCGCTGGCGGAGACGGCGATGATGTTCTCGACGGCAGCGCGGGCGCCGATCACCTGGCAGGCGGGCCCGGCAACGATGTCTATGTCGTCGACAATGTCGGCGATGTCGTCGATGAGCGCGCGCCGGCGGAACTTCTGGTCCTGGATTTTCAGTCGGATGACGGCTTGATCTTCGAGAACCCCGGCATCGTATCCAGCGCCGTGGTGTTTTCGACCGTCTCGACATGGTCGGCACTCATCGATGGAACGCTGGACCCGGCTGGCCGCAACGGCTTCGGTCCCGCGGAGAACCGCGGCAGGGCCGTTTCCGCCACGCAGTTCCACCAGGCGGGCGGCAACGGCTTCTCGTTCTCGCTGACCGTTGCCGACGGCGCCGCCGTCGACCTGCGAGGCTTCAGCTTCAACGAACAAGGGTCTGACGGCCCCAACGGCCAGGGCCCGAGCGACTGGACGCTCACCATCAACGGCATGCCGGTTGCGACCGGCTTCGCCACGCGCGGCAATCCCGGCGGTCACCACGAGGGCGGCCTGACATTGCCGAATCTCACCGGCGTCATCCAGTTCGAGATCCAGGCACAGGGCGCCGGCGCCCCCACCGCATCGTGGCGGGTCGATGACTTCACCCTGGTAGGCGCCGTAGGAGGAAGCATCGATACCGTCGAGTCTTCCATCACCTATACCCTGCCAGCCGATGTCGAGAACCTGGTGCTCAAGTCCGGCAATGCCATCGATGGCACCGGCAACGCGCTCGCCAATCACCTCACAGGCAACGCTGCCGCGAACGTGCTCGACGGGGCCGCGGGCAGCGACACGCTGCAGGGCGGTGGCGGCAATGACATCCTGGTCTACGACGCCGCGGACCTGCTGGTCGACGGTGGCGAGGGCTTCGACACCCTGCGGCTGACCGGCGGCGGCGTGGCGCTCGATCTCACCGCGCTCGCCGATACGCAGCTGCTCAATCTCGACGCCATCGATCTGCGTGGAAGCGGCGCCAATTCCCTGGCCCTGGCGCTCGGCGACGTGCTCGCGCTGGCCCCGGATGGCGCCACCTTGCGTGTGCTGGGCGACGCCGACGACGCGCTGTCATCGACCCTGCAGGGCTGGCAGGTGAACGACAGCCCGTTTCTGCTGGAGGGACGCGAGGTGCAGTCCTATCTCGCCACGCTCGGCGAGACGCAGCTGCAACTGCTGGTGGACGTGGCGCTCGCCGTCAGCTTGAGCTGAGCGGCGCGCGCGGGAGACACGAGGCGAACCACCGCCCCGCCGCGTAACGCGGCGGGGCGGGTTGCCGTCAATGCAGACGACGGCGCCGGCGCAGGCCGACCAGCGCGATACCGGACACCAGGAGCGGCAGCGCCGCCGGCACCGGCACCGGCGCGACGATGGCGGTCATGGTGAGCGGACCGTCGCCCTCGAAGTCGAGGAAGGTTGGGAACGCGGTGAAGATGCCCGGATCGGCGAGATCCAGCAGCGGCGACAGACCGCGGATGCGGAAGCTGCCGACGTCGTCCAGCCCAGCGTCGGCGAAGCGGAACTCGACCAGCGGCGCGAGGATCGCGGAGAAGCCGCCCACTTCCAGCACCAGCGAACCGAAGCCCTCCGGGATCATGACGCCGGTGAACTCGCCGTCTTCCAGGCTGTACTCGAAGCCTTCGGCGAACGGCGGATCGAACCAGCGGCGCGGCACCGGTGCCGGGAACACGAACTGGCCGGGGGCCGGCACGAAGGGCAGCACCGGGGTCTCGGGATCGAGGCCCGGCTCCACGCCACCCACGCCGCCGAAGGCGAAGATGAAGGTGATGCCGTCATCATTCGGCGCCGGCCCGAGCGTGCCGCTGTCGCCCTCCGGCACCACGAGCGAGGCCAGCTCCGGACACTCCGACTCGCAGCCGCCGCCGTCGCCGCCGTCACCGCCGTCCGTATCCAGGTTCAGCGCGGACTGGCCGTAGGACCAGACATTGGGCTGCAGGATGGCGATGGCCGCGTCGGCCGCCGCTTCGCTCGGCGCGACGCCGTAGAAGATGTTGAAGGTGCGCGACTCACCCGGCGCGAGATTGCCGAAGGCGAAGTCGAACACCGAGCCGTGATCCAGCACGCCGCTGTCGACGAAGTCGGTGTTGACGGTATTCGCATCGATGAAGCTGGCCTCCTCCAGCGGATCGACCAGCGCGAAGCCGTTGTCGCTGGCGAAGCGCACGTTGCCGCCGCTGCTCTCCAGGTTGGCGCTCACGCCGTAGTGGCTGACATACTCATTGAACTCGGTCGGAGGCACGTCCCAGTCCATGGCGCGGCGGTAGACCAGGTCTTGTAGGACGGTGGTACCGGTATTGCGAATGGTGATGTTGCCCTGGAACACGCCGGGCGCCAGCGACACGCCGTAGGCGTGGGTGATGGTGACTGGGGCGTTGGTGAGACCGATGAACGATGTGGCGGCCGTCGTGGTGCTGCCGAAGGTGCCCTCGGTCAGGTTGTCGGAGCCGCCATTGTCGACGCTGGCAAAACCGGACACCCGCACGCCATCGAAGGTCAGCGCGAGACCCCAGCCCTCGCACAGGCAGCCGGGTGCCGTCGCATCGTAGAAGTTGCCGTCGGGAAAGAGCGCCGCGAGACCCACCGCGCCGCCCGAGACGTTGACGGTGCTGAAGCCGGGCGCGAAGAAGTTGAGGTTGCCGGCGTCGTTGACGCCGAGGGCCACGGTCTGAAAAGCCGGGTCACTGCTGTTGAAGATCACGCCGCCGGCTTGGGCTGCGTGCGGCGCCAGGGCGCCCAGGCCCGCGACGAACGTCGCGGCGAGCAGCCACGGCGGCAGTCTGCCGGCGTGCGTGGCGCCGGAGTGGATGTTGTTCATGAACCCTCCAAAGTCGTTCCATGCCCGTTCGAGCAACGGGTCTGGGGCGAGTCTAAGGAGGGGGGTGCAGGACGGTCCGGTAATCGGTCCGTTCCCGACACGTCGATTGTCAAAATCTGTGAAGACGAGACAAATGCCCGTTATGTCGGCGCAGTGCCTGCTTGCTCAGACCACCACGTAACGGTTGCGACCGTCGGCCTTGGCCCGGTACACGCCCTGGTCCGCCGCGCGCAGCATGTCCTCGAAGCACTCGCCGAGTTCGCAGGTCGCGCCGATGCTGACGGTCACCGGCACGCTGCGGCCGCCGACTTCGACGGTGAGCCCGGCGACCGCCTGGCGCAGGCGCTCGCACACCACCTCCAGGTCCGCGCGCTCCTTCAGCACCGCGAGGCACACGAACTCCTCGCCGCCGTAACGCGCGACGATGTCGCTCATGCGCAGTTCGCGCAGCACGCAGGTGGCCAGCGCCTGCAGCACGGCATCGCCGGCCTCGTGACCGTGGGTGTCGTTGATGGCCTTGAAGTGGTCGGCGTCGATCAGGAGCGCGCCGAGCACCACGTTGCCGCGCCGCGCGTTGCCGTACAAGGTCGCCGCGACCTCGAACAGGTAGCGGCGGTTGTAGACCCCGGTCAGGAAGTCGCGAATCGCCGAATCGCGGATCTGCCGCACGTAGCCCACCATGTTGGTGTTCTGCGTGACGCGGCAGTAGAACTCCTCGACCACGAAGGGCTTGGCCAGGAAGTCGTTGCCGCCGAGCTTGAGCAGCTTGGCGGAGATGTCGTGCTTGTGCGAGTCGGACAGGCCGATGATCGCGAGATCCTCGCGCCGGTGCTTCTGGCGCAGCGCGGCGATGAGCTGGAAGCCGTCCATCTCCGGCATGTTGATGTCGGTGATGACGAGCGTGACGTCGGGATGCTCGTCCATCATCGCCAGCGCTTCGCGACCGTTGCCCGCCTCCAGCACGTGGAAGAAGTAGCGTTCCAGCAGCGACACGAGGTAGGCGCGAAAACTGCGTGAGTCGTCGACCACCAGGATCTTGGTCGCGCGGTTCTCGCGCAGGCGACCGATGAGATAGGCGACGTGCTCGATCTCGTAGCTGTTCTGCTTGACCACGTAGTCGACGATGTTCTTGGCCATCATGCGCTCACGTACCGCCTGCTCGGCGCTGCCGGTCAGCACGATGGCCGGCACGCTGCGGGACAGCACGTAGTCCACCACCTCGCCGTCGGGGGCATCGGGCAGATTCAAGTCCAGCGCCGCGCAGAAGAAGCGCTCAGGGGACAGTTCGAGCAGTCGCCGGGTTTCCGCCAGGGTGCCGGCGACTTCGATGCCGAAGCCGCCGATCTGGCGCAGGTAGCCGCACAGCAGTTCGCGCACCGCGCGACTGTCCTCGACCACCAGCACCGACTTGCCGCTCGACATTCGCGAGCCGGTCATGAGGCGGGAGAGTTTGGCGCTGAGGGGCTGTACGGCTGACATCGCGGTCGGGGCGTTCCTGTCGGAAAGGGCAGCCGAGATATCGGCGTGGCGGGAGGGGGTCTTGAGCGCCGGTCCCGAATCGCCACGGCGCGGGCGGCGGCCCTGCGATCACTCGTAGCGCAGCGCCTCGATGGGATCGAGCCTGGCGGCCTTGCGTGCCGGGAAGAAGCCGAACACCACGCCCACCGCCACCGCGAACAGGAAGGCCAGCAGGATCATGCCGGGGTCGAGGATCAGCGGCACTTTCAGCAGCTGGGCGAGGCCGGCCGCGGCGGCGACGGCGATGAGGATGCCGGCCACGCCGCCGAAGGACGACAACACCACGGCCTCGATCAGGAACTGCAGCAGCACGTCGCGCTCGAGCGCGCCGATGGCGAGTCGGATGCCGATCTCGCGCGTGCGCTCGGTCACCGACACCAGCATGATGTTCATGATGCCGATGCCGCCGACCAGCAGGCTCACCGCCGCCACCGCGCCAAGGAGTCCCGTGAGCACCTGGGTGGTGCCGGCGAGCGTGCGCGCGATCTCCTGCAGATCCATCACGGTGAAGTCGTCGTCCTCGTGGGGTGCGATGTGGCGCCGCTCGCGCAGCACGTGGGTGACGTCGCGCACCGCGCGCTCGGTGGCCACGCCGTCCCGCGCGGTGATCTGCATGGACGTGATGTCCTGGTTGCCGGCCACGCGCCGCCAGTAGGTGCGCAGCGGCGTCAGCACCATGTCGTCCTGGTCCATGCCGGTGGTGGTCTGGCCCTTGGCGGCGAGCAGGCCTACCACCTGGCAGGACACCTTGCCGAAGCGCACCTTGTCGCCCACCGGGTCACGCGCGCCGAACAGCTGGCGGCGTACCGTGTCGCCGAGCACGCATACCGCCGCGCCGCTGCGCAGCTCGCCCTGGGCGAACGGCCGGCCGCTCGCGAGCGTCCAGTTACCGACCTCGAAGTAGCGGTTGTCGACGCCGTAGATGCTGGACAGCCAACTCTCGTTGCCGGCCACCACCGCCAGTGCGCGGGACGCGGTCGGCGCGACGGTGGTCACGGTGTTGACCTCGCGCGCCACCGCCTCGGCGTCAGCCAGCTTGAACTGCGGGGCCTCGGTGCGCTGCATGCCGACCCGCTGGCCAGGCCGCACGATGAGCAGGTTCGCGCCGAGCTGCGAGATGTCCTGCGTGACCTTGACCGTCGCGCCCTTGCCGATGGTCACCATGGTGATCACCGCCGCGACGCCTATCACGATGCCGAGTACGGTCAGCGAGGAGCGCAGCAGGTTGCGGCGAATGGCGCGCACCGCGAGGATGAAGGCGTTCCAGATCACGTCGTCGCCTCGCGCTCGATCAGACCGTCGCGAAACAACACGGTGCGGCGCGCGTACTCGGCCATGTCGGCCTCGTGGGTGACCATCACGATGGTGAGTCCGCGTTCCGCGTTCAGGCCGGCCAGCAGCTGCATGAGTTCATGGCTGCGCGCGGTGTCGAGGTTGCCGGTAGGCTCGTCGGCGAACAGCACGCTCGGTTCGGCGGCAATGGCGCGCGCGATGGCGACGCGCTGCTGCTGGCCGCCCGAGAGCTCGTTCGGTGCGTGGCGCGCGCGGTCGGCGAGACCCACCGCCGCGAGCGCGGCGAGCGCCCGCGCACGGCGTGGCGCGCTGCGCACACCGCGGTAGACGAGCGGCAGTTCGACGTTCTCGAGCGCACTGGTGCGGGCCAGCAGGTTGAAGCCCTGGAACACGAAGCCGATGGCGCTGCGTCTGACCAGCGCGCGCTCGTCGGCCGTGAGCACGCCGACGTCCACGCCTTGAAAGCGGTGCTGGCCCGCGCTCGGCTTGTCCAGGCAGCCCAAGATGTTCATGCAGGTCGACTTGCCCGAACCGCTCGGACCCATCATCGCGATGAAGTCGCCGGCGCCGATCTCGAGGTCGATGCCGCGCAGCGCCTCGACCGCCGCCTCGCCGCTGCCGTACACCCGCGTCACGCCCCGCAGTTCGACCAGCGGCGCGTGCCTCTCCGCCCCGCTCATCGCGGGCTCGGTCGGTAGTCCACCGCGACCCGCATGCCCGCCGCGAGACCACCGCCGCTGACCGCGGTGTGCCGTTCGTCGGTCTCGCCGATGGTCACGGTCACGGGTTTGGGCGTGTCACCCGTCAGCACCCACAGGCGGCGCTCCTTGCCCTTCGGCTCCTCAGGCCGGGTGGAGGTCTGGCGCGAGGGAAAGCGCATCATGAGCTTGCCGAGCAGGCCGCCCTCGTCCGCGCGGTTCGACGCCGCCGGCGGCTCGAAGCGCAGCGCCGCGTTCGGTACCAGGAGCGCGTCCTCGATCTCGCGCACCACGATCTCCGCGGTCGCGGTCATGCCGGGACGCAGCGCGAGGTCGGCGTTCTCCACGCTGAGCGCGGTGGTATAGGTCACCACGCCGTCCTTGCTCTCGGGCGCGTAGCGCACCTGGGTGATGACGGCGGGAAACTCGCGGTGCGGGTAGGCGTCGACCGTGAAGCTCGCGCGCTGACCGACCGCCACGCGGCCGACGTCGGCCTCGTCCACCGCGACCTGCAGTTCCATCTGCGTGAGGTTCTCGGCGAGCGTGAACAGGAGCGGCGTCTGCATCATCGCGGCGACCGTCTGGCCGGGCTCGATGAGGCGCTTCAGCACGATGCCGTCGATGGGCGCCTGGATCACGGCCTTGGCGAGTTCGGTCTCGCGCTCTTCGAGTGCGGCCCTGGCCACCGACACCCCGGCCTTGGCGCTCGCGACCGAGGCGCGCGCGCGTGCCTCGGCGGCGCGGCTGGCATCAAGGTCGTCCTTGGAGCACATCTGCTTCTCGGCCAGTTTCGCGCAGCGCCCGGCCTTGAGCCCGGTCTCCACCGCGGTGGCCTCGGCTTCGCGCAGTCGCGCCTCGGCCGACGCCAGCGAGCCGCGCGCCTGCACCGCCGTCGCTTCCAACCGCTGGGTGTCGAGCCGCGCCAGCACCTGGCCGCGCTTCACCGTGTCGTTGAAGTCGACCAGTACTTCCTCGACCATGCCGGACAACTCGCTGCCGACGTCGACCTGGTTCAAGGGCTGCAGCGTGCCGGTGGCGGTGACCTTGACCGTGAGAGCGCCCTGCGTGACGTCCGCGCTCACGTACTCGATGGCGGGGCTCGCGGCGCGCGCCGCGCGCTGGCGCTGCCAGTGGACC
>JBFWYG010000062.1:18055-24581 GCA_050186725.1 Gammaproteobacteria bacterium | reverse complement strand
AGTAGCGCAGTGCACGGCGGGTTGAAACCCGCCCTACAGGTGCTCTCCTTGTAGGGCCGATTTCAATCGGCCATGCACGGCGCGTCTTCGAATAGCGCAGTGCACGGCGGGTTGAAACCCACCCTACAGGTGCTCTCCTTGTAGGGCCGATTTCAATCGGCCATGCACGGCGCGCCTTGAAGTAGCGCAGTGCACGGCGGGTTAAAGCCGCCCAACAAGCCCCGATCAGCCCTTGTTCTGCGCCTGCATGGCCGCCAGCGCGGCCTGCTGATCCGCCAGCACCTTGGCGCCGGCGGGCCGGGCGTTCGCAGCGTCGATGGCGGCCTTCATGCCCGGAATGGCGCCAACCACGTCCCAGCCGTAGATCGCCTGGCACACCGGCGCCGCGTAGATGAAGGTGTGCACGGCGACGATGTCGGCCAGGCTGAACTCGCGGCACAGGAAGGACTTCATGCTGCACAGCTGGGTCAGCGCCTTGACACCGTTCTCCATCACCGGCTTGGCTTCCTCGAACGCCGCCTGGTTGCGCGGGCCGCCGAAGAACAGCTCGCCGTAGTGGCGGCGGGCCGGCAGTTCGATGTAGAGCTCGAGCACCTTCATCACTTCGCGCACCTTGGCGCGGGCGAAGGGGTCCTTCGGCAGCAGCGCCGGGCTCGGCATGCTCTCCTCCAGGCAATCGAGGATGACATTGGTCTCGGACAGGAAACCCTTGTCGGTCTCGATGCAGGGCACCTTGCCCATCGGGCTCTTGGCCTTGTAGTCGCCCTCCTGGCTCGGCATCGCCGCCACTTCGACGAACTCGATGCCCTTTTCCAGCAGGGCGAACTTGACCATGTTGTAGTAGTTGCTGACGGCGAAACCATAGAGCTTGATCATCGTGGAACTCCTTGTGGGCAGGTGATTGCAGCGTGGGTGAAGGAAGTGTCGCGCGCGTGACGATTCACATCGCGCCAATGCGCCGGCCGATGGCGGCGTACTTGTCGAGCCAGCGCAGCACGGTGTCCTTGTCGGCCGTCGGGCAGCGCGGAATGGCGCGCTCGATGGCGCCCAGGTCGGCGAAGCGCCTGAGATCGTCCTCGCTGGTCTCGAAGATGTCGAACATGGAAATCGGCACCGAGGCCGGGTCGCGACCCTTGTCGCGCAGCCGCTGGTGGAGATCGGCGATGTCGGTGGCGAGATCGCCGTGAAAGCGGTCTATCGGGATCCAGCCGTCGCCGAACTCCGCGACGCGCCTGCGTCCCCAGGCCGAGGCGAAGGTGCCGAGGATCACCGGCGGATGGGGCTTCTGCACGGGCTTGGGATAGGACCACACGCGGTCGAAGTCGACGTACTCGCCGTGGAAGCTCGCCTCCTCCTCGGTCCACAGCGCCTTCATGGCGCGCACCCGCTCCTCCAGCACCTTCCAGCGCTTGTCGTAGGCGGTACCGTGGTTCTCCATCTCCTCGCGGTTCCAGCCGGCGCCGACGCCGAACAGGAAGCGACCGTTGGAGATCTGATCGACCGTGGCCACGGTCTTGGCCAGCGCCAGCGGATCGTGCTCGACCACCAGGCAGATGCCGGTGCCGAGCTTCAAGGTCTTGGTCACCACCGCGGCGGCCGCGGCGCTGACGAAGGGATCGGACATGTGCACGTATTCGCGCGGCAAGGGTCCCTTGCCCGGCCACTCGGTGAGCCGGCTGGCGGGAATGTGCGTGTGCTCCGGGAACCACAGCGACTCGAAGCCGCGCTCCTCGGCGGCGATCGCGAGTTCGTCGGCGCGGATCGAGTATTCGGTGTTGAAGTGGAAGACACCGAGTTTCATGTGCAGGACCTCCCCAGGATGCGTTTGCTTAGCGCACGAGCCGGCGATTGTAGGGCCGATTTCAATCGGCCGCGCACTGCCGACAAGATCACTCCGGTTGGCCGATTGAAATCGGCCCTACAAGGAATCGCGGTCCGCCTACAACCCGAACTGCGCCAGGATCTCCGCGCGGTGCGCGTCGAACCCGGGCCCCGCGGCGTACACGCCGCCCGGCGTGGCGCTGAAATGCACCGGCACGCCGGCGAGCGCGAAGCTGCGCCCGAGTTCGGCGATATCGACTTCGGCCAGCATGCCGCGCGCGGCGACGTGCGGGTCGGCGAAGATGTCGACCACGTTGTTGACCGGCCCGATGGGCACGCGCCCGCCCAGCACGGCGGCGACCTCGCGCTTCGAGCGCGGCGCGGTCCAGGCGACGATAGCCTCGCGCACCCGCGCGCGCTGCTTCACGCGCTCCGCGTTGCTCTGCAGCCCGGGATCGGCGAGCAGGTCTTCGCGGCCGATGAGTTTCGCCAATGCCTGCCACTGCGCCTCGATGGGACAGCCGATGGCCACCCAGCCGTCGGTCACCGGAAAGATCGAGAACGGATTGACCAGCGGATGCTCGTTGCCCTCGGGGGTCGGCACGATGCCGCCGACCGAGTACTGGTACACCAGGCGCTCGCAGACCGCCAGGATCACGTCGTACATGGCGACGTCCAGGAACTGCCCGCGGCCATGGCGCTCGGCGTGGCGCACCGCGGCGACGATGCCGAACGCGCACATGATGCCGGGGATGATGTCGCCGATGCCGGGCCCCGACTTCAGCGGCATGTCCGCGTCGGGTCCCGTGATGCTCATGAAGCCGCCCATGGCCTGCGCGACGATGTCGAAGGCCGGCCAGTCGGCATAGGGGCTCGCGCCGGTACGCGGATCGCCGAAGCCACGCAGGGCGGCGTAGACCAGGCGTGGATTGATCGCGCTGAGCGTCTCGTAGGACAGCCCGAGCCGCTCCATCACCCCCACCCGGTAGTTCTCCACCACCACGTCGGCCTTCTCCACCATGCGCTTGAACAGCGCGATGTCGGCGGGCCGCTTCAAGTCCAGCGCGATGCTGCGCTTGTTGCGGTTCACGCTGTGGAAGTAGCCGCTGTGGCGGCGCGCCGTATCTCGCGGGTCGTAGACGCCGATGCTGCGCGACACGTCGCCCTCGGGCGGTTCTATCTTGATCACGTCGGCGCCGTGGTCGGCCAGCATCATGGTGCAGTACGGCCCGGCCAGGACCTGGGTGAGATCCAGCACCACCATGCCGTCGAGCACGCCGGTGAGATTCGGATGGACCGCCATGGCGCGTCAGCTGGCCGGCTTGCCGAGCAGGTGGTCGGAGATGATGCGCAACTGGATCTCGCTCGTGCCCTCGAAGATCTTGGTCAGCCGCGCGTCGCGCCAGTAGCGCTCCACCGCGTGCAGCTTGGTGTAGCCGGCGCCGCCCAGGATCTGCAGCGCGTCGCTGGTCACGCGCTCGGCCATCTCGCTCGCGAAGTACTTCACCATCGACGCTTCCTTGTCGCAGCGCTCGCCGGAGTCGATGCGGTCGCAGACGTAGTACAAGAGCTGGCGCGCGGCCTCGATGTCGGTCGCCATGCGCGCGAGCTTGAAACGCAGGTCCTGGAACTCGGCGATGGGTCGGCCGAATTGCTGGCGTTCCTGCGCGTAGGCCAGCGCATCCTCGAGCGCACCCTGGGCGAGCCCGATGGAGCGCGCGGCGGTGTGCGCGCGGGCTTCGTCGAGCGCGCGGGCCAGCGCGTAGAAGGCCTTGCCCTCCGTGCCGATCAGCGCGTCGGGCGGCAGACGGCAGCCGTCGAAGGCGAGCTCGAAGGTCTTCCAGCCGAAGTAGCCGATCTTCGGGATCTCCGCGCCCTGCACGCCGGGCGGAAAGCCGCCGCGCGGCTTGTCGATGAGAAACGCGCTGATGCCGAGATGGCGCTTGTCCGGCGCGGGCGGCGCGCCGGTGCGCGCGAACAAGAGGATGTAGTCGGCGCCGTCGGCGAAGGTGCACCAGTACTTGTTGCCGGTGATGACCCACCCCTCGGCATCGCGCTCGGCACGGCAGGAGATGGAGGCCAGATCCGAACCCGTGTCGGGCTCCGAGAGACTCATCGCGCCGAGATACTCGCCGCGCACCACCCGCGGCATGAGGCGCGCGCGGCGCTCCGGGTCGAGCAGGTCCAGCGTCATGGTGCCGTTGCCGCGCGCGATGATGCTCGCCACGCTCATCCAGCCGCGCGCGAGCTGCTCGGCCACCAGGCAGTATTCGAACACACCAAGACCGCTGCCGCCGTACTCCTCGGGCACGCGTATGCCGAAGTAGCCCATGTCGGCGAGCTTCTGCCGCAGTTCCAGCGGGATCTCGCCCTGCACCGGGTCCAGCCGGTTCGCGACCGGCAGCACTTCGTTCAGAGTGAACTCGCGCGCCGTGTCGCGAATCATGCGGCGCTCTTGTGTGAGCAGGCGATCGCCCTGGCCAGGTTCGGTCATGGCGCGGCGCTCAATAGGGTTTCGAGATCAGCACGCCGTCCGCCTCGAGCCGCCGGACCTCCGCGGCGCTCTTGCCGAGCAGCGTGGTCAGCACGTCCTCGTTGTGTTCGCCGAGCAGCGGCGCGACGAAGTCGTGGTTGTTCGCGAACAGCGAGCTTCTGATCGGGTGGCCGGGGATCTGGAACTCGCCCGCCACCGGGTCATTGATCGTGCGGATGGTGCCGCGCTCGATGAAGTGCGGATGCTTGACCGTCTGCTCGATGCTGAGCACCGGCGCGTTCGGCACGTCGTGGGCGTCCATCGCCGCCACCGCGCTGTCCACGTCGGGGAAAGTCTGCAGCCAGTGCTCGATGAAGGCGATGACCTCCGCCTGGTGCTCCATGCGTTCGGCGTCGCTCGCCCAGCCGGGCGCGGTGGCGAGATCCTCGCGCCCCATGGCGGCGCAGAGATCCGGCCAGTGATGCAGAAAGCCCATGATGACGATGTCGCCGCCGCGCGCCTTGAACACGCCGCCGGGGCACAGATAGCTCAGGTGCCGACCGACCCGCGTCGGCTTGATCTCGCCGAGACTCGCCGTGTACTGATGCACGTTCACTTCGTGGGCGTGGTAGTAGCAGTCGAGCAGCGCGATGTCGAGCATCTGGCCCTGGCCGGTGCGGCCGCGATGGATGAGCGCGGCGGCGATGGCGAAGGCCGCGTGCACACCGGTCAGCACGTCGCCGAGCCCGAGCAGCGGGATGTAGGGCGACTCGTCGCGATCGCCGATCATGGACGTCACGCCGGCATAGGCCTGGGCGATGTAGTCGTAGCCGGGCTTGGTCGACAGCGGGCCGCTCTGGCCGAGCGCCGAGATCGAACAGAGGATGATGTCCTCACGCCGCTTCTTCAGTTCCTCGTAGGCGAGCCCCATGCCCTGCATCACGCCCGGCTTGTAGTTCTCCACCACCACGTCGCAGTGGGGCACCAGCTCGCGCACGAGATCCAGCCCGCCTGGCTGGCGGAAGTCGATGGCCACCGAGCGCTTGTTCAGGTTCTGCTGCACGAAATACAGGCCGCGCTCGTTGCGCATGCGGGACACGAGCCGGGTGCGGTCGCCATCGGGGGCGGCCTCCACCTTGATCACGTCGGCGCCCATCTCGGCGAACATGCGTGTGCAGGTGGGACCGGCCAGCGCGCGCGACAGGTCGAGGATACGGATGCCGTTCAACAGGTGCGGAATGGTCTTCATGGTTGCAGGCTCCCCTCCTGCCTGGCGATTACGACGCGGGCGCCGCCGCGTGGCTCAGTTCGCCAGCGCCCCTTCGGCAGCCGACACGGTCTGCGCGATCAGGGTATTGATGGTCATGGGCCCGACGCCGCCCGGCACCGGGGTATAGGCCGCGGCGCGCTCTGCGAGCGGCCCGAGTTCGATGTCACCGACGTTGCCCGGGTGATAGCCGGCGTCGACCACCACCGCGCCATCCTTGATCCACGCGGCGCGAATGAATTCCGGCTTGCCGACCGCGCCGACCACGAGGTCCGCCTGCTGCACGAGCGCCGGCAGGTCGCGCGTGCGCGAGTGGCATATGACGACCGTCGCGTCGGCGTTCAGCAGCATGGCCGCCATGGGCTTGCCGAGTATCGGGCTGCGTCCCACCACCACGGCCAGGCGGCCGCGCAGGTCGACCTTGTAGTGGGCCAGCAGGCGCATGATGCCCGCCGGTGTCGCCGAGCCCCAGGCCGGCTCGCCCATCGCCATGCGGCCGAAGCCGAGCGTAGTCACGCCGTCCACGTCCTTGGCGAGCGCGATGCGGTCGAAGCAGGCGCGCTCGTCGATGTGCGCCGGCACCGGGTGCTGCAGCAGGATGCCGTGCACGTCCGGGTCGGCGTTCAGCGCATCGATGCGCGCGAGCAGTTCCGCGGTGGTGGTGGCGGCTGGCAGTTCGACCCGCTGCGAGCGCATGCCGACACGCTGGCAGGCGTTGCCCTTCATGCGCACATAGGTCGCGGAAGCCGGATCGTCGCCCACCAGGATGGTGGCAAGTATCGGCAGGCGGCCGCCGCGCTCGGCGAGCGCCGCGACGCGTAGCGCCAGGGCCTGTTCCTCGGCCGCGGCGAGCGCCTTGCCGTCGAGCACCAGTGCGGACATGTCTCCTCCGGACAGCGAGCAGGATATGCCGCGGCGCTGCCGCGGGCGGAGCTATAGTGCCCGCCACGGCGCAGCGATGTAAG
>JBFWYG010000062.1:3020-17955 GCA_050186725.1 Gammaproteobacteria bacterium | reverse complement strand
CGCGCCGCGCCCGCGCGCGCCCTACCCGAGGGCGCGCTTTTGTGGGAGATTGTGCGCCCTTCATCGAGCAGGAACTCGTGCCATGCGCCGCCCATGCAAGTCTCGTGTCGCGGTCGGCGCCGACGCATGAGTGGCTTCGCGGAATACGACGCCTACGACGCCCTCGGGCTCGCCGCGCTGGTCAAGGCCGGCGCCGTCAGCGCCACCGAGCTGGTCGAGGAAGCCATCGCCCGCTGCGAGCGCGTCAACCCGGCGGTGAACGCGGTGGTGACCAAGACCTACGAGCGCGCGCGGGCCGCGTCGCGCACGCTCGAGCGCGGCGCGCCCTTCGCCGGCGTGCCCTTCCTGCTGAAGGACCTCGGCCAGGCCTGGGCCGGCGTGCCGATGAGCTGCGGCTCGCGCTTCCTGGTCGACCACGTGCCGGCGGAGGACGCCGAGTTCGTGCGCCGCATGCACGGCGCGGGGCTGATCACGCTCGGCAAGACCAACACCCCCGAATTCGGCCTGGTGGGCTCGACCGAGCCGCAGCTGTTCGGCCCGACGCGCAATCCCTGGCGGCTCACCCATACCGCCGGCGGCTCGAGCGGCGGCGCGGCGGCGGCGGTGGCCGCGGGCATCGTGCCCGCCGCCGCGGCCAGCGACGGCGGCGGTTCGATCCGCATCCCGGCGGCCTGTTGCGGGCTGGTAGGTCTCAAGCCCTCGCGCGGCCGCAATCCCAGCGGCCCCGAGCGCGGCGAGCCGTGGTACGGACAGGTGCAGGACGGCGTCGTCACACGCACGGTGCGCGACAGCGCGGCGCTGCTCGACGTCTCGGCCGGCGCGGATGCCGGCGCGCTGTACGCCGCACCGCCGCCGCCGCGGCCCTTCCTGGACGAAGTGGGACGCGATCCGGGACACCTGCGCATCGCGGTGTGTCGTGAAGCGCTGTGCTGCGAGGCGCCGCTCTCGGCCGACTGCCTGGCGGTGCTGGAAGACACCGCGGCGAGCCTGGCGAGCCTCGGTCATCACGTGGAATACGCGGCGCCGCCGCTCGATCGTCTCGCGCTCGGCACGGCCTATCTCCGCCGCGTGATGGCCTGCACCGGCGCGGAACTGGTCGAGGCGGCGGCGCTGCGCGGTCGCGCGCCGCGCGCCCACGAACTCGAGCTCACGACCCGCGCCATGGCGCGCCTGGGTCACGCCTTCGACGCCGTGGCGCTGACCCGCGCGCAGCGCGACGTGGAAGCGCAGATGCGCGTGCTCGGGCGCTTCATGCAGAACTACGACGTGCTGCTCACGCCGACGCTCGCACAGCCGCCGGTGCCGCTCGGCGCCTTCGAGCCACGCGGCCTCGACTACCTCGTGGTGCGCATCACCGCCAGCCTGCCGCGCGGCCTGCGCCCGCCGGTCAACCGGCTGCTGCACCAGCTGGTGCAGAACAACTTCCGCTTCGTGGTCTCGACCATGCTGGCCAACATGAGCGGCGAGCCGTCCATCAGCCTGCCACTCGGCGCCTCGCGCGACGGGCTGCCGATCGGCATGATGTTCACCGCGCGGCTGTACGAGGAAGCCACGCTGTTCCGCCTCGCCGCGCAGCTCGAGAACGCCCTGCCCTGGCGCCAGCGCCGCGCGCCGCACCACGCACGACAGGAGATGACCCATGCCTGAGATCCGTTACGCCGAAGCGGTGCGCGTCAGCCCGCGCGTGCGGCGCGTGACCGCGCCCAACAGCGGCCGCATGACCGGCCCCGGCACCAACAGCTACCTGGTCGGCGAGCGCGAGATCGCGCTCATCGACCCCGGCCCGGACCTGCCCAGCCACGTCGACGCGCTGGAACGCATCTGCGACGGACGCCTGCGCTGGATCTTCGTCACCCACACCCACCGCGATCATTCGCCCGCCGCCGCCACCCTGGCCGCGCGCACCGGCGCGGAACTGGTGGGCAACGTCATTCCCAACGACGGCTACCAGGACGAGAGCTTCACCGGCGCCCGCGCGCTGGCCCAGGACGATTGCCATCGCACCGAGGAATTCAGCCTGCGCGCGCTGCTGACCCCGGGGCACGTGGCCAATCACGTGTGCTTCCTGGTGGAGGAAGACGGTCTCTTGATGACCGGTGACCACGTGATGGGCGGCTCGACCGTGGTCATCGTGCCGCCGGCCGGCGACATGCGGCACTACATCGAGTCGCTGCGGCGCATGCTGAACTACGACGTCGCGTGGCTCGCGCCCGGCCACGGCGATCTGATCGGCAATCCGCGCGGGGAAATCGAACACCTCATCGCCCATCGCCTGAAGCGCGAGGCCAAGGTGGCGGACGCGCTGGCCCGGCTCGGTGTCGCGAGCGTCGAGGAGCTCACGCCGCCGGTCTACGACGACGTGGACCCGGCGCTGCACGGCTGGGCCGCGCTGTCCTTGACCGCGCACCTGTTGAAGCTGCGCGACGACGGTCGCGCGCGGGAACAGGGCGGGCGCTGGGAGATGGTGTGACGAGAGGGCGGGGAATCGGGTAATCGGGGACAGACCACGTTTTCGCGGCACGTCGCGCAGACAGATCTCCGATTCGACGTGCGCCGCGAAAACGTGGTCTGTCCCCGATTCAGAACGACACCGACAAGCTCACCGAGCCGAAATTGTGGCGGCGTTCCTGGCCGTCGAACTCGCGCGTGCGGAACACCTGGGCATAGGACAGCTTGACGCCGTCCAGCACCACGCTCGCGCCGACGATGAGGTCTCCCACGGCGTGTTTCTTGTCCACGCTGTGGCTGTCCTCGAAGGTGTTGCCGTCGAGGAAGATGTTACGCCCGACCAGTCGGCCGCCGAAGGCCGCGAATCCGTAGGCGCCGAATCCGCGCCCGTGACCACCCGCGCCGCTCACCGTGACCGGCGCGTTGGCATCGCCGCCGGGTCGGATGAGCGCCGTGCCGAAGTCGCGCGGCAGGTTCCAGCCCGCGCGCAACTCGCCGCCGCCCGCGCCGTAAACCGCGACCGTGCCACCGGCCACGCCGGCGTGGGCGATGAAGTCGTAGCCCAGCTGGCGATACAGGCGGCCGTCGAACAGGCGCCAGCGGCGTTCGTAGTACAGCAGGAAGGCGGGTTCGTTGGAGAGCTGGTTCTGCCAGCCGCGCGGCGTGTCGAAGCCGCGCAGGTCGTGGATCAGTTCCTGCGCGTCCTCGGCCAGCGAGGCCGGCCCGACCATGCCGAGCTGCACGTCGAAGGTGTCGGCCACGCGATCGTTCTTGCTGACCAGCGACAGCCCACCGAACAGCCAGCCGGCATAGGGCCGGTCGTTCTCCACCAGCCGCACCGCCTGGGTGTCGTTCGGCGTGAACATCAGCTGGCCGATGGTGACACCGATGTTGAACGCGCGATCGCTCTCGCCGACCACCGCGTGTTCGAACGCGTTCAGGCCGTGAATGGCGCGGGCCAGCCAGCGATGCACGTCGGGCGCGCCGTCCAGCGCCTTCAGGTTGGGCGACATCCACGACAGCTTGACGCCGTTGGTGTACTGCGCGTCGCTGTCGCCGAACAGGTCATTCTCGAACACCACGGAGTAGGTCTGCGGGCCCGCGTCCAGCGGCGCGCTCGCGACAGGCTCGTCCGCGTGGGACGGTGGCGCGCAACACAGCAGGAACAGCAGCAGGGCGGGGGCTGGCAATGCGCGGCGAGACAAGGACATCGGACAGTGAGCACCGCGGCACAGACGCCGCGCCTTGGGTAAGCAGGGAAGGCCACTATATCATCGGGCCATCACCGGGGAGGAATGACGCATGAAGTGGATGAAGCTCGGACAGGTGGAGATCGGTCGCATCGTCGAGAGCAACGGGCCCTTCATGCGCATCTACGACTTCTTTCCGGACGCGACGCCAGAGCTGCTCGCGCCGCATCGCCACTGGCTGGACCAGGGCGCGCTCGACCCGCGCACCGATGAACTCATCATGCCGATTCAGAGCTACGTGGTACGCACGCCGCGCCACGTGGTGCTGGTCGACAGCTGCGTCGGCAATCACAAGTCGGTGAAGTGGTACCCGGCCTGGGACAACATGAGCGGCACCAGCTTCAACGCCGGCCTCGCCGCGCTCGGCCTGCGTCCCGAAGACATCGACATCGTGCTGTGCAGCCACCTGCACGTCGACCACAGCGGCTGGAACACCCGCTGGCAGGACGGCCGCTGGCATCCGACCTTTCCCAACGCGCGTTACATCCTCTCGAAGAAGGAGGTGGAAGGCGCCGAGTACCTGCACACCAAGTATGGCGATCCGACCTATGTCGAGAACGTGCTGCCGGTGATCGAGGCCGGCCAGGCGGTGCTGGTGACGGACGACCACCAGGTGGATGAGCACGTGTGGCTCGAGCCGACCCCGGGACACACGCGTGGCCATTGCGCGATCCGCGTCGATGGGCGCGGCGGCGACGCGGTGATCACCGGTGACCTGATCCACAGCCCGGTGCAGTGCCAGTTCCCGCACTGGAACTTTCGCCACGACTTCGACAAGGCGCAGGCGGCGGCCACCCGCCGCGGCTTTCTCGAACGCTACTGCGAGTGCGAGACCCAGGTGCTCACCGCGCACTTCCCCCTGCCCTCCGCCGGTCGCCTGCAACGGTCCGGGGACGCCTTCCGCCTCGAATACTGGCCGGCCGGCCAGCTCACCTGAACCGCGCCCGGGCCACGCTCAGCGCGGCTCGGGGTTCTCGTGCAGGCGTCGCTCCCAGGCGGCCAGTTCGTGGGGCCCGAGATGGGGCTCAAGCTGCAGCATCACCGCCGCCACGCCACTCGCGTGGGCGGTGGCGAAGGACGGCCCCGAGACGAAATCGAAACGCCCGCCCGGCACCGTGGTCAGGAGCTGCAGGCCCGGCACGGTGAGCCGCTCGCCCGGCACGCTGACCGCGCCCTGGTAGGCCTGCTCCACCGAGATCACCTCGGGGATGGAGGTGGGGAACGTCTGCCCAGGCTCCTCGCCGATGGCGCCGAACACGATGGCGCCCAATTCCGTCGCGCGCTCCACCAGCTGGGTGAGCAGCGGATCGACGGGACCGGCGAGGGACAGGTTGATGATCCGCGCGCGGATCTCGATGGCGTAGTCGAGCGCCTGGGCGAGCGTGAAGCTGCTGCACAGACCATCGCCGTACACCGGTTCCCAGCAGGCACGTAGCAGGTAGACATCGGCGTCCGGCGCGAGCCCATGGATGCCCACGCCGTTGCCGGCATGGGCGGCAATGAGGCCGGTCACCGCCGTGCCGTGGAACTCGGGCGGAATGGTGTGCGGGTCGGCGCCGACGAAGTTGCGCGCCTCGGTCACTTGGCCGAGCAGGTCCGGATGCGCGGCATCGATGCCGGTGTCGATGATCGCCACCCGCACCTTGCGGCCGGTACCGCGGGTCGCCAGCGTCGAGACGCCGCCGGGCCGGGTGCGCACCTGCAGATCGAAGTACGGATCCTTGGGCGGCATGCCCGCCACCCGGTGTTCGCGCACCGCCTGCGCCGTGGCGACGCGCGCGTCGGCCGCGAGGCGCGCGAGCGCGGCTTCGGTCGCCATGCCCGGCGCGAGCTCGAGCAGCACGCTGCGCTGCTCGAGCGAGGCCAGCGGGCGCTCGGCGACCAGCGTGAGTCCGTGGTCACGCGCCAGCGCCGCCGCCGCACCCGGCGCCGCCCCGCCCGGCAGCAGCACCATGAGCTGCGCGCCGGCCGGCGCCGCCAGCACCGGCGCGAGGAAGCCCCACAGCAGCGCGCCGAGCAGCGCGGCGCGCGCCGTCACCGCGCGCGATCCGGCCGCCGTCCAGCCAGGCTCAGGGGTTCGACGAACAGAGTGTCGGACTCGCCGCGCATCTCGGCGATCACGCCGTCCAGGTGGCGCGCGCCGAGCGCGAGGCGCACGGTCATTACGCCGATGGCGCTCGGCCCTTCGATCAGTTCGGCCTGGTGACGCGCCAGCCAGCCTTCGCGCAGTTCGCGCACCACGCCCTCGCGCAGCACCACGCGCAGGAGCGGCGCGTCGAGGGTCGACTCGAGGCGCTCGGCGCGGCCGAGGGTCTGGAAGCGATTCGGCGCCGGCATGGCGGCTTCGGGCGCCGGGCGCTGACTCACCGCCACCAGCACCGCGACCACCGCCACGCCGACCATGGCCAGCGCCGGCACCGGTGCGGAGAGCCCGACGAGCAGTTCGCGCAGGCGCGCGCGCCACCCGCGCTCGCGCGCCTCGATGCGCGCGCTCAGGCGCTGGAAAGCCTGTGCGCTGGCATGGTCGTGGGCGGGCGCCGCCATGGCGGCGGCGAGCTGCCGCAGGCGCCGCACCTCGCGCCGGCACACCAGGCATTCGCGCAGATGCGTCTGCACCAGGGTGCGCTGCGCGGGCGTCAGGCCCTCGCCCTCGTACCAGGGCAGAAGCTCCCAGGCCGCGCCATGGGCCGGGTGGGTGTGGTCCTGGTCAGCGGCGCGCATCGGCGGTCTCCGAGACTGTGGCGAGATCGAGCACCGGTCGCAGGCGCTCGCGGGCGTAGAACATGCGGGTCTTCACGGTGTTCACCGGGCAGCCGACGATGGCCGCGATCTCCGGGTAGGTGTAACCATAGAAGAACGCCAGGTGGACGATGCTGCGCTGGGCGAGCGGCAGCCGCGCCACCGCCGCGCGTATGCGTTCGATGGCGGCGCGATGGCTGACGGTCTCGGCCGGGTCGCGGCGATCTTCCTGCTCTGCTTCGATGTTGAGTTCCCGCTCGGCGAGCCGGCGGTTCGATTTCAGGCGCTTCAGCGCCTTCTTGTAGGCGATGCCGAAGATCCAGGTGGAGACCTTGGACTCGCCGCGGAACTCGTGGGCCTTCTTCCACACCACCAGCATGGTGTCGTTGATGGTCTCTTCGACGTCTTCCGGGTGGCCGAGGATGCGCAGCACGAACTCGAATAGGCGCGGGTAGAAATCGCGGTACAGGGCCTCGAACGCGCTCCCGTCGCCTCGCAGCGCGCGCAGGCGCGCGAGATCCTGGTCCAGTTCCGCCTCGACGCTGTCGGCAAGTCTCGTCATCTGTGCCCTGTGTCCACCTTGCGGCGGATGCTCCCCGGTTGCTTGATGAGTCCCCCGCCGCGCGCGGCAGGTTCAGATGCCCATCTACGCAGGCAGGGGCCCGCGCGGATGCAGCGCCTCAGCCGCGCGCCAGGTAATGGGGCGAACGGCTCTTCACGAAGGTCTGCTTGCGCACCAGCTTGTCGCCGACGAAGTGCAGCAGGTCCAGGCCCTGCATGACCAGCGGCTGGCCGTCCTTGTCGATCGTCATGCCCCAGCTGCTCATGACCTTGCCGGCCGCGGCGTCGATGAAGGTGTCGTCCTCGATGAACTGAATCGGGCCGAAGCGTCCTTCGAACTGCGGCGCGAGGGACTTGCGGATCGCCTCGCGTCCGGCGCTCACGCGGCCGGTCAGCTCCTCGTACACCGCGTCGTCGGTGAAATAGGCCATGACGGCGTCGAGGTCGTAGCGGTTGAAGGCCTCGAGAAAGGCCACGGACAGGTCGTGCAGTTCGCGGTAACGGTCGGACATCGGCTTGACTCCCCTCGCAGATGGTCGCCATCCGCCCGCCTTCAGGCGGCGGGCAGACGCTGATGGAAACGCAGGTAGTCGAGCGCGGTCTCGGCCGGGCGCTCGAGCATGGGCGCGTGCCCCATGGCGCGCATGAGTATGCACTCCACGTCGGCGAACAGGGGACGCAGCGCGGCCTGGCCGGCGGGATGGAGGATGCGATCGGAGTCGCCCCACACCAGCAGCGTACGCACCGGAAGGCGCTCGACCTGTGCGCTGAGCGGTACCGGATCTGCGAACAGCTCGGCGAAAATCTTGCGGTTGAAGGGCGCCTCGGCGCGCGCGCGGGCCAGGAAGGCGCGCTGCAACTGCGCCGGGAACCAGGGCGGCTTGCAGAAGCACAGCGCGGTCAGCCGCGCCAGCCCGGCGGCGTCCTCGACAATCAGCGGATTGTCGCCGTCCTGCACCAGTTCGAAGGTTTCCGAGGCCTCGCCTTCGAAGGCGCCGGCGGGCGCCAGCAGCCACAGGCTGCTGACCCGCTCGGGATGGCGCGCGGCGAACAGGGTCGCGAGGTAGCCGCCCATGGAATTGCCGCCGAGATGGACCTTGGGCAGATCCAGCGCGTCCAGGAAAGCGCGCAGGCGCGCGAGCTGGGCATCGATGCCATAGCTCGCCGCCGGCAGGCGCGACGCCTCGCCGAAGCCCGGCAGGTCCGGCACGATGACGCGGAAATGCGGCGTCAGCAGCCGCGCGATCATGGTCCAGTTGTCCTTGTTCGCGGCGAAGCCGTGCAGCAGCACCAGCGGCGCGCCCCGTCCACCGTGCAAGTAGGGCACGCGGTGGCCGTCCACCTCGACGCTCGCCGCGCGCAGGCCGGCGCCGCGGCGCCCGAGCCAGGTCAGAAAGTGGAGCCACGCGCCGGGCGCGAGGTAGTAGCTCGCCACTGCCCCCAGCAGCGCGACGCCCAGCGCGGCCAGGACGATGTTCAGCATGAAACGTGCGGACGCGCGAGCTCGCCGCGCTTCGGTCGAGTGGGGAGTGTCATCGGGCCTCTATAGGCAACTTGCATAGCAGCGTCAATCCACCTAAGGTTCGTGCACCGCACCATCGTGCCGACGAGCGGCGCGGCGAGGGGTCGCCGCAATCTTTGTCTACGCTTCGCCGGCGCGGTTCGGCGCGCCGCAGCTCGCGGCGTGTCGATGCTCACACGCGCCCGCGTCTTGCATACACTGCGCGCTGGCCGCAAACGGCGGTCGCGCGCCACGGCGCGCCAGTTCCAGGAGACGCATACTCATGAGTCGCGAAGCAGTCGAGAAGGTGCTTGCGCAATACCCGCTGACCGCCGACTTGGGCGGTCGCCAGATCCGTATCCGCGTGATGACACCGGACGACGGTGGCGTGTTGATGGCCTATGCCCGTTCGCTGCCCTCGCATGACACGCTGTACATGCGCCGCGACATCACCAAGCAGACGGTGATCGACGCCTGGATCGAGGACATCCGCGCCGGCGTGATCTACACCCTGCTGGCCGAGGATGCCGAGGGCGTGTGCGGCTACTCCAGCATCAACCTGAGCGAACTCGAGTGGACGCGGCACGTGGCGGACCTGCGCGTCGGCGTGGCGCGCCGCGCGCGCGGCTGCGGGCTCGGCAAGCTGCTCGCGCGCGAGGCCTTCAACATCGCGCTCGCGCTCGACGTAGAGAAGCTGTTCGCGCAGATGACCCCCGACCAGGAAGCGGCGCGCATGCTGTTCCAGGAACTCGGCTTCCGGCCCGAGGCGCTCTTGCGCGACCACATCAAGGATCGCCAGGGCAACTACCACGACCTGCTGATCAAGGCCTGCAGCGTCCGGCGTTTCCTCGCCAGCCGCGCCGCCAGCGACCGCTGAGCCGACCATCGCGGCGCGGTTGAAGCGCGCCGCCGCGGCCCCATATAGCCGAACAGCGCCGATGTCCTGCGGCGCCCGTGACGGCTGTGACGAGAGGGGCCCCATGCAAACCAAAGACTACTACGCGACGCTCGGCGTCCCGCGGGACGCCTCGGCCGACGCCATCAAGCGCGCCTACCGCAAGCTGGCGCGCAAGTACCACCCGGACGTCAGCAAGGAACCCGACTGCGAGGCGCGCTTCAAGGAAGTCCAGGAGGCCTACGAAGTCCTCGGCGACGGCGACAAGCGCCAGGCCTACGACACCTACGGCAGCGGCTGGGCACAGGCCGGCGGCGCGTCGCCGGACTTCGAGGATTTCGGCCCGGGCGGCATCGACGACATCATGGATCGCATCTTCGGCCCGCGTGGCCGTCAGCGCGGCGGCTTCAGCATGCGCGGCCAGGACCACGAGTCGCGCCTGCGCATCACGCTCGCCGACTCCTATCGCGGCGCGACGCGCGCCCTGTCGCTCACCGTGCCGGACGTCAACGGGCGGGGCGATGCGCGGCCCACGCCGCGCACGGTGAACGTCACCATCCCCAAGGGCGTGACCGCCGGCCAGCGCATCCGCCTCGCCGGCCAGGGCGGCGGCGGCTTCAACGGCGGACCGGCCGGCGACCTGCTGCTGGAGGTGGAGTTCGAGCCTCACCCGCACTTCCGCGCCGAGGGCCGCGATATCCACCTGCGCCTGCCCGTCGCGCCGTGGGAAGCCGCGCTGGGCGCCAAGGTGGTGGTACCCACCCTCGGCGGCAAGGTGGAACTCAGCATTCCGCCCGGCTCGCAGACCGGCCGGCGCCTGCGCCTGACCGGTCGCGGCCTGCCCGGTCGACCGGCGGGTGACCAGTACTGCGAACTCGCGGTGGTGGTGCCCGAGGCGCGCAGCGATGCGCAGCGCGCGCTCTACCAGCAGATGGCGCGCGAACTGGCCTTCGACCCCCGCGCCGGACTGGAAGCCTGAAGGGCGGAAAAAGATCCGCCCCGGCCGCGGCGGGGGGCGCCGAAGCCGGGGCGGAGTCAGGGAGCGCCAGCGCATTGGGGGGTGCTGCTGGCTGGAGCGAGCGCGCCGAGAGCCTTGAGTCCACACCACGACGGCTCGTAGGATTGAAGATAGACAGACCAGTCTGTCCATTCAACCCCCGAGCTAGTGGGGATTGCGATTCAGGTCCGGCACGCATGCTCGCCGCCGGACTGGCAAGCGCCGGGCTTTCCCCTAGAATTGCCGGGCCCCAGCTGAGCGGATGGCTCCCTCTCGCATGACCGATACCAAGCGCGACCGACTCCTGGACTGTGCCGCGTCGCTGTTTCGCGAACACGGGTTTCGCGCCACCGGCATAGACCGCATCCTGGCTGCCTCTGGTTGCGCCAAGATGACGCTCTACAACCACTTCCGCTCCAAGGAAGAACTGATCCTGGCCTGCGTCGAACGGGTCGACGAACGTTGGCGCGAGGGCATCGTCGCGCGCCTGGAAGCGCGCGCGCCCGCGCCCCGCGAGCGACTGCTGGCGGTCTTCGACCTGGCATCGGAACTGATCGCCGACGAGACCTTCTGCGGCTGCTTCTTCGTGCGCGCGGCGAGCGAGTTCCGTGACCCCACCGATCCGGTACGCGCGGTGGCGGCGGCCAACAAGCGCCGCTTCGTCGACTATCTCGCGGGGCTCGCGATTGATGCCGGCGCGCGCCAGCCCGAGGCGCTGGCGAAGAGCCTCGCCATGCTGCTGGAAGGCGCGCTGGCCTACGCCCACGTGACCGGCGACTGCGACGCCCCGGCCCTCGCACGCCGCAACGCCGACCTGCTGCTCGCCCATCACGACCTCTGACGCGCCCCGCGAGCGCCACGTCGTTCGCCGCTATACTCCCGCCCATCATGGCCCGCGCGACGGGCGACGCAACAGCAGGGGAGCAAGCATGGCGAAGAAGAAGAAGGCTGGCGGCGTGGAGCATGCCTACAGCATGCCCGAGATGTCCGAGCTCTACGGGCAGCCGCCCTACGAGTACCGCGACTCCAAGCAGCTGCTGGTCATTTTCCGTACCGATCCGAAGTTCCTGCGCACGCTGGTGCCGGCGCCGCTGGTGGCCGATCCGCAGGGCACCATGTTCTGCGTGATCAGCGAGTTCTTCGTCAGCGGCTTCGGACACTACTTCGAGATGGGCATCGCGGCGACCGCCACCTTCCAGCGCCGCGCGGTCAACCAGATGCTCTACCTCGTGCTCGACAACGACATCGCGATCTGCGGCGGGCGCGAGATCTGGGGGTTTCCCAAGAAACTCGGCCGCGTCGGGCTCGGCACCAGCGACGGTGTGATGCGCGGCACGGTCGAGCGCGGCGGCATCCAGCTGGTCGAGGCCGCCGTGCAGCTGAAGGAATTCGGCGATCCGGCGGAACTCGCCGGCAGCTACGAGTACGTGAGCCGCAAGCTCATCCCCTCGGTCAAGAACGGCGCGCCGCCCGACGTCCTGCAGCTCACTTCGACGACCTTGCAGAACGTCGTCGTGCGCGAGGTGCACAAGGGACCGGCGACGCTGCGCTTCGGCATGTCGCCGGCCGATCCCTTCCAGCGCATTCCGGTGGAGGAGATCGTCGGCGGCTACTACTACCACACGGACTTCACGCTCGGCGACGGTGAAGTCGTGCACGACTACCTCGCGTGAAGGCGCGCGAGTGAGCGCGCTCGAAGGCGACATCGAACGCCATTACGGCGCCGCGGACGTGAGCGCGCGCGTACTGCGCGCGCTGGCCGCGGCGGGCAAGGATCTCGAGCGCCTGTCGCGCGCCGATCTCTCTCCGTTCGACGAGTTCCACGGCGGCGGCCTCGCCTCCACGCGGGACCTCGCGACCTTCGCCGCGCTGACCCCGGGTCTCGACGTGCTGGACATCGGCTGCGGCATCGGCGGCCCGGCCCGCACCCTGGCGGCGGAGTTCGGCTGCCGCGTGACGGGCGTCGACCTGACCCAGGAATTCGTGCGCGCCGCGACGATGCTGACCGCGCGGCTAGGCATGCAGGCACAGTGCCGCTTCGAGCAAGGCAGCGCCACCGACCTGCCCTGCCCTGACAGCGCCTTCGATCTCTGCTGGTCGCAGAACATGCTGATGAACATCGCCGACAAGCCGCGCTTCTTCGCCGAAGTGGCGCGTGTGCTGAAGCCGGGCGGCCGCCTCGCGCTCGAGACGGTGGTGGCCGGTGACGGCCGGCAGATCCACCTGCCGGTGTTCTGGGCCGCGCGGCTCGAGCACAACTTCCTGGTCACGGGCGCCGAGCTCAAGTCGCTCGCCTGCGACGCGGGCCTGGAGGTCGACGCGCTGGAGGACACTACCCAGGCGGTGATCGCCCAGGGGCGCAAGCGCCAGGCGGCCATCGCGGCCGACTCGGCGAGCCAGCTGACGGTCGCCGTGATCGTTCCTGACGACGTGCCGCAGAAGATGGCCAATGCGCTGCGCAACAACGAGGAAGGGCGCACCCGCACCGTCAAGGCGCTGTTCCGCAAGCCGGCCTGAGCACGGCTCGCCCGACTCTTTCCATCAGCCCCGGGGCAAGGACCCACGCGCTTCCATGATCGACAATCCCTACTATTCCCAGGACAACCACGGCCCCTGGCAGGTATTCGACGCCGGTGACCTGGCGCTCGAGGCCGGCGGCGTGCTGCACGACCTCAAGCTCGCCTACGCCGTGCACGGCACGCTGAACGCGGCGCGCGACAACGCCATCCTGGTGCCTACCTGGTACTCCGGCACCAGCAAGGTGATGGAACAGCTGTTCGTCGGGCCGGGCCGCGCGCTGGACCCGGCACGCTGGTGCATCATCGTCGTCAACCAGATCGGCAACGGCATCTCCTCCTCCCCGCACAACACCGCGGGCGCGCAGGCGATGGCGAAGTTTCCGCGCATCAACATCGGCGACGACGTGCGCGCGCAGCACAAGCTCGTCACCGAGGTGTTCGGCATCGAGCGCCTGGCGCTGGTGTTCGGTGGCTCCATGGGCGCCCAGCAGACCTACGACTGGGCGGTGCGTTATCCCGACATGGTCGCCCGCGCCGCGCCACTCGCCGGCTATGCGCGCAATACCGATCACGACAAGCTCTTCGTGCAGACCCTGATGGAGGCGATCACCTCCGATCCCGGCTTCGACGGCGGCAATTACCGCTCCCACCAGGCGGTCGCGGCCGGCCTCGCGCGCCACGCCAAGCTGTGGTCGGTGATGGGCTGGTCGACGGAGTTTTTCGCCGAGGAAGCGTGGCGTGGGTTCAACTTCAAGAGCGTGGAAGAGTTCCAGGCGAAGTTCATGGACCCGTTCTTCACACCGCTCGATCCCAACAGCCTGCTGGTGATGGCGCGCAAGTGGCACGACGGTGACGTGACCCGCATGACCGGCGGCGACCTCGCCGCGGCCCTCGGCCGCATCAAGGCGCGCACCTTCGTCATGCCCATCGACAGCGACATGTTCTTCCGCGTCGCGGACTGCGCGCGCGAGCAGAAGCTGATTCCGCGAAGCGAGTTCCGACCATTGCACAGCCTGGGCGGTCATCTCGGCCTGTTCGGCTTCGAGCCGGCCTTCCTGGCCGCGCTGGACGCGAATCTGAACGACCTGCTGGCACTCGACTGACGCCTCGACCGCGCCGCGCATCAACGCGCGGCGCGGCGTTTGCGCGTGATCTTGAGATAGGTCAGACTCGCCGCCACTCGTCGCGCGCAAACTCGAGCGGCGTTCGCGCCTGGCCCGTCACATCGCCACGCGCTCGCCGGCGCCGTTCGCGCTCGCCGGCCACCACCACACTGATATCCGCTACGGAGGTCCTAGCGATGGAACTGAGAGAAGTGATCGGCCGCCGCCGCTCGATTCGCTTTCTGCGACCCTACATGCCGGTCGAGCACGAGAAGATCCAGATGATGTTCGAGGCGGCGCGCATCGCGACCCACTGGGGCAACGTGCAGTCGCTGCGCGCCGTCGCGATCCATCGCCACAGCGCGCCGCAGGAAGTGCTGGACGCGCTGAAGGCGGTGGTGGTCGGCTGGCAGCTGCGCATCGCGCCGGTGGTGATCGTGTGGTACTGCGACCCCGAAGTGGTGGAAGAACAGGGCGACCGCCTGCGCCAGCTGATGAGCGTCGGCGCGCTCGGCTTCGGCCCCGAGGAACTGAAGCGCAAGACGCTGGAAGAGAAGTTCCTGCCGGCGTTCAAGGAGATCAAGGACTATCTGAAGGCCCCCGGACTGAACGAGGTCGACTGCGGCGCGGGCATGGCGCAGGCCAACCTGATGGCCTACGAACTCGGCCTCGGCACCTGCTTCCTCGGCACGCCGGATGGCGACGCGATTCTCAAGGTGCTGGGCGTGCCGTCGCACTGCCGCCTGCTGCTGATGCAGTGCGTCGGCTACCCGATGGAACACTGGGAAGCCGGCGGCCAGCGTCCGCGCCAGCCCTTCGAGCAGCTGTTCTTCCTGAACAGCTTCGGCACCCCCTACCCGCGCAGCGAGGAAGTGGTGGCCGAGCTTACGCGTGACAAGATGTTCACGCGGCCGGCGCCGCT
>JBFWYG010000062.1:0-2920 GCA_050186725.1 Gammaproteobacteria bacterium | reverse complement strand
GTCTTGGGGATTTCCTCGACCACCTGCAGGTAGCTCGGCACGAAGCTCGACTCGAGCCGCTTGCGGCACCAGGCGAACACGTCGGCGCTGTCGAATGCGACGCCCTTCACCGGCACGATGGCCGCCACCACGTCCTTCTCGCCAGGCACACCGTTCGCCGACGGCACGCCATAGACGAACACGTCGTCCACCTGGGGATGCTCGGCCAGTTCCTTCTCGACGAAGGCTGGGTTCACGAAGTCGCCGTTGTGGCGGATGCCGCCGCCCTTGCGGAACAGGAAGTAGTACCAGCCCTCTGCATCCCTGTGGCCGATGTCGCCCATGCGCAGCCAGCCGCCAGCCGTCTTCTTCGCGGTCGCGTCGGCGTTCTTGAAGTACGCCACCGCCGGTGGGCTGCCGTCGGCGTTCTTGAAGATGATCTCGCCCGGTTCGCCCGGCGCGCATTCGCGCTCGTCCTCGTCGACGATACGCCCGACGAGCGCCGGCGGCGGCTTGCCGATGGAGCCGACCGGCCCGCCCGGCGGGTTGAGCGTGATGCCGCCCTCGGCCGCGCCGTAGAACTCGAATATCTCGACGTCGAAGCGCTGCTTGAACTCGTTCCAGATGTTGGCCGGCATGCCGGCCGAGAGCACGTAGCGCACCGGGTTGTCGCGATCGTTCGGCTTCAGGGGCTCGCTGTAGATGGCGGTGGTCATGCCGCCCAGCAGGTTGAACATGGTGCAGCCGTAGCGGCGCGTGATGTCCCACAGGCGCGACTTGGTGAACTTGCGGCTGAACACGCCGCGCAGGCCCATGTGCAGGGTCGCGCCGAGCGTGATCAGCTGGGCGTTCGCGTGGGTGAGCGAGAGTCCGGTATACGGTCGGTCATCGGCGCGTAGGCCCATCACGGGTCCGAGGCTCGCGACGTAGCCGAAACGCGCGTAGGGCGAGAGGATGGCCTTGGGATCGCCGGTCGTGCCCGAGGTGTAGAGCATCTGCATCGGCTTGTCGGCGGCGGTCACGCGCACCGCGATGTCCGGTCCCGCGGGCCGCACCAGCAGCTCGCTGAAGCGACGTACGCGCAGACGGCCATAATCGGCCGGCGCGAGACCCTTGCCGGAGTCGATCACCCATACCCATTCGAGCTGCGGGCAGTCGTCCAGGATCTCCAGCAGGTTGGCCGCCGCGTAGTCGCCGATCACCACGCCACGGCATTCGGCGAAGGCCAGCATGTAGGCGAGCTTCTTGCCCTTGGTGCGCGGATCGATGGGCACGAACACCGTGCCGGCGATGGACGAGCCGACCATGGTATCGACGAACTCGGGATGGTTCTGGGCGACGATGGCGAAGGCTTGGCCGAGCTGCATGCCTTCATCGTCCAGGGTCGCCGCGACCTTCTGGCCGTGGCGCCACAGCTGGTCGTAAGTGCGGGTTTCTTCCAGGTACTCGCCACCCGGCCCGATGTCGACGAAGGTCAGCACGTCGAGATCCGGCTGCGCCGCGCGCTGCGCGGCGACGAGGTTCGCGATAATCAAGGGATCAGGAGCGCTCATGACTTCAGTGCCGCTCACTTTTCGAGGACGGAGATGACCATCGCGGCGGCGTCTCGGCCGATGTAGCCACCGCCGTTCTCCGCCATGCCGATGCGCGCCCCCTCGACCTGGCGCGGCCCCGCTTCGCCGCGCAGTTGGGTGACGAGTTCGTGCACCTGGGCGAGACCGGTGGCGCCCACCGGATGGCCCTTGCGCAACAGGCCGCCCGAGGGATTCACCGGGGTCTTGCCGCCGAGCCGGCTATGGCCCTCGTTCACGAAGCGCGCGCCCTCGCCCTTGGGGCACAGGCCCAGCGTCTCGTAGTAGATGAGTTCGGCCGGCGCCGAGGCGTCGTGCAGTTCGACGACGTCGAGGTCCTCTGGCCCGACACCGGCGCGCTCGTAGGCGTCCTTCACCACCACCTCGGTGACGTTGGGTTCGCCGTCGGCGTAATCCCAGCCGGAATGCAGCACGCTCGCGCGGACCTTGACCGCGCGCGCAGCGCCGAGACGCTTCAAGACCTTCTCGCTCACCACCAGGCAGGCCGCCGCGCCGTCGCCGATCGGCGAACACATGCCGAGCGTCAAGGGATAGCTGATGGCGCGCGAGGCGAGCACGTCCTCGATGCTCTGCTCATCCTGGTACTGGGCCTTGGGATTCAAACTGCCATGGAAGGAGTTCTTGGCCGCGACCGCCGCGAAGTCGCGCTGCGTGCTGCCGTAGTCGCGCATGTGCTCCACCGCCATCGCGGCGTAGACGTCCATGAACAGCGAGCGGGTCGCGCCCGCGCCGCTGTCGTCGACCTCGATGCCCGCGGCGCGGATGCGGTCGTAGATGCGCGCGGTGACGGTGTCGAAGCTCTCGAAGTCCACCGCGCCGGTGAACACCGAGAAGGTCTTGGCCTTGTCCGGCGTGTAGAGCTTCTCGAAGCCGGCGGCCAGCACCACGTCGTAGACGCCGTGCGTGACCATCTGCACCGCCTGCTGAAAGGCGGTCGCGGCCGAGGCGCAGGCGTTCTCGACGTTGATGACAGGGATGCCGCCGATGCCCATCTCGCGCAGCGCCGCCTGGCCCGGCACCATCACCTGGCCGACGGTGATGGCGGTGCCGGCGGTCGCCATGTAGGCGGCCTCGATGTCGCGCGCCGTGAGGCCCGCATCGGTCAGCGCCGCCTGCACCGCCTCGGCGGTCAGCGACTTCAACGTACGGTCCATGTGCTTGGCGAATCGGGTCATCCCGACGCCGACGACGTAGGCTTGTTCAGTCATGTCTCTCCCCTTGCGCGCGCGTTACAGCAGGTCGGGGTCGACCAGCGCCGAGCCTCCGAGGATGGACAGGATCTCGTTACAGCCGTCCTCGATCAAGCTCGCGCGCGCGTCGCGCAGCAGCTTCTCCATGGGATAAGCGCG
>JBFWYG010000061.1:12466-25199 GCA_050186725.1 Gammaproteobacteria bacterium | reverse complement strand
CGCCCTATAGCCGAATGTCGGGCTGAAGCCCGACCTACACGGTAGGCGGGCGGTTGGCCGCGGGGAATTCCCCGTTTTGCGGGGCGGCACGTCGGTCAGACGGGAATCGCGATGTGGATGTCGGTGACGCTGAGCACGGTGCTGGTGCCGAGATCGACGATCTCGACCAGGGTGATGCCGTCGCCATTCGCGTCGTAGGACAGCACGCCGCTGGCCTGGTCGTAGACCAGGAAGTCATTGCCGTCGGCTAGTATGCTGCTGTCACGGAACTGCGTCGCGTCGAGGTTTCCCGCGGTCAACGCCGAGAACACCGTCGGATCCAGCCACAGGCTGTCGGCGCCGGAGAGGAAGTCGGTGATGTCGTCCGCGTTGGCGCCGGTGTGGGCGAACACGAACCGATCAGCGTCCGCGCCGCCGGTCAGCATGTCCTGGCCCGCGCCGCCCGCCAGGATGTCGTTGCCCGCCGCGCCGAGCAGCCTATCCGTCCCGCCGTTGCCGGACAGGCGGTTAGAGCCGCTGTTGCCGCGCAAGCTGTTGTCCAGGTTATTGCCGGCGCCGCTCAGCGCGGCGCCGCCCAGCAGGCTCAGGTTCTCGACCTGTGACGGCAGCGTGTAGGAGCGCGCGGTCCGCACCGTGTCCGTGCCCTCGCCCGCCCGTTCCACCACTCGATCGGCGCTCGAATCGACCACGTAGGTGTCGTTGCCCGTGCCGCCGATGAGCCGATCGCCGCCCGCGGCGCCGTCGAGCACGTCATGGCCTCCAAGGCCGGAGAGGACATTGGCGCCCGCATTGCCGCGCAAGGTGTTGGCCAGGGCGTTGCCGGTCCCCGCCAGCGCCGCCGCGCCGCTCAGCACCAGTTTTTCGATCTGGGCTGCGAGTGTCCAGTCCAGGGATGCGCGCACGGTGTCGATACCGCCTCGCGAGGCTTCGAGCGTGACATCGCCGCGCGCGTCCACGATGAAGGCATCGTCGCCCTTGCCGCCGATGAGCCGATCGAGACCGCGACCGCCGTCGAGGAAGTCGTCACCGGCGCCGGCATCGAGACGATCATTGCCCGCCCCACCGCGCAGCACGTCGTCGCCGCCGCCCGCGACCAGTCGATCCGCGCCCGCGAGGCCCACGAGCACATCGTCGAAGGTGCTGGTGGTGATGCTGAAGCCGCCGGCCGCCGAGCGCTGCGTGGCGCGCTCCAAGGCGTCGGGTCGCTGTTCGACGTCGTTGAAGCTGATCGGTGCGAGGCCCGTGACGCCAAGCACCAGGGCGCCGCTGGTCTCGCGAATCTCGAGGCCGGTAAAGGTACTGTCGAGCAACGCCTCCTCGCTCGACAGGTCGAACTTGCCGAACACCGTCACCACGGTACCGCGATCGGTGCGCAATGATAGCCGGCTACTGGAGGAAGCACGGACCGAGGTGGCGTTGCCCAGGTAACTGTCGAGGGGCGGATCGAAGCTGCCGTTGCCACGCATGTCGACCTGGATACCAAAGCGCAGCGTGATCATCGAGCGCCCCTCACTCGACCGCCGAGGGTCTAGGCCACGGCGACGTGGATATCGGCGGCACTGAGCACGGTGCTGGTGCCGAGATCGACGATCTCGACCAGGGTGATGCCGTCGCCATTCGCGTCGTAGGACAGCACGCCGCTGGCCTGGTCGTAGACCAGGAAGTCATTGCCGTCGGCCAGTATGCTGCTGTCACGGAACTGCGTCGCGTCGAGGTTCCCCGCGGTCAGCGCCGAGAACACCGTCGGATCCAGCCACAGGCTGTCGGTACCGGAGACGAAGTCGGTGATGTCATCCGCGTTGGCGCCGGTGTGGGCAAAGGCGAATTTGTCCGCGCCCAAGCCGCCGATCAGGACATCGGCGCCGCCCAGGCCGGCGATGACGTTGTCCCCGGCATTGCCGCGAATGCGATTGGCGAGCGCGTTGCCGGTCGCGTCGAAATCGCCGCTCAGGAGCAGGGTGAGGTTCTCGACATTCGCGCCGAGCGTGTAGTTCGTGGTGGCATTTACCGTGTCGTTGCCTTGACCGGCCAGTTCCACCGCCTTGTCGGTCGCGCGGTCAACGAAGTAAGTGTCGTTGCCCAGACCGCCGCGCATGATGTCGGCGCCGGTCTTGCCGTTCAGGATGTCGTTTCCCGCGCGGCCTTCGAGCACGTTGGCGCCCGCATTGCCGGTGATGGTGTTGCCGAGCGCGTTGCCGATCCCGCGCAGGCCGCGAGTACCGGTGAAGGCGAGTTTCTCCACACCGTTGGCCATGGTCCAGTGATCGCTGCTGGTCACGGTATCCAAGCCGCCGTTGGTGCCCTCGATGACGCGGTCCTTGAGGTTGTCGACCGTGTAGCGGTCATTGCCCGCGCCGCCGTTCATGATGTCGATGCCAAGGCCGCCGTCCAGCTTGTCGTTGCCGAGACCCGCGGTCAGTCGATCGTTCCCCGCGCCGCCGCGCAGCACGTCGTTGCCGGCGCCGGTGACGAAGGTGTCGTTGCCGCCGAGACCGATGACCAGGTCCGCCGTCGCGCCGCTGCTCAAGGTGAAACCCTGGCGCATGGCCTTGTTGATCTGGCCGAGCCAGTCGGCGGCCGAGCCGTCCAGGTCCTCGAACTCGGTGTCCGGGATGCCCTGCACGCTGACCAGCAGCGCGCCGCGGGGCGTGCGCACATCGAAGCCGGTGACGTCGCTGCCGCGCAGATCGCCGGCATTGTTGAAATCGAAATCACCGCGCAGCGTGACCTTGTTGCCGGTGGTGGTGCTGGCCTCGACCCGCAGCCGGTTGATGTCCGTAAGCCCGGTGATGTTGCCGAGGTAGGTGGAGAGCGAGGGCGAGAAGGTGCCATTGGCGGCCATGACGACCCTGACGCCGAAGACGAAGCTGATCACGGGCGGACCTCGACCAAAGCGAAAACGCGATTATGCAGACGCCGCGGGCCGCGGGACAACCAGCGGGCCGTCGCCCGCTGGTCGGCTGGCGCTCAGACCAGGCTCAGCACCAGCTTGCCCATCTGCTCGGACTCCTGCATGCGCTTGTGTGCCGCAACGGCCTCGCTGAAGGGATAGACGTGATCGACCACCGGTCGCAGCTTCTGCTTGTTCACGCAGGCGAGCATGTCGCGGAATTCCTGCGGGCGGCCCATGGTGGTGCCCTGGATGCGCACCTGGCGGAAGAACAGCTTCGCCATGTTCAGCCCCTTGGTCGCATTGCCCTGGGTCGCGCCGAAGAACACGTAGCGACCACCGTTGCCGAGCGTGTCCAGCACGTCGTGCATACCGTCGCCGCCCGCGCTGTCGACCACCAGGTCGATGCTGCCGGCGGCAGCGCGCAACTGCTTCACCCAGTCCGCATCGCGGTAGTTGAAACCGCCGGCCGCGCCGAGCGCGCGCGCCTGGGCGAGCTTGTCCGGGCTGCTGGACGTGACGTAGACCTCCGCGCCGTGGGCCCGCGCCCAGGCGAGCGCGAAGGTCGCGCAGCCGCCGCCGATGCCGGTGACCAGCACCTTCTGCCCCGCCGCGACTTCGCCGTGGGTGACGGTCGCGCGCCACGCGGTGAGGCCTGCGAGCGGAATGGCCGCGGCCTCCTCCCAGGAGAGATGGGCGGGCTTGTCGACCACCGAGTCGGCGGGCACGCAGATATACTCGGCGAAAGTGCCCTGGTCGGGCATGCCGAGCACGCGGAAGCTGGCGCCGCCGCAGCGCGGATCGTCGCCCCACTCGAGCGCGGGGTAGATCACCACCTCGCGGCCGATGAGGGCGCGATCGACGCCCTGCCCGACCGCGTCCACCACGCCCGCGCCGTCCGAGCCGGCGATGGCGGGAAACTGGATGCGCGGATAGGCGCCGACCGTGATCCACACGTCGCGGCGATTGAGCGCGGCGGTGCGCACCCTCACTCGCACCTGGCCGGCGGCCGGTTCGGGCATGGGCAGGTCTTCGATGGCGAGCTTCTCGGGCCCGCCCAGTTCACGCAATACCAGGGCCTTCATGCTCAACGCCCCTTGAACTCGGCCTTCTGCTTGTTGGCGAAGGCGCGGATGGCATTGGGCGCGTCCTCGGTGTAGCGCACGAGCCCGGAGATCGCGCGGGTTTCCATCTCCATCTGGGTCTCGATGGTGTTGGAGAAGCTGTCGGCGACCAGGCGCTTGGCCTCGCCATAGGCGAGCGTCGCGCCCTTGGCGAGCTGGTGGGCGACTTCCATCACGCGCGGCATGAGCTGGTCGTCCGCCACCACTTCGTTCACGAGTCCCCATTCCTTGGCCTGCTGTGCGGTGAGCAGATCGTTCATCAGGATGAGCTGCATGGCCCTGGCATGGCCCACCAGGCGTGGCAGGAAGTAGCTCGCGCTGCCGTCCGGCGAGACACCTGCGCGGGTGTAGGCCATGGTGAACTTGGCGGACTCGGCGGCGAAGATCATGTCGCCCGAGATCGCCATGCTGAAGCCGGCGCCGGCGGCCACGCCGTTCACCGCCACCAGGTAAGGCGCGTTCATGCGCGTGAAGCGCGAGATGGCGGCGTGCAGGCCGGTGGTCGCATAGCGCATGTACTCGCCCATCTTCTCCCCCTGGGAGGCGAAGCTCACCAGGTCGCCGCCGGCGGAGAACATCTTGCCCGCGCCGGTGAACACCACGCAGCGGATGTCGGGATTGGAGTCGCAGTGGGTCGCGACCTTCACCAGTTCCTCGGACATCGGCACGTTCAGGCTGTTGGCCGCGTCGGGGCGGTTCAAGGTCACTATCGCGACCGCGCCGTCGCGTTCGAATTTGAGGGTCTCGAAGTTCTCGTTCATGGGCGCTCCCCTTGCCGTTGTCGTTTGGGCGTTCGTTTGGGCGGTCGGTCAATCGTTGTCGTTGTCGGCGGCCTCGACGGCCGCGCGGCGCGCGTCCAGCGAGGCCATGATGTGGCTGCGTTCGGTGGCGCTCAAGTGCGTCCAGTTGCCAATCTCGTCCAGCGTGCGCAGGCAGCCGCGGCACACGCCGGTCTCTTCGTCCAGCAGGCAGATGTTGATGCAGGGTGATTCCATGGTGCTCAGGCCGCGCTCGCGACGCAGTCGGTGGCGAAGGACGCCAGGTAATCCAGCCCTCGAATGGCACGGCTGCCATACCAGGACACCATCTCGCCGTCGATGAGCCGCACCGGCACTTGCCCGCCGAGCAACGCGCGCACCTCGGCCAGGTGCTTGTCGCGGAACGGATAGGGCTCACTGGAGAGCAGACACAGGTCCGGCGCCGCCGCGCGGCAGGCCGCGTCGTCGAGCGCAGGATAGCGCAGCGCGCTCTCCGCTGGCACCGTCGTCCAGCCGACCTCGGCCAGCATGTTGGCGATGTAGGTGCCGCGCGCGACCGTCATCCACGGTTCGCGCCAGATGAGGTAGAGCACGCGCCGCGACGGCAGGCGCCGCGCCACGGCGGCGACGCGCGCCCGGGCGGCGCGGAACGCCTCGGCGAGCGCCGCGGCCTCGCGCTCGCGGCCGAAGATCGCGCCCAGCAGGTCATACAGTGCGAGGTTGTCCGCCGGCGCGTTCGGATGCGTGACCACCACCGTGAGGCCCTGCGCGCGCAGCGCGTCGAAGGTCTCGCGCGTGTTCTCGTCGATGTTCACGATCACGTGGCTGGGCGCGAGCGCCACCAGCGCGTCGAGCGCAACGTCCTTGGTGCCACCGAGCTTGGGCACTGCGCGCACGGCATCACGCGGATGGATGCAGAACCCGGTCCGCCCGACGACCTGCGACCCCAGCCCCAGATCGAACAGGAGCTCCGTGATGCTCGGCACCAGCGACACGATGCGCGCGGCGGGCGCCGCGCGCGCGTGCCGTTGGCCGGCCGCGTCGACCAGCGCGGAAGCGTGCTGCACCGCGCGGTCCTACATGTTGCGCCGGTATTCGCCGCCCACGTGGTAGAGCGCGCCCGACACCTGGCCCAAGGAGGCGTGCTTGACGGTCTCCATCAGTTCGGCGAAGCAGTTCTCGCGCCTGCGCGCCACGGCCTGCAGGCTCGCCAGCCGCGCGCCGCACTCGCCGGCGTGAATCGCGTGGAAGTTGCGCACCGAGGCGATCTGGTCGCGCTTCTCGTCGTCCGTGGAACGCATCAGCTCGACGGTGGTGACCTCGTCCTCCTGGCCCTTCTTGGGCAGGAAGGTGTTGACCCCGATGAGCGGCAGGCTGCCGTCGTGCTTCTTGTGCTCGTAGTACAGGCTCTCTTCCTGGATCTTGCCGCGCTGGTACATGGTGTCCATCGCGCCCAGCACGCCGCCACGCTCGGAGATCGCCTCGAACTCCTTGTACACGGCCTCTTCGACCAGGTCGGTCAGCTCGTTGATGATGAACGAGCCCTGCCAGGGGTTCTCGCAGAAGTTGAGCCCGAGCTCGCGGTTGATGATCAGCTGGATCGCGACCGCGCGGCGCACCGATTCCTCCGTTGGCGTGGTGATGGCCTCGTCGTAGGCGTTGGTGTGCAGGCTGTTGCAGTTGTCGAACAGCGCATACAGCGCCTGCAGCGTGGTGCGGATGTCGTTGAAGCTGATCTCCTGGGCGTGCAGGCTGCGTCCCGAAGTCTGGATGTGGTACTTCAACATCTGGCTGCGCGGGCTCGCGCCGTAGCGCTCGCGCATGGCGCGCGCCCAGATGCGCCGCGCCACGCGGCCAATCACGGTGTACTCCGGGTCCATGCCGTTGGAGAAGAAGAACGACAGGTTGGGCGCGAAGTCGTCGATCTGCATACCGCGCGCGAGGTAGTACTCGACGATGGTGAAGCCGTTCGACAGCGTGAAGGCGAGCTGGGAGATGGGGTTCGCGCCGGCCTCGGCGATGTGGTAGCCGGAGATCGACACGCTGTAGAAGTTCCGCACCGCGTGTTCGACGAAGAACTGCTGCACATCGCCCATCATCTTCATGGCGAACTCGGTGGAGAAGATGCAGGTGTTCTGCGCCTGGTCTTCCTTCAGGATGTCCGCCTGCACGGTGCCACGCACCGAGGCCAGCGTGCGCGCCTTGATCTTCGCGTAGGTCTCGGCGTCGACCACCTGGTCGCCGCTGATGCCGAGCAGACCGAGGCCGAGGCCGTCGTTGCCGGCCGGCAGGTCACCGTTGTAGCGCGGGCGTTCGCGGCCCTCGAAATACTTCGCGATCTTCTTCTCGGCCGCGGCCCACTGGCCGCTTTCCTTGAGGTGCTTCTCGACCTGCTGGTCGACGGCGGCGTTCATGAAGAACGCCAGCACGATGGGCGCCGGGCCGTTGATGGTCATCGACACCGAGGTCGAAGGCGCGCAGAGATCGAAGCCCGAGTAGAGCTTCTTCGCGTCGTCCACCGAGGCGATGGACACGCCCGAATTGCCCACCTTGCCGAAGATGTCGGGGCGCTCGTGCGGGTCTTCGCCGTACAGCGTGACGGAGTCGAAGGCGGTGGAGAGGCGCGCCGCCGGCTGCCCGGCCGAGAGGTAATGGAAGCGGCGGTTGGTGCGCTCCGGCGTGCCCTCGCCCGCGAACATGCGGGTCGGGTCCTCGCCCTCGCGGCGATAGGGGAACACGCCGCCGGTGTAGGGATAGCTGCCCGGCAGGTTCTCGCGCATGAGGAAGCGCAGCTGGTCGCCCCAGCCGTCGAACTTGGGCGGCGCGATCTTCGGAATCTTCTGGTGCGAGAGACTGGTGCGGTAGTTGTCGCCCTCGATGGCCTTGCCGCGCACCTCGTAGACGTACTTCGGCCCGGTGATGCCGGCCAGGCGCTGCGGCCACTCGGCGAGCAGCTGGCGGGCCTCGGCGCCGAGGTCGTCCAGCGCCGCGTTGTAGCGCTGGCGCAGCGTCGCGAGGCTGCGATCGCCCGGCACGCTGAGCGCCGTCGGCGCGTAGGGCATGAGCGCCTCGGGGAGCGCCTCGTCTTCCAGCGACTTCAGCGCCTCGTAGGTGTGCTGGGCGCGGTTGGCCGCTTCGCACAGCACTTCGATGCCGGCGTTGATGCCGCGGCCCTGCTCGGCGATCTCGGCGAGATAGCGCGTGCGGTTGCCGGGAATGAGCACCGTGGCGCGCGGCTCGCGAAGCGTCGTGTCGAGGACCGGCACCCAGGTCGCGCGGTCCAGCGAGCACTTCTCCGCCAGGCGGTTGCACAGGTTCACGAACATCCAGGACAGGCCGGGGTCGTTGAACTGGCTCGCGATGGTGGGATACACCGGGATGTCGTCGTCGGCGATGTCGAACTTGGCGTGGTTGCGCTTCCACTGCTTGCGCACGTCGCGCAGCGCGTCCTCGGCCCCGCGCTTGTCGAACTTGTTCAGGATGATGAGATCGGCGAAGTCCAGCATGTCGATCTTCTCCAGCTGGCTCGGCGCGCCGAACTCGCTGGTCATGACATAGATCGGCAGATCCACCAGGTCGACGATCTCCGAGTCGCTCTGGCCGATGCCGGCGGTCTCGACGATCACCAGCCCAAAGCCCGCCGACTTCAGGAAGGCGATGGCGTCGGACAGCATGGCGCTGGTCGAGAGATGCTGGCGACGGGTCGCCATGGAGCGCATGTACAGGTTCTCGTGCCGCAGGCTGTTCATGCGGATGCGATCGCCGAGCAGCGCGCCGCCGGTGCGGCGACGGGTCGGGTCGACCGCCAGCACCGCGACCTTGCGCTCCGGGAAGTACTGGCAGAAGCGCGACAGGATCTCGTCGGTCACCGAGCTCTTGCCGGCGCCGCCGGTGCCGGTGATGCCGATGACCGGCACGCCGCGTCCGGCGAGCTGCCATTCCTTGCGCAGCGTGTCGAGCTTCGCCGCGGGCACCTCACCGTCCTCGAGCGCGGACAGGGTCTGGGCGATGGCCAGGTAGTCGTCGCTCGCGGCGCGCTCCGGCAGCGCGCTCGCGCGACGCGCCTTCTCCGCGCGCTGCACGAGGTCGGTGATCATCCCGGTGAGTCCCATGCGCATGCCGTCGTGCGGGTGGTAGATGCGCTCCACGCCGTACTTGTGCAGTTCCTCGATCTCCTCCGGCGTGATGGTGCCGCCGCCGCCGCCGAATACGCGGATGTGGCCGGCGCCGGCCTCGCGCAGCATGTCCACCATGTAGCGGAAGTACTCGTTGTGGCCGCCCTGGTAGGACGACAGCGCGATGCCGTCGGCGTCTTCCTGGATGGCGGCGCGCACCACGTCGGCCACCGAGCGATTGTGGCCGAGATGCACCACTTCCACGCCCTCGGCCTGGATCAGGCGGCGCATGACGTTGATCGCGGCGTCGTGGCCGTCGAACAGCGAGGCGGCGGTGACGAAACGCATGGGCGTCGTGGCGGTCTCGACTTCAGGCGCGTTGCCGAGGTCCTGGGCTCTGGTGCTCATGGTGTACTCCCCTTCGATGCGGGCGCGGCCGACAGGGCCAGCGCGGTCTGGTGCTTGAGTGATTCGTGCAGAAAACGGACGTGGTCCAGCGCGTCGGGCGTGACCAGCCACTGGTAGACGATGCCGATGATGGCCGCGCAGAACTGCTCGGCGGTGCCGGCGATGTCGACCGCGGGCGAGATCTCGCCCGCGGCGATGCCAGTCTCGATCCACAGCGCGACGTCGCGGCGGCGGCGCTCGTGGATGTTGGCCACCACCTGCTTCACTTCCGCGTCCGGGCCGATGGAATCGAACCACAGCATGTAGAAGGCGCGAATATGATCGCTGCCTTCGGCGATGAAGCGGTAATGCGCGTCGGTGGCGGCGGCGATGGCCGCGATGCCGACCTTGTCGCGCACCGCGCGGCGGAGTTCACGCAGCCAGGATTCGCCGATGGAGCGAATGATGAAGGCCGACAGCCCGCCCTTGCTGCGGAAGCGATAGCTGGCGAGCCCGCGGCTGTAGCCGGCACGCTCGCCGACATCCTTCAAGGTGGTGCCGGCCGCGCCGCGCTCGCAGATGAGGGCGACGGCGGCGTCCAGCATGCGCTGGTCGGACAGGGCCGTGCGCTCTGCCTGGGTACGGCGTTCGGACGGGTCGACGTTGACGGTGGCGGCCATGGCGGGATTATGGCCAGAGGGTTTACTTGTTTGCAACAAGCAAGTGACACATCCCGCTGCGCGGCTGGCGGGCCGGCCCGCTGCCGGTATCATCCGAGTCGGGAGAGGGCGGGCGCCGCCCGCGCAGCCACGAGGACTCCATGCACTTCCCCCTGCCCTCGCCCGGGCTGGTCATGGCGCTGTTCGCACTCGCCCTGCTGACCGGCGAGCTCGCCAGCGAAACCCTGTTGCGCCAGCACTTCCTCGCTCGCGAGCAGGAGCATGCGCTGGCCACGCTGAACGGCATCCGCGCCCGCCTGGAGAAGGTCATCTATCGCGACCTGTACGTGGTGCGCGCGCTCGCGACCCACGTCGCCGACACCCCGGACATCGGCCAGGCCGGCTTCGCGCGCTATGCCGAGCGTCTGATTCGGCGGCCCACCACGCTGCGCCACGTCACTGCCGCACCGGGCCTGGTGATGCGCTACGTCTATCCCGAGCGGGGCAACGAGGCGGTGATCGGCAAACCCTACGCGGACTACCCGGAGCAGTTCGACGCCGTGAGCCGGGCGGCCGCCGGCCGCGGCCTGGTGATTACCGGGCCGGTGGCGCTGATCCAGGGCGGCAGCGCCTTCATCGCGCGCGAAGCCGTGCTGTTGCCGACACCGGAGGGACCGCCGCGGCTGTGGGGCCTGGTCTCGGCGGCCATCGACTCGGACAAGCTCTACCGCGCCATCGGCCTGACCGCCGCGGACGGCGAGTTCGAGTTCGCGCTACGCGCCGGGGTGACCGGCGAACACGGGCCGCCGCGGGTGTTCTACGGCCGCGACGAGGTGTTCGACGCGCTGAGCGTGCGCACCGTGGTCAATCTGCCCAACGGCCACTGGGAGTTGGCGACGCGGCCTCGCGCGGGCTGGCTGGCCTCGACGCCGCCGGCCATCTGGTTGCTGCGTGGCGTGGCCGTCGCGCTCGGCCTCTTGTCCGTGGTGTTGCTACGCGCGCGCAGCGCCCACCTCGCCGGCCAGTCGGCGGCACTCGCCGCCGTCGGCCTGTCGGCGCAGGCGCTGCGTCGCAGCCAGCAGGACCTGGTGAACGCCATCGAGTCCCTGGCCGAAGGCTTCGCGTTGTGGGATCAGGACGACCATCTCAAGCTCTACAACCAGCGGCTGCTGGAAATATTGCCGGCGCTGGATGGCAAGATCCGCATCGGCATGAGTTTCGAAGACCTGATCCGGCGCATGGCCGCACTGGGCGTGGTGGGCGACGAGGATCGCGAGGCCTGGATCGCGCAGCGCCTCGCGCAGCACGGCGTGGCGAACGGCGAACTCGAGGTGCGCACCCGCGCCGGGCGCACGGTCACCATCGCCGAGCGCCGCACGCCGGACGGACACGTCGTGGCGCTCTATACCGATGTCACCTTGCTGCGCGCGGCCGAGGCCGACGTGCGTTACCGCGCCTTCTTCGACGTGCTGACCGGCCTGCCCAACCGCGAACATTTCATGAACCAGCTGCGCGATGCCATCGCCCAGGCGGCGCGCGGCCAGACTCAGTTCGCACTGCTGTTCCTGGATCTCGATCGTTTCAAGCTGGTCAACGACACCTTCGGACACGAGCAGGGTGATCGCCTGCTGATCGAGGCGGCACGGCGCTTGCGAGCCTGTGTGCGTCACAGCGACATGGTGGCGCGTTTCGGGGGCGACGGATTCACCGTGCTGTTGCGCGACGTCGACGACGGGATCAATGCCGCGCACAGCGCCGAGGCGATGATCGCGGCGCTCGGCGCGCCCTTCGAACTCGAGGGCCGGCAGGTGCACGGCGGCGCCAGCGTCGGCATCGCGCTCTATCCCACCGACGGCGTCGACGCCCACACCCTGCTGCGCAACGCCGACCTGGCCATGTACCGCGCCAAGGCGCGCGGGCGCAACACGGTGCGCTTCTACGCCGAGGAGATGCGCGCGCGGGTGGCCCACGCCGTGGCCCTGGAGCGCGACCTGCGCGACGCCCTGGCGCGCGGCGAATTCTTCTTCGAGTACCAGCCGGTGGTGCGCATCGCCGATGGCGTGCCGCTGGGTGCCGAGGCCCTGCTGCGCTGGCGCCATCCCGAGCGCGGGGTCGTGCCGCCGGCGGAATTCATTCCGATGGCCGAGGAAACCCGGCTGATCGAGCGCATCGGTCCCTGGGCGCTGGCGCGCGCCTGCGAAGAGGCGCGCGACTGGCCCGGCGCCCCGCGCCTGGCGGTAAACGTGTCACCGCGCCAGCTATGGAGTGGTTTCGATGGCGCGCAGTTGCGCACCATCCTGGCCGCAAGCGGCTTCCCCGCCGAGCGCCTCGTTCTCGAACTGACCGAGTCGGTGCTGCTGGACGGCGAGCGTCGCATCGCGCGCGTGCTGCAGGAATTCCGCGCGCTGGGCGTCGACATCGCGCTGGATGATTTCGGCACCGGCTGGTCGGCGTTCGGTTACCTGCGACGCTTTCCGGTCAGCATGCTCAAGATCGATCGCGGTTTCGTCGCGCGCCTCGAATCCGGTGGCAGCGACACGCATCTCGTCGCGGCCATCGTCGCGCTAGGTCGCGCGCTCGATCTGAGCGTGGTGGCCGAAGGCGTGGAGAACGCCGCCCAGGCCGCGATCCTCGACGGCATGGGCTGCGAGTTCGCGCAGGGCTACTACTTTGGCGCGCCGATGGCGGCGGCGGACGTCGCCGCGCGCCTCGCGCAGGTCGGCTCTGGATGACGAGATGGCCGATTGAAATCGGCCCTACAAGGTCATCGTCTGTAGGGCCGATTTCAATCGGCCATTCG
>JBFWYG010000061.1:0-12366 GCA_050186725.1 Gammaproteobacteria bacterium | reverse complement strand
CCCTGGTACTCGATGCCACTCTCTTCGACCTGGAAGGACGCCTCCAAGGTGAAGATCGGCCGACCGTACTGGATGGCGGTCACCCGTCGCGCGGCGAACGCGCGGCCGTCGCGGCTGCGCTCGACCTCGTAGATGACAGGGTTGGTGGAGTCCGCCTCGCGCAGGAAGTAGCAGTGGATGGAGTGCACCGCGCGCCCCTCCACCGTCGACTGCGCGGCCTTGATCGCCTCGCCGAGCACCTTGCCGCCGTAGACGCGCTTCAGATGCGTGTCGCTGATGGCGCCGCGGAACAGGTTCTCCTCGAGCCGTTCGAGTTCGAGGCTCCGCACCAGCCCGGCGAGCGCGGCATCCATCGCGGCGCCGGTCAACTGAAGGCGTGCTCGGCGCTCGGAAAGCTCACCGCCTTCACCTCGCGCACGTAGTTGCCGATGGCCTCGTGGATCGAGTTTGCGCCGGACATGTAGTTCTTCGAGAAGCGCGTGCGCTTGCCGGGCGCGATGTCGAGGATGTCGTAGAGCACCAGGATCTGACCGTCGACCTGCGCGCCCGCGCCGATGCCGATCACCGGCACGCCGGCAGCGGCGGTGATCTCGGCGGCGAGCGACGTCGGCACGCATTCGAGCAGCAGGAGATCCGCGCCGGCCTGCTCGAGCGCGAGCGCGTCCTCCTTCATCTTGCGCGCGGCCGCCTCTTCGCGGCCCTGCACGCGGTAGCCGCCGAACTTGTGCACCGCCTGCGGCGTGAGACCGAGATGCGCGCAGACCGGAATGCCGCAGTCGGTCAGACGTCGCACCATGTCGATCTCGAGTTCGCCCCACTCGAGCTTGACGATTTCGGCCCCGCCCTCCTTCATCAGGCGCGCGGCGTTGCGCAGGCAGTCCTCGCCGGAGGCATAGCTCATGAACGGCATGTCCGCCATCAGCATGGCGCGCTGCACGCCGCGCGACACGAGTTTCGTGTGGTAGACCATTTCGTCCATGGTCACCGGGATGGTGGTCACGTGGCCCTGCACCACCATGCCGACCGAGTCGCCGACCAGGATGAAGTCCATGCCGGCTTCGTCCAGGACCCGCGCGAAGGACGCGTCGTAGGCGGTGAGGCTCGCGATCTTCTCGCCGTCGCTCTTCATCTGGCGCAGGCTGCGCGTGGTGATGTGTCCGAGAACTTCGTGATGCTGGCTCATGGCGCACCTCCGATTCTGGCGGTCTTGCGCGCCACGCCTTCGACGAAACGCTCGAGCGTCACCGGCGCGCGCACGTGGAAGCCGCTGCCGATGAGATCGAGCCCGTCGTGAGCGGACACTTCGAAGCGCACGCTGCGCGCGTCCACCGCGACCACCCGGGCACTCGCGGTGACGGTCATGCCGATGGGCGTGGCGGCGAGATGCTTGACGTCGACGTGCACCCCGACCGAGACGAAGCCCGCCGGCAGCAGGGGCGCGATGGCGTCGGCGCAGGCCATCTCCATCAGCATGATCATCTGCGGCGAGGCATAGACCTCGGGCAGCCCGGGATAGGCATGCGCGACGGTCAGTTCGCGCGTCACCACCACCTGCCGCGTTGCGGCGGCGCCGAGCGGCACCAGGGTGGTGAGATCGAGCGCGCTCACAGCCCGCCCAGCCAGGCGCGCAGCGCGGCGACGATGTCGTCCGGCGAATCCTCCTGGATGAAGTGCAGGCCCTTGACCCGGACCTCGGTGGTGTTCGGCAAGCGGCGCGCGAACTCGCCCGGCGCGCCGTTCATGATCATGCCTGGCTCGCCGCTGATGAAGAGCTTGGGCGTCGGCGATCCCTTGAGGAAACTGCCATAGGCGTCGACCACCGCGCACACCTCGGCCGGCTGGTTGCCGAGCGGGATCTGGCGCGGCCAGGTCAGGGTCGGGCGACGGTCCTCGCCCGGATTGAGGAACGGCGCGCGGTAGGCCGCCATCTCTTCGTCGCCGAGCTTGCGCAGGATCGAGCGCGGCAGCACGTTCTCGACGAACACGTTCTTCTCGAGCACGAGTTCCTCGCCCGCCGGCGAGCGGAAGGCCTTGAAGATTTCGGTGGCGGACTCCGGCCACTCGCTCCAGGCGAGCGGCTTGACGATGCCCTCCATGTGCGCGACACCCGCCACCGCCGCCGGATGACGGCGCATCCAGTCGAAGCCCAGCGCCGAACCCCAGTCGTGCAGCACCAGCACCACGTCGCGCTCGAGCCCGAGCTTCGCCCAGGCGCCGTGCAGGTAGTGCCGCTGCTCTTCGAAGGTGTAACGCGCGGGCCCGGAATCGGGCAGCTTGTCCGAATCGCCCATGCCGATGAGATCCACCGCGATGCAGCGGCCGAGATCGGCGAGCTTCGGCAGGATGTTGCGCCACAGGTAGGACGAGGTCGGGTTGCCGTGCTGGAACACGATGGGCCTGCCCTGCCCCTGTTCGACATAGGCCATGCGCCGCCCGTCGACCTCGACGAATTTCTTCTGTTGCGACCAGTCGTTCATGGAGTCTCTCCCGCAGTGATCGGCGACGCGCTCAGCCAGCGTCGCCGTGTGACGCTCAGCGACCAGCGAGCCGCGCCGCCATGGCGACGATGCGCTCGGCCTGCACCTGGTGGGGTTTGTCGATCATCTTGCCGTCCAACTGCAGCGTGCCGGCGTCGGGATTGGCGGCGAAGGCCGCCAGCACCGCGCGCGCGTGGGCGACCTCGGCCTCGCTCGGCGTGAAGGCGCGGTTGATCACTTCGACCTGCGCCGGATGGATGCAGATCTTGCCGGTGAAGCCGTCGCGACGCGCATCGTTGCACACCTGTTCGAGCCCGGCGAGGTTCTTGAAGTCCGCCATCACGGTGTCGATGGCCTGCACGCCCGAAGCGTGCGCCGCGAACAGGCACAGCGAACGGACCAGCACGTAGGGCGAAGTCCACTGGCCGCTGGCCTCGAGATTGGTGCTGGCGCCGACCGCGGCGCCGAGATCCTCCGCGCCCCAGGTGATGCCGCGCAGGCGGGGCGTGTCCTTGCCGTAGCTGCCGAGGTTGAACACCGCCGCCGCGGTCTCGGTCGCGACCGGCAGGATGCCGATGCCGCCGGCCGGCAGGCCGTGTTCGGCTTCCAGCACGTCCAGCATGTGGGAGATCTGTACGAGTTCGGCCGCGTTGTTGGCCTTCGGCACCACCAGGCCCTTCGGTGCCGCCGGCGCCACGGCCGCGATGTCGGCCAGGCAGAACGGGCCATCCAGCGGATTCACGCGCACGTAGAACTCGACCTTGGGATTGGTGCCGGCCTTGAGATAATCGCGCACCATCTCGCGCGCGACCGGCTTGCGGCTCGCGGCGACCGAGTCCTCGAGATCGAGGATCACGCAGTCGGCGCCGCTCTCGGATGCCTTGGCGAGCTTCTTCTCGCTGTCGCCGGGCGCGAACAGGAGCGAGCGCAGGCTCATTTGGGCTTCCTCAGCATGAGGCCGGAGCGCTTGCAGATCGCGACCAGCTTGCCGTGCTGGTTGTAGGCGCGGTGCTCGAAGATCACGACGCCGTTGTTGGGTCGCGACTTGCTCTCGCGGATGTCCACCACTTCGCTCTCGACGCGAATCGTGTCGCCGTGGAAGAGCGGCGCGGGAAAGCGCACTTCGTCCCAGCCGAGATTCGCCACCGTGGTGCCGAGGGTGGTGTCATGCACGCTGATGCCAACCATGAGCGCGAGCGTGAACGCGCTGTTGACGATGCGCTGGCCGAACTCCGTTTCGTTCTTGCAGTACTCCTCGTCCAGGTGCAGGCGCGCCGGGTTGTGGGTCATCGCGGTGAACAGCACGTTGTCGGTCTCGGTCAGCGTGCGGTGTATCGCGTGCTTGAAGACCTGCCCGATCTGGAATTCCTCGAAGTACAGCCCAGCCATGCTCGTCGTCCCCTCGTTGTGTTGGCCCCTGTGGCGGGGCGGCCATTATAGTGAGTTTCGCTAGTCAGTTTGCCTGGCCCGCCGACCGCGACGGGGCGGCCACCGCGGCGCGTGCGCGCACCAGGAGGGCGAGCGCCTCGCCGCCTTCCGCGCCCGGCGTGAGCGGCATGGAATACAGCACGTCCAGGTCGCGGGGCAGACGCGCGAGCGGGTAGTAGAAGGGGTACTCGCGATCGGGAAACGCGGTCGCGCGGAGCAGGAGCACGTAGGGACAGCGGGTCAGCGCCGCGGCCAGGGTCGCATCGTCGGCGTCGGCGCCGGGCGGCTTCACCGCCAGGCGGCGCGCGTGGAGCATGACCATCTCCGGCATCGTCGCGCTCACGCAGGCATCGGCGGGCACGTGCGCGTCGAGCGCCGCCATCGCGTCCAGCACGCGCAGACCGTAGCTGACGCGGGCGTCGGCCGCGGCCGCGCTGTCCGCCTCGTACCAGGCGGCGAGCCGCGTGTGGAGCGCGTCCCGCGCATCGGCTGCGCGCGCCACGCTGCCGAGCACCTGGACCGCGCTCGGCGCGATCACCGCCGCGAGCACCAGGGCGAGCGCGCCGTGAGCCGCCCCCGTCCAGCGCGACGCGCCGACGCGACCGAGCAGCGCCGCTAGGCCGAGCCCGGCACAGGTCGCGAGCAGTGGCAGCAGCACCAGCAGGAAGCGCGGGTAGTGATTGGGAAAGGGCCACACCACGATCACCGCCGCGTAGAGCGCGACGTAGAGCGCGTCGGGCGCGCCCGTCACCACGCGCCGCCACCAGCCGAGCAGCACGAGCGGCGTCAGCAGCGCGCAGGTCCAGGCCGCGAGATCGCCTCCCAGGAGATCGAGCGTGCGCGGGGCGTGGTAGGCGATGGCGCGCAGGTTCACGCCGAGCTGCGCGGCGAGATCGGGCAGCACCTGCGCGAGGCCTCCCGCGAACAGCGCCTCCGTGTAGCTGCCCCGCCAGCCGGCGAGCGCCTTGCAGGCCTGCCACGCCAGCGTCGGCGCGAAGGCGAGCGTCGGGACCCACAGGCCACCGGCCCGTCTCCCGCGCCAGGCCCAGGCCGCCACCAGCGCGAGCGCCGCGAACAGCCCGACGCTGCGCGCCAGCGCGGCGAGGCCCAACAGTGCCGCGGCCGCGCGCCAGGTGCGTGGGTTGCGAGCCGGCGTCGCGACCAGCGCGAACGCCGAGAAGCTCAACGCCAGGTAGAGCGGCTCGCTGAACACGCCCATGGCAGTGAAGAGCCCCACCGGCGTCAAGGCCAGCAGCGCGCTCGCACAGAGCGCAAGCGGCCAGGCGGCGCCCGCGCGGCGCGCCCAGGCCAGCGCGGCGGCGACACCGGCGGCCTGCAGCGCGGCGTCGATGGCGTAGTTCCAGGCGGGCGTGGCGCTGCCGCCGCCGGTCACGGCAAGCAGCGCGGGCAAGAGGGGCGGAAAGGGATAGCGCCCGAAGAGATCGAGCGCGAAGTCAGCGTCGTTGGCCCGCCATGGCGAGAGCGCGTCGGCCAGCAACAGGTACACGGCGCCGTCGGAGTTGAGTCCGGCGAGGCTGGTCTTGACCCCGACCCAGGCGAGCAGCGCGACGCTCGCGAACCAGCACAGGCCGAGGGCGAGCGGTCGCGCCGTGCCGCGCGCCACCATCCTCGTGCCTCAGCCGCGCGCGCCGGCGTCGAGCAGCGTCGCGTAGGCCTCGCGCAGACGACTCTTCTGCACCTTGCCCATGGTGTTGCGCGGCAGTTCGGCGACGCTGACGATGCGCTTCGGCAGCTTGAAGCCCGCCAGGCGGCCGCGCAGGCGCGCGAGCGCGGCGCTCTCGTCGAAGCCCGCGTCCGCGATCACCGCGGCCACCACCGCTTCGCCGAAATCCGCGTGGGGCACGCCGAATACCGCCGACTCCGCCACCCCTGGCAGTTCGTCGAGCTCGCTCTCGATCTCCTTGGGGTAGATGTTGAGGCCGCCGCTGATGATCATGTCCTTGCTGCGACCGACGATGGACAGGTAGCCGTCCGCGCCGAGCACGCCCTGGTCGCCGGTGTGAAAGAAGCCGTCGGCGCTGAACGCCCCGGCGGTCTGTTCGGGCAGCTGCCAGTAGCCGCGGAACACGTTCGGCCCGCGCACTTCAATTTCGCCTATCTCGCCCGCGGGCAGCGCGCGGCCCTGCTCGTCCACCACGCGCACCTCGGTGCCCGGCAGCGGCAGCCCGACCGAGCCGGGACGACGTTCGCCGTGCAGCGGGTTGCTGGTGTTGATGCCGGTCTCGGTCATGCCGTAGCGCTCGAGGATGGTCTGACCGGTGCGCGCGGTGAAGTCGTGGAAGGTCGATTCCAGCAGCGGCGCGGAGCCCGAGATGAACAGCCGCACTGTGCGACACGCGTCGCGGCCGAACGCCGGTGACGCGAGCAGCCGTGTGTAATAGGTCGGCACGCCGGCGAACAAGGTCGAGCCCGGCAGCGCGGCGATCACCGCGGCGGCGTCGAAGCGAGAGTGGAAACGCAGACGCATGCCGGCGAGGAGCGCCGGGTGCAGCGTGATGAAGAGTCCGTGCACATGGTAGAACGGCAAGGCGTGCAGCAGCACGTCGGTGCGCGCGAAGCCCCAGGCTTCGCGCAGCGCGAGGGCATTGCTGTAGAGGTTGCCATGGGTGATGGGAATGCCCTTAGGCGTGCCGGTGGTGCCGGAGGAATAGAGCAGCGCGGCGACGCTGGCATCCGTCGCCTCCGCGGTCACGAACTCGGGCGCGGCGTCGGCCCACAGGGCCGGCAGCTCGCCGTCGCCCTCGGCGGTCAGCGTCATGCGCCGCGGCGCCGGCGTCACGCTCGCGCAAGCGGCCTCGACCTTGGGCGCGAGCGCCGGGTCCAGCACCACCAGGCGCGCGCCGCCGTTGCCGATGAAGAATGCCAGTTCGCGCTCGCTGTAAGCGGTGTTGAGCGGCTGGTAGACCAGGCCCGCGCGCAGGCAGCCCAGGTAGAGCCACAGGAGCGCCGGGCTCTTCTCGGCGATCACCGCCACCCGGTCGCCGGGCGCGAGGCCGAGCCCTGAGAGCGCGTTCGCGACCCGCGCGCTCTCGTGCTCGGCGTCGCCGTAGCTCCGCGTGCTGCCGTCCGGCAGTTCGAGCAGCGTGGCGTCGCGGTCGAAGCCGGCCGCGCAGCGCGCGTAGAGATTGGCGTTCGCGCTCATGGCTGCCTACAGCGAGCGGCCGATCAGTTCTTTCATGATCTCGTTCGAGCCGCCGTAGATCATCTGCACGCGGCTGTCGGCGAAGTAATTGGCGATGGGATACTCGAGCATGTAGCCGTAGCCGCCGTGCAGCTGCAGGCACTCATGCGCCAGCATGAACTGCTTCTCGCTGCACCACCACTTGGCCATCGAGGCCGTGACGCTGTCGAGCTCGCCGGCGTTCAGCTGCTGGATGCAGTGGTCGAGGAACACGCGCGCGATGGTGGTCTCGGTCTTCCACTCGGCGAGCTTGAACTTGGTGTTCTGGAATTCGATGAGTGATTGGTTGAAGGCCTTGCGCTGCTTGGTGTAGTCGATGGTGTGGGCGAGCGCCGACTCCATCGCCGCCACCGCGGAGATGGCGATGATCAGCCGCTCGCGCGGCAGCTGGGCCATGAGCTGGTAGAAGCCCTGTCCCTCCACGCCGCCGAGGATGTTCGCGCGCGGCACGCGCACATCGTCGAAGAAGAGCTCGCAGGTGTCCTGGCCCTTCATGCCGATCTTCTTCAGTGGCTTGTTGCGCCGGAAGCCGGCCAGCCCGTCCACCTCGACCATCAGGAGCGAGATGCCCTTGGCGCGCGCCTCCGGATCGGTCTTGCACACTACGCACACGAGGTTGGCGTTGTAGCCGTTGGTGATGAAGGTCTTGGAGCCGTTCAGGACGTAGTCGTCACCATCTTTCACCGCGCGGGTCTTGATCGACTGCAGATCCGAGCCGGTGCCGGGCTCGGTCATGGCGATGGAGGTGATGATCTCGCCCGAGGCCATGCCGGGCAGCCAGCGCTGCTTCTGCTCTTCGGTGCCGTAGCGCACCAGGTAGTGGGCGACGATGCTCTGGATGCCGTTGCCGAAGCTCGAGATGCAGGCGCGGGCGAGTTCTTCGTAGGTGATGGCGTCGAAGCCGAAGTCCGCGCCGCCGCCGCCGTATTCCGCGGGAACGTCGGGGCACAGCAGTCCCATTTCACCGGCCTGGCGCCAGGCCGCGGGCTCGGGGTGACCCTGCTCGTTCCAGCGCTCGCGCTGGGGCACGAACTCGGTTTCGACGAAGCGACGGACGTTGTCGCGGTAGACATCGTGGTCGGCGGTCATCCAGGCTGAGCGATAGGCGGACATGGGCACTCCAGGCACGTGGCGGGCGGCGCAGGGCCGCGGACGGGTTGATGACGCAAAGGATACCGCGCCGCTACGTGCGCGCGGCACTCCCGGTTCAACGCGGAAGAGACGGCCGCCGCCGGACCGGCGGCGGCCGGGGTGCTCAGGCCGAGTGCAGCCCGAAGATCGACACGCTCGCGACGTTGCGGAACGGGTGGCCGCCCAGGTTGTGCGTGAGACCGAGGCTCGGCGCGTTCAGCTGACGCTTGCCGGCGCGGCCGAGGAGCTGCAGGTACATCTCGTAGGCCATGCGCAGGCCGCTCGCGCCGATGGGGTGGCCGAAGCACTTCAAGCCACCATCGATCTGGCACGGCACCTGGCCATCGCTGTCGAACTTGCCGTCCAGCACGTCCTTGATCGCGCCGCCCTCGAGCGACAGACCGAGATCCTCCATCACCACGAGCTCCGTGACCGAGAAGCAGTCGTGCACCTCGGTCATGTCGATCTGCGCGACCGGATCGGTGATGCCGGCTTCCTTGTAGGCCCGCTGCGCGGCGATGCGGGTGGTGAGCAGGTAGCTGCCGTCCCAGGCGGTGTTCGACATCTCGAGTCCGTTGCTCGGCGCGAGCTGCATGGCCTTGACCGTGACCATGTCCTTGTAGCCCATCGCCTTGGCGTTCTCGACGCTGGTGACGATGGCGCAGGCCGCGCCGTCCGACACGCCGCAGCAGTCATACAGACCGAGCGGATAGGCGATCATCGGCGCGTTCAGCGCCTGGTCTTCGGTGATGGTCTTCTGCAGGTGAGCCTTGGGGTTCAGCGCGCCGTTCTGGTGGCTCTTGTAGGAGATGTGCGCCATGGCGCGCTTCAGATCCTTCGGATCGCAGCCGTGCTTGGCGGTATAGGCGCTGGCCAGCTGGGCGAAGGCGCCGGGCGCGGTGGCGTTCGGCAGCCACAGATCGTCGAAGCTGCCCTTGGTGCGTTCCGGCAGGCCGCCGTAGCCGGTGTCCTTGAGCTTCTCCACGCCGACCGCGAGCGCGATGTCGCAGGCTCCGGCCGCGACCGCGTAGACCGCGCCACGCAGCGCCTCGGTGCCGGTCGCGCACAGGTTCTCGACCCGCGTGACCGGGATGTTCGGCAGGCGCAGCGACATGCTCAAGGGCAGCGCCGACTTGCCCGCGCTCTGCTCCTGGAAGAACAGCCCGAGCCAGGCCATCTCGATCTGCTCGCGGTCGATCTTCGCGTCCGCCAGCGCCTCGGTGAAGGCTTCGACGATGAGTTCCTCCGGACCGCAGTCCCAACGCTCGCCGAAGCGCGAGCAGCCCATGCCGATGATGGCGACCCTGTCTTTGATGCCCTTGGCCATTGCTTATCTCCTCGAAACTCGATCGTGACTTGTGTGCGCGCGTCAGCCGAGCAGCGGCGCGGGCTTCCAGAAATAGCGACGGAAATTGCGCTTGGTGTCGAAGTCCTTGATGCGGAACACCAGCCGCACGGAATCACCGACCTTGACCTGGCCGGCGGTGAAGTCGGCGAACTCGAGCATGATGTTCGCGCCGTCCGGGAACTCCACGTTGCCGTAGATGTAGGGCGGCGACGGCGTGTAGGCCAGCCAGTCCTCGGTGAAGGACTTCACGCGACCGGTCAGGTTGGAGAGCGACTCGCCGTCCTGGGAATCCGAGGCCGCGCACTTCACACACACGAGGCTGCGCGGGAACTGCAGCGTGTTGCACACCCGGCAGCGACCGCCCAGCATGGAGTTGATGTCGCGGCGCTTGCGGTAGAAGGCCGACAGCGCGGTGCGGTTGTCGCGCTCGGAGCGGATGCCGAAGTCGATGGCTATCTGCCCGCGGAGCGACAGGAACTGGGTGTAGTTCTCGGTCACGCGATGGTGTTCGAGGTAGTGCGTCGGGCCGCGCCCGGCGCGCAGCACGGCGAGTTTCTCCGTGGTCTGCAGCAGCACCGCGTCCGCGCCCTGACCGAAACCGACCACCAGGATGCGCTCGCCGACGCCGGCGGTTTCCAGGACCTTGGCGAGCATCAGGAGCGGATGGGCCGCGCCGATGTCCCCGACCTTCGCGCCGAGCGGATCGGCAAAGCGCTTGGCCTCGATGTCGAGCCGCTTGGCCAGCGCGCGCGCGGTGTCGACACCCGCGTGCAGCACCACGTGATCGATCTCCGACAGCGACACGCCGGCGCGCGCCGCGGCTTCCTCGATCACCTCGGGCACGATCTTGAGGTAGCCCTCTTCGCGCACCCAGCGCTCTTCGAGGCTGTAGTCGAAGTCGGCATCCGCCGCGCGGTACTGGTCGACCAGGTCCTCGTGGCGCGAGGAGGACGACAGGAACACCGCCATCGGCGTGCCCTCGCCCACCAGCAGCGCCGCGGCGCCGTGGCCGTACTGCATCTCCTGGGTGCTGCCCGGCTTGGTCTCGCGGCAGTCGGCCGCGAGCAACAGCGTCGTCTGGCCACCGTGGGCGAGACGCGCGAGCGCGCTGGACGCCGCCCGCCGGCTGCCGGCCAGATCCTCCGTGGAGGTCGCGGTGGAGAGATTGAGCGCGTCGGCCACCACGCCGCTGTTGCTGCGATCGGCGAACGGCAAGGTGGTCGAGGCCAGTGCCACGTGGGGCGGCACGACGTCGATGCCGGCCAGGCAGTCGCGGCCGGCTTCCACCGCCAGCGTGATGCTGTCCTCGTCCCAGTTGGCGACGGTGCGTTCGCCGGCGGCAAGGCCGCGCAGGCCCGGCACCGCCCAGCCCACCGCGGCGAGGATCGCCTGGCGAGTGATGCGCAGCGGAGGCAGGTAGGCGCCGAAGGAAAGAATGCCGTAGGTCATGCGTAGGTCTTTCTCAGGTTCGTGACGACAGGGTGTGCACCAAGGCTGCGCGAGTGTAACCAGCACTCGTCGGCGGCGACAGGCTGGCCGGCGTTCACACCGCGCCCGCGGCGCGCAGCGCGGCGATGCTGGCGGCGTCGAAGCCGAACTCGGCCAGCACCACGTCGGTGTGCTCGCCGATGCGGGGCGGCCGCGTCTGCTGCGGCGTGATGCTGGAGAAATCGAGCGGCAGGCGCGGAATCGGCGCCGGGCGCTCGCAGCCGGGGTATTCCACGCTGCCGAGGAAACCCATGGCGCGGGTCTGTGGGTGTTCCAGCGCGTCGGCGACGTTCAGCACCGGGCCGCTCGGCACGCCGGCCGCGGCCAGGATGTCGATGGCTTCCGCGTTGGTGCGGTCGGCGGCCCACGCCGCGACTTCGGCGCAGATCTCGTCGCGCTTCTCGCCGCGCGCGATGTCGTTGCCGTAGGCCGGGTTGTCCAGCCAATGCGTCGCGCCGATGGCGCGCGCCATGTTGCCGAACAGGCCCTTGCCCAGCACCTGGGTGATGATGTGACCGTCGCGGGTCTTGAAGATGTCGACCGGCGCGGCGGTCTGGCCGCGGTTGCCGGTCGGCTGCCGGTTGATGCCGAGCAGGCCCTGCTCGATGAGCGTCGGGCTGAAGGCCGCGAGCGCGCTGCCGAGCAGCGAGGCCTGCACGTGCTGGCCCTCGCCCGTGGTGCGGCGCTGGTAGAGCGCGGCGAGCGTGCCGAAGGCGCCGAGCACGGCGGTGCTGTAATCGGCGAAGGGCGTGGCGCTGCGCGCGGGGCTGCCCGGCGTCCCGGAGAGCCAGGCGGAGCCGGACATGACCTGCCCCAAGCCATCGAAGCCGCTGCGATCGGCCCACGGCCCCTGGTGCCCGAAGGCGGTCTGGGTGGTGAGGATGATGTCCGGCTTGATGGCGCGGAGCGTGTCGTAGTCCAGCCCCATCTTCTTCAGGCGCGCAGGCGGAAAGTTGGCGATCACGACGTCGGCCTGGGACACCAGGCGGCGCACCACGTCCTTGGCCGCCGGGTGCTTGAGATCCAGGGTCAGGCTGCGCTTGTTGCAGTTGGTCTCGAGGAACACCGCGCTCGCGTCCTCGGATACCGGACCGATGTAGCGATCTTCACCGCCCTCGCCCGGCTTCTCGATGCGAATGACGTCAGCGCCGAGGAAGCCCAGCAGCGAGGCGCAGTAGGGGCCGGCGATGTAGCGCGCGAAGTCGAGCACGCGCACGCCGGAGAGCACGTTGGCAGTGGTCATGGGATCCGCCCTGGGTCGCTCGGGCCGACCGCCGAGCGCGGCCGGTGGC
>JBFWYG010000060.1:0-25315 GCA_050186725.1 Gammaproteobacteria bacterium | reverse complement strand
ATGACATCCCCTCGCGCTCGAATCGGTGTGGTAATCGATCAGATCGCAGGATGTCGTGCAGGTTCCCCTACCTCACATCTTTGTCTTTCAAGGCTTTTTCCTGGGGAGCGGTCAGGGACAGACCCCGTACGGGGTCTGTCCCTGCTGGTCGCGAGACAATTGCCGTGTCGCCTGTAGGGCCGGTTTCAACCGGCCATGCACGACATCAATTCACACCGTGCATCGCCGGTTGAAACCGGCCCTACAAGACGCTCTCCAGCCGCAGGTAACCCTGCAGCCGGTTGCTCAACCCGCCTTGGCGATGCCGTCCAGGAGCGCGGTGTAGAGGCCTTCCAGCGCGGTCTTGATGTCGGCTTCCGGCGCGCCGTTCGGCGTCCAGTTGCTGGACCAGGTGGCGTTGGTGCCGCCCTTGCCGTCGTCGGCCAGGGTCACCACGGCGAAGTAGTTGTCCACCGGCAGGCCGTTGTCGTTCTTGGTGATCGAGTAGGCGAACACCGTGTTGTCGTGGAGGATTTCGAGACGCTCGTCCACGCCGCCACCGGCGGCCAGCTTGATCTTGCGCACCGAGCCGACGCCGCTGCCGACCAGCTCGCAGGAAGTCACGGCGTCGCCGAGAATCTTCTGCACGCCGCCGAAGTCGGCCAGCGCCGCGAAGACCTTGGCGCGCGGCATGGACAGGTTCTTGCTCACCGATACGTTGTAACCCATGGGAATCCTCCTGGTGTTCGACTGTGATGATGGGACAGCGGGCGACCTTGGGCGGCCGGCCAGTGTGGGGGCCAAGCTTAGCCGTCCGGGCGGTGCGGCGTCGATACGCCTTTCGTAGCCCTCGCGCGCGCGCCCGACGACGTATCGCCGTTGCTATACTGCGGCCTCACGGACCGACGGTGGACGCATGAAATCCCTGGAAATCTTCATCGAAAAAACGCTCTTTGCCACGCGCTGGCTGCTGGCGCCCGTGTTTCTCGGTCTCGCGCTCGCGGTGCTGGCCCTCGGCGTGAAGTTCTTCCAGGAATTGCTCCACATCGCCATGCACATCATCGAGATCGACGAGTCCACCCTGGTGCTGTCGATCCTCTCGCTGATCGACATGGCGCTGGTCGGCAGCCTCATCGTCATGGTGATGTTCAGCGGCTACGAGAATTTCGTCTCGCGCCTCGACTCGGTGGACGCCGCCGGCAGCCTGGACTGGCTCGGCAAGCTCGACGCCAACGCGCTCAAGCTCAAGGTCGCGGCGTCCATCGTCGCGATCTCGAGCATCCACCTGCTGTCGAAATTCATGGAAGCGGCGACCATCGATAACTACAAGCTCATGTGGTACACCATCATCCACATGGCCTTCGTGGTCTCTGCCCTGCTGCTGGGCGTGCTGGACAAGATGGCGTTTTCCCACCACCGCTGAGCGCGGTGGCCGGCGCCGGCCTCAGGCCGGCGCGAGCTTCGGGTGCGAGAGGCAGAAGTCGCGGATGCGCGGCGCGATTTCGGACCGCCAGCGCGAACCGTTGAACACCCCGTAGTGCCCGACGCCGGGCTGGATGTAGTCCACCCGCCGCGCGGGCGGAATGTTCGAACAGAGGTCGTGGGCCGCCTGGGTCTGGCCGATGCCTGAGATGTCGTCCTTCTCACCTTCCACGGTCATGAGCGCGGTGCGGCGAATGGCCTTCAGATCCACCTTCTCGCCGCGGTGCACCAGCTTGCCGTCCGGCAGCTGGTGCTCCTGGAAGACTTTCTGCACGGTCTGCAGGTAGTAGTCGGCCGAGAGGTCGAGCACCGCCAGGTACTCGTCATAGAACTTGCGATGGGCGGTCACCGAGTCGCCATCGCCGGCGACCAGGTTCTGGTACAGGTTCTTGTGCGCGTCCAGGTGCCGATCGAGATTCATGGTCATGAAGCCGGTCAGCTGCAGGAAGCCCGGGTACACCCGGCGCATGTAACCGGCGTTCGGGAACGGCACGGTCATGACCACGTTCTTCTCGAACCAGGACAGCGGCCGGCTCTTGGCCAGCAGGTTCGGCGTGGTCGGGCTGCGCCGCGTGTCTATCGGGCTGCCCATGATGGTGACCGTGGACGGCTGGTGCGGCTCGTCGGCCGCGGCCAGCAGCGCGGTCGCGGCGAGCACCGCGGGGCCGGGCTGACAAACCGCCATCACGTGCAGGTCGGGGCCAAGCAGGCGCATGAAGTCCTGCACGTAGTCGATGTAGTCGTGCAGGTCGAAGCCACCCTCGACCAGCGGCACCTCGCGGGCGTCGGCCCAATCGGTGATGTAGACGTCGAAATTTTCGAGCAGCGCGCGCACGGTGCCGCGCAGCAGGGTCGCGTAGTGGCCCGACAAAGGCGCCACCACCAGCATGCGCGGCGGGTTCTGCATGCGCTCCGGCAGCGGGCTCAGGTCACGCTTGAAATGCAGCAGCTGGCAGAACGGCCGGCGCAGCACCACTTCCTCGCTTACCGCGACCCGCCCGCCCGGCGTGGCCACGTCCGTGATGCCGAAAGTCGGCTTGGCGTAGCGCCGCGTGAGGCCATCGAACACCTCGAGGGCGGCGGAGGTGGCCTTGGCCTGGTAGGTATAGGAGAGCGGATTGGCGGGGTTGTTCAACAGCAGGCGCCCCATGCTCGCCGCGGCGCGCCAGGGTTTGACCGCCGCGTGCGTCCACTCGTAGAGGTGATAGAGCATGTTGGACCGTCCGGAATCGTCGGGGCCGCTGGCGCCCGACGCAGCGACTAGTGCGCCGCAGCATACGTGAGCCCATCCGTGCTGCCAAGCGGCCGGGGGGAAAGGTTCACAATCCTTCCGCGCGGACCACGGCTTGACGCTCCAGGCACGAGTCCCAATGCTATGAAGCCGCGCCCTGTCCGTATTAGCGGCCGCGACGCGCCGTACTGAATCTTCTCTCAAGGGGAGCCGTCATGCCGCTGGAAAGACTCGATCACTACTTCGTGTACGCCTCGGACCTCGAGGTCTCGCGCCGCTTCTACAACGACGTGCTGGGCCTCGCCACCGGCGAACGCCCCGACTTCGATTTCCCCGGCTACTGGTTCTACCTGGAGGACCGCCCGGTGGTGCACGTCGGCACCGACAAGTTCGAGGGCGGCTACGTCGGGCCAGATGGCAAGCGCGTGATCAGCGGTCCAACCGGGGCGGTCGACCACATCGCCTTTCGTGGCAACGACATCGACGGCTTCATCGCTCGCTTCGAGCGCCTGAACGTCTCCTACCAGCGCCGCGAGGTGCCGGACTTTTGCCTGAGCCAGCTGTTCGTCAAGGATCCCGAGGGGCTGACCATCGAACTGAACTTCTTCCACAGCTGAGCCGCGCGCCGCCGACGGGCGGCCCCGCGCTCGAACACGTCACCTGGGGAGGTCACGCGTGAAATTCAGCCTGCACGTTCAAACCCGCATCACCGACTGGCAGATCATCAAGGAACTGGAGGACCTGGGTTACGACGCGGCCTGGGTACCCGATACCCAGATGATGTGGTCCGACTGCTACGCCACCATGGCGCTGGCGGCGGTCAACACCTCGCGCATCCGCATCGGCACCGGCGTCGCCATCGCCGGCACGCGCATCGCGCCGACCACCGCCGCGGCCATCGCTTCAGTCAACGCGCTGGCACCCGGTCGCATCTTCCTGGGCATCGGCACCGGCCATACGGCGATGCGCGTGATGGGCCAGGATCCGATTCCCATCGAGGAGTTCCGCGACTACCTGCGCGTGGTGCGCGGCATGCTGGCCGGAGAGGAGACCGACTACACCTACCGCGGTCGCACGACCGCGCTCAAGTGGCAGGACCACGGCACGGGCTTCCGCAACATCGAGACGCCGATCCCGATGTACGTCGCCGCCAACGGCCCGCGCGCGCTGCGCACCGCCGGCATGTACGGCGACGGACTGGTGTCGATCTTCAACGAGCAGAAGGAAGTGCTCGACTACAACCTGAAGTACGTGCGCGAGGGCGCCGCCAAGGCGGGCCGCGATCTAAGCAACTACCACGTCACCACCCTGACCAACGCGCTGGTGCTGAAGGGCGGCCAGAAGCTCACCGACGAGGCGGTGATCGAGCGCGCCGGTTCCTGGGTCGTGACCGCGCTGCACTTCGTCTACGAGATCTGGCGCTACACCAAGAACGACGCCGTGGTGCCCGAATACATGAAGGGCATCTGGGAGGAGTACAGCGACCACGTCGAGCGCTTCCCGGTACCGAAAGAGAAATGGCACCAGGTGCTGCACGAGGGCCACTGCAGCTACGTGCCGGGCGGCGAGAAGCGCTTCGTCACCCCCGCCATGATCGAGGGCACCAGCCTGGTCGGCAGCGCGAGCGAGATCGCGGAGAAGATTCGCATCGCGGGCGACAACGGCCTCGGCGAGGTGAGCCTGCTGCCGCCGCTCGCGCACATTCGCGAGACGGCGCGGGATTTCGCGCAACAGGTCATCCCGCTGATCTGAGAATGCGTTTCGACGGGACAGACCCCGTCAGGGGTCTGTCCCTTCAACGCTGCTCCGAGTTTCAGCTCCGATGGGACAGACCCCGTCCGGGGTCTGTCCCCGCCCTCTCAGCCGACGATCACGTGTTCCTTGGTGATGATGAAGTCCAAGGGCACGGTGACGAAGTTGTCCTCGTCGGCGCGGGTGCGCGCGTACTCCGGCGACAGCGCGGATTCGCGCATCGCCGCGGTGTTCTCGAACCAGGTCAGCGCGAATCCGTCGAGCGCGGGGGGCTCGCCTCGTCCGTAGGCCGTGGCACGCGTGTGGCTCTGTACGTAGCGCTTGACTGTCTCGATGGAGGCCCCGAGCGGGCCGTGCACCACCTTCCAGTGCCGCTGGAAGTCCGCCACCGGCATGCCGGCCTTCTTCTTCACCAGTTCCACGTTCTTCACGCCGTCGACCGGGACCGGTCCGTCCTTGATCACGTGCTCTTCGGTGTGCACCTGGATGAAGCGCGACATGTCGCAGAAGTTCGGCTCGTCGGCCAGCACGGCCGCGAGTTCCGCGCTCTCCTTCAATGCGCGCAGCGCGGCCGTGTCGTCGAACCAGAGCTCCGCGATGCCGTCCGCCGCCGGCTGACCCTTGCGATAGCCCGCGAGCAGGGTATGCGACTGCACGTAGCGGCGCAGTCCCGGCAGGCGGCTCACGATCGCGGCGTGGGTGCCGCGCCAGTAGTGCTGGAATGCTTCGACGTCCATGCCCGGCCGGCGCTGCAGCACCGATGCGACCTTGATCATGTCTCGTTCCTCTCTTGGTCCAGGTGAGCGCGGCCGGGCTCGTAGCGCGCGTGGCGCGGCAACTGGTCCCGCGCGTCGTCCCACGGCGCGGCGTTCGCGCAGAAGATATGGCTGCCGCGCGGGATGTCGGCGGGCAGGTCCAGGAGGCCGGCCCGCACCCGCACCGTCGGGTCGCCGTCCCGGCGGCTGAACACCGGGCTGCCGCAGCGTCCGCAGAAATGGCGCGACTTGCCGGGCGAGGCCTCGTAGGCGCGCAGCGCGCATTGCGGATCGTGCAGGCGGAAATCGCCAGCCGCGACTGGCAGCACCGCGAGCGCCGCGGCGCCGCTGCTGCGGCGACATTGCGCGCAGTGGCAGAACATCAGCGGTCCCGGCTCACCGTGCAGTTCGACGGTGATCGCACCGCACAGGCATGCGCCGCTGAACACGCGCTGTTCGTTCATCCGCGCTCCTTTCGAGCGGTCGATCTTGAGACACCGCTTGGGGCGTGGCACCATGCGCCCGCCCGGCGCGAGCATAACGTACTCCGTCCGCCCTCGCCGCCCGTTCCCACCAGCAGGCCACACTCATGCCCCTGCGTGCCTTGCCTCTGCTCGCTCTGCTCATGCTGCTCACGAGCGGCCTCGCGCATGCCGCTTCGCCGCTGGTCGGCGACTGGACGCTGGACCAGAAGGCGAGCACCGATCCGGAAGACGCCTTCGAGGACAAGCTCCGACGCGACAGTTTTCCCATCCCCCATGCCCAGAGCGGCGGCCAGCGCGACACGCAGCACGATCTCACGCAGCTCTCCTACTGGGACACGGTGCGCAAGGGCAAGGAGGCGAACTCCATCAAGAATCTGCGCCGCCTCGGCACGGCCTACCCGCTGGTCAAGGCCGAGCGCCTGACACTCGTCGAGGAAGAAGGCGGCATGCGCATCACCTACGACGGCGATCTGCCGCGCAGCGTGCGTCCCAATCCCAACGGCAAGGTGTTCTCGGCCAAGGGCAACGAACTGGTGCACGACACCTTCGGCTACACCCTCTCCTACTGGGACGGGGACAGCCTGGTGCTGGAATCCGACGCGCCCGAGGGTGGTCGCGTGGTCGAGCGCCTCACCGTGCGCGAGAATCCGCACCAGCTGGAATACGTGATCCGCGTACAGATGTCCCTGCTGCTCGAGCCCGTGCAGCTCACGCGCCTGTTCAATCCCGCCGGCGCCAGGCGCTGAGCGCCCGCGCCGCGGGCAGTCCTCAGGCCGGTGCGCCCAGGCGTCGCTCCACCACGTCGTCGATGGTGACCGTGAGCAGGGTGTTGCCCTGACGGTCCAGCAGGTCGAACAGGCGACCATCCGGGGCATGGATGCTGAACAGGATGGTCATGCCCTCCGGTCCACCGTGTTCCATGTGCACCTCGCCGTCCGGCAGCTTGCCGGTAAAGCCCGCGCGCCGCACCTTGTGCACGGTCTCGAAGTCGCGCTCTTCGTAGATGTGCTGCTCACCTTGCAGCAGCGTCACCTCGGTCGCGCCGAGATGGCGGTGATAGTGGCAATAGGCATTGGGCGCCCAGCGCACCAGGAACTCCACGCGGCCGGTGGCCGGATCGGCGCTCGGCACGGCGTAGGCGTAGTCGATGGGGTAGTCGAACTCGGGACCGCCGCCGACCTTCATCCACTGCACGGCATCGAGATCGAAATCCGCCGGCAGGCTGGCGGGAAACTTCACGGGCTGGTTCATGGTAAGCAGTCTCCAGGGGGTGACGCGGCCGACGTGGCCGCGGTTTCAGACCATCGACCTGCGGCGAGTCACAGGCTGTTGGCCAACTCGTCGCGGAACTTGGGGTGCGCGATGGCGATCAGCGCCTCGGCGCGCTGCCACAGCGTCTTGCCGCGCAGGCGCGCGACGCCGTACTCGGTCACCACGCAGTCGATGCAGAAGCGCGGCGTGGTGACCACGCTGCCTTGCGCCAGCGTCGCGACGATCTTCGAGCGCGCATCGTCGGCGGTGGTGGATGGCAGGGCGATGATCGACACGCCGCCCTCGGACTGCGCCGCGGCCTCGATGTACTCGAGGCTGCCACCTGCGCCGCTGATCTGCACGGGCCCGAGTGTCTCGCCGTTGCTCTGCCCCATGAGATCGATTTCCACCGAGGAATTGATCGACACGAAGCGCGGCAGCTGGCCGAGCGCCTGCGGGTTGTGGGTCACGTCCAGGCCGACCATCTCGATGCGCGGGTTGCCGTTGCAATACTCGTAGAGCCGCGGATCGCCGGCCAGTTCGCCGTTCACCACCTTGGGGGTGTGACGCACGCCCTCGAGGAAATCTACCAGGCTGCGCGACAGCATGCCGGAGAACAGGTTGACCTCGGGAATGTCGCACAGACGCTTCAGCACCCGGTCCGGCACCGCGCCGATGCCGAACTGCACCCAGGCCCCCGCGGGGATGAGGGAGAGCACGTGCTCGATGATCTTCTCGTCGCGCGGCTCCGGCTCGCCGGTGTCGTACTGCGCGAGCGGATGGGCGGCCTCGTAGGCGTAGGTGATCTCGTCCAGCGGCACGCGCGCGCGGCCGGCGGTGACCGGCATGTTGGGATTCATCTCGGCGATGACGATGGACGCCTCCCGGATGTACTGCGGGTACGGACCGACCGAGATGCCGAGCGACACGCTGCCGTCGGGCTGCGGCAGCGAGGTCTGCACCACCGCCACGTCCGGGCTGATCGGGCCGCCGCGCCGCACGATGCGATACAGATCCGACAGGCGCGCGGGCACGAAGCCCACCTTGCGCCGATCGTTCTCCTTGAACAGCGGCCGCAGCTTCGGCGAGGCCTGCCAGGTCAGATAGCGGAAGTATTCGCCCAGGCCGCGCTCGAGGAAACCGTAGCCGCCGAGCGAGAGGCCGGAGGCGACGGTGAGATTGCTGAAGCGCTCGACGCCGGCGCTGAACGCGCGGTAGAACTCGCGCGGTTCCGCGCACGCGCCGGGGAGCATCACCGTGCTGCCATCGGGTATGGCCGCGACCGCGGCTTCGGGTGCCACTACTTTCATGCTGCTTCCAGTATCATCCGCTGCGCCTCGACACGAGGCCCGGCGAGTGTAGCGCAACGCTGGCACTGGCCCCATTCCATCGCCCCAACTACCCGAAAGAGGAAGCATCCATGGCCGGCCTGCTACAGGACAAAGCGATCATCATCACCGGTGGCAGCACCGGCATCGGGCGCGCCACGGCGCTGCGCGCGGCCCGCGAGGGCGCGAAGCTGACCATCGCCGACGTCAACGTGCAGGACGGCGAGGCGGTGACCGCGGAGATCAAGGCCGCCGGTGGCGTAGCCCAGTTCGTGCGCACCGATGTCACCGTCACCGCCCAGGTGCAGGCCATGATCGCGGCCAGCGTCAGCGCCTATGGCCGTCTCGACGGCGCGTTCAACAACGCCGGCATCGAGGGCAAGTTCACGTCCATCACCAAGATGACCGAGGAGGAATACGACCGCACCCAACTCGTCGACCTCAAGGGCGTGTGGCTGTGCGTGAAATACCAGATCGAACAGTTTCTGAAACAGGGCAGCGCCGGCAGCATCGTCAGCACCGCCTCGGTCGCCGGCCTCATCGGCACGCGCGGCGGCACCGCCTATTGCGCGGCCAAGCACGGCGTGGTGGGACTGACCAAGTGCGCGGCGCTCGAAGTGGCGCGCAAGGGCATCCGCGTGAACGCGGTGTGTCCGGGCATCATCCAGACGCCGATGGTGGACCGCATGATGGCCGGCACCGGCATCGTGCCGCAGAGCCTCATCGACCAGGAGCCGGTGGGTCGCCTCGGCCAGCCCCACGAGATCGGCGAGGCCGTGCTGTGGCTGCTGTCGGATCAGGCTTCCTTCGTCACCGGCATCGCCATGCCGGTGGACGGCGGCTACGTGGCGCAGTGACGTTCGCGGGCTGACGCCCTCACAGCGCGCCCAGGCCGCGCAGCCTGAGCTTCAAGGCGGTCAGCGCCGGCTTCACGCTGCGCCTGAGGCCGGGGTGGGTGACGCAGGCGCGCAGCGCGCGGTGCGGATAGAGAGTCAGGGCGGCGCGCGCACGCCGCCCCACGGTCAGCGCCGGCCCGTCATCGAGTTTCGTGACGAGCGCCATGCCGTAATCGGGCTCGGTGACGATTTCCCGCACGCTGAAATGCCGGTTGTCGCGCAGGTAGTGGTCGATCACGTGGCGTGGGCCCGGCCAGCCGCAACGCGCCGGATGGGTGTCGTGCAACAGGATCTGGCCACCGACGCGCACGAACGGCAGGAACGTCAGGAAGTCATCGAGGCAGCCGCCGACGGAATGGTCGCCATCGATGAACAGGAAATCGATGCTGCCGAGATCGCGTGCCGCGAGCCCGCGCGCGAAGGCGCGCGAGTCGCCGGGGGCAAGCGTCACGTAGTCCGCCACGCCGGCCCGCGCCGCGGCCGCGGCGACGAAGCCCGCCGGGTCGACGATGCAGCCGCAGTGGGTCGGCGCGAAGGGCAGGCGCGGCTCGAACACGTCCACGGCAGTGACATGTCCGCCGCCCAGGCGGCGCAGCGCGCTCGCCATCCACAGCGTGGAGACGCCTAGAAATGATCCGATCTCGACCGCGCGGCGCGGCGCCGCGGCGAGCACCAGGTCGTACAGCTGGCGGCCCTGGGAGGGCGGCAGCGACGCCGGGCGGGTCATGGGCTCGGCATAGACCGAGGCGAGCACTCGCCACACCGGGTCGTCGCTCGCCACCAGCCAGTCCGGGAGGTCCCAGCCGAGGTGTGGGCGGTGATGGGTCTCGCGAAACACGGCGAGCAGCCCGGGCACGGCACCGAGCGCGAGGTCGCGCGGCGCGGCCGCCGTCGGCAGCAGGCCGGCCGCGCGGCCGGCGTCCAGCAGCGCGCGTGGCGCCACGCCGAGGCGCAGGGCCAGTTCGTTGAAGGAGACGCGTTGCAGAGACCTCATGTGCACGTCCTGTCGGGAGTTCCGGCCGGCCGCGCGGTCAGCGGCCGACGCGGGCCAGTTGGCGGCCCGCCGGCGCGCCTCAGTCCAGGCCCAGGCCGAGCGGCCCGCGCAGGAAATAGACGCCACAGCACAATATCGTCAACCCGCCCCAGAAGCGCAGCCAGCGCTGTTCGCCGCGCACGCCCATCACCAGCAGCGCGATGCCGCACAGCAGCGTGACCCACACGGTGAACTCAACCACGCCACCGGTGTTCTCCACCGGCGCCATGGATCCGTCCGGCAGCAATCGATAACGCATCGCCGCCTCAGCCGTTCGCCGCCGCGCGGCGCTGCTTCTCGAGCTCGCGCAGCTCGCGCCGCATGATCTTGCCGGTGGTGGTCATCGGCAGGCTGGTGACGAACTCGATGAGCCGCGGCACCTCGTGCTTCGCCACCCGCTGGCGCACGAAGTCGCGCAGTTCCTCGGCCAGCGCATCGGAGCCGGCGACGCCGGGCTTCAGGATCAGGAAGGCCTTGATGATCTCGGTGCGCACCGGGTCCGGCACGCCGATGGCGGCGGCCATCTGCACCGCAGGGTGCTTGAGCAGGGCGTCCTCGATCTCGCTCGGGCCGATGCGGTAACCGGAGCTGGTGATGACGTCGTCGCCGCGCCCGTGGAACCAGAAGTAGCCGTCTTCGTCCATGTGCCCGACGTCGCCGGTGATGAGCCAGTCGCCGATGAACTTGTCGCGCGTCGCCTCCGGCTTGTTCAGGTATTCGAGCAGCATCACCGGGTGCGGCCGTTTGCAGGCGATGTGGCCCTCCTCGCCCGGCGGCAGGATGTTGCCCTCATCGTCGATGATCGCGCACACCGTGCCCGGCGTGGACTTGCCGAGCGAGCCCGGCTTGACCGGGAACACCTTGCCGTTGTTGCCGAGGATGACGTTGCACTCGGTCTGGCCGAAGCCCTCGTTGATGCTGAGCTTGAGTTCCTCGAGCGCCCACTGGTGCAGGCCGGCGCCCACCGACTCGCCGCCGGACAGCACCGCGCGCAGTTTGAGCTTGTAGCGTTCGAGCGGGTTCTGCACCGTGCGCATCAGCTTCAACATGGTCGGCGTCAGCAGCGCCAGCGTCACGCCGTGCTGATCGAGGATGCGATAGGCCTCCTCGGGCTCGAAGCCCTTCATGGCCGTCGCCACCACCTTGCAGCCGTGGAACCAGCCCGGCATCAGCACGTCCATGAGGCCCGCCATCCAGGCCCAGTCGGCCGGCGACCACAGCGTGTCACCCGCCTGCGGGAAGAAGTCGTAGATGAATTCCAGGCTCGGCATGTGGCCGAGCATCATGCGATGCGGCTGTACCGAGCCCTTGGGCATGCCGGTGGTGCCCGAGGTGTAGCTGATCCAGGCGATGTCGTCGGCGCGCGTGCGCACGTTGGTGAACTGGTCGCTCGCGCCCTCGATGGCCTTCCACCAGTTCTGCGCACCGTCCGGCTCGCCGTCGATCACCAGCACGCGCTCGAGCCGCGGGCAGTCCTTGCGCAGGGCCGCGACCTTGGGATAGTTCGCCATGTCGGTGACCAGCACCTTGGCGCCGCTGTCGTTCAGGCGGTAGGTGATGGCGTCGCCGCCGAACAACACCGAGCAGGGCCCGGACACCATGCCGGCCTTCCAGCAGGCGACGTGGCTGATGGCGCATTCCGGGTCCTGGGCGAGCAGCAGGGTCACGCGGTCACCGCGAGTGAGGCCCCAGCCGGCCAGGGTGTTGGCCAACTGGTTGGCGAGGCGCCGGACCTCGGCGAAGGTGTAGGCGCGCGGGGTCTTCTGCGCGTTCTCGTAGACCAGCGCGACGCGCGCCGGGTCCGCGGCCCAGCGGTCACACACGTCGTCGGCGATGTTGTAGAACTCCGGAATGTTCCACTTGAAGTTGCCGTAGACCTCTTCATAGGTCGTACCGCGCTTGAGCAGGTTGGTCATGGTCTCTCCCCAGATCGATGGATGCGGCCAGGTGCGCGGGCGGCGCCGGGCCCGCGCCGCGCCGGGCACAGGGCGCGGCGCTGCGCGAAGGCGGCGAAGATAGCACGGGCGCCGGCCGACGTTGCCGTATACGGGTGAGCGCGCCGTGACCACACCCGCGCTCGCTTGACCCTGCCGACCTTGCCTTCCTACATTCCGGCGCGAGCGTGGCAGGCAAGCGGCGCGAACCACCGGACGCGGGCGAACGAAGGACCAGCCCCCGCGCCGCGCCGTGAGAGGGGGAACGAGCATGGCCGCCATGCAGCGCTTCGAAGCCGCGTTCGTGCGGCTGGTGCTTGGACACAGGCCGGCCGTGATCCTGCTCGCGCTGATGCTGGTCGCCCTGGCCGGCAGCGGCGTACGCCATCTCTATCTCGATTCCAGCTACGAAGTGTTCTTTGCCGCGGACAATCCGCAGCTGCGCGACTTCCAGGCGCTGGAGCGCACTTATTCCAAGGACGACAACGTGCTCATCGCCATCGCGCCGCGCGCGGGCACGGTGTTCACCCGCGCGGGCCTCGCCGCGCTCGAGGAACTGACCCACGCCGCGTGGCAGGTGCCCTACGCCCACCGCGTCGATTCGCTGACCAACTTCCAGTGGACGAGCGCGGACAACGATGAACTGCTGGTCCGCGACCTGGTCGAGGACGCCGCGCACCTTACCGACGAGGCGCTGGCCGCGGTGCGCGCCCGTGCGCTCGGCGAGCCGGCGCTTCTGCGTCGCCTGGTGTCGCCGGACGGCCGCGTCGCGGCGGTCAACATCAAGGTGCGCATTCCCCACGAACTCGCCACGCGCATGACCCCGGTGGTGGTCGAGCATGCGCGCGACATGGTGGCCGACTGGAAGGCCCGGCATCCCGGCATGGACGCCTACCTGACCGGCATCATCGTGATGGACAACGCGCTGTCGGAAGCCTCGCTGTCCGACATGCGGAGCCTGGTGCCGGCGAGCTTCGCGGTGATGCTGACCGCGCTTGCCGTCTTGATCGGCGGGCTGTCCGGCACGGCGGTGACCCTCGCCATCATCGCGCTCGCGACGCTGGCGGCCATGGGGCTGGCGGGTTACGCGGGGCTGCCCATCACCCCACCCACCTCGGTCGCGCCGATCATCATCCTGACCGTCGCGGTCGCGAACTGCGTGCACCTGCTCACCACCTATCGCGACGAGCTGGCGCTCGGTCGGCCGCGGCTCGAGGCCATGGCGACCAGTCTCGGCCATCACCTGTGGCCGGTCCTGCTGTGCGGCCTCACCACCGCCATCGGCTTCCTGACGCTGAACTTCTCCGACATTCCGCCGTTCAACCACCTCGGCAGTATCGTCGCGGTCGGTGTCGCATTCGCCCAGGCGCTCGCGCTGACCTTCGTGCCGGCGGTGCTGACCTACCTGCCGATGCAGGTCAGCGTCACCGAGCGGCGCCACGGTGAACGCATGGCGCGCTTCGCGAACTTCGTCATCCGCCACGCCCGCGCGCTCCTGTGGGGTTCGCTCGCGACCATCGCGCTGTTGCTGGCCGCCGTGCCGCGCAACGAACTGAACGACGTGTTCGTGAAGTACTTCGACCGCTCGCTGACCTTTCGCACCGACACCGATTTCATCCTCGAGCACCTGACCGGGCTCTACACCGTGCACTTCTCGCTGGACAGCGGCGTCTCCGGCGGCATCGCCGAGCCCGACTACCTGCGCCAGGTGGAGGATTTCTCGCGCTGGCTGGAGACCCAGCCGGAGGTCATCCACGTCGACCGCATCACGCGCGTGATGGCGCGCCTGAATCGCAACATGCACGACGACGACCCGGCCTACGAACGCCTGCCGGAGGCGCGCGACCTGGCCGCCCAGTACCTGCTGCTCTACGAGATGTCGCTGCCCTACGGGCTCGACCTGAACAACCAGGTGAACGTCGACAAGTCGGCGAGCAAGGTGTCGATGATCCTGCGCGTCTTGTCCAGCAACCAGATGCTGGAACTCGAGAAGCGCGCGCAGGCCTGGCTCGCGGCCCACGCGCCGGCGGTGAAATCCTCGCGCCTGGCCGGCACGGCCCTGATGTTCTCGCACATCGGCCGCAGCAACATCCGCTCGATGCTGGTCGGCACGGTGGTCGGCATGGGGCTGATCGCGCTCCTGCTGATGGTGGCGCTCCGCTCCGCGCGGCTCGGGCTCGTGAGCCTCTTGCCCAACGTGCTGCCAGCCGGCATGGCCTTCGGCATCTGGGGGCTCACGGTCGGCGAGGTGGGCCTGTCACTGTCGCTCGTCACCAGCATGACGCTCGGCATCGTCATCGACGACACCATCCATTTCCTCGCCAACTACCTGCGCGACCGCCGCGAGCACGGCCTCGGCGCCGAGGCCGCGCTGCGCCGCGGGCTCGCCACCGTGGGTCGCGCGCACTTCATCACCGCCACCGTGCTGGTGCTCGGCTTCCTGACGCTCGGCACCTCGAGCTTCGCGCTCAATTCCGGCATGGGCCTCATGACCGCGCTCGTCATCGTGCTGGCGCTGGCCGCGGAGTTCCTGTTCCTGCCGCCGCTCCTGCTCTACTTCGAGGACCGTGACCGTCATGTACCGCCCGCTGCTCATCGCTCTCCTCCTCGCCCTCGCGCCGCCTGAAGCGGCGGCCGAGACCGCCGCGGAGAAGGGCCTCAAGCTCTTCACCGAGTCCGATGCGCGCGACCGCGGCTGGGCGGACGGCCGCGCCGACCTCGAGATGCTGCTCACCAACGCGCAGGGCGAGGAAAGCCGGCGCAGCCTGCGCATCCAGAGTCTCGAGGTCGAGGGCGACGGCGACAAGACGCTCACCGTGTTCGACAGTCCACGCGACATCAAGGGCACGGCGCTGCTCTCCTACACCCACGCGCTCACGCCCGACGACCAGTGGCTCTACCTGCCGGCGCTGAAGCGCGTGAAGCGCATCGCGTCGGCGAACAAGTCCGGCCCCTTCGTCGGCAGCGAGTTCGCCTACGAGGACCTCACCTCGCAGGAGGTCGAGAAGTTCAGCTACGCCTACCTGCGCGACGACGCCATCGACGGCCGGCCGGCATGGGTGGTGGAGGCTCGCCCGGCCTATGCCAACTCGGGCTACACGCGCGAGATCATCTGGCTCGACCAGGCCATGTACCAGCCGCTCCGGGTCGAGTACTTCGACCGCCGCGACGCGCCGCTCAAGGTGCTCGATTTCAGCGGCCACCAGCAATATCTTGGGCGCTACTGGCGGCCGGCGCGCATGGTCATGAACAACCTGCAGACCGGCAAGCGCACGGCGCTCACCTGGTCCAACTACCGATTTCGGACCGGGCTCACCGCCAGCGACTTCGACCAGAACACACTCAAACGGGCGCGCTGAGCGCGCCCCATCCAGGAGGTTGCATCGCCATGGCCTACAAACTGATGGGCGCCAATGTCTCGCCCTTCGTGCGCAAGGTGCGCATCCAGCTCGCGGAAAAGGGCATTCCCTACGAGCACGAAGCGGTGAGCCCGTTCGCGCCGCCGCCCGGCTGGCGGGACATCAGCCCGCTCGGCAAGATTCCCGCGCTCAGCGACGGCGGGAAGATCATCAACGACTCCTCGGTCATCAGCCAGTACATCGAGCGCAAGAACCCCGCCACGCCGCTGCTGCCTAAGGACGACGACGGCTACATCCAGGCGCTGTGGCTGGAGGAGTTCATGGACGGTGGCTTCGTGCCGGTGGCAGGCGGCAAGGTGTTCCTGCCGTTGATAGTCATGCCGATGATGAAGAAGCAGCCGCCCGACGAGGCCGCGCGCGCCGCCGCCGCCAAGGCCGTGGCCGAAGACCTGCCGCCGCTGTGGGCCTACCTCGAGTCCCAGCTCGGCGACCGGCAGTTCTTCGTCAACGACAGTCTCAGCCTCGCCGACATCGCCGTGACGTCCATGCACGTCAACCTGCGCCACGCCCGGGTCGGCGTGGATGCGACGGTCTTTCCGCGCCTCGCCGCCTTCATCGAGCGCATGTTCGCCAGGCCCAGCGTCAAGGCGCTGCTGGACGAGGAAACGCCGATGTGGGCGATGAAGTAGCCGAGAACGAGACTCAAGACCGCCGCCGTCCCGGCCGCTAGGCGGTCGCGGCGCGGCGGATGTTGCAGGTCGTGGTGCCGTGGGCGTAGAGCACGCCCGCGGCGTCCCTGAGCCAGGCCTGCGACACCCCCACGCTGCGCGACACGTGCACCAGTTCCGAGGCCGCCACCAACGGCACGCCCACCGACGGCGCCTTCAGCAGCTTGACCGCGAGGTCGACGGTAATGTGCCGGTCATCCGGGCCGATACTGGTGTAGACCGCGAGGCCGAGCACGGTGTCGAGCACCGCGGCGATGTAGCCGCCGTGCACGCCGCCAAAGGCGTTCAGATGGCGCGCCTCGGGCAGCGTGGTCATTTCGATGACCCCGGACGCGATTGCGCCGACCTCGAGCGCGAGGTTCGCCCACATGGGCGGCATGGGCAGTTCGCCCGTGCGGATGTGTTCGAGGCGAGTGAGCGCCGCGTGATTGGTCTGTCGCAAGAAGTGCGCTCCCGTTCACATACATGAGAGGGGGCGCGCGCCGCGCCGACGGCGCGGCAATCACGCCTAAGTTCCCGTCGCGGCAGGGCTTTGCCGCCTTGCGCGGCAAGCCTTGCCGCCACCCCTAAAGTTCTTCGCCGCGTGCGCCGATACCTGTGTCCGGAGGCGGTGAATATTCGCAACCGAATATATCCGTCAAATATAAACGACGTCGCTCCATGACCCAGCGGCGTCTCTCTCGGAGAGCATCGCAATGCCCCAGTCAATCAATACCAACGTCATGTCGCTGAACGCGCAGCGCAACCTCAACAAGACCCAGATGGACCTGTCCACCTCGATCCAGCGCCTGTCCTCGGGCCTGCGCATCAACTCGGCGAAGGACGACGCCGCCGGTCTTGCCATTTCGACGCGCATGAGCACGCAGATCAGCGGCCTGACGGTGGCGGTGCGCAACGCCAACGACGGTATCTCCATCGCCCAGACCGCGGAAGGCGCGATGGACGAAATGACCAAGTCGCTGCAGCGCGCCAATGACCTGGCCCTGCAGGCCGCTTCCTACAACACCGACGGCGACCGCCAGTCGATGAACCAGGAAGTCACGCAGATCATCGAGGAACTGTCGCGCGTCGTGACCCAGACCCGCTACAACGGCCAGCAGCTCCTGACCGGCGGCTTCAGCGCCGACGTGCAGGTGGGCACCAACGTGAACGAGACCATCAACGTCTCGGTCAGCAACCTGTCGCCGACCGGCCTCGGCGTCGCCTCGGAGTACGGTGGCGTCAACGCCACTTCCAACGCGACCTACGCCGACCGCATCCGCAACACCTTCGACGGCGCCCTCGACGGCTCCGCCGACTCGCTGAACGGCGTGGTGCTGACCGCGGTGGCCGCGAGCAGCAATTCCAGCGCGAAGATCTCCGCCATCAACTCCGTGACGGCGCAGACCGGCGTGTCGGCCTTCAGCTACGGCAATGCCGCCGTCGCCGGCACCGACGTGCTCGATGCGGACGCCACCGGCGCCGCCGGCCAGACCATCGGCGCCAACGCCCTGACCATCAACGGCGTGTCCGTCGATGGCAACGGCGCGAACACGACCATGGATGACCTGGTGGCCAATATCAACGCCAAGACCAGCGAGACCGGCGTGACGGCGGTGCGCGATGCGGGCGCCGCGGCCAACCAGAGCCGCCTGGTGCTGCTGAACCGCACGGGCGCGGCGATCTCGGTCACCGTGAACGACGCCAATGCCGCCACGGCGACGGGTTTCGCCGCCGGCACGACCTCCATCGACGCGGGCGCCAACGGCCTCATCGTGCTGAACGATGACCTCAACACGACCACCGTGACCTACGACGCGGCCGCCACCGGCTCGGCGATCACCGGCGTGTCCGGCGCCACCACCACCCTGGCCAACGCGCCGGTCAACGCGCAGAGCATCTCCACCCAGTCGGGTGCGAACCTCGCCCTGCTCGCTTTCCAGTCGGCGCTCGACCAGATCAACACCAACCGCGCGGCACTCGGCGCGAAGCTCAACCGCTTCGACTCGACCATCCGCAACCTGCAGAACGTGCAGGAAAACATCACCGCCGCTCGCGGCCGCATCCAGGATGCCGACTTCGCGGCCGAAACGGCCTCGATGACCCGCGCGCAGATCCTGCAGCAGGCCGGTATCGCGATGGTGTCCCAGGCCAACTCGGTGCCGCAGGCGGCATTGTCCCTCCTCCAGTAATCGAAGCTGGAGGCCGGCAGGCCATCGTAACGCGCCCGGGGTCCCAGACCCCGGGCGCCATTGATCGAGAGGTAGCGTCATGGTCACGCATGTCGCGATGAACAACAGCAACAGCACCCTGGCCGAACTGCGGCCGCGGCGCGCCCCCACCGACGCCTATGTCGGTACGGCGGCCGCGACCACGCCGACCAGCGCCGCGCGCCCCGCGCAGGATGCGCCGGGCGATCCCGCGACGGTGCCGCCGATCGACCCCGAAACGCTCAAGAAGGCCGTGCAGGATCTCAGCCGCGGCGTGCAGAACCTGCAGCGCTCGCTGCAGTTCTCCATCGACGAGGCCAGCGGTCGCACGGTGATCAAGGTGGTCGACAAGGAGACCCAGGAGGTCATCCGCCAGATCCCCGAAGAGGATGTGCTGGCGCTGGCCGCGCGTCTCGAAGACGCCCAGGCCGGCATGCTGGTCAAGGACGAAGCCTGATCGACGCCACGTCGCCGATCCACGCGCAAGCGACGCATCGCCGTCGAAGCGCGAGCTGGCCAGGCACCTGCTGGCCTGCCGATTGCATTCCTTTCGGGCACGCGGAACGTGGTTCCGCCCACGACTCCGAAGGAGGAGACAAGTGCCGTCCCTAAGCACCCAAGGCATAGGCTCCGGGCTCGATATCGCGGGCATCGTGAGCAAGATCATGACGCTCGAGAAGGCCCCGCTGGTCAAGCTCGGCACCCAGCAGATCGAACTGCAGACCCAGCTGAGCGCCTACGGCAAGCTGAAGAGCTCGGTCGGCAAGCTGCAGACCACGCTGGGCGAACTGGTCAAACCCGAGAGCTTCATGCAGGCCAAGGTGAGCTCGTCGGCCACCACCGTGTTGAGCGCGACCGCCGACTCGACCGCCGCCAAGGGCAGTTACGCGGTCGAGGTCAAGCGCATCGCCGAGAGCCACCGCATGGTCGGCACGACGCTCTTCGCCAACGCCGACACCGCCAAGGTCGGCGTGACCGACGACACCATGGCGATCACCGTCGGCACCAAGAGCTTCACGGTCAACATCGGCAACAAGACGCTCAACGAGGTCCGCGACGCGATCAACGCCGCCAGCGACAACGCCGGCGTGACCGCCTCCATCCTGCGCGACGATGCCGGTTATCGCCTGACGCTGTCGGCCAACGAGACCGGCTCCAAGGGCTTCATCGGCGTCAGCTACCACACCGTCGCCGATCCCGTCACGCCAGGGCCCGACCTGCTGGGCCTGGCCTCGACCAACACCGACAGGAACGCGAGCGGTGGCTTCACCAGCGCCGACCTGGACGCCGAACTCAGGCTCGAGAACACCTATACCGTCACCAGTTCCAGCAACACCGTGACCGACGTGATTGGTGGGCTCACGTTGAACCTGGTCGCGGCGGGCTCGAGCACCCTCAGCGTCTCGCGCGACGACTCGAAGATCCTGGGCGGCGTGCAGCAGCTGGTGGCGGGCTTCAATGACGTCCTGAAGACGCTCGGCGACCTGCGCGCCCAGACCCTGAAGGATGACAGCGCCTCGCTGCTGTCCTTCGAGTCGGCGCTGCGCGCCGCGGTCAATCGCCCGGTCGCGGGTTCGAGCAAGTTCACCACCCTGGCCGAACTCGGCGTGACCAGTCAGCGCGACGGCTCGCTGAGCGTCAACAGCACGACCTTCAACCAGGCGCTCGCCAAGGACCCGGCCGGCGTGGCGGCGATGTTCACCAACGCCACCAATGGCGCCGCGGTGCGGCTCAAGGACTTCGCCGACGACGCGCTCAGCGCGACGGGCGTGTTCTCGGGGCGCGAGCAGTCGCTGAAGACGCGCATCACCCAGACCGAGAAAGCGCGCGGCAACATGGAGTACCGCCTCGGCCAGCGCGAGATCGCGCTCAACCGCCAGTTCAACAAGCTCGACACGCTGATCGCCGGCTTGAACTCGACCAGCAACTACATCACCACGCAGATGGAGCAGTTCACCGCGAACAATCGCGGCAGGTGATTCAGGCGCGGCGAGATCTGCCGATATTGACAGGCAGGCGCAGTACCCACGGCGCCGCGCCCGCACGGAGCGCATCCGGCGGGCCAACCACGGTCCACGCGACCGGAAGGAATGCAGATGACCTACTCTCCCACCGTGTTCAACGCCATCGATGAATACACCCGGCTGGCGCTGCGCACCGACGTCGAGACCGCCTCGCCCCACCGCCTGATCCTGCTCCTGCTGGATGGCGCGCTGGACAAGCTGCGCGCGGCGCGCGCGGCGCTGGCGCGCGGCAACATCGCCGCCAAGGGTTCGAACATCACCTGGGCCATGTCGATCATCGACGGCCTGCGCGCGAGCCTCAATCACGAGCGCGGCGGACAGCTGGCCGCCAATCTCGACGCGCTGTACGACTACATGACCCGCACCCTGCTGACCGCCAACCTGCACAACGACGACGGCAAGCTGGCCGAGGTCGAGAAACTGCTGGGCGAGATCCGTGCCGGCTGGAAGGGCATCGAGCCGCAGGTCGAACGCGGCAACGCAGCGCCCGTGCAGAACGAAATCGGCGCGACGGCACGCGTCTATGGCTGACAGCGAGTCCATCGCCGTGCACACCTGGGCGAGTGACATCGCGGAGCAGGTGCGCGCGCTGGAAGCCGCCGCCCTGGCCGACGACTGGACCAGCGCCCAGGAGATCACCGCGAGCCTCGCCGCGCTGCTGGCCGCGCCTCCCGCCACGGTCGGAGTGCAGTACGAACCGCTGTTCCGGCACGCCTTCCAGGCGGTCGGCCGGGTCAGCGCCGCCGCGCGCGCCGCCCAGGACGCGGTGCGCGCCGAGTTGCAGCAGCTCGCCAGCGGGCGCAAGGCCGTCGCCGCCTACGGGTGAGACGACGCCTCGCGTTCGCGGGCATAATCGCCGCGTGATGCGCCCCTTTTCACTCGACCCCATCGCGCCCGCAGGCCATGCCCGACCCGCGGCGTGAAGTGCTGGTGGTCGGCGCGGGCTTCGCCGGCGCGGTGGTGGCCGAGCGTCTGGCCCACGCCGGCCATCGCGTGCGCGTGCTGGAGAAGCGCGAGCACATCGGCGGCAACGCCTTCGACGAGCGCGACACGCACGGCATCCTCGTGCATCGCTACGGCCCGCACATCTTCCACACCCAGTCCGACCGGGTCTTCGACTACCTCTCGCGCTTCACCGCCTGGCGCGCCTACGAACACCGCGTGCAGGCGCTGGTGGAGGGCCGCTTCTACCCGATACCGATCAACCGCACGACCCTGAATGGACTCTACGGGCTGGACCTCGACGAGGCCGGCGCCGCCGCCTATCTGGAACGGGTGCGTGAGCCGCGCGAGACCGTGCGCACCAGCGAGGACGTGGTGCTGGCGAGCGTCGGGCGGGACCTGTGCGAGAAGTTCTTTCGCGGCTACACCCGCAAGCAATGGGGCCTCGATCTCGGCGAGCTCGCGGCCGGCGTCGCGGCGCGCATCCCGACTCGCACCAACGACGACGATCGCTATTTCACCGACAGCCACCAGGCCATGCCGCGCGACGGCTACACCGCGATGTTCGCGCGGCTGCTCGACCACCCGCGCATCACGGTCGAGACCGGGGTCGACTACTTCGCAGAGCGCGCGCGCCTCGCGCCCGCGCTCACGGTCTTCACCGGGCCGGTGGACGCCTACTTCGAACACTGCCACGGCCGCCTGCCCTACCGCTCCATCCGCTTCCGGCACGAGCATCATGCCGTGGCCCGCTTCCAGCAGACCGGCACGGTGAACTATCCCAACGACGAGGCCTGGACACGCATCACGGAGTTCAAGTACCTGACCGGCCAGGAGAGCGAAGGCACCTCCATCGTCAAGGAGTTCCCGCAGGACGAAGGCGACCCCTACTACCCGGTGCCGAACCCGGCCAACGAGGCGCTGTACCAGAAGTACAAGGCCATGACGCGCGCTGAACAGGGCGTGTTCTTCGTCGGCCGCCTCGCCCAGTACCGCTACTACAACATGGACCAGGTGGTGGCCGCCGCGCACAAGACCGCGCGCGAGATCAGCGGCGCGACCGACGAGTTCACCGAGTCCGGCGCCTGAGTCCCGCGAGCCCGTGGCGATGCGCATCCTGTGCCTGTTCAAGCGCCGCTACATGAGCAAGGACGTGCTCAGCGATCGTTATGCGCGGCTCTACGAACTGCCGTTGGAGCTCGCGCGCCGCGGGCACGAGGTGCACGGTATCTGCCTCAACTATCGCGGCGCGGGCCGTGACTTCGTGACCAGCGACGAACGCTGCGAGGGCCGCCTGACCTGGGCGTCCTACGACCTCGGCCCGCTGTTGCTGCCAGGACTCGCCGCCTGGCGACGCGGCGTGCGCGCCGCCATCGAGTGCTTCGCCCCGACGTTCCTGCTCGGCGGTTCGGACAGCCCGCACGTCGCCGCCACCCATCGCTTCGCGCGCGAGGCTGGCCTGCCTTTCGCCATCGACCTGTTCGACAACTTCGCGAGCTTCGGCCTGTCCCGGCTCCCCGGCCTGGAAGGGGCCTACCGCGCCGCGCTCGGCGCGGCCGACGCCATCACCTGCGTGAGCGAACCGCTGTCCCGCATGGTGAGCAGCGAGTACGCGCCGCGCGGCGCGGTGATGACGTTGGAGAGCACCATCAACCGCGCGCTGTTCAGACCGCGCGACCGCGCCGCCTGCCGCGCGGCGCTCGGCTTGCCGAGGAATGCGCGGCTGATCGGCACCGCCGGTGCGCTGGACGCCGGGCGTGGCATCGACACCCTGTACACGGCCTTCGCGCGCCTGCGCGCACGCGACTCGAACCTGCACCTCGTCCTGGCCGGCGCCACCCACGACGGCACGCCGCTGCCCACCACAACAGGCGTGCTGCACCTCGGCACGCTCGAGCACGCGCGGGTCGCGGAACTCTTCAGCGCGCTCGACGTGGCGCTGGTCTGCCTGCGCGACACGGCCTTCGGACGCTACGCCTTTCCACAGAAGGCCTACGAGATCATCGCCTGCGGCACGCCGGTGGTCGCGGCGCGGGTCGGCGCACTGGCGCCGCTGCTGGCCGACACGCCGCACGCGCTATATGAGCCCGATGACGTCGACGAGCTGTGCCGCTGCCTGACCGCGCAGCTCGAGCAGCCCACGCCCTGCGCGGTGGAGCCCCCGGACTGGGCGAGCCAGGCGGCGCGCCTCGAGGCGCTCCTCGGCGGCGTGCTGACGCGCCGCGCGGCCTGAAGCCGCCATGTGGGCCAGCCTCACCAAGCTCCTGACCCTGCTGAGCGGCGCCGAGCGCCGCAGTCTCGTGATCCTGGTCGTGCTGATGCTGTTCGAGGCCGCGCTCGAGATGCTCGGCGTGGCGGTGGTGCCGCTCTACATCACCGTGCTCGCCTACCCGGAGCGGCTGATCGACCACCCGCTGCTCGCGTCGCACCTGCCGGCCGCCGCCCAGGCGTGGATGACCCGCGAGCATCTCCTCGTGTGGGGCGGGCTCGCGATGCTCGCGCTGTTCGCGACCAAGACCGCCTACAGCGTGTTCCTCGCCTACTGGCGCGCGCGCTTCGCCCAGACCCGCGCGCTCAAGCTGAGCCTGAGACTCTTCACCGCCTACCTGCGCGCGCCCTACGTCTTTCACCTGCGCAACAACTCGGCCGATCTCCAGCGCAACATCAACCAGGAATGCTCCCAGCTCGCGGTGCGCGTGCTGATGCCGATGGTGGAGTTCTTGAGCCACCTGCTGGTGCTGACCGGCATCACCGCGGTGCTGATGCTGATCCTCGACTTGCGCGTGCTCGCCTGGCTGGGCGGCTTCCTGGCCGTCGGCATGGGGCTCGCGACCTTGCTGCAGAACCGCGTCAAGCGGCTCGGCGTGGAAGCCCAGGACCATCGCGGCGCGATGATCCGCAGCGTCACCGAGGGCCTCGGCGGCGTGAAGGAGATTCAAGTCCTGCAGCGCGCCGCGCCCTTCGTCGAACGCCTGCGCATGGCCATGGCCAACGTGTTCCGCATCCAGCGCACCATGCAGGTACTGGCGCGCGCCATTCCGCAGCTCATCGAACTCATCGGCATCTTCGGCCTCATCGGCGTGACGCTGATGCTGTTCCACCGCGGCGCCGACAACCAGGAGATCATCGCGACGCTGAGCGTGTTCGCGGTCGCGCTCACGCGCATGAAGGGCGCGGTGCGCGGCGTGATGGACACCTACACCGAGGTGCGCCACAACGCCGCCTCGCTGGACATCGTGCACGCGGGTCTTGCCGAACTCGAGACCCCTGAGGAAGCCGCGTCCAGCGATCACGGGACCTTGCCGCTGCGCGCGACACTGGAGCTCGACGGCCTCTGCTATCGCCACCCCGGCGCCGCGCAGGACAGCCTGCACGAGGTCAGCCTGTGCATCGCGCGCGGCGAAGCCATCGGCATCGTCGGCGCGAGCGGCGCCGGCAAGTCGACCTTGATCGATCTCGTGCTCGGCGTGCTGACGCCGTCCAGCGGCTGCATCCGCGTCGACGGTCAGGACATCCGCGGCGCGCTGCCCGCCTGGCAGCGCGGCCTTGGCTACGTGCCGCAGGCGCTGTTCCTGGTCGACGGCACCTTCACCGAGAACATCGCGCTCGGCATTCCGGCCCGCGACCTCGATCGCGGGCGCCTGGAACGCGCGGCGCAGGCCGCCGAACTCGGCCCGCTGATCGCGCGCCTGCCGCGTGGCCTCGACACCGAGATCGGCGAGCGCGGCATCCGGCTGTCGGGCGGCGAACGGCAGCGCATCGCCATCGCCCGCGCGCTCTACCACGAGCCCGACGTGCTGATCCTGGACGAGGCCACCTCGGCGCTGGACAACACCACCGAGGCGGCGGTGATCGCGGCGGTGGACGCGCTGAAGGGCGACCGCACCATCCTCATGATCGCGCACCGCCTGTCGACCGTGCGGCGCTGCGATCGCATCGTGTTCTTG
>JBFWYG010000059.1:22619-25560 GCA_050186725.1 Gammaproteobacteria bacterium | reverse complement strand
CAACTTACTCACTCCAAATGGCAAATCCCTTCGCCTCGATCACCTCAACTCGCCGAAGTTCCATGGACCAGGGGACAAGGAGGAAAATGTGTAGAAAAGACAGTGCGAAAGCAGGGGTCCATCGGCGCGCGTAGAAGCCCCTAGAGGCCTGCTTGCGCAGGCATGACCGGGCAGTCGGCGAGACAGCCGCCTCCCGCCCCTCACCGCGGCATCGCGAACCCGCCCGACACGCTCAGCACTTGCCCGGTGAGCTGCCGCGCCGGCGCGGAGGCGAGGAACAGCACGCTCGCCGCGATGTCGTCCGCGGTAGAGCGGCGGCGCAGCGGAATGCCGGCCTCGATGTTCGCAATCTCCCGTTCGCCGAAGCCGATGTCCTGCTGCCACAGGCTCTCGCTGCCGATGTCTTCCGCAGCCGGGATGACGAGGCCGGGGCACACGCTGTTCGCGCGAATGCCGTAGCGGCCGTATTCCTTGGCGATGGTGCGCATGAAGGCCAGCACGCCGGCCTTCATCGCGCCGTAGTCGCTCATGCGGAATTCGCCGAAGGCGGCGTCGCTCGCGATGGAGACGATGGCGCCGGCGCGCCGCGCGACCATCGCCGGCAGCGCGGCCTTGGTGGCGTTCAAGGTCGGCAACAGGTTCAGGCGCCAGGCCTGCTCCCAGCGCGTGGGATCGAGGTCGAGAAAGAACTTCGCCGGGCCGTTCCAGCCGACGTTGTTGACCAGCACCGCCACCGGTCCCTGTTCGCGCTCGACCGCGGCCACGGCGTCCGCCGTGCCGGCGGTGTCGGTGAGATCCACGCCGAGCAGCACCGCGCTGCCGCCGGCGGCGCGGATCTCTTCGCAGGTGCGTTCGCCCATGGCGAGATCGCGATCGAGGATCGCGACGCGCGCCCCCTCACCCGCGAACTGCCGCGCGATCGCGCGGCCGATATTCGACGCGCCGCCGGTGACGATGACCACCTGCTCGCGCAGACCGAGTTCCATGCCGGCCCGCTCAGGCGATCGCGCCGCTGGCGCGCAGCGCGGCGATGGCCGCGTCGTCGAGACCGGCCTCGGCCAGCACTTCACCGGTATGGGCAAAGGGCGCGGGCCGCCCGCGACGAATCTCGCCCGGCGTGCGGCTGAAGCGCGGTCCGGGCGCAGGCTGGAACTCACCATCGAGCTGCACGAAGGCCTTGCGCGCGACGTTGTGCGGATGATGGGGCACTTCATCCATGGTCAAGACCGGCGCGAAGCACACGTCCGAGCCTTCCATCAGCGCGCACCACTCGGCACTGCTGCGCGTGCGGAACACGGCATCGAGCTTCTCGCGCAGCGCCGGCCACTGGCTGCGATCGTGCTGCGCGTCGAAGGCCGGATCGGTGAGCCCGGCCTTGTCACGCAGCAGCGCGTAGAACTGGGGTTCGATGGAGCCGAGCGAGATCCACTTGCCGTCGGCGCACTCGTAGCAGCCGTAGAAGTGCGCGCCGCCGTCCAGCATGTTGCCGCCGCGGCCGCCGGACCACTGGCCACCTTGGCGCAGGCTGTAGAGCAGGCCCATCAGCAGCGAAGCGCCGTCGACCATCGCGGCGTCGACCACCTGGCCCTTGCCCGAGCGCCGCGCCTCGAGGATGCCGCAGGCGATGCCGAAGGCGAGGAACAGCGCGCCGCCGCCGAAGTCACCCACCAGGTTGAGCGGTGGCACCGGACGCCGCCCGGCTTCGCCGATCGCGTCGAGCGCGCCGGTCAGCGCGATGTAGTTGATGTCGTGGCCAGCGGCCTGGGCAAGCGGTCCGTCCTGGCCCCAGCCGGTCATGCGGCCGTAGACCAGGCGCGGATTGACGGCGAGACACGCCTCGGGCCCGAGGCCCAAGCGCTCCATCACGCCGGGGCGCAGCGGATCGATCAGCGCGTCCGCGCTCGCGATGAGCTTCAGCACGGTCGCGATGCCCTCGGGATGCTTGAGGTTCACGCCGACCGAACGCCGGTTGCGTCCCAGCGCACCATAGTCGGTGTCGGCCGCGCCCTGGGCGCGATCGATGCGAATGACATCGGCGCCCATGTCGCCGAGAAAGGTGCCGCACAGCGGCCCCGGGCCGATGCCCTGGAATTCGATGATGCGAATGCCGCTGAGCGGCCCGCCGGAAGTGCTGGTGGTCATGATGCTCGGCTCGCTGCTGATGAGGACTGCGCGGCGATGATAGCGCCGAAAGCGCCGACCATCGTGCACAATGCGGCGACCCACGCGCCGTCACAGGGAGGCCCGCCATGAACCTGCATCCCGCCTTTACCCGCGGCAAGGTCGCCGTCATCACCGGCGCGGCGAGCGGCATCGGCCGCGCCGCCGCGGAGAAGTACGCCGAGCTCGGCATGCACGTGCTGCTGGCCGATCTGTCGGGCGACAAGCTCGCCGCGGCCGCCGACGCGGTGCGCGCGCTCGCGGCGCCGCGCGGCGGCGAGGTCGAGGCGCTCGCGGTCGACGTTGCGAATTTCGAACAGGTTCAAGGCCTCCAGGCCCACGCCTACGCGCGCTTCGGCCAGGTCGATGTCCTCATGAACAACGCTGGCATGAGCGTCGCGACCAGCGACTGGCGCGGACTCGAGGACTGGCGGCGCACTTTCGAAGTGAACCTGTGGGGCATCCTGCACGGCGTGCAGGCCTTCACCGCGGCGATGATCGCGCAGGGCACGCCCGGTGTGATCGTCAACACCGGCTCCAAGCAGGGCATCACCAATCCGCCCGGCAACCCGGCCTACAACGCCACCAAGGCGGCGGTGAAGAGCGCGACGGAGAGCCTGCAGCATAGCTTGCGCAACACGCCCGACTGCCACATCAGCGCGCACCTGCTGGTGCCGGGCTACACCTACACCGGTCTGACCCGCGCCGCCGACAAGCCGGCCGGCGCCTGGTGGCCAGCGCAGGTGGTGGACTACCTGCTCGCGGCGCTCGCGCGCGGCAG
>JBFWYG010000059.1:0-22519 GCA_050186725.1 Gammaproteobacteria bacterium | reverse complement strand
TCAGCGCGCACCTGCTGGTGCCGGGCTACACCTACACCGGTCTGACCCGCGCCGCCGACAAGCCGGCCGGCGCCTGGTGGCCAGCGCAGGTGGTGGACTACCTGCTCGCGGCGCTCGCGCGCGGCAGCTTCTACGTGATCTGCCCCGACAACGAAGTCAGCAGCGCGGACGACGCGCGGCGCATGCTGTGGGCGGCCAGCGACATGGTCGAGGATCGCAGCCCGCTGTCGCGCTGGGACCCGGCCTGGCAGGCGGCCTATGCCGCGTTCAAACCCTGAGTCCGTCACGCGGCCAAGCTGCGACGGCGTTGGCTTCGCCGTCCGTGCGACCCGGTTTAAGCTCGCGTGAAGTTGCTCGGGGGCGCGACGTCGGGGCACAGCCACGGGCCGAACGCGTTCGGCCCCCAGGAAGGAGTCATGACCATGCGCGAGAGCCGCCTGCTTCTCATCCTCCTGCTCGGCGCGCTGCTCGCGCTCGCCGGCTGCCAGACCACCACGTCCGGCGGCGCCACCGGCGTGTCGCGCCCCCAGCTCATGCTGGTGTCCTCCGAACAATTGGAGCGCAGCGCGGCGAACAGCTACACCAAGCTCTTGGCCGACGCGACCGAGGCCGGCGCGCTCAACACCAATGCCGCGCTGGTCAAGCGCGTGCGCGCCGTGGCGCAGCGCATCGCGCCGCAGACCGCGGTGTTCCGCGCCGATGCGCCGGCCTGGAACTGGCAGGTGAACGTGCTGGAGAGCAAGGCGCTGAACGCGTTCTGCATGCCGGGCGGCAAGATTGCCTTCAACTCGGGGCTCATCGAGCAGCTGAAACTGAGCGACGCGGAGATCGCGGTGGTGATGGGCCACGAGATCGCCCACGCGCTGCGCGAGCATTCCCGCGAGCAGGTGTCGCAGGCGCTGGCCGCGCAGGCGACCCTCGGCATCGGCGCCGCGCTGCTCGGTCTGAGCCAGGCCTCGACCGATCTGGCGGCCTCCGGCTACCAGTCCTTCATCGCCACGCGCTTCAGTCGCGACGACGAGGCCGAAGCCGACCGCATGGGCCTCGAACTCGCCGCGCGCGCCGGCTACGACCCGCGCGCCGGCGTCAGCCTGTGGCGCAAGATGATGGCCACCAACCAGGGCCAGCGCCCGCCGGAATTCCTGAGCAGCCACCCAGCCGACGCCAACCGCGTGCGCGCGATCGAGGAACTGCTGCCGGTGGTGACGCCGCTGTATCAGGGGACGAAGGGTTAGCGCTGTGCATGGCCGATTGAAATCGGCCCTACACGGCGACGCGTTGGCCCTGTAGGGCGGGTTTCAACCCGCCATGCACGGCCATCGGGATCACTCGCCGTCTTCAACATGTGCTAGCTTCACACCCACCTCTCCTTCGGAGCCTCTGCCATGAGCCTCAAATCCCAGCTCGACACCATCCGCGCCGGCGCGGAGAAGATGATTCCGCCGGACAAGTACGCCGTCATGCAGCGCGCCACCGCCGCGCTGCGCGCCACCGGCATCCTGGACAGCGTGCTCGGCGTTGGCGCGCGCCTGCCGGCCTTCAGCCTGCCGAATACCCGCGGCGAGACCATCAGCTCGGGCGACCTGCTCGGGCGCGGGCCGGTGGTGCTCACGGTGTTCCGCGGACACTGGTGACCCTACTGCGTAGCGGAGCTGTCAGCTCTGCAAGCGATTTTCCCCGCGCTGACCGAACTCGGCGCCACCCTGGTGGCCGTCTCGCCGCAGCTGGCGAAGTTCGGCGATCAAGTCATCACCAAGCAGTCACTAGGCTTCGACATCCTGCGCGACGCCGGCAATGCCTACACCGCGAGTCTCGGGCTGCGCTTCCGCCTGCCCGATGAGTTGATTCCCATCTACAAGGGCTTCGGCATCGATCTGCCGGACTGCAACGGCGAGGACAGCTGGACCCTGCCCGTGCCGGCGCGCTTCGTCATCGACCGGGGCGGCGTGATTCGCGCGGTGGACGCCGACCCGGATTACACCGTCAGGCCCGAGCCGGAAGAGACATTGGCCAAGGTGCGCGCACTGGCCGCTGGCTGAGCGATCCGGGCGCATTCTCGAAGCGGGCGGCGCCTCGGCGCCGCCCTGCCCTCTGCCGCACGCGGCCCCCGTCCGCAGCCTACGCCCATGGATCTCGACCTCGACACCGGCAAGCTCTACGTCTTCCTGGGCGGCCTCGCGCTGTTCGCCCTTGCCGAGCAGGTGTTTCCGGCACGCGCCTGGCCGCCAGGACGCTGGCGGCGCTGGGCCTTTCACGGCAGCGTCGCGCTGTTCAACACCGTGGTCGTGCGCCAGCTGGTATTCGTGCCCTTTCTCCTGTGGCTGGTCTACACCGAGGAGGAAGGCTACGGCATCACGCGCTGGCTGGGCCTGACCGGCTGGGGCGAGATCCTGCTGTCCATCGTGGTGCTCGATTGCTTCGACTACCTCTGGCATCGCGCCAACCATCGTTTGCGTCCGCTGTGGCGCATGCACAAGGCGCATCACGCCGACACGGGCATGGACGTCAGCACCGCGCTGCGCTTTCATCCCGGTGAACTCGTGTATTCGGGGGTGGTGAAGTTGCTGTGGGTCGGGCTGTGGGGACCGACCATGGTGGCCTGGTTCCTGTTCGAGGCGCTGGTGAGTCTCTGCGCCCAGTTCCATCACAGCAACATCGACTTTCCAGACCGCGTGGAACGCGTGCTGTCCTGGTTCATCGTCACGCCGCGCTTCCATGCCGCGCACCACGCGGTGGATCGCCGCTATGGCGACGCGAACTTCTCCACCATCCTGAGCCTGTGGGACCGCCTGTTCGGCACCTATGCCGCGCCGGCCGCGGGCGGCGCGACCACCCGTGGGGTGGACGCCCTCGGCCTGCCCTTCGCCCGTGAACTGGCCCTCTCCTGGCGCGCCTGGCTGGAGGAGCCTTTCCGCACACGCAATCTCGACCTGCCGCGCGCCGACGGCGACGTGCGGCCCGGTGAGTCTTGGCAGTAGTATCTTGCCCAGTCGCGGCGCGGCCGCGACGCATAGTCGCCACTGAGGAGTCCGAACATGAAGACCGTCTTCGCGCTGTTGTTGTGCCTGTCCTTCGCCGCCTGGGCCGATGAACACGGCGGCAGCGCCGCCGAACATGGCGGCCAGGCCGCCGAATCCAAGGCCAGCGCCCCGGCGGCCCCCAGCACGCCCGCTCCCGAGGCGGCCGGCGCCACGAGCGGCGCGAGTGAACATGGCGGCGCGCCCGCGGAGCAGGCCGGTCACGCCGGAGAAGAGAAGAAGTAAGCACGGCGGGTCAGAGCAAATGGACAAGCTTCTGGCCCGCGGCGCCCGCGCCGCGCGGTGGCTGGCGATGCTCCTGTGCGCGAGCCTGCTGGCCACCGGCGCCGGCGCGGAGCCGGTCGCGGACGAGGAGACGCCCGCACCGCGCAAGTACTACGTCGAGGACATCAAGGCCGCGATGCAGGCGCATATCGCCGCGCGCGTCGACGCCGACGGCGTGTTTCGCATGAAGGACGACAAGAGCGGCGAGATGCTGGCCCTGCGCTTCGTCAAGATCCACGACCCGGTGCGACGCATCGACGCCCACACCTACTTCGCCTGCACCGACTTCGAAGTGGTCGGCGCACCCGAGAAGCTCTACGACCTCGACTTCTGGCTACGCCCGGACGGCGATCGGTTGCAGGTGTACGACGAGAAGGTGCACAAGGAACCGCGCCATTCCCTGCTCTACGGCTGGTACAAGCATCCGCGCTACACCTTCGTGAAGGACAAGGTGGTGCTGCTGTATTGAGGTCGAGAACGGACGTCAGGCGCCGTCCGGCTTCGCGGATCCGTCATTCCTGCGAAAGCAGGCATGCATGGGCTTCGCCGACCGCAGATGGACCCCTGCTTTCGCAGGGGTGACGATGTAGTGGGTGTCTCGCAGACCCCTGAGCTCACTGTCCCGTCCTTGCTGCGAAAGCGGGAATCCATCAGCTTCGCTGACCGCCCGTGGGCCCCTGCTGTCGCAGGGGTGACGATGTAGTGGGCGCCTCGCAGACCCCTGAGATCACAGTCCCGTCATTCCTGCGAAAGCAGGAATCCATGGGCCTTGCCAACCGCTCATGACGTTCAAGCCATCGAATCACCCATCGCCCGACTCTCATCGAAACAGCTGTTGTTCAGGCGCACGCCGGCCGACGCTGCCAGCGCTTCAAAGGTCGTCACGCCAGGCGCTTGCAGAAGCGCCGCATCAACCGGCGTGGTGAGCGCGGTCAGAAGCGCGACCATGGCCGGCGCGCCGGCCTCCGCCGCCACCGAGTAGATCATCGCCGCGTCCGCGCGCGCACGGCGCGCCTGCCAGGCCGCGGTGGGAACATCGCAGCCGAACAGCACCACCTGGTTGGCCAGCGGCGGCACACCCTGCAGCCGGCAACTGTCCGCGTTGACGGAAATCGAACGCCCGAGATAGGCCGGGTGCGCGCCGCACATCAGCGTGCCACAGCAGGCCGCCATGGCGGTCGTGTTGTTGGCGTCCGCGCGCAGCTTGGAGAACTCGAGCAGGGCGCGCGCCTCGACGTCGACCACGAGGGCGTTGCCGAAGTAGTAGAGGTCGATGCCGCGCTCGAAATTTCGCACCGCCGGCGGCAGCGCATTGGCCGAATCGCGGCCGGCGGCAATGAGCCCGCGCTGGCGACAATCGTGGCAGTAGCACTCGCTGCGCGCGCGAGGCCTGGAATCGACAAGGCCGATGCGGCAGGCGCCGCAGCGACAGGACAGGTGGGCCGTGATGGTCTGCATGGCGGCGGCCTCGCACGGAACTCGAGCTTCGCATGCTGGCACGCGGCCCGCGCTCCGGGCAACCGCACGGCACGCCCTTCCCCTCCCCAAAATGACCGGGTAGGCACCGCGCGACGACTTCGCTACAGTGCCGCGACACGGGGCGCCTGTCCCGTTCCCTGGGGAGGGAAAAATCGTGAATCCATATCGCTACGCCAAGGCGATGGCGTGGACCGGCGTATTCATGCTGGCCGGCACCATCATCTTCTGGGCCATACTCGGCCAGAACGTTCCACCCTACTCGGCCGAGCTCAGCGCGGACGAATTCGCCGCGCAGATCCGCGAACACGCGAGCCTCATTCGCATCGGCATGATCGTGCAGATGCCCATCTCGGTGATGTGGTTCACCTGGGGCGTGGCGCTGTGGGTGGTGATGCGCGCCATCGAAAAGGAGAACGGCGCCAACTCCATCCTGTCGCTCCTGCAGATCGTCGGCGCGGCCTTCACCACCATCGTGTTCGTGCTGCCCTGCTCGGTCTGGCTCGCGGTGGCCTACCGCCCGGAGGTGATGGAGCCGAAGACACTCCAGATCATGTACGACTTCGGCTGGATGTTCTTCGACATGGCCTATTCGCTCACCACCATGCAGCTGGTGGCCTTCGGCATCTGCGTGCTGCAGGACAAGCGCGAAAAACCGCTCGTGCCCGCCTGGGTCGCGTGGTTCTCGATGTTCGTGGTGGTGAGCTTCGCGGTGCTGACCATGATGCCGCTGGTGTTCGGCGGGCCGTTCTCGCGCAGTGGTCTCATCAACTACTTCGTCGAGTTCACGCTGTTCTTCCTGATGTGGCTGATTCTCGACATCACCATCCTGAAGGCCATCGGTCGACTGGAGCAGGAGCACTACACCGGTCATGCCAGTCGCTGAACTCGCCGCGGCGGGCGCGCCCAGGGAACGCGCGCCCGCCATCTGGATCTTCATCGCGCTCGACTGCAGCAGTTTTGGCCTGTTCTTCGTGGTCTTCATGGCCGAGAGGCTCGGCCAGCCGGCGCTGTTCGACCATTCCAGCCAGCAGCTCTACACCGCGCTCGGCTTCCTGAACGCCTGCATCCTCATCACCTCCAGCTGGCTGGTGGCCTGGGCGAACGTGGTGGGGCGCCAGGGCGACTTCGCGCAGGCGAAGAAGCTCATCGCCTGGGGCATGGCGGTGGCGGCCGGCTTCGGCCTGGTCAAGGGCTACGAGTACTACGAGAAGCTCGCGTCCGGCGTCACCGTCTCGACCAACGAGTTCTTCACCTTCTACTACGCGCTGACCGGCATACACTTCGTGCACTACCTGGTGGGCATGGTGATCTTAGGCGTGCTCGCGCAGGGCCCGCACCCCTACGCGCCGCCGGACCAGGCGCAAGCCAGCTACCGCAAGTGGCTGGAGGGTGGCAGCCTGTACTGGCACATGGTCGATCTGCTCTGGATCTTCATCTTCTCCCTGCTCTATCTCGTTGGTGCCCGATGATTGGAAACGACTCCGCCGCGCCGCGGAACGCGTGGCTGCTGCTCTTGCTCATTTCAGGCTTGAGCTTCGTCGCCGCGGAATATTCCGCGGAACGGCACATCGCCATTGCCGCCATCGTCGGCATCGCGGCCGCCAAGATCGTGGTGATCCTGGTGCGCTTCATGGACATCGATCGCGCGCCGGCCGGCATCCGCCGCTATCTCTACGGCTGGACGCTGGTGTGCTCGGCGGCAATCTTCAGCCTGTGGTGGGCGGCCTCGGCCTGAGCCGCGGCCGCGCCCACCGCGCGCTCAGGCCGGCGGCCAGTAGGCGTTCGCGCCCAGGCCCTGCAGCGCGAGTCCCGGCCCGAGCTGATCGAGCATCAGCTGCTTCAATCTCTGCGTGAGCAGCACGCGCGCGTAGCGCAAGGTCAGCGGCGGCTGGGTGACGAGCTGCGCGGCGAGCTCGCGCGCGCGCGGCAGCAGCGCCTCGCGCGACAGCACCTCGCTCACCACGCCCATGTCATTGGCTTCGCGCGCGGAGAGCGTCTGGCCGGTGAGCAGGAAGTAGCGTCCGCGGTTGACGCCCAGCACCAGCGGCCAGATCACGTGCACACCGTCGCCCGGTACGAGACCGTTGGGGAAGTGCGGTGCGTCCTGGAACGAAGCGTGCTCGGCGGCCAGGACGATGTCGCACAAGACGCCGAGTTCGGCGTGGATGTTCACCGGTCCGTTGATGGCGGCGATCATCGGCACCTCGATCTCCAGCAGGTTCATCAGGAGCTGCTTGGCGTTCCAGTAGATCTCGTCCCAGGTCTGGGGCGACATGCTGGTGGTGGGCAGCCGACGCCCGACGTTGCTGGTGTCCACCGGTTCGATGAAGGCATCGCCGGTGCCGGTCAGGATCACCACGCGGTTGTCGCGGTCGGCGGCGATGTCGCGGAAGGCGTTGCCGAACTCGCCGTGGGGTCCACCGCCCCAGCGGAGCGTCTGCCCGTCGCTGTGCATGGTGACCTCGAGGATGCCGTTCTCGCGCGTCATGCGCAGGTGCTGGTACTTGTTCGCGTAGTCGTCGAAGCGTGTCATGGGGACCTCCGAAGGGCTGGTGCGCGGCGCGCGCGCTCACCGTGACACGCGCGCGGCGTGGCCGGCAAGCCGTGCTCGGGCGCGACGCGGCTCAAGGGTTCGTCGCGCCGGCCGCTAAGCCGGGCATTCCGAGAGCCGAGACGCGCGCCCATGCTGCACCACGTCACGAGCTCGCTGCTTCCCCTGGGACTCGCACGGACCTTGCTGCTCGCGCCTAAGGACCAGGGCTTTCTGATCGCCCAGGTGAACGACGAGCGACCTACACCTGCCTTGAGTCCGCTTGGCGTCATTGGCCCGAGCCGCGCGCGGGTGATCGGTCGCGTCGGGCCGCCCGACGTCCATCTCGACGCGCGCTGGCACAACAGCCTGACCTTCTACGGCAAGCGCTTCGACGACTATGGCCCGAGCGATCCCGACTGGCGTCTGCGCCGGCGCATCGCCGCCGCGCCGTTGGCGCAGAACTTGGAGCAGCTCGGCCGCGACAAGGAGTACGCGCTGACCGGCAGCTACTACGCGATCTTCCGCAGCATCATCAGCAGGACCGGCGCCGTGCCCTTCGTGCTACTGATGCCCTTGCCACGCGTGCCGAACAGCCTGCCGGTGGTGCTGGTGGAGTTCACGAGTGTGCGCGCCGCGCGCCACTACGGCGACCTGCTGCAGAAACTGATGGGACGCGCGCCCGCGCCGGCGGCGCCGGCACCGCCGATCAAGGTCGACGGCATCGAAGTCGAGGAGCTGTCGGCCGAGGAAGCCGCCAAGTATTTCGGCGCGCGCTGAACGGCTCAATCTGCGGGGAAGAGTTCCGCGCGCAGCGCCGTGAGCTGCGCGCGCAGCCCCGCGTACATCCGCTCCACGTCCACGTGCTGTCCCCGTTCGACGCGCTTGGAAATCATCGTCTGGGGAAAGAACAGCAGCGAGGTGTGGCCGAAGCGCACGGCCGGATCGCGGCCGTGTTCGTCCTCCACCATCCACCAGTCGTAGCCCGTCTCGTTCCGCACGAACACCTTGCCAAAGGCAAGGCCCAGGGCCTGCAGCGCCACGGTCTGCTCGCCGTCCAGGCGCGCGTCATCCAGCAGGCGTTGCAGCAGTGGCAGATCGGTCAGCGCGGAGGTGAGCGGCTCGCCAGCGATCTCGCGCGCGAGCTGCTCGGCATGCAGCAGCAGGCGGGCGATGCGGTCGATGTCCGCGGCGTCCGGCGCTTCGATGACCTGCGACACCACGTCAAGCCTCAGTCGCCGCGCTGCTGAACCAGGGGCAGCAGGTGTCCCATGTAGTCGCGCTTGCCGAGCGGCACGCCGGCCGCGCGCAACACGGCGTAGGCGGTCACCAGGTGGAAATAGAAGTTCGGCATGAGGAAGTCGTCCAGGTACTGGCGGCCGCTGAGTTCGGCGAAGAGCCCGTTTCCGAGTTCGAGCGTGAAGGGCGCGTCGAGCAGCGCCTCTTCGGGCCGCGCGGCGGCGAGCGCCGCGCGGATGGCGTCGATGCAGGCGCGCGCCGCGCCGAGCGTCCGCACCTCGGGGTCGAGATCGCGCGGCGCCTCGCCCGCGAGCCAGCGGCAGAAGTTGTGCGGCTGGTTGCAGGTGAAGGCGACCTGGGTGCCGAGCGGCAGCATGTCCGGCGCGAGCCGGCGCGCGAGCAGTGCGTCGCCCTCCGCCGCGCAGTGGGCCGCGCCCATGTCCAGCAGGTGGGCGAGCGTGGCGAGACGAGTGTCGAAGGTCTGGACGGCGGCGACGAGGAGGCTGGCGGTCATGGCAGGTTCCACGCTGGGTGCTGACATCGAGCATACACCGGGTCCAGCGCGCAGCGACGACGGTGGCGGCGTCGGGCGGCGCGCTCAGCGCTCAGCGTCCTGCCGCGCGAGATGACGCGCGAGCGCGCGCCGCGACTTGGCGGACACCAGCGGAATCAGCAGGCGGTACAGCGGCCGCACCCAGGCCGCGGGCAGGTAGCGCACGCGCTCTTCCAGCGCGACCCGCGCGCGCGGGTGGTCCATGAGCCCTGGATAGGGAAACGGAAAGCGATAATCACCCCTGCCGACGCGGAACTCGATGGCGGCGAGATGCTTCATGTTCTTGTAGCCGTAGTGCGCCGGCGCGACCAAGCGGAGCGGCGCGCCGTGGGCGATGTCGAGCGGCGCACCATTCAACGTGTCGGCCAGCAGCACGTCGTCCTGCAGCAGGTCGGGCAGGTACATGCAGGTACGATAGCCATCCTGACCGTTCAGCACGACGAAGTCCGCGCCCGGCCGCGGCTGCGCGAGGGGCGCGACGATGCGCGTGTAGAAATCCGCGAAGCGATAGCCCTGCCACTCGAGATCGAGCACAGACCAGGTCGTGACGCAGTGGAAATCCGAGCGCTGGCTGACGCGCGGCAGCTCGCGCAGTTGTTCATCGACCACGCACGGCGTGGCGACGTCGCCACCGAGTTGCAGGCTCACGTGCCGCGCGGCGGTCGGGAACCTGTTGGCGAAGCGGCCGAGACCGAAGCGCTCGAAGGTGGAGCGCAGGCGCTGACCCGGCGGCAGGCGGTCGCGCGCGCTCATGGCGTCGCTTGGTCGGCCGCCGCGTCCAGGCGACGCAGGTCGCGCAGATCCGCCTCGCGGCCGAGCAGACGCTTGTAGGCGATGAGTTCAGCGAGCGGCAGCGTCCACACGTCACGACCTCGCCAGGATCTCCGCTCGCGACAGTCGAGGTCCGTGCCCAGCGTCACCCAGCCGTCCGGTCCGGCCACCTGGCAGCCTTCCAGCTGACACAGTTCCACCTGCACACCAGCGATGCGCGCGACGGCCATCACCAGGCGGAACTCCTCGTCCGCGTAGAGCGTGGGAGGTGATACCAGGAGCGCGCCAAGGCCCACGGCAATCCGCGGCCAGTCTTCGCGGCGATAGTCGAGGTCGATGTCGTGCAGCGGCCAGGCCGAGCCGTGCAGGTTGCCCGCCAGGCCGCCGGTGGCGCGGTACCACAGACCCTGCGACTTGAAGACATCCAGCAGCGTCGCAAGCGCCTGCTCGTGAGCCGGGGTCAACGGTGACACGGTGACCTCGCGCAGGTGGGGCATCGTCGCTCGTGGGAGATGGCTTCCAAGACCATTGCGCGGCTCGGCGTAGGAATGAAACGCGATTATCGACCAGCCAGGGGCCGTGGCGAAGCACACACGTCTACGTCGCTCGTTACGCCCTTACTCATCGCGCGGACGAGGGGCCATGGGCGGTCGGCGAGGCTGATGGATGCCCGCTTGCGCGGGAATGACGGGTTTGATGTGTTCTCAAGCGCGAAACGCTCTTCGTCAGGGCCCACTACTCCGTCCCCCAAACGCGGGGGACGGTCCACCGGCGTTCGGCGAAGGCCATGGATTCCTGCTTTCGCAGGAATGACAGGTTGTATGCATGAGAAACCGACATTCGTGCATCGCGGTCACCGACCGCACCGCCCCACTACTCCGTCACCCTCGCGCAAGCGAGGGTCCACCGGCGATCGGCGAAGCCCATTGATTCCTGCTTTCGCAGGAATGACGGGTTGTATGCATGAGAAACCGACATTCGAGCATCGCGGTCACCGATCGCACCGCCCCACTACTCCGTCACCCTCGCGCAAGCGAGGGTCCAGCGGCGTTCCGCGAAGCCCGTCGCTTCCTGCTTGCTCACGAATAACCGATCTGAAAGGCATCAGGCGGGCCGCGCCACTCGTCACCCCTGTGGAAACCGCTCGTACGCCGGCAACTCGTGCATGTGCGCCACCCAGCCGAGCCGCTCGGCGGTCTGGATCTGGATGGCGGGCGGCAGGGCCTCGGGGTCGTCCAAGGTCGCGGCCTGCACGTCGACGATGCCGGGCAGGACCGGTTCATTGCGGTAGAAGAGCCCAGTGCCACAGGCCGGGCAGAAGCTCCGCATCACGGCGCCCGAAGAATTGAAGCGCCGCACTTCGCCCTGGGTGATGGTCAGCGCCGCTTCCTCGTACATCGCCCACGCGACGCAGGGCGCGCCGGCGCTGCGCCGGCAGTCGGTGCAGTGACAGAGCGCCACCACCTTGGGTTCACTCGCGAGTCGATAGCGGACCGCGCCGCAGTGACAGCCACCGGTGCGATGCATGGTGCGCCTCCAGATTGACGCGCGAGGCCTAGTCAGCCGCCCTGTTCCAGGATCCGTCGGACTTCGCGGTACTGTTCGAGTCGCGCGTGATCCTTGGCCGTGGGCTCGGCGATACGGCTCAAGTCAGAGTTCTCGGCATTGTCCGCCAGCTTCACGGCGCGGGCCAGCGGGTCGCGCGCCGCGCGCCTCGCTGCCGCGAGGCGATCTTCGCTCGGCCGCTTGGTCAATGCGTCCACCGCACGCAGCACCGCGTCGCTGAAGCCCTCGCCGGCCAGCGCTTCCAAGGTCCAGGTGGAATCCTCCACCACGTCATGCAGCACCGCCGCGATGCGTGCCTGCGCATCGTCCATGCGCAGCATCACGCGCAGCGGATGCAGGATGTAGGGCGCGCCCGCCTTGTCGACCTGCCCGGCGTGCGCCTGCGCCGCGATCTCGATGGCGCGTTCCAAGGTGCTCATCGGCGTTGGCCCTCCAGGGTGATCGCGCCGTGCAGCGCTGTCAGGGCCTCACGCGCCTAGGTCGCGCCGCAGTTCGGCGAGTTCCTGGCGCAGGCCTTCGTTCTGCACGCTGTCCAGACTGCGTTCGGTCTCGTCCGCGTAGTTGCGCGCGGCCTCGCGGTCGCCGAGCTCGAGATAACGATCGGCGATGGCGAGCTGGATCGACGCGCGGCACTCGGGCAGGTTCAGCGTCTCCGACAGTTCCAGCGCGCGCTCGTAGACGTCGATGGCATCCTCGTCGTCGAGGGTGAAGTCGCCGAGCGTCTCCAGCACGTAGGGATGATCCTTGTCGGTCTCCTTGGTGTCTTCGGCGAGCGCCTCGAGTTCGGCGTAGAGATCGAAGTAGCGGTTGTGCTGGTCCTTCTCCGCCGCGTCCATCAGCGCCTCGGCGAGTTGGTTGACGGATTCGTAGAGGGCGGGATCGATTGGCATGGCTTGGGCTCGCTGCGGTCGGTGAACGCGCGTCGGGCGCGCCTGGCGCGATTGTACTCCGAGGGAACTGCGGCAACCCATGGGTCGAGCACGCGGCTACGGGCGGCCTTCGCCATGGGCAGCGCCGCTAATCGCGCTTCAGCTCGACGATGGGAATGATGCGCGCCACACCCGCCTGGTACTCGGCGAAGATCGGATAGGCGGCGGCGAACTTGCCGAAGAAGTAGTCGCGTTCGGCGCCTGCCAGCACCACGGCGCGCGCTGAGAAGGTCTCGCCGTCCTTCTCCACCGTCACCTCCGGCGTCTTCACCAGGTTGTGGAACCAGGGCGGATTGCGCCGCGCGCCGCCCATGGAGCCGATGATCACCAGGCGCCCGTCCACCGTCTGGCAGAACAAGGGCACGCTGCGCGGAACACCGGACCTGGCGCCGAGGGTGGTGAGGATCAGGCAGGGAATGCTGCCCAGTTCACCGGGGAGGGTGCCGCCATGCTCGCGCAACGCCTGCATGAATTTCGCGTTGATGGCCTCGGTCTTCGAACCCGCGCCGGACCACGTCGTCGAGCCCGGCCCGTCCTCGGCCTTGATCTCGTCGGCGAGCGTCAGGAGATCGCTCCAGTCCAGGTTTCTCTGCGTGGTCATCAGGCGCCCTCTGGTTCGACTTGAGTGATGCCGCTGCTCAGATCTCCGTCAGGAGCTGCACCGACAGCAGCTGCTCGGGGGAATCCGGTCGCGCGGCGAAGAGCTCGCGCCACGCCGCGTTCTGGTTCTCGAAGGCGGTGCGCGCGCCGTAGGCCGCCATGTCCTCGTACTCGATGTGCAGGATGAGCGAGGTGGTGTCCGGCCCGGGGACGGCGTTGCGCAGCAGGCGCACGGCCTTCGGCATGACGGGACTGTCGAACTCGGGGCTCGCGGCCTTCTGCAGCTTGGTCATGAAGTCGGCGAAGCGGCCGGGGCGCACCTCGTAGGTGAAAACGGCGATGACGGCCATGGCTGCGGCTCCAACGTGGACCAGAGCGAATTCTTGCCCAATGCGCATGGGATGTCATCGAGCGGTACGCGGAGACCGCCGATTGGCCCAGGCGCGACACGCGTGGAGCGCGACTGTTCCTGCCCACGCCACGCTGCATTGCCGTGGCTAGGACACAGCCAGCGCGAAGCTCGACACCGCGTGCGCCAGCATGTGCGCGACAATCGCGGACTCGAGTCCCCAGCGCCAGAAAAGCGTGCCGAAGACCACGCCGGCCAGACCGTTGCCGAACAACACGTGGACGACCACCACCGCGCTCAAGCTGGAACCGAGCGCGACCACCGTCGGCAAATGTCCCGCGCCAAAGAGCAGGGCAGACAGCGTGATGCCGAGTACGAACCAGGTCGCGCGCGGCCCCTGCGACCGCGCGCCGCAGAGCCGCCACGGCGCCCATACCAGGAAGGTCATGAGACCCCAGCGCACCAACAGCTCCTCTGTGACGCCGCCGTACAGAAGCTTGACCACCAGCGGCAGCTCATACGACGTGCCGAGGTGACGGAGCTCCGCGGGCGCGATGCGAGTGAGCATCACGAGCAGCGCCGCAACCGCCAGGCCGCCGATCAGCGCCGGCCCGCATTGCCGTCGCAGCGCGGGCCACGTCGAAGCGCCCGCCAGCGCCGCCGAGATCGCGGGTGCGCCGAGTCCCACCGCAGGGCCGAGCGCGGTGCCCGTCGCGACGGCCAGGGCCAGCAGAATGCCGCTCTGCGCAAGTGCCGCTGCAGCGAGTTGTCCGGGCGAACCCGCGCCCGGCATCTGCGCCTGCATCTGCGGCAGCAGTACGACGGTGAGCGACACCGCGCCGGCCATGCCCATGAACCACAGCAGGCCGCCGAGCAGCAGTCGAGCACGTCGTGGGACGAGAGCATGGGTCATTGCGCGCTCCTCGGGGCGAGGTGTGCTGCACTTCCACGCGCCCGTCAGCATGGTCTCCAGATCGGGCATCGTAGCAAGGTCGAGCGGACCACGGCTTCAGAGCGCGTCTAGGGCACGACCTCCACCGCGACGCGATGCACCGCGTTGCGCGCGCCTTCGAGCGGCTGGGTGCGGCCTGCACTGTCGGTCGCCCGACACAGCAGTACGTGAGGTCCGGCGTGCGTCGGCGACCAGCGGCAGCTGAAGCGCTGCCACGCGCCGGCCTGCCGGTGCGCCAGCTCCGCTGACCCCCAGGTCGCGCCACCGTCGGTACTCACCGCGACGGTAACGATCTCTGCGTATCCCCAGGCCCAGCCAGTGATCGTCTTGTCGCCGGTCGAAATCGATTCGCCGTCGGCGGGCGACACCATGAGAGCCTCCGGCGCGATGTGCCACACGGGCGCCGGCGTCTCCGCACCTGGACTCGCGTCGTTGTACAACTCGCGTGTGAAGAGCCCGTCCGCGCGACGGTCCGCCGCCTCGAGGCGACACAGCCACTTCACCGAGTTCGTCCCGTAGAACCCCGGCGCGACGATGCGCGCGGGAAAGCCGTGCGCCGGCGACAGCGGCTCGCCGTTCATGTGCGTGGCGACGATCACCTCGTGGCTCATCACGTAGTCGAGCGGCAGGTCTTTCACGTAGTGCGCCTGGTGGGGCATACCGAAATAGCTGCCATGGTCCAGTCCGTAGGCCCACAGGTATCGACAGGACGGAGCAACGCCGGCGCGCGCCAGGAGCGCGCGCAGCAGCACGCCGCGCCATTCGACATTCGCCGCCACCCGGAACGGACGCGCGGGTTCCTGGGGATTGCCCGCGCATTGGAAAGCCGTGGTGACCGACGTCTGCGGAAGGTCCGCGAGATCGGCATAGCGGAATGACAGTGCCGTGCCCACCTGCCCCGCGATGTCGAACCGCCAGGTCTCCTGGTCGATGCGCGGCACGCCGAGATGGGCGAGCACGAAGAGCTTGTCGCGCGGCGTGACGAACGCGGAGTTCTGCGCGGGCCCGAGAGGAAACTCGAGCACCGGCGTGGTCACCGCCATCTCGGGCGCGGGTGCGACGCGGCGGCGACCTTCACGCTCGACGTCATCTGATTCAAGCGTCATGACCGTTGACCTCGCGCGGTCGCGCTAGCCGCGCTCGAACGCGCCCCTGATGGGGGAAATGGGTTCGTGCTCCGTGCGCACCAGCAATTCGTCCTCGTGCGCACCAGCCCGCAGGCGCCGGAGCCAGGCGTCGGGGTCGTACTCGACGCCTATCGGGTTGTTCCTGCGCGGCGTGTCGGAATGCGCGGCCGGCGCGCGACGTTGCGCTTCGAAGGTCTCCATCTGGAACTCCATCTGGTTGTCGTCCGGAATCGCCTCGTAGCGGTTCGTCCGATAGACCACATGGCTGAGCTTCTTCGGCGTGACACGCATCGCTACAACCCAAGCTCCGACAAGCCCGGATGCTCGTCCGGCCGTCGCCCGAGCGGCCAGTGAAACAGGCGCTCGCGCTGGCCTATCGGCAGGTCGTTGATGCTGGCGAGTCGCCGGGACATGCGTCCGTCGGCGGTAAAGGCCCAGTTCTCGTTGCCGTAGGAACGGAACCAGTGGTCGGCATCGTCATGCCACTCGTAGGCGAAGCGCACCGCGATGCGGTCACCCTCGAACGCCCACAGTTCCTTGATGAGACGGTAGTCCAGCTCGCGCGCCCATTTGCGCGTGAGGAAGGCGACGATGGCTTCGCGCCCCGAGAAGAACTCGGCGCGGTTCCGCCACAAGCTGTCCACGGTATAGGCCAGCGCGACGCGCGCCGGATCGCGCGAGTTCCAGGCGTCCTCGGCCATGCGCACCTTGGTGCGGGCCGCGACGGCGTCGAAGGGCGGGCATGGGGGTCGGGGCGCTTCGGTCATCGTGCTCCTCCTCGGCATGGGGTGCCTGCGCTGCATTGTGCCCGAAGCCGGCACGCGTGATGACGACGGCCGCGCTCACCGCTCAGGGCTCGAGCGCGTAGTCGACGAAGGCCGCGCCATAGATGCCCGGCTCGTTCTCGAGCGCCTTCTGGATCAGCGGGTGGCCGAGCCGCGAGTCGATGTAGTCGCGCCAGACCTTCGAGTCTTCCAGCGCCTTCATGCGCCAGCCCCGGGTGGCGTAGAAGATCTCTTCGTAGAAGTTGATGCGGAAGCGGACGTAGGCATGCATCTGCGCGGCGAGCTTCTCGGCAGCCGCGGCTGCGAGGCGCGCCGCGGCCGGATCGGCCGGCGGAGGCTCGGCCACCGGCTGCGTTCCCAGCGCCGCCGCGCGCTCCGCCCCTTGAAAGGCCGCGGCCACCTCCGGGTACTGCAGCGACAGCTTGTTCAATTCGTACAGGCGGTCCTTGTACTTGGCGGCAAGATTCCTGAGCTGGGTGCCGCGGCCGAGCAGGTAGTTCAATACCGTGAGCAGCAGGTTCACGACGGTAAACAGGATGCCGAGCACGGCAGTCGAATAGGGCAGGTAGTCTTCCATCGCTTGGGTCTCCGGACGCTCCCTGTCGCGCTGTGGGTGCGCCGGCCCTGCGCGGGCCCACCATACGTGATCGTCGGCGGGCATCGCCAGACTGGCGCCAACCGGCGCGCCGCGCGGGTGGGCGCATCCGCTTCTTCTGCCCATTGGCGCGCGCGCCTGCTAGCTTGGTGAAGGGCACAGCGCCTACGAGCATGCGTCGCATGCATTGGCGCGACACTGCATCACCACCGCCTGGGAGTCGCACGATGACCGAGACACGCCTGGAAGACTTAGACCCGCGGGAGCTGCGCCGCATGCTGGACGAGCTCGCGATCCGCAACTGCATGGCGCGCTATGCGCGCGCCATCGACCGCATCGACTACGAGCTGCTGCGCGCTTGCTACTGGCCGGACGCCATCGACGACCACGGCGAGAGCCAGTACGTGGGCGACATCGACGGCTTCGTCGAGTGGTTGAAGCCCATTCTGCCGCTGTTCGAGTCCTCCACCCACTTCCTCGGCCAGCAGCTGGTGGAGTTCGACGCGATCGGCGACGTGGCCTGGGTCGAGACCTATGCGTTCGCCTCCCATCGCACGCGGCCCGACGATCCGAGCGGCCGACCGGTGCGCGACCTCGTGCAGAACGTGCGCTACTGCGATCGCTTCGAGCGCCGCCAGGGCGAATGGCGCATCGCGCACCGCATCATGGTGTCCGAGCCGAGCCGTGAAGACCCGGTGGTACTCGAATCCCCTCGCCCCACTCGCCCCGGCACGCGGGATCGCAACGACCAGTGCTACGACCGCAAGGGTGTGCGCACCACGCCGCCTGAGCCGCCGAGCAAGGGCGGCGGCATCAATACGCTGCGCTGAGGCGAAGACGACGCAGGTTGCGGAGCCCTCAGTCCGTCGCCGCGAGCAAAGCCTCTCTCAGCGCCTCACGCAGCAGTCTCAGCCGATGGGACATCGCGCGTCGCTCCGGGGTAAGCAGACTGACGGGCAACGGCGGCAGTTCATGGTTCTGCAGCACGCAGCGCAGCCTGCCGTCCCCGAGCGGCTCGCGCACCTGGTAGGCGAGAAAACGCCCGAAGCCGAGGCCCGCGATGCAGGCGGCCACCGCCGGCAGCGCCTGGTTGACGGTGAGCCTTGGCGTGATCGCGACCTGCTCGATCACGCCGTCGACGAGAAAGGGCCAGTGCGTGGCGCCCGTGCCGCCGAGGAAACGCACGACGGGTCTCTGCGCGAGCTCTGCCGGTGTCTTCGGCTCGCCCATCTCCGCCAACAGGGCGGGACTCGCCACCACCACCTGGCGCATGCTGCCTGCCTTCACGGCGACCATGGACGAGTCGGCCAGCGGACCGATGCGGACCGCGAGGTCCAGGCCTTCTTCCAGCAGGTCCACCGGGCGGTCGAGCAGCAGCAGGTCGATACGCACCTCCGGCCAGCGCCTCAAGAAGTCATTCACCACCGGCATCACGAAGAGTTGCCCGAAAGTCACCGGCGCCGTCACGCGCAGCGCGCCGCGCGCGGTGACGGTGCTCGAATCCATGGCCCGCTCCGCCTCGTCCACGTCGGCCAGGATGCGGCGGCAGCGCTCCAGGTAGTCGCGGCCCTCGGCGGTCAGGGCCAGGCGTCGGGTCGTGCGGCGCAGGAGGCGCACGCCGAGGCGCGATTCGAGCATGGCGAGGCTGCGCACCATGGTCGGCTGGGCCTTGCCGAGCGCCCGCGCGGCGGCCGTCAGGCTGCCATGCTCGACGATGGCCACGAAGGTCGTCATGGCGGCCAGCTTGTCCATGGGATTTGATCCTGAAAGCTGATGAGTCTTATCGAATCAGGAGTATTTATCACAGGAGGTTGACAATCCAAGCTCTGCATCGAAGGCCGACGACCGCCGCCGGACCACTCGAAAAGGACATTGCAGCCATGAATGACGTGTCTACCGCACCCGCCCCTCTTACCACCGGCGCCCATCATGTTGGGCTCACCGTGCCGGACCTCGCCGCCGCGGTCGCCTTCTTCACCGACACGCTCGGCCACCGCGTGGTGGGCGGCAAACCGGACTACCCCGCAACCTTCGTCAGCGACGGCACGGTGCTGATCACCCTGTGGCAGGCGGCGCCTGGCGCGGCGACTTTCGATCGCCATCGCCACCTGGGCCTGCACCACCTGGCGCTGCGCGTCGCGGACCTGGACGCGGTCGCCACACGGGTGGCGGCCCATCCCGGCATCAGCCTCGAATTCGCGCCCGAGGCGCTCGGCAACGCCGGCACGCGCCACATGATGTGCCAGCTGCCCGGAGGCATTCGGCTGGAATTCATCGCGCCGGCGGTGGTGAACTGAGATGCTGACTCAATCGCCATTTCACGCAGGTGAGACCGCGGTGCAGACCCGCATGGGCGTGCGCGAGGCCATCGAACCCTTCGCGCGCCGCGTGGTGCGCGACCATCTGCCCGAGCAGCACCGCGCGTTCTACGCGCAGTTGCCCTTCATCGTGGTGGCGGCGCGCGACGCCGCGGCGCGCCCATGGGCGACGCTGCTCGCCGCGCCGTCTGGCGTGGCGGACTCGCCCGATCCCCGCACCCTGGATCTGCATGCCGTGCCGTCAGTCGGCGATGCCTTGCACGACGCGCTCGCGCCGGGCGCCGATCTCGGCGTGCTCGGTATCGAGTTCCATACCCGCAGACGCAACCGCGTGAACGGTCGCGTCGCGAGCCGCACGGCGGGCGGGATGCGCCTCGAGGTCGCGCAGAGCTTCGGCAACTGCCCGCAGTACATCCACCCGCGCGACTGGCAGGCGCAGCCCGCGGACGTCGCACCGACAATCACGCGCGGCGAGAATCTCAGCGCTGCGCAGCAGGCGTGGATCCGCGGCGCGGACACCTTCTTCATCGCCACCGGCTTTCGCGCGTCGGGCGAGCAGGCGTCCTACGGCATGGATGCGTCGCACCGCGGCGGCGCCGCGGGTTTCGTGCAAGTGTCGACCACGGGCGAGATCGCCTGGCCCGACTACGCCGGCAACAACCACTACAACACCCTCGGCAACCTGGTGATGGACGCGCGCATCGGCCTTCTGTTCGTCGACTTCGCCACCGGCAGCCTGCTGCAGGTGAGCGGCACGGCGCGCATCGACTGGTCGCCAGACCAGGCGCGCTGGCCCGGCGCGCAGCGCGTGGTGGCGGTCAGCGTCGAAGCGGTGGTCGAGCAGCAAGCGGTGTTGCCGCTCCGCTGGCAGGCGCCGGCGCCGCTCACACTCGAGGTAGTGAAAGTCACGGACGAGAGCGGCGACGTGAAGTCCTTCTGGTTCCAGCGCGCGGACGGCGGCCCGCTGCCGCCCTTCAGCGCCGGCCAGCATGTGAGTCTGACCGTGCCGGTCGAGGGGCGGCCGGAGGTGCGCAGCTATTCGCTGTCGTCCGCGCCGCGGGACAGCCGCTGGCGGATCAGCGTCAAGCGCCACGCGCAGGGTCGCGTCTCAGGCTTGCTGCACGAGCAGGTCACCGTCGGCGCGCAGCTGCGCGCCACCGAGCCGGCCGGCGACTTTCGTGTGGAGGGCGGCAGCTCGCCGCTGGTCCTGATCGGCGCCGGCATCGGCGTCACCCCGCTGGTCAGCATGCTGGCGGAGAGCGTCGCCAGCGGCCGGCCGGTCTCTTTCATTCATGCGGCGCGGACGCGCGAAGCGGCGCCCTTGCTGGCCGAGATCGAAGCCCTGGCCGAGCACGCGCGGGCGCCACTGCATCAGGTCTTCAGCCAGGCGCCGTCGGCGGCGGATGGCGCGCGGGCGCGCGAGCACGTCGGCCGGCTGCATCCTGCCTTGCTGGCGAGGTTGATCACGAGCGTGGACTGCGAGGTCTACCTGTGCGGACCTGCGGGTTTCGTGGCGGACGTGAGCGGCTGGCTGCTTGAGCAAGGTGTCGAAGCCGAGCGCATCTATAGCGAGTCGTTCGGATGAACGACTCGCGCCTGGTCACGCCGTCGTCAGGCTCGGGCCTCGGCGGTCACTGCGGGGCGCCTTCGAACTCGACGAGGTCCGCACGCAGCGTCGCCCAAGCGGGACGCGAGCGCGTGAAGATGGCGGTCGTCGGGTGGAAGTCTTCGAGCACGTCCAGGCTGCCGACGTAGACGGTAACGAGATCCGGCGCGACTTCCGGCGTGCCGAACAGCAGGCTGCCGCACTCGGCGCAGAAGTGTCGAATGCCGGCCTTGCCGCTGCTGCCCGGGGTACGCGTGGTGCGCGTGGCGCCAGAGACCTCGAACTCGGCCTTCGGCACGCCCATCACCGGCACGCCGGCCGTGCCGGAGGCCTTCTGGCAGTCCCGGCAGTAGCAGAGGAGCGAGAACAAGGGCGCGCCGCGCGATGTGTAACGAACCTTTCCGCAGTGACAACGACCGGTGTGCATGGCTGGCTCCATCCTTCTAGAGTGACTTCAACACGCTCTGGTCGAACGAGCGTGCCTTGAATCGACAGGCCGATGGAGCGCGGCCGCTACTGCCGTGCACTCACGGCGGGTCGAGCCGCGTCAGCAGCACATGCGTCGCGTGAGGTGAGGCCTCGTACCGCGTGCACGCGTAACCGAGCGCCGGCAAGTCCACACCATCGAACAGCCGCTCGCCGGCCCCAAGCAGCACGGGCGAGATGGCGAGGTGCATCTCGTCGACCAGGCGCTCGCGCAGGTACTGGCGGATGACGTCGACCCCGCCGCCGATGCGCACGTCCCGCCCCTTGGCCGCCGCGCGCGCCTGGGCGAGCGCCGAGGCGATGCCCGACGTCACGAAGTGAAAGGTCGTGCCGCCCTCCATGACCAGCGGCGCGCGCGGATGATGGGTGAGCACGAAGACCGGCGCCTGGTAGACCGGGCTCTCGCCCCACCAGCCGCGCCAGGACTCGTCCGGCCACGGCCCGCGCACCGGTCCGAACATGTTGCGACCCATGATCCAGGCGCCGATGTTGGTAAAGCCACGCGCGGCGAAGGCCTCGTCGACGCCCTCGGTCGCCCCTTCTTCCTTACCGAACACCGCCCGCTGAAAGGTGCGCGTGGTCATCGCCCAGGCATGCAGCGCGGTGCCGCCGACACCCAAGGGGTTGTTCAGATCCTGACCCGGCCCGGCGCCAAAGCCGTCCAGGGAAATGGTGAAACTCTCGACGCGAAGTTTGGACATGGTGACGTCCTCGTGGAGGGCGCTCCTGTCCCGTGGGGTGGATGGCGGCCGACGGCGCGGCGCCGTGACGTTGTGCGGCCACCGTAGGCCGCGTCGCCATGCTTGGCAAGCTTCGCTCCGTTGGCGACTACTGCGCGGCCGATGCCGCGGCCTCCTGACACGGGCTCGGCACCGCATCGCGCCACATCGCCGCGAGATCCAACTGCGCCGGCTCCGGATTCGCGCGGATATAGTCGTCGAGCACCTTCTCGAAGTCCTTGTCGAGACTCCCGCGCAGAATGGTATAGACCGCCCGGTAGCCAGGCGATCGCATGATGCCAATCAAGGTCTTCTCACTGGACCGCCAGCGATCGTCCGCGATGGTGCCCTCGCGATTCTGCCGGAACAGCTCCTCGAAGATGCGCAGGATGGACACGCCGTAGAAGTAGAACTGCTGGATCTGCCTGTCCGGCAGCGACTTGTCACCCCGAATGCCGGCACTCGCGAACTCGGTGAACTCCGAGTCGGTCATGCGCAGGATGATGTCCTGGTACTGCTCGCTTCGCGCCTGGTGCATCTGCGCCATCTGGCCCTTGGCGACGAGGTGGGTCTGGCGGCCGAGGTAGATGACCGAGACCAGCAGGGCCAGGGT
>JBFWYG010000058.1:0-28048 GCA_050186725.1 Gammaproteobacteria bacterium | reverse complement strand
TGGCAGAGCACCTCCGGGGCGCCGATGTCCTGGCCCTCGGCCCATTCCGCCCACATTACGCGCTTCACATAGCGCGGCAGCAGGTCGGCGGCCTCGGCGGCGTAGGCCACCAGCGCGGCGGGCGTCGGATCGGTGGAGATCGGCGGCGGATTGAACGGCACCTTCATGCGTCGGCACCAGCGCGCAACGTCCTGGCGCGTGAGCGGCACCTTGCGACTCGCGCGCTCGGGCGGCGAGCGGCCGTCCCAGCCGCCGAGCGAGCGCCAGGCGAGGTCCACGTCGAACACCGCCAGGCGCTCGAAGAGCGTGTGGGAGGCGAGATAGCAATAGGGACTGCGGAAGTTGAAGAACACGCGAACCGTGGTGCGACTCATCGGCTTTCCCCTCGAGGCCCTGGGCCGAGACCGAGCATACTCCCCGGTTCGGGCCCATCGCGAGCCCGGCGCGTGCCGGCCACGTCCCGCGGGTATACTGCGCCACGCCAAGGGCCGCGAAGGAGTGAACCGAGTGACACGTGCCATCGTGCTGCGCGAACTGGGCGATCCAGACAAGCTGGTCGTCGAAGAGATCGAACTGCGCGCGCCCGGCCCGGGCGAAGTGCTGGTGCGCCACACCGGCATCGGCGTGAACTTCATCGACACCTATTACCGACGCGGGATCTACCCGGTGAAGCTGCCGGCGATCATCGGCGACCAGGCCACCGGCGTGATCGAGGCGGTCGGACCGGAGGTGACGGGGCTCAGGGTCGGTGACCGGGTCGGCTATGGCTCGGCCGGGCCATCCTATGTCGAGGCCCGGGTGATGCGCGCCGCCGCGCTGGTGCGCCTGCCGGACGGCATCGCCGACGACGTGGTGGCCGCCACCCTGACCCGCGGCATGACCGCCGAGTACCTGTTGTTCCGCCTGCACGAGCTCAAGGCCGGCGAGACGGTGATCGTCCACGCGGCCACCGGCGGCACCGGTCTCATCGTCTGCCAATGGGCCAAGGATCTCGGCGCGACCGTGATCGCGACCGTGGGCGCGGCGTCCAAGTTCGAGATGGCGCGCGAGGCGGGCGCCGACCACGTGCTGCTGCATTCGGCCGAGGACTTCGTGGCGCAGGTGCGCGACATCACCCACGGCCGCGGCGTGGACGTCGCCTACGATTCCATCGGCCGCGACACCTTCATGAAGTCCATCGAGTGCCTGCGGCCGCGCGGCCTGATGGTGGCCTACGGCAATGCGTCCGGAAAACCGGAGCCGCTCGACGTGCTGACCCTGTCCCGCCACGGCTCGCTGTTCCTGACCCGTCCCAATCTCGGGCACTACGTCGCGACGCGCGAGGACCTCGAACTCTCCACCGGTCGATTCTTCGACGCCCTCGAGCGCGGCATCGTGTGGCCTCATCCGGTCGAACGCTTCGCGTTCGAGGAGGCGCCCGCCGCCCATCGGCACCTCGAAGACCGTTCCAAGCACACCATTCCGATCCTGGTGCCCTGAGCGCGCGCGATGAGTGAAGCCCTGAGTGGTGGCCAGCTGGTGGTCGAGGCCCTGATCGGCCACGGTGTGCCGCGCCTGTTCTGCGTGCCGGGTGAGAGCTTCCTGGCCGTGCTCGATGCCTGCTACGACGTGCAGGACGACCTCGAACTCGTCACCTGCCGCCACGAGAGCGGCGCGGCGTTCATGGCGGCCGCCACCGCGCAGCTGACCGGCCAGGTCGGCGCCTGCTTCGTGACCCGTGGTCCCGGCGCGACCAATGCCTCCATCGCGCTGCACGTCGCGCGCCAGGCCTCGATCCCGCTTCTGCTGTGCGTCGGCCAGGTGGCGCGCGACAACCTCGGGCGCGAGTCCTTCCAGGAAATCGACTACGAGGATTTCTTCCGGCCGCTGGCCAAGCACGTCGAACAGGTGACCATCGGCGAGGCGCTGCCCTCGGCGCTGGCGCGCGCCGTGCACCTCGCGCGGAGCGGCCGGCCCGGGCCGGTGGTGCTGGCCCTGCCCGAGGACGTGCTGTCCGGCGAGGCCTTCGCCGCGCCCGAGCCGCCGCGGCCGGTGCAGCGGCGCGGGCTGGACGCCGCCCAGCTGGCGGACATCTGCGCACGGCTCGCACGCGCCGAGAAACCGCTGCTGGTGCTCGGCGGCGGCGTCACCAGCGACAGCATGTGTCGCGATGTGGAACAGTTCGCGCGCCGCAACCACCTGCCGGTGATGGTGGCATGGCGCCGCAACGACGCCTTCGACAACGATCATCCGTGCTTCGGCGGCGCGCTGGGTCTGAGCGCTCACCCGGAGATCTGGACGCTGGCCGACGAGGCCGACTGCGTGCTGGTGGTGGGCGCGCGGCTCGACGAGCCGACGACCCGCGGCTACACGCTGTGGCGGGACGGTCGCGCGCGGGAACTGCTGCATGTCTATCCCGAGGCGCAGGACATCGGGCGCAACTATGCCGCGGACCTCGGCGTGCGCGCCGATATCGGCGAGACGCTCGCGGCGCTCGCGACCGCCACGCTGGACGGCGGTGACGCGCGCGCGCCGTGGTGCGCGCGGGTCAGTGCCGCGTGGCGCGCTTCGACCACGCCGCCGCGTGTCGAAGGCGGTCTCGATCCCGGCGAGGTGATGGAGAGCCTGAACCGCGCGCTGCCGGCTGACGCCATCGTCACGGTCGATGCCGGCAACTTCACGGTCTGGCCGCAGCGCTACCGACGCTACCGTCGCCCCGGTCGCCTGCTCGCGCCGATCAATGGCGCCATGGGCTGGGGCGTGCCGGCCGCGATCGCGGCCTCGCTCGCCGAGCCCGGTCGCCGGGTGGTGGGTTGCGTGGGCGACGGTGGCATGCTGATGACCGGCATGGAACTCGCCACCGCCGCGCGCCACGGCGCGAAGCCGGTGATCGTGGTCTTCAACAATGGCAAGTTCGGCACCATAGAAATGCATCAGGACAGGCGCTATCCCGGCCGTCGCATCGCGAACGACCTCGCCAATCCGGACTTCGCGGCCTTCGCGCGCGCCTTCGGTCTGAGCGGCGAGCGGGTTACCGACAACGCCGGCTTCGAAGACGCGCTGGCGCGGGCTTTCGCAGCCGACACCGCGGCCCTGATCGAACTGGTGCTCGAGGACGTCTGATCGCTACCGTCGTGAGACGGCCCATGAATCCGCCGATGCACGCCACTGCCCCGTCCACGCCGCGCGCCACCGTGCGCGCGCTTCATCCGTCCAACGCCCGGCGCCCGGCGCCACGAACCCTATGCTGATCGAGACTCCGAAGCTCCGCCTGAACGTGGTCGACGAAGGACCGCGCGACGCGCCCGCCGTGATCTTCTCCCATTCCCTCGCCGCGACTGTCGACATGTGGGCCGCGCAGTCCGCGGCGCTCGCGACGCGCCTGCGCGTAGTGCGCTACGACACGCGCGGTCACGGCGGCAGCGACGTGCCGGCCGGCCCCTATGGCTTTCCTGACCTGGTGGGTGACGTGGTCGCGCTGTTGGACACGCTCGGCATCGCGCGCGCGCATTTCGTCGGACTGTCGCTCGGTGGCATGACCGCGCTCGGCCTCGCCCTCGACCATCCTGACCGGGTGCTGTCCATCTGCGTCGCGAACTGCGCGGCGCGCACCGCACCCGCGGCGTGCGCGATGTGGGACCAGCGCATACGCACCGCGCGCGACCAGGGCATGCAGGCGCTGGTGGAACCGACCCTCGCGCGCTGGTGCACATCCGCGATGATCGAACGCCGCGCGCCCGAGCTCGCGCAACTGCGGCGGATGATCGCCGCGACGCCAGCGGCAGGCTACATCGCCTGCTGCGCGGCGCTGAAGACGCTGGATTATCTCGATCGACTGAGTTCGCTGGCGCTGCCGGTGCTGTTCATCGCCGGCGCGCACGATCCGGCCGTGCCGGTGTGCAGCATGCGCGAGATGCACGACCTGGTGTGGGGCTCGCGCTATGTCGAGCTGCCGAGCGCGCACCTGTCGAACATCGAGTGCGAAGCGGCGTTCACCGCCGCGCTGGAGGCGTTCCTGTAGGGCGGGTTTCAACCCGCCATTCGTGGCGTGCGTCGCGACGCTGTGCGTGGCCGATTGAAATCGGCCCTACAGTAGCGCTCCGGTCTCACCCCCCAATCGACGCGATCGCGCGGTCCTGGGCGTCGAGTACGCCGTGGGCTTCATCCAGCAGGCGCTGGGAATCGGCCACGGTGCGTTGCAGCTTGTCCACCGCTTCGATCACCAGCGCGGCGATCTCGACGGTCTTGCGCGTCGCCTGGGCGGCGCCGGTGGCGATGCTCGTGATCTCCTGGGCAGAGGCCTGGGAACTGCCGGCGAGCTTGCGTACCTCGTCCGCCACCACCGCGAAACCGCGACCGGCCTCGCCCGCGCGCGCCGACTCGATGGCGGCGTTCAGCGCCAGCAGGTTGGTCTGTTCGGCGATGCCCTGGATCTGCGTCACCAGCGAGTTGATGGTGTCGTTCTTCTGCGCCACGTTCTCGATCAGCCCGCGCAGTTCACCGATGCGCGCGATGCCCACTTCGGCGTTCTCGCAGGAGTCGCGATTGGTCTGCGCGAGGTTGGCGATGAAGCCGCGCATCGAGGCGGCCATCTGCGTCACGGTCTCACTCACCTCCTGGATGCGCGCGCCGAAGGCCGCGTCCTGCGCGTGCTTCGCGTCCTGGGTCTCCTTCTCGTCGTGGATGTCGACGATGGAGCCACAGCAGCGTATGGGGTTGCCGGCGGCATCGCGCTCGGTGCCGGCGCGGCCGCGGAACCAGCGATAGGTACCGCTGCGGGTACGCACGCGGTACTCCATGTCGAAGGGCGTGGTGCCGGTGCGGTCGTAGACGTGGGCGTTGAAGTTGGTGAAGGTGCGCTCGACGTCGTCGGGATGCAGGCGGCTGGTCCAGCTGCCGAGCACGTTCGGGAATTCGCTCGAGTCGTGATAGCCGAGCAGGGCCTGCAGCCCGGGCGACCAGTAGGACGGCGTGTTGGTGTCGACCGCGCCGCTGGCCGGCAGGGTGATGTCCCACAGGCCGACGCCGGAATAGCCGCCCCACAGGCGCAGACGCGTGGCGTTCAGTTCATTGTCCGCGCCGGCGGCGCCGAGCGCCGCGACCTGCTGGGCGAAGCGCGCGAGCAGGGCGCGGTCTTCGCACAGGTCTTCGGCCGGGGCGAGCGGCAAGGGCTGGCCATGGGCCAGGGCCTCGCTCCATTCGCGCAAAATGCTGTCGAGAGAGGTCTTCGCTTTGCGTCCGAACATGGTCTCATCCTTCCTCTGCGTCGGCGGGCGGCCGGGGCGCGGAGAGGCTAAGGCCCTTGCTCCGCATCGCCTCGTGTGTCGGCCGCCGGGCGCGGAAGCTTGAATGCGGGCGCGCGGCGCGGCCCAATGGCAGGCCGTCGCCTCGTTCGGACCCCCGCATGGATCTCGTCCTGCATCACTACGACGATTCGAGTTTCTCGGAGAAGGTGCGCCTCGCGCTGGGCCTGAAGAACCTCGAGTGGTACAGCGTGCAGATCCCGGCCTACGGCCCCAAGCCGGACTACACGCCGCTCACCGCCGGCTACCGGCGTACCCCGGCGCTGCAAATCGGCGCGGACGTGTACTGCGACACGCGCCTGATCGCAGCCGAGCTCGAGCGCCGCTGGCCGACACCGAGCCTCCATCCCGGCATGCCACACGCATGGGCGCGGGCCCAGACCGAGATCCTCTCGGCCTGGGCGGAGCACCAGCTGTTCCGCCCGCTCGCGCTGTATGTGACCGGCCTGCACGCCGCGCGCCTGCCGGCGGCGTTCCATCTCGATCGCGCCGAGCTGCACGGCAAGCCGCCGCCGAGCCTCGCGCAGGTCGCGGCCGCGGCGCGCCATCAGCCCGCGCAGTTCGAGCCACAGCTCGCCTGGCTGGAGGGGCTGCTCTGCAATGGCCAGGATTTCGTGCTCGGCGCGGCGCCGGGGCTGGTCGATTTCGCGCTCTACCAGGGCCCCTGGTTCCTGGAGCGCATCGGCGGCGCGAGCGCGGCGCTCGACGCGCGGCCCCGGCTGCGCGCCTGGATGGCGCGGGTGGCGGCGCTCGGTCACGGTCGGCCGCGACCGCTCGCCGCCGCCGAAGCCCTGGCGCTGGCCGCGGCCGCGCGTCCGGCGCCGCTGCCGTCGCCCGGTGACTACGTGGGCGCCGAGGGCTATGTGCTCGGCGACGAGGTCGAGGTGTGTCCGCTCGATCAGCGCGCGCCAGCGCGCGGCACCCTGGCCTGGCTCGACGCCGAGCGCATCGTGCTCAATGTCGAATCGTCGGCACTGGGCGCTCTCGCAGTGCACTTTCCGCGGCTCGGCTACCGCCTGTCGCGCGCGCGCTGAAGGCCGCCGCGCGTGGCGCGGAAAGGCCTGGCGACGAGCGTTTCCAGCGGTTGTTCCGTCCCCGTTTGCGCGGCTATCGCAGTGCGGCAGATTTATTGTAGATTCGCTGGCTGGACGGCCAGCGACCTCGCGCGCAGGACATCGGCAGAATGTTCGCGCGGCGAGCGGGGGAAACGCGGTGGATGGCCGGTGAGCCCGATTCAACGAACCATGAGGCGTATTTGATGAGCACGGACAAGAACAAGCAGCCCGGCGCGACCGCCAAGCTCGAAACCGCGGGCGGCACGCACGAATTCCCCGTGATGGCAGGCTCGGTCGGACCGAGCGTGATCGACATCTCCAAGCTCTACGCCCAGACCGGCCAGTTCACCTACGACCCGGGCTTCACTTCGACCGCCAGCTGCGAGTCCAAGATCACCTACATCGACGGCGACGAGGGCATCCTGCTCTACCGTGGCTATCCCATCGACCAGCTCGCCGAGCAGAGCTCGTTTCTCGAAGTCGCCTACCTGCTATTGAACGGTGAACTGCCGAGCGCCCAGCAGTACGCCGAGTTCGAGCACGCCATCACCCACCATACGATGATCCACGAGCAGCTCCGCAACCTGTTCTCGGGGTTCCGGCGTGACGCGCATCCGATGGCGGTGATGTGCGGCGTGGTCGGCGCGCTGTCGGCCTTCTACCACGACTCGACCGACATCAACGATCCCTACCAGCGCATGGTCGCGAGCCGGCGCCTGATCGCCAAGATGCCGACCATCGCCGCCATGGCCTTCAAGTACTCGGTCGGCCAGCCCTTCGTCTACCCGCGCAACAATCTCGACTTCACCGCCAATTTCCTCCACATGTGTTTCGCGGTGCCGGCCGACGAGTACAAGGTCAGCCCCACCATCTCGCGCGCCATGGACCGCATCTTCACCCTGCACGCGGATCACGAGCAGAACGCCTCGACCTCGACCGTGCGTCTCGCGAGCTCCTCGGGCGCCAACCCCTTCGCCTGCATCGCGGCCGGCATCGCCTGCCTGTGGGGCCCCGCCCACGGCGGCGCCAACGAAGCGGCGCTCAACATGCTGCGCGAGATCGGTAGCGTCGACCGCATTCCGCTGTACGTGAAGAAGGCCAAGAGCAAGGACGATCCCTTCCGCCTGATGGGTTTCGGCCATCGCGTGTACAAGAACTACGACCCGCGCGCGCGGGTCATGCAGCAGACCTGTCACGAAGTGCTGAACGAGCTCGGCATCAAGGACGACCCGCTGCTCGACGTCGCCATGGAGCTCGAGCGCATCGCGCTGTCGGACGAGTACTTCATCGAGAAGAAGCTCTATCCCAACATCGACTTCTACTCCGGCATCACGCTCAAGGCCATCGGCTTCCCGACCACCATGTTCACCGCGCTGTTCGCGCTGGCGCGCACCGTCGGCTGGGTCGCGCAGTGGATGGAGATGATCGACGACCCGGCGCAGCGCATCGGTCGTCCGCGGCAGCTCTACACCGGTTACACCCATCGCGATTACGTGCCGATGGACAAGCGCTGAGGCGCTTGACCACGCGGGGCGGCGTCACGTCGCCCCGTGCCAGCCCGAGGCCGCCCCACCATGGCCGAGCTCTTCTCCCGTCCCGCCGACAATCGCTGGTTCGAGGATTACGTCCCGGGCGCGGTGCACGAGTTCGGCTCGATCACCGTCGATGAAGCGGAACTCGTCGAGTTCGCGCGTCGCTACGACCCGCAGTACTTCCATACCGACGTCGAGGCCGCGCGCGGCTCGATGTTCGGGGGCTTGATCGCGAGCGGCTGGCACACCGGGGCGATGTGCATGCGCATGCTGGTCGATCACTACCTGTCCAAGGTCGCGAGCCTTGCTTCCCCGGGCCTGGATGAACTGCGCTGGCTGGCGCCGGTGCGGCCGGGCGACCGTCTCAGTACGCGGGTCACGGTGCTCGATGCGCGGCGTTCGGCATCGCGGCCGGATCGCGGCATCGTGCGTTCGCGGGTCGAGGTGCTGAACCAGGACGGGGTGGTGGTGATGAGCGTCAGCGCCGTCAACCTGCTCCTGGCCGAGCCGAAGAGGTGAAGCGATGAGTGGTACGGGGCACAGTGCCGAAGACTGGGTGCCGGTGTACGAGGAGCCGCTGCACCGTGTGCAGTGGCAGAACGAGTACGCGCTGATCTACAAGGTCGACATCCCCTGTGACACGCTCACGCTGTGGCATCGCCACTGCGAGGACACGGTGTATGTCGCCATCGGTGATGTGGCGGTGGCCGAGAGCCTGCCCGGGACTTCGCCGGTGGTGCGCCAGAGTCCCTGCGGCGCGGCCATCTCACGCGCGCACAAGGCCGAGCCGCTGGTGCACCAGATCCGGAACGTCGGCACGGACCACGTGCGCTTCTTCGCCGCCGAGGCGCGCGCCCGGCCGCCGGGTGGGCCACGCGCGCCGCTCGCCCTGGCAGGCCACGCGCTCGAATGGGAAGCCGAGCGCTTTCGTGTCTACCGTCTCGACGGCGACGCGGCGGTCGACGGTCGCTACGATTTTCACGGGCTCATCGTGGCGCTCGCGCCGCTGAGCGTCGAACTCACCGACACCACGGGCGCCAGCACCCATCACGCGCTGGCGATGGGTGATTGGCGCTGGTTGACGCCACCCGTCACCTGCCGCCACGCGCCCGGCGCGCGTGGCCTGGTCATCGAGTGGCGCTGAGCTTCAGTCCCGACTCACCACCTTGATGGTCGGCGCACCGGCCCCTGCGCCCACCAGGTCCAGCTTGCGCTGGCCGGCGACCAGGCGATCGATGCGCTTCAGGTGCTCGTGCGACAAGGTGAGCGCGGTCTCCACCCACTCCCCGGCGATGTCGTAGAGCTCCTTCCGATCGATCGCGCGGGCGCGGTTTAAGGCGCGGCGGAAGGCCAGCACGCCGGGCCGATGGGCCTGGCGCGCGATGTAGGAGTACACCGCGCTCTCGCCCTCGCCCGGTTCGCACAGCACGTCGATCACGCCCATCTCGGCGAGTTCCTCGGCCAGGTAGTTCTTGGCCGAGAGGATGATGCGCTCGGCAGTCACGCTGTCCACCCGCCTTCTCAGCAGGGTGTAGGCGCCCATGCCGGGGAACAACCCGAACAGCACTTCCGGAAAGCCGAGCCGCGAACCGCGTTCGGCGATGATGACGTTGCCGGCCAGCGTCGCTTCGAAGCCGCCGCCCATCGCCGAGCCCTGGACCAGCGAGAAGGTCATGACGTCGGCGGTGTTGGCCGCGTGGTGGAAGATCGCGTCCGTCGCCTTGCGCGAGTAGGCCTCGAGCCCGTGACGATCGCGTTTCGCGATCAGTTCGCGAAACAGGCGCAGGTCGCCGCCCAGGCTGAAGATGCCTGGCAGGCGCGAGCCGAACACCAGGTATTTAAGCCGCGCGGCATCGTAGTCGGGCAGATCGAAGTGCAGCCCGTCCCGCACGCCGTTCTGCACGGCGCGCAGGTCGTCCAACTGCTGGTGGGAGAAGTGCGGCGTGGAAGTGCGGGCGATGAACTTCCACAGAATGCCGGCCTTGGCGTCGAATCGTAGTTCCAGTTCACGCAGGTGCTCGCAGGCGATCGAATGGCCGACGGCGACTTGTGCAGCGACAGGCGCTTGAATGGCGGTAAGCATGGAGGCCCTCCTCGGGTACTGATAGGTATGGGGTGAGTGCGGCACTGCGCGCGACGGAAGTCGCACGTGTCGGCCGGAAGACTCGAATGCGGATCACGATTCGAGTCTAAACGCTGCGTAGGACGCGACCTAGCGCGCGCGGACGGCGAGGCGCGTGGGTGTGCGACGGGTGGCGAACGCGCGGCCGGCAGGCGGGCCGCGCGTGAAAGGATGCGATGTGTTAGCGCGCGATCTCGGTGCGGATGAGTTCGTTGACCAGCGCGGGATTCGCCTTGCCGCCGGTCTTCTTCATCACCTGGCCGACGAGGAAGCCGAGCACCTTGTCCTTGCCGGCGCGGAACTGCTCGACCTGGTCGGCGTTGGCCGCGAGCACTTCGCGTACTGCTACCTCGATCAGGGTAGTGTCTGACACCTGGCGCAGGCCTTCAGCCTCGATGATCGCATCGGCGTCGCGGCCCGAGGTCCACATCGACTGGAAGACCTGCTTGCCGAGCTTGCCGGACAGCGTGCCGTCGCTGACGCGCTCGACCAGCCGGCCGAGATCATGCGCCTCGATCGGACTCGCGCCGATGGCAAGGTTGTCGCGATTCAGCGCGGCGAACAGTTCGCCCATCACCCAGTTCGCCACCTGCCGCGCGCTGGCCGGATGCACCGCCACCGCGCGCTCGAAATAGGTCGCCACCTCGGCGTCGTTGGCGAGCGAGGTGGCTTCCTCGCGACCGAGGCCGAGTTCGGTGACGAAGCGCGCGATCTTCTGCCGCGGCAGTTCCGGCAGAGAGGCGCGCACCGCGTCGATGTCCGCCTGCGTCACCGCCACCGGCAGCAGATCCGGATCGGGGAAGTAGCGGTAGTCGTGCGCGTCTTCCTTGCTGCGCAGCGATCGGGTCTCGTCCTTGTCCGGATCGTAGAGCCGCGTCTCCTGCACCACCTTGCCGCCACTCTCGATCAGATCGATCTGACGTTCGACCTCGTGCTCGATGGCGCGCTCGATGAAGCGGAAGGAGTTCAGGTTCTTGATCTCCGCGCGCGTGCCGAACTCGGCCTGGCCCGCCGGTCGCACCGAGACATTGGCATCACAGCGAAACGAGCCTTCCTGCATGTTGCCGTCGCAGATGCCGAGGTAGCGCACCAGCCGATGGATCTCGCGCATGTAGGACGCGGCTTCCTGCGCCGAGCGCATCTCCGGCTCGGAAACGATCTCGAGCAGCGGCGTGCCGGCGCGATTCAGATCGATGCCGGTCGCGCCGTGGAAGTCCTCGTGCAGCGACTTGCCGGCGTCTTCTTCCAGGTGCGCGCGCGTGATGTTGATGGTCCTGGTGCCGTGCTCGGTGTCGATGTCGATGCGACCGCGCGCGACTATCGGGTCCTCGTACTGGCTGATCTGGTAGCCCTTGGGAAGATCCGGATAGAAGTAGTTCTTGCGCGCGAACACCGACAGCGGCGCGATCGTGGCGTCGATGGCGAGCCCGAAGCGCACCGCCATCGCGATCGCTTCACGGTTGACCACCGGCAGCACGCCGGGCAGGCCGAGATCGACCGCGCAGGCCTGGGTATTGGGCTCGGCGCCGTAGGCGGTGGAGGCGCCGGAGAAGATCTTGCTCCGCGTCGCCAGCTGCGCGTGGATCTCGAGGCCGATGACGGTTTCCCACTGCATGGACGGATTCCTCAGGCAAAGGCCGGCTGACGCGTGTGCCAGTCGGTCTCTTGCTGGTAACGATGCGCGAGGCCGAGCAGGCGGACCTCGTCGAAATGCCGCGCGGTGAGCTGCACGCCGACCGGCAGGCCGTCGACCAGGCCGGCCGGCATGGACAAGGCCGGCAGGCCGGCGAGATTCGCGGCGGTGGTGTAGATGTCACCCAGGTACATGGTGACCGGATCGGCCGCGTGCGCGCCCGCCTGCCAGGCGATCGTCGGCGTGGTCGGGCCGAGCAGCATGTCGACCTCGGCGAAGGCGGCGTTGAACTCGTCGCGCAGCAGGCGGCGCACCTGCTGGGCCTTGCGGTAGTAGGCGTCGTAGTAGCCGGAGGACAGGGCGTAGGTGCCGATGAGGATGCGGCGCTTGACCTCGGCGCCGAAGCCCTCGCCCCGCGAGCGGCAGTAGAGATCGAACAGGTCCTTGGGGTTTTCGCAGCGGTGGCCGAAGCGCACGCCGTCGAAGCGCGAGAGATTCGACGAGCATTCCGCCGGGGCGATGACGTAGTAGGCCGGGATCGCGAGGTCGAGGTGGGGCAGGGAGACTTCTCGCAGCGTCGCGCCCTGGGCTTCCAGCACCTTGGCCGCCTGTTCGACCGCGGCGCGGATGCCGGCGTCGAGACCGGCGTCGAAGTACTCCCTTGGCAGACCTACCTTGAGACCGGCGAGCGGCAGGTCCAGTGCGCGGGTGAAGTCCTCGTCCGGACGCTCCACCGAGGTCGAGTCGCGCGGGTCGAAGCCCGCCATGGCGTTCAGCATCAGCGCGAGATCCTCGGCCGAGAGGCCCATGGGGCCGCCCTGGTCGAGGCTGGACGCAAAGGCGATCATGCCGTAGCGCGACACCCGGCCGTAGGTCGGCTTGAGCCCACTGATGCCGCAGAAGGCCGCCGGCTGGCGGATCGAGCCGCCGGTGTCGGTGCCGGTCGCGACCGGTGCGAGGTCCGCCGCCACCGCTGCCGCCGAGCCGCCGGAGGAGCCACCCGGCACGCGGGACAGGTCCCAGGGATTGGCGACCGGGCCGTAGAAGCTGGTCTCGTTCGACGAGCCCATGGCGAACTCGTCCATGTTGGTCTTGCCGAGCATCACCATGCCGGCCGCGCGCAGGCGCTCGCACACCGTGGCGTCGTAAGGGGCGATGAAGTTGTCCAGCATCTTCGACGCGCAGCTGGTGCGCACGCCGCGGGTGCAGAAGATGTCCTTGTTGGCGTAGGGCACGCCGGTCAGCGGCCCGGCCCGGCCGGCGGTGCGGGCGGCGTCGGCCGCGGCCGCTTCGGCCAGTGCCTGCTCGGCGCACACCGTGATGTAGCTGTTCAGCTTGCCATCGAGGTCCGCGATGCGGGCAAGGTAATGGCGGGTCAGTTCGACGCTCGAGAACTCGCCCCTGGCGAGCCCGGCAGCCAGCGCGGCGACGCCGCGGGGGAAGGAATCGCCCATGGTCTACTCGATGACCTTGGGCACGAGGTAGAGCCCGGCCTCGACGGCCGGCGCATGGGCCTGGAACGCATCGCGCTGATCGGTCTCGGTCACCGTGTCCTCGCGCAGACGGGCGTGGAGGTCCAAGGGATGGGCCAGCGGCTCGATCGCGCTGGTATCCACTTCGTTCAGGCGCGCGACGAAGGCCAGGATGCCGGACAGCTGTGCGGCGTAGCCCGGAATGTCCTTCGGGTCCAGGCCCAGGCGCGCCAGGCGCGCCACGGCGGCCACTTCCTCGTTACTGATCGCCATTCGGGAGTCTCGATTGTTTGATTGATATTTATTTGATTAGGAAGAAATTTTGGTGAGCCGGCGCGCTTGATGGCGTGGCGGCGCACTGTTACATTAGCCGGCCATTTTATATGCGACCTGGGTGAGCCCGGACCATCACCTGCCGCTTGCGTCGAAGCGCGCTTCGCTCGACCTTCGGCATGGCCCCATCCGCCCGCTCCGCACCGTTTTCACGCGCACTCCGGCCGTCGTCGTCGCGCCGGAGGCCCCTGGGATTTGAAGAGGCCCGAATTCAATGCTTCGCATGCTGCGCGGAATGTTCTCCAACGATCTATCGATCGACCTGGGGACCGCCAACACCCTGATCTACGTCCGCGGCAAGGGCATCGTGCTGAACGAGCCGTCGGTCGTGGCCATCCGCCGCGGCCGAGATTCCAACAGCGCCAAGGCCATCGCGGCGGTGGGCCTGGAAGCCAAGCGCATGCTCGGCCGCACGCCCGGCCACATCGAGGCCATTCGGCCGCTGAAGGACGGCGTGATCGCCGACTTCACCATCACCGAGAAGATGCTCCAGCACTTCATCCGCAAGGTACACGGCAACCAGCTGTTCAAGCCGAGTCCGCGCGTGCTGGTGTGCGTGCCCTGCGGCTCGACCCAGGTCGAGCGCCGCGCCATCAAGGAATCCGCCCAGGGCGCCGGCGCGCGGGAAGTCTATCTGATCGAAGAACCCATGTCGGCGGCCATTGGCGCCGGCATGCCGGTCAGCGACGCGAGCGGCTCGATGGTGCTGGACATCGGCGGCGGCACCACCGAAGTGGCGGTCATCTCGCTGAACGGCATCGTCTACTCGGCCTCGGTGCGCATCGGCGGCGATCGCTTCGACGACGCCATCATCAACTACGTGCGGCGCAACTACGGGTCGCTGATCGGTGACGCGACCGCCGAGCGCATCAAGTTCGAGATCGGCTGCGCCTACCCCGGCAACGAGGTGCGCGAGATCGAGATCAAGGGTCGCAATCTCGCCGAGGGCCTGCCGCGCAGCTTCACCCTGAACAGCAACGAGATCCTCGAGGCCCTGCAGGAACCGCTGGCCGGCATCGTCGAGGCGGTCAAGACCGCCCTCGAGAAGACCCCGCCGGAACTCGGCTCCGACGTCGCCGAGCGCGGCATGGTGCTGACCGGCGGCGGCGCGCTCCTGAAGGACCTCGATCGCCTGTTGATGGAGGAGACCGGCCTGCCGGTGCTGGTCGCCGAGGATCCCCTGACCTGCGTCGCGCGCGGCGGCGGCCGGGTGCTGGAGATGATCGAGGAACATGGCCCCGAGGTGCTGGCGCTGGAGTAGACTGACGTTGAGGACTGCCGGGGGGACACTGCGCTGAAACCGCTGTTCATCAACACGCCCTCGCCGACGGCGCGCTTCGCCGCGTGCGCCATCCTGTCGTTTCTCTGCATTTCCATCGACCACGCCAACACCCACCTCTCGTCGCTGCGCTCGGTGCTGGCGGTGGTGGTCTATCCCCTGCAATACGTGGTGAACGCGCCGGTGGATGCCGCGGCCGGCCTGATGGACGGACTGCGCTCGCGCGACCACCTGGTCGAGGAGAACGAGCGGCTGAAAGTCGAGAACCAGCTGCTGTCGGTCAAGACCCAGCGCTACTCGGCGCTGGAGAGCGAGAACCAGCGGCTGCGCAAGCTGCTCGATTCGTCCTCGGCCTTCGAGCAGCAGGTCGTGGTGGCCGACGTGCTGGCCATCGAGACCACGCCCTCGGCGCGCCAGATCGTGCTCGACAAGGGCTCCAACCAGGGCGTGTTCGTCGGCCAGCCGATGCTGGACGCCTACGGCGTCATCGGCCAGGTGGCGAACGTCAGCCTGTTCTCGAGCACCGGGCTCTTGATCACCGACCCGCGCCACGCGCTGCCGGTGCTGCTGAACCGTACCGGCCTGCGCGCGCTCGCCGTCGGCGGCGAACTGCCCGACGAACTCAATCTCTCCTTCATCTCCATCAACGCCGACGTCAAGGAATGCGATCTCGTGGTGACTTCAGGGTTAGGCGGGCGCTTTCCCGCCGGCTATCCCGTCGGGCGGGTGAAGTCGGTCATCGTCAAGCCGGGTGACGCCTTCGCCACCGTGGTGGTCGAACCGACCGCCAAGGTCGGCCATTCGCGCGAAGTGATGCTGGTCGGTCCGCAGGCGCACGACATCGGGGAAGAGCGCGTCTCGTCCTCCAACTGACGGTGCGCGCGGATGGATAAACCGCATCGCATCTGGGTCATCGCGCTGTCCTTCCTGGTGGCCTTCATGCTGACCGCGATGCCGCTGCCGGACTTCGCGCTGCCCTGGCGACCGGCGTGGATCGCGATGGCGCTGGTCTACTGGTGCATGGCGCTGCCCGAGCGGGTCGGCGTGCTGAGCGGCTGGCTGATCGGACTCATCCTCGACGTGATGCACGGCTCGATCCTCGGCCAGCACGCGCTCGGTCTCGCCTTCGTCGCCTACGTGGTGCTGCAGTACCACCAGCGCCTGCGCGTGTTCCCGCTGGTGCAGCAGGCCCTGATCATCGGCTCCATCGCCTTCGTCTACCTGTTCGCCATGCTGTGGATCTACCGCCTGCTGGGCTCGGTCGACTACGGCTTCAGCTACTTGTTCGGGGCGCTCACCACCGGGCTCCTGTGGCCGTGGGTGTACATCGTGCTGCGCGACGTCCGGCGACGCGCGCGGGTCGCCTGAGCAGGCGATGCCGTGTCGCGCCGGGGTTTGAAGCGCCTGCCCGCGCTGAAGGACGCCAATCGCGAGCGGCGCCTGTTCGCGAACCGCGTGCTGGTGGCGGGAATCGGCATGGTGGTGCTGATCGGGCTCGTGCTCGCGCGCCTGGTGTTCCTGCAGGTGGTCAACCACGATCACTACACGACGCTGTCCCACGAGAACCGCCTGAAGATCCTGCCGCTGCCGCCGCCGCGCGGATTGATCTACAGCCGTGACGGCACCCTGCTCGCCGAGAACCGCCCGTCCTTCGCCTTGACCGCGGTGCCGGAGAATGTGCCGGACATGGAGGCCGCGCTGCACGAGCTGCGCGGCATGCTGAATCTCTCCGACGACGAGCTCGAGCAGTTCCGCAAGCAACTGCGCTATTCGCGCCGCTTCGAGGGCGTGACCTTGAAGGGTGACCTGACGCCGGAGGAGCTCGCGACCTTCGCCATCAACCGCTTTCGCCTGCCGGGCTTCGCAGTGGAGGCGGGACTCGCGCGGCACTATCCGCAGGGCGAGGCCTTCGCGCACGTGGTCGGTTACGTCGGGCGCATCAGCGAGACCGATCTGCAGACCATCGACCAGTCCAACTACGCCGCCACCACCCACACCGGCAAGATGGGCGTGGAGAAGTCGCGCGAGCAGGTGCTGCACGGGCGAGTGGGCTATCAGAAGGTGGAAGTGAACGCCCAGGGCCGCATCCTGCGCGTGGTGGAGCGCACGCCGCCCACGCCGGGCAGCGACATCTACCTGACGCTCGACGCTGGACTCCAGGCCGAGGCCATCGCCGCGCTCGGCAGCTACCGCGGCGCGGTGGTGGTGACCGATCCCAACACCGGCGAGATCCTGGCCTTCGTCAGCAAGCCGTCCTACGACCCCAACGCTTTCGTCAACGGCATCAGTCGCGCGCTGTACCGCGATCTGAGCACTTCGCCGGACCGGCCGCTGTTCAATCGCGCGCTGCAGGGCCAGTACCCGCCGGGCTCGACGGTCAAGCCGCTGGTCGCGCTCGCCGGCCTGCAATACAACGTGCGCAGCGCCGACAAGACCACCTGGTGTCCCGGCTGGTATTCGCTGCCAAACGACAGCCACCAGTACCGCGACTGGCTGAAGACCGGTCACGGGCCGACCAACATGAAGTTTTCCATCGCCCACTCCTGCGACGTCTACTACTACACGCTGGCCCACGAGCTCGGTATTCGTCGCCTGCACGAGATGCTCGCGCGCTTCGGTCTCGGCAGCATCACCGGCGTGGACATCCCCGGCGAAGCAACCGGGCTCCTGCCGTCACCGGAGTGGAAGAAGCGCGTGCGCAAGCAGCCCTGGTACCCGGGTGAGACCCTGATCGTCGGCATCGGCCAGGGCTACATGCTGTCCACGCCGCTGCAGTTGGCCTACGCGACCGGTATCGTCGCGACGCGCGGCGAGGCGCTGATTCCGCATTTCCTCGGACAGATCGAGAACCCGGTGACCGAGGAGACCATCAGCCCCGACATCTACCGGCGTCCGCGCGTCGAACTCGCCAACCCACGCTACTGGGACGAGGTCATCGCCGGCATGGACGAGGTGGTGAACGGCGCCACCGGCACCGCGCACAAGACCAGCCTCGGCGCGCCGGTGCGTTTCGCCGGCAAGACCGGCACGGCGCAGGTCTATGGCATCGCCCAGGGCGAGAAGGCGAGGACCACCGGCGTGCCCGAGCATCTGCAGGACCATGCGCTGTTCATCGCCTTCGCGCCGGTCGAAGCGCCGCAGATTGCCATCGCCGTGGTGGTCGAGCACGGCGGCGGCGGCAGCAAGACCGCGGCGCCCATCGCGCGGCGCCTGATCGATCATTACTTCAAGGGCGCGGCGGTCAGCACGGCCAGCTTCGCGCCCCACGCCGAGCACCAGGCGCCGCCCGCGCCCGCGGCGTCACTCGTGCCCGCGGCGGCCATGTCCGCGCCCACGCCGACCGAGGAACCGGATCCCCATGATTAGAAGCCCGAGCCTCCTGTACCGCCTGCACATCGACGCGCCGCTGCTCGGCGCCGTGCTGGTCACGGCCGCGCTGGGCCTGGTGGTGCTGTACAGTGCGGCCGACCAGTCCATCGACAAGGTGATGCAACAGGGACTGCGCATCCTGCTCGGGCTCACCTGCATGGTGGCCATCGCGCAGGTGCCGCCGCGGCGTCTCGCGCGCTGGGCGCCGGCGCTGTACGTGCTCGGGACGTTCATGCTGGTGCTGGTGCTGTTCATCGGCCACGGTCGCGGCGCGACCCGCTGGCTGGACTTCGGCGTGGTGCGCTTCCAGCCGTCGGAGATCATGAAGCTCGCGGTGCCGCTCACGGTCGCGGGCTTCATGGCCGACAAGGTGCTGCCGCCGACGCTCAAGACCACGGCGCTCGCGCTCGCGGTGGTCGGCGTGCCGGCCTTCCTGATCATCGACCAGCCCGATCTCGGCACCGCCATCCTGGTGTCGGCCTCGGGCTTGTTCGTGCTGTTCTTCAGCGGCGTGTCCTGGCGCTTCATCCGCAACGCGGTGCTGGCCGGCATCCTCGCCCTGCCGGGCTTCTGGTTCACCATGCACGACTACCAGCAACAGCGCGTGCGTACCCTGATCGATCCGTCGCAGGACCCGCTCGGCACCGGGTACCACATCATCCAGGCGAGCATCGCGGTGGGTTCGGGCGGGATCTCCGGCAAGGGCTGGCTGAACGGCACCCAGTCACACCTGGAGTTCATTCCGGAGCGCGCCACCGACTTCATCTTCGCGGTGTACTGCGAGGAGTTCGGCTTTCTCGGTGTGCTGATACTGCTGGTCGCCTACAGCCTGGTGCTGGTGCGCGGCATGCGCATCGCGCTCGAGGCGCAGGAGATGTTCGGCCGCCTGACCGCCGCGAGCCTCACGATGACGCTCTTCATCTACATCTTCGTCAACATGGGCATGGTCAGCGGTGCATTGCCGGTGGTCGGGGTGCCGCTGCCCATGGTCAGCTACGGGGGGACGTCTTTCGTGACTATCCTGACCAGTTTCGGTATTCTCATGTCCATCCACACGCATAGAAAATTCATTGCGGAAACCTGAGGGTTAGCCGGTCTTTCTCGGTCCGATGCGAAGTTTCGTCCCGCTCATTGCCGCCGTTCTGCTGGGTCTCGCGCCCGGCACCTTCGCGGCGTCCCTGGACAACCAGAAGGTGCGCGGCTTCATTGGCCAGATGGCGAACGATCACGGCTTCGACGCGCTCGCGCTGGCGCGCACCTTCGACCAGGTGCAGCGCTCCGATCGCATCATCCAACTCATCGCCAAGCCGGCCGAGAAGGTCAAGCCCTGGCACGAGTACCGCGCCATCTTCATCACCGACAAGCGCATCCGCGAGGGCGCGGCGTTCTGGCGCGCCAACGAGGGCGCGATCCGCCGCGCGGTCGAGGCCTATGGCGTCGCGCCGGAGGTCATCGTCGCGATCATCGGCGTGGAGACCTTCTACGGCCAGCATGCCGGCTCCTACCGCGTGATCGATGCGCTCGCGACGCTCGCTTTCCATTACCCTGGCAAGGACGCCAAGGTGCGCGGCGATTTCTTCCGCTCGCAGCTCGAGCAGTTCCTGCTCATGACCCGCGAAGAGCATCTCGATCCGCTGACGCCGCTCGGTTCCTACGCGGGCGCGATGGGCATGCCGCAGTTCATGCCCGACAGCTATCGCCGCCTGGCGGTGGACTTCGACGGCGACGGCGCGCGCGACATCTGGAAGGACCCCGACGATGCCATCGGCAGCGTCGCCAATTATCTCCATCATCACGGCTGGCGCCCGGCGGGCGCGGTGATCTCCCCGGCGCGGGTGGTGGGTCCCAAGCCGGTGACTTTTCTCAAGACCACCATCAAGCCCGATTTCCGCCTGAGCGACTTCTCCGCCGCCGGCGTCGCGCCGCTGCGCGCCGGGGTCGGTCCAGACGAGGAGAGCGCGCTGTTCGAACTCGAAGGCGTGAACGGGCCCGAATACTGGATCGGCTACAACAATTTCTACGTCATCAGCCGGTACAACCCGCGCGTCAAGTACGCCATGGCGGTCGCCCAACTGTCAGAGGAAATCCGCAAGCTGCGCGGTGGCGCCGGTAGCTGACAGCGCCTGGCTCGCCACACCCGCCGCGCGGGCCGCGCGGCTGTCGGCCGCCATCGCCGCCTGCCTGTGGCTTGCCGGCTGCGGCACGCCGGTGATCGCGCCGAAGCTCGACCCGAACAACATCCCCGACGCGGTCCCCGGCGACGAGCCGCGCAGCCGCTACGGCAATCCGGCCTCCTACGAAGTGTTCGGCAAGCGCTACTACACGCTGCGCTCGTCCAAGGGCTATATCGAGCGCGGCGTCGCCTCCTGGTACGGCGATCCCTTTCATGGCGAGCGCACCTCGAGCGGCGAGACCTACGACATGTACCGCATGACCGCCGCGCACAAGCTGCTGCCGCTGCCGACCTACGTGCTGGTGAAGAACCTGGAGAACGGCCGCAGCGCGACGGTGAAGGTCAACGATCGCGGGCCGTTCAAGGACAACCGGATCATCGACCTGTCCTACGCCGCCGCGCTCAAGCTCGGCGTGGTGGGCAAGGGCACGGCCATGGTCGAGATTCGCGCGCTGGACGCGAACGGCAATCCCAGCGGGCCGCCGCTCGCCGCCGCGCCGGCGCTGCCCGCCGCCGTCAGCGTGGCGCGGAACGAGCCGGTCGCGCCGATCTCGGCCGTGACCAACGGGCCCGACGGCGCGCGCGCCGCGCGCATCGCGCCGCCGCCGCGCGTGGCCGGGCCGGTACGCCCCGCCAACGCGCCCGCGCCGGTGACTGGCACCTGGCTGCAGGTCGGCGCCTACGCCGACAGACGCAACGCCGAGAGCCTGTCCGAGCGTCTCGCTTCGCGCGTCACCGCGGCCGTCGAGATACGTGAAATCGTGAGCAACAACAAGGTATTTTATCGCGTGCAGATCGGACCGCTGCCCTCCACCGAGGTCGCCGACCAGGCTGTCGCCGCCGTCGAGAAACTCGGCATCACTCAACATCACTTCATCGCGAATTGAACCATGCAGTACGGAACCGACACCTTCTCCCGCGCACGCCTGTTCGTATTTGGCGTCGCGCTTCTCGCCGTCACCCTGTGCGCCGACGCCGGACCGCTATCCGCCACCGTGCCGGCACCGTCGATCGACGCGAAGTCCTACATCCTGACCGACTACCAGACCGGCGCGGTGCTGGCTGAGAAGAACGCCGACGAGCGCGTCGAGCCGGCCAGCCTGACCAAGATCATGACGGTCTACGCCGCTTCGCATGCGCTCAAGGAAGGCCTCATCCATATCGACGACCAGGTCACGATCAGCAAGAAGGCCTGGAAGATGGAAGGCTCGCGCATGTTTCTCGAGGTCGGCAAGCAGGTGTCGGTCGACATGCTGTTGAACGGCATCGTCATCCAGTCCGGGAATGACGCGAGCGTGGCGCTGGCCGAGCACGTGTCCGGCAGCGAAGAGGTGTTCGTCGGCCTCATGAACAAGCATGCCAAGGCGCTCGGCATGACCAACACCAGTTTCTCCGACGCCACCGGCCTGCCCGATCCGAACAACTACACCACCGCGCGCGACATGGCCAAGCTCTCGGCCGCGCTGATCCGCGAGTTTCCCGAGGAATACAAGCGCTCGGCGGTGAAGGAGTTCACCTTCAACGGCATCCGTCAGCACAATCGCAACCGCATGCTGACCCGCGACGCGACGGTCGACGGCATCAAGACCGGGCACACCGAGTCGGCCGGCTTCTGCCTGATCAGCTCGGCGCTGCGCGACGGCATGCGGGTGATCTCGGCGGTCATGGGCACGGCCTCCGACGATGCCCGCACCGAGGCGAGCTATGCGCTGATCAACTACGGCTACCGCTTCTTCGAGACCAAGCAGCTCTACGAGGCCAAGCAGGTGGTGGCTTCCCCCGAGGTCTGGGGCGGCGCCACCGAGACCGTGCCGGTCGGTTCGCTGAAGCCGGTGTGGGCGACGTTGCCGCGCGGCCGCATCAAGGACGTGAAGGCGGTAGCCAAGCTCGAAGAGCCGATCAAGGCGCCGCTCACCATGGGGCAGCCCCTCGGCCACATGACGCTCAACCTCGACGAGCAGGAAGTCGCCGAGATTCCGCTGGTCGCGCTGGCCGAGGTCGCCGAGGGTTCGTTGTTCTCGCGGCTCTATGACGATTTGCGGCTGATGCTGAAGTGAGCGGCGACGCGCCACGCATCTGCTACCTCGACGGCGAGTTCCTGCCGTTGGCCGAGGCGCGGGTCTCGGTGCTGGATCGCGGCTTCATCTTCGGCGACGCGGTCTACGAGGTGCTGGTGGCGCTGAACGGCCGCCTGTTCGCGCTGGAAGAGCACCTCGAGCGCTTCGCCCGCAGCCTGGCGGCGGTACATATCGCCGTGCCGCTGGACGCGGCCGCCTGGCGCGCGGTGCTCCTGCGGCTGGTGGCGGAGAACGGCGGCGGCGATCACTCCGTGTACCTGCAGGTGACGCGCGGCGTGGCCGAGCGCGATCACGCGTTTCCGGTCAACGTCGGGCCCACGGTGTTCGCCATGTGCCGGCCGCTCACGCCGCGCGACGGACTCGACCGGGTCGACGCCGTGACGCTCGTCGACAACCGCTGGCTGCGCTGTGACATCAAGGCCACCGCGCTGCTGGCGAACCTGCTGCTGCGGAACCAGGCACTCGCAGCGGGGGCCTACGAAGCGGTGCTCTTGCGCGACGGCGAGGTGACCGAGGGTTCGTCTTCCAACGTCTTCGTGGTGAAGGACGGCCGCGTGTGGACGCCGCCGCTGTCCCACCTGATCCTGCCCGGCGTGACGCGCGCGTTGCTGCTCGATGTGCTCGAAGGCTGCGGCATCGAAGTGGCGGAGGCGACGGTCGACGAGGCGCTGCTGCGGGCGGCGGACGAGGTGTGGTTCACCAGTACCACGCGCGACCTGGTGGCGGTGACGCGGCTCGACGGCCGCGAAGTGGGGAACGGAACCCAGCCGTTGGCCGAGCGTGCCTGGCGGGAATTCCAGCGTTACAAGGAACTCCGCCTGCGCTGAGGCGCGCAGGCGGGAAGTTGCGGGTGTCGTCGCGGTCAGGCGGCGACGCCCAGCGGGGATGACAGCTTCAGCTCGCCGCCTCGCGCAGACGACCGTCCAGCGGACCGCCCTCGTAGACGAACACCGGGTCGTCGAGATCGATGGCTGGCACCGCGTCCTTCTCCATCCAGTAGTCCTGGGTGTGCTGCCATTCCGGCTTCTCGCCGCGCTTCGGCAGCAGTTCCAGGCCACGCAGCATGTAACCTGGATTGAAGTCCTCGGTGTCGATCCACGGCAGCAGTTGCATGTCGCGATCTTCCGGACGCAGCGCCACCGAGACCTTGGTGGAGCCGCGCGCCTGCATGTGCTTCAGCAGGCGGCACAGGAAGTCCGACAGCAGGTCCACGCGCAGCGTCCAGCTCGCGCGGAAGTAGCCGAAGATCCACAGCAGGTTCGGCAGGCCGGTGAACATCATGCCGCGGTAGGTCACGCTGTCGGCGAAGTCGACCGCCTTGCCGTCGACGGTGAACGCGATGTCGCCGAGCACGCTCAGGTTGAAGCCGGTGGCGGTGATGATGATGTCGGCCTCGATCTCCTGCCCCGACTTGGTCAGCACGCCCTTGGCGGTGAAGCGCTCGATCTCGTCCGTCACCACGCTGGCCTTGCCGGCCGCCACGCCTTTGAAGATGTCGCCCTCGGGCACGAAGGCGATGCGCTGGCGCCAGGGGCGGTAACGCGGCGTGAAGTGCGCCTCGACCGTTTCCTCCGGCAGGTAAGCGCGCACGCCGGCCAGCAGTTCCTGCTTGACCACCTCGGGCTCTTCGCGCGAGCGACGCGTGAATTCCCGCTGATCGGACAGGATCTGGCGACGCACGATTTCGTGGATCCATTCCTCCTTGATCTCGAGCTTGCGCAGGCGATCGGCCAGATCGTTCTGGTTCATGCCGGGGATGAAATAAGTCGGCGAGCGCTGCAGCACGGTGACGTGCTCGCAGTCCGCGGCGATGGCGGGCACCACGGTCGCGGTGGTCGCGCCGGAGCCGATCACCAGCACGCGCTTGCCCTGGTAGGCGAGATCTTCCGGCCAGTTCTGCGGATGCACCAGCGTGCCCTGGTAATCCTCCATGCCCGGCCAGTCGGGCGTGTAGCCCTTTGCATGCCGGTAGTAGCCCTGGCACATCCACAGGAAATTGGTGGTGAAGGTCAGCTGCTGGTTGGTATCTGTGCGCACCGCCTCGACGGTCCACAGGCTGTCCTTGCTGGACCAGCTGGCGGAGACGATCTTGTGCTGGTAGCGGATGTGCTGGCCGAGGTCGTTATCTTCGATCACTTCGCCCATGTACTTCAGGATCTCGTCGGCGGTCGCGATGGGCGGCCCGATCCAGGGTTTGAAGCGATAGCCGAAGGTGTAGAGATCGCTGTCCGAGCGCACGCCCGGGTAGCGATGCATCCACCAGGTGCCGCCGAAGCTGTCCAGCGCTTCCAGCACGACGAAGCTCGTGCCGGGACACTGGGTGGAGAGATGGTAGGCGCCGCCGACGCCGGAGATGCCGGCCCCGACGATCAGCACGTCGAAGTGCTCGGCCTTCGTCTTGGCGCGGCTCGCGATAGATGAAACGCTCATGGGCGTGAGTCCCCTCGCTTATGGTTTGGTGGCTCAAGTCTCGGCGGCGCGGGCGTGCGCGCGGCTGATCTGGATCAACGGTCCCGCGGGCGCGCCGCGCCCGCCGGCCGTCGCGGTAGCACTAGCCGAGCGTGGGCCGCGGCAGCGGTTGCAGCGTTTCGAAGGCCCGCGCCGCGCGCAGCACCAGCGCGTCGCGGAACATCGGTCCCACGATCTGCAGCCCGATGGGCAGCCCATCGCCGGTCAGGCCGCAGGGAATGGTGCAGGCCGGCTGCTGGGTCAGGTTGAAGGGGTAGCTGAAGGGCGTCCAGCCGAGCATGGACTCGGGCGTCATGGGCACGCTGCCCGGTTCGCGCGCCGCGAAGGCCGGCACCGCGATGGTCGGTGTGACCAGCAGGTCGTAGCGTTCCATGAAGCCGCGCATATGCGAGCCGAGCTGGCCGCGACGCACGTTAAGACGCGAGATGTCGAGCGCGCTGTAGGCGCGGCCGAGTTCGGCCTGCGCGGCGAAATCCGGATCGGCCAGCGCCTGCTGTTCCGCGCTCAGCGAGCTCCACAGGGTCAGCGAGCCCAGGAACCACAGGCCGATGGTGATCTCGAGCGGGTCCTCGAAGCCCGGGTCCACGGCCTCGACCTTGGCCCCCAGGTCCTCCAGCGCGCGCGCCGCGCGCGCGCAGGCCGCGGCCACGTCCGGATGCACGTTGCGCGCATAGCCGAGGGTCGGCGACCACGCGACCCGCAGGCCGGCGATGCCGTCCTCCAGGCCCGCGGTGTAATCGCGCTCGTCGTAGGGCAGAGAGGTCCAGTCGCGCGCATCCGGTCGCTTGAGCACGTTCATGGCGAGCGCGGCGTCGCGCACCGACATCGTGTGCGGACCCAGGTGCGCGACCGTGCCGAAGGGCGACAGCGGAAAGGCCGGCACGCGGCCGAAGCTAGGCTTCAGGCCGAAATTGCCGCAGAAGCTCGCCGGGATGCGCACGCTGCCCGCGCCGTCGGTGCCGATGGCGATGGGGCCCATGCCGGCCGCCACCGCCGCCGCGGCGCCGCCGGACGAGCCGCCCGACGTGCGCGCCGTGTTCCACGGGTTGCGCGTGATGCCGGTGGCCGGTGAATTGGTCTCGCCCTTGCAGCCGTACTCGGGCGTGGTGGTCTTACCGAGCAGCACCGCGCCCGCCTCGCGCAGCCGCGCCGCGACCGGCGCGTCCACCTCCCAGGGCTGGTCAGCCTGGATGCCGCGACTACCGCGCAGGGTCGGCCAGCCGCGGGTGAGGATGAGGTCCTTGATCGACACCGGCACGCCGTCCAGCGGACCGCAGGGCGCCCCGGCGCGCCAGCGCTGTTCGCTGGCCCGCGCCATGGCGAGCGTGTCCTCGGCGGCCAGGTGGCAGAAGGCGTTGATCCTGCCGTTCAGCTCGTCGATGCGCGCGAGCACCGCCTCCGCGGTCTCGACCGGCGAGGCTTCGCCGCGTGCGTAGAGCGCGAGCAGTTCGGTCGCGGTCAAGTCAGGCAGGTGAGTGGCATGGGCGGGCATGGAGGTCGCTCTGCAAACGCAAAGCGCGATTCTGGCACCGCGCATCACGACCGTCGACGGCCGTCAGTTCGACTCGCGGCGCAGCACGCTGATGGCGCCGTTGTTCTCCAGCACCGCGAGCCGCACTTCGCCGACCGTCGCGCAGCCGCCCTGGCGCAGCGCCGCGTTCAGCTCGTGCCGGCTCAATTGCGCGCGCGCCATCACGTCTTCGAACAGCACGCCGTTGTGCACCAGCACCTGCGGGCGACCCTCGACCCAGGATTCGACCGTCTTGCTGCGTGCCGACACCAGGCCCACGCACCAGTTGACCAGCACCAGCGCGAGCGCCGACACCAGCCCGCCGGTCAAGGAGTCGTCGCCGCCGTTCATGGAGTTCTGCACTGCGTTGGACAACAGCAGCAGGAGCACGAGGTCGAAGGGGGACAGCTGGCCCACTTGGCGCTTGCCGGTGATCCTGAGCAGGGCGAGCAGGAAGAAGTACACCACCACGCCGCGCAGGGCGAATTCCCAGTAGGGCAGTGAAGGGGACCACATGGGCGTCGCGCCTCCAGTCATGAGAATGGCGCACACCATGCCACAGCCGGCGCGCCCCTGGCCACGCGCGCCTGCGCCCGGCCGCGCTCAGGTGCGCAGGCCGACGCCGCGCTTCAAGAGGTACAGGCTCCACACGGTCAGGACCACCACCAGGGTGGCGATTACCGTGAAAGCCTGGCCGAGCGGAATGTCACTCACGCCCAGGATGCCGTAGCGAAACGCGTTGACCATGTAGAGGATGGGGTTCAACAGCGACATGTGCCGCCAGAAGTCCGGCAGCAGGTCGATGGAATAGAACACGCCGCCCAAGTAGGTGAGCGGGGTCAGCACGAAGGTCGGCACGATCGAGATGTCGTCGAACTTGCGCGCGAAGATCGCGTTAATGAAGCCGCCTAGCGAGAACAGCGTCGAGGTCAGCACCACCACCGTGAAGGTCACCAGGTAGGAGTGCACGGCGAGGTCGGTGAAGAACGACGCGACCAGCGTCACCAGCGCGCCGACGCATACGCCGCGACACACGCCGCCGGTGACGTAGCCGGCCAGGATCAGCTCGTCCGGCATGGGCGCGACCAGGATCTCTTCGATGTGGCGCTGGAACTTGGCGCCGAAGAACGACGAGGTGACGTTCGAGTAGGCATTGGTAATCACCGCCATCATGATGATGCCGGGCGCGATGTACTGCATGTAGTCGAAGCCGCCCATGGTGCCGATGCGCGGCCCGATGAGGTGGCCGAAGATCACGAAGTAAAGCCCCATGCTGATGCCGGGCGGCAGCACGGTCTGAAGCCAGATGCGCAGGAAGCGGTTGCATTCCTTGATGACCAGCGTGCTGAAGGCCACCAGGTAGAAACGCTGGTCCAGGCCGCGGGTGTGGCGCGCGTCACTCATGGTCGCCGTTCTCGCGCACCAGCCGCAGGAAGAGTTCCTCCAGGCGATTGCTCTTGTTGCGCATGCTGGTGACTTCGATGCCGGCGGCGGACAGTTCGGCGAACACGTCGTTCAGCCGGCGACCGCGCGCGAGCGTCACTTCCAGCCCGTGATCGTCGATCCGCTTGCAGGCGAAGTCGCTGGCCGGCAGCGCCGCCGGCAGGGGCGCGGCGACGTCCAGCACGAAGGTCTCCTGGTTCAGCTTCGCCAGCAGCTCGCGGATCGACGAATGCTCGACTATCTGGCCGCCGTCGATGATCGCGATGTTGCGGCACAGCTGCTCGGCTTCCTCCAGGTA
>JBFWYG010000057.1:0-28416 GCA_050186725.1 Gammaproteobacteria bacterium | reverse complement strand
CGGCAGGCTGGCGCGGGCGGTGGCGAGATTGGCGTAGAGATGGGACAGCACGTCGCGCCCTTCGGCGGTGTGCTCCAGGTAGCTCGCGCCGACGCCGATGTAGGGCGCCACGCTCTTGTCGAAGAAGCCCGGGTAGTTATTCAGCAGGTCGCCCGGCCGCGCATAGCCCAGCACCTGGTTGAACCCCACTTCCTCGAACTCGTAGAAAATCGCCGAGAGCTTGTTCAGGTAGCGCGGATCGCTCAGCTGCCCGATCAGATCCGCCGCGCGCACCAGGCCGGGAAAGTCCGCGGTCTGGGCATACCAGGCGTCGTCCGGCACCGGGAAACGGGTGCGTTCGATGCAGGCGTTGACGAACTGGGTATCGACCAGGTCGCTGTCGAAGAAGTGCTCCTCGATGAAGCGCTTGCCACGATTGACGTGGATGGGCATCAGCACCGCGTCGCTGGTGCCGGCCACGGTGCGGTACAGCTGGTTGTCGACGCCGGTCGCGAGCGCCGCGCCGGTATCGTTGCGGCACAGCCCGCGCACGTAGCCGATGTCGTGACACAGGAGCGCGATGAGCGTGTTGCTCCAGGCTTCCGGCGACACGCTCCGTTCGCGCTCCTGCTTGCCGCGCAGGATCTGCAGGCCGACCAGGGTGACGTGGGTGGTGTGTTCGACGTTGTGATAGAGCGCATCGCTGCGCGCGATGGCGGCGAGCGCCGTGTGCGCGACCGTGACGGCCAGATCCAGCCGCGCGCAGGACGCGCGGGGATAGAGCGTACGAAAGTGCTCGGTGGCTCTTTCGCTGACGATGGCGGTCAGCACGCTGGTGACGTTCAACATGTCGGGCGCGTCACTTTCTCGTTCGTCTTGGGCCTGCGTTAAGGGCGCACAGGCCGGTACTGTTCGGGCCGAGTATAGGCACGGAGTACCGGGCTGTCCTCGATCAGCGGCCGAAGTGTGACAAACTTGAAGTATTCCGAACGACCCTTCTAATCGCGCTGCAACAGCGTGTTTCGCCCGGCTTTTCCGCCGCGATGGGTCACTCGCCGGGCGTCAGGCGGGCACCAGGCGCAGCGGCAGGCGCGCCAGGCTGTGCACCGCGTGATTGGCCTGCCAGACCGGCGGATCGGTGAGTTCGAGGCGGGCCGTGCGCTCGAGCAGCGCGCGCAGCAGGGCCAGGATCTCCTGGCGCGCCACGTGCTGCCCGACGCACACGTGGATGCCGCTGCCGAAGGCGACGTGCGGCCGCGCGGGCCGCGTGATGTCGAACACGAGCGGCGCTTCCCAGCGCGCCGGATCGCGGTTGGCGGCGCCCATCACGCAGAGCAGCTTGCAGTCCGCCGGCACCACGAAGCCGTCGAACTCGACCGCCTCGGTCGCGGTGCGGCAGAAGGTGTGCACCGGCGCCGCGTGACGCAGCACCTCGTCGATGGCCGCCGGCGCCAGCTCGGGCGCGGCGCGCAGCTTCCGCCATTCGCCGGGATGGACGGCGAAGCTGTACAGCAGGTTGGCGAGCGTCGCGACCGTGGTGTCGATACCGGCGGACAACAGCGAGCGCACCAGCAGGGCGGCCTCCTCCGGGCTTACCGCGCCGGCCGCGGCCTGGGCGTGGATCGCCGCGCCGAAGCCGTCCGGACCGAGCGCCTCGCGGGCGCAGCGCGCGGCGATCCACGGCACGACCTCGGCCGCGTCGGCCAGCGAAGCGCGGCGCAGTGCGTTGTCCGGCCCGAGTGCGTCGAACACCATGCGACCGTAGGTGAGCAGATGCTCGCGGCCGTCGGGCGCGATGCCGACGGCGTCGCCGAAGGCTTCCAGCGGATAGGCGGCCGCCAGCGACCGCACGGCCTCGATCTCGCCGGCCGCGAGCGCGCGCTCGACATGGCGCGCGGCGGCCGCGGCGAAGCGCGGTGCCAGGGCCTGCACGGCCTTCGGCGACAGCGCGCCGGCCAGCACCTCGCGCGTACGGGTGTGGGCGGGCGGATCGACTTCCAGCACCAGGCTCGGCGGCCGCCACGGTGGTTCGCGGGCGAAGTCCGCGAGCCCCACGCCGCGCGACGAACAGAAGCGGCGCCAGTCGCGGAACACGGGCTCGACCACGCCGATGGCGCCGCTCGCGCACACCTGGTAACGCGGGATCCACACCACCGGACCGGCGGCGCGCAACGCCTCGTAATAGTCCCAGGGCGCGCGCAGCAGGGCCTCGTCGTAGGGGTCGACGTCCAGCGTCGGCAGACCGGCGGGCGCAGCGTGGCTCATAAACTTGCGGCGTGGCGCGCCAGCACCTGGTCGGTGAACTCCCGCGCGGCGCCGAGATAGGCGCGCGGGTCGAGCAACCGCGCGAGATCCAGCGCGTCGCCGAGAACTCGCACCTCGGGCTCGGCCGCGAGGGCCGTGGCCAGGCTGCAGTCCGCCCCCACGCGCGCGAGCGCGCGCTTGACCACCGCCTGCGCCGCGACCCGGCCGAGCGCCGGCGCGAGCGCCATGCTTGCGGCCTCGGCCATCACGCGGCCGCCGCCAGCGTCGAGGTGGGCGCGCATGACGTCCGCGCGCACTTCGAGGCCGGTAAGCGCGACGGCCAGCTGCTCCAGCGCGGCGCCCGCCGCGACGAACAGTTCGCGCATCGCCAGCCATTCGGCGTGCCACGCGCCGCTCGCGCGTTCGTGATCGTGATCGAAGCTCGCGAACACCGTTGCCAGCAGCCCGGGCGCGCGGCGCGCCACGGCGGTCACCGCCATCGCCGCCACCGGGTTGCGCTTGTGCGGCATGGCAGAAGAACCACCCCGCCCCACGCCCCCGCCTTCCTGCAACTCGGCCACCTCGCTCTGCATCTCGAGCACCAGGTCGTGACCAATCTTGCCGGCCGCGGAGCACAGCGCTGCGAGCAAGGCTGCCAGCTCACGCACCACGGTGCGATCGGTATGCCAGGGCAGGCGCGCCGTAAGGCCGAGCGCCGCGGCCAGTGCGTCGCGCAGCGCGGGTCCCGCCTGGCCATAGGCGGCGAGCGTGCCGGCCGCGCCGCCGAACTGCAGCGGCAGGCGCGCGCGCGCCGCCTTTGCGCGCTCGGCGAGATCGAGGAGCGCGTTCAGCCACAGGGCCGCCTTGTAGCCGAAGGTGGTCGGCAAGGCGTGCTGGGCGAGGGTCCGGGCGACCATCAACGTGTCGCGCTCGCGATGTGCGAGCTCGGCAAGCGCCGCCATGCATTGCGCCAGGCGCTCGCCGAGCAGGTCCAGGCCTTCGCGCGCGGCGAGCATCAGCGCGGTGTCCATCACGTCCTGGCTGGTGGCGCCCCAGTGCACGTAATGCGCGGCCGCGCCGTCCCGCGCGGCGACCGCCACCGTCAGTTGCTGGACCAGCGGAATGGCCGGCGTGCTGCTCGCGGCGGTATCGCGCAGCACGGCTGCAACGTCCACCGGGCGCGCGCGGCAACCGGCCTCGATGGCGCTCGCCGCCGCGGCGGGGATCAGGCCGAGGCCCGCCTGGGCGGCGGCGAGCGCGGCTTCGAATGCGAGCATCTGCGCGACCGTCGCCTCGGCGCCGAAGCAGGCGGCGAGGGCCGGCGAGGCGAGATAGGTATCGGTGAGCGAGTCGAGCGCCACGGCTCAGGCCTCTGCGCTCACGCCGACGTAGTTCTCCGCCAGCACTGTCTGCGCGGCGCGCGATCCGGCGAGATGCGCGAACTCCGCTTCCTGCAGCCGCCGGCCAAAGGCGTCGTCCTGCAGGCGATGGGTGATGGAGGTGAACCACCAGGAGAAGCGCTCGGCGCGCCACGCTCGCGCCAGGCAAGCGGTGGAGTAGTCGCGCAGCGGCTGCTCGTCGTCGCGCGCGAAGCGCGCGATGAGCGCGCGCGCCAGCGTCTCGACGTCGCGCAGGGCGAGATTGAGGCCCTTGGCGCCGGTCGGCGGCACGATGTGCGCGGCGTCGCCGGCCAGGAACAGCCGCGCGTGCTGCATCGGTTCGACGACGAAGCTGCGCAGCGGCGCGATGCTCTTCTCGAGCGCCGGCGCCGTCACCAGTCGCGCCGCAACTTCCGGCGGCAGGCGCCGGGCGAATTCTTCCCAGAAGCGCGCGTCGGGCCAGGCGGCGAGGTCCTCGTCCGCGCCGACCTCGACGTAGTAACGGCTGCGCGTCGCCGAGCGCATGCTGGCGAGCGCGAAGCCGCGCTCGTGGCTCGCGTAGACCAGTTCGGGCGCCACCGGCGGCGCGTCGCACAGGAGCCCCAGCCAGCCGCGCGGATAGACCCGCTCGAACTCGCGGCGTGACGGCACGGCCTGGCGCGACGGTCCGTGGAAGCCGTCGCAGCCGGCGACGAAAGCGCAGCGGAATGCGAGCCGCTCGCCGGCCTGGGTGCAGGTGAGGGTGGCCTCGTCGCCCGCGTCGCCGGGCGACACCTGCACATCCTCCGCGCCGTAGAGGATGCGCGTGCCGAGCGCGTCGTGGGCAAGACCCAGGTCACGGGTGATCTCGGTCTGGCCGTAGACCGTCACCACCTTGCCGGTCAGGGCGTGGAAGTCGATGCGCAGCCGGCGCGCGCCACAGGCAAGCTCGGCGCCTTCGTGCGCCAGGCCTTCGCGCTCGAGGCGCGCGCCGAGCTCGTGCTTGCGCAGCAGCTCGACCGTACCCGGTTCCAGCACGCCGGCGCGAATGCGCGCTTCGACATGCGCGCGCTGCTGACGCTCGAGGATCACACAGCCGATGCCGGCGCGCGCCAGCAGCCAGCCGAGCATGAGCCCGGCCGGTCCGGCGCCGATGATGCCGACCGCGATACGCGTCGCGACGGGCGCGCTCACAGCGCGAGGAACACGGTCTCGTGTTCGCCCTGCAGATGGATGTCGAAGCGATGGACGTCGCCCTCCACGCGCGCGCGCAGCGTGGCGCGGCGCGCGGCCGGCACGCAGGCCAGCACCGGATCCGCGTCCTGCGCGGTCTCATCGCCCGGGAAGTACACGCGGGTGTGGAGATGCGTGAGCAGGCCGCGGGCCATCACCACCAGGTTGAGATGCGGCGCCTGCAGTCCGCCGCCCGGGGCCGCCACGGCGCCCGGCTTGACGGTCACGAAGCGAAACTCGCCGGCCGCGTCCACACCGCAGCGGCCGAGGCCGCTGAAACCCTGCGCACCGGGCGCGGGATAACGACCGTCAGCGTCGGCCTGCCACAGTTCGACCAGCGCATCGCTGACCGGCTGGCCATCGCCATCGAGCACGCGGCCGACCAGTGTCAACGGCACGCCCGGCGTGTTGTCGGTGGCCACTCGCCAGGCGTCCGGCCAGTCGAGGCCGATGCGGAAATAGGGGCCGACCGTCTGGGATGGGGTGTGACCGGCCACGCTCACGCCTCCCACGGCGTGTCGAGCGCGCCGCGCAGCACGATGTCGAAGCGAAACGCGAGCGCGTGGTCCGGCTGCGTGCGCTCGAGGTCGAAATGCGAGACCAGCCGCTCGCGGGCGGCGGCGTCGGCGATGCCCATGAAGATCGGATCGAGCGGCAGGGTCGGATCCCCCGGGAAATACATCTGCGTCACCAGCCGCGTGGCCCAGGCCGCGCCGAACAGCGAGAAGTGGATGTGCCGCGGGCGCCAGGCGTTGAAGTGGTTGCCCCAGGGATACACGCCGGGCTCGATGGTGAGAAACTCGTAGCGCCCCTCGTCGTCGGTCAGCACCGCGCCGCGGCCAGTGAAGTTCGGATCCAGTGGCGCGTCGTGGCAATCGCCGTCGTGCAGGTAGCGACCCGCCGCGTTGGCCTGCCACACCTCGACCAGCGCGCGACGCTCGGGCCGTCCGCGTTCGTCGGTCACGCGGCCGTGCACCAGGATGCGCTGCCCGAGCGCCTCACCGCGCGCCCCGGCGGGACGCGTCAGATCGTGGAGCCCCGCGACCAGCCGTTCGCCGCCGGGTCGCGGCCCCAGCATCTCGCACAGCGTATGCGGCACGACCACGGCGGGCTCACGCGGCGCGCGGCGCGCGCTCGAGCGGTAGGCAGGCGTGTCGTTGGCCGGATAGACGCCGTCCGGCAGCGGCGCGAAGACGCGGTGCACGGTCGTCAGGCGGCGCGGTTCGCGCGCAGCGGGCGGCAGCCGTCGGCGAGTTGGATGGGTGCGCCGGTCTTGGCCTGCAGTTCCTCGAGCGAGAGCCCCGCGACCATGTCGGTGACGACGAATCCGTGGGGCGTGATGTCGATGACCGCGAGATCCGAATACACGCGGTCAACGCAGGCGAGGCCGGTCAGGGGCAGGTCACAGCGCGCGACCAGCTTGTGCGCGCCGTCCTTCGCGACGTGGGTCGAGAGCATGACCCACACCTGGCGCGCGCCGGCGACCAGGTCCATCGCGCCGCCCACCGCTGGCGGCTTCGGCCCCGGCAGCGCCCAGTTGGCGAGATCGCCGTTGGCCGCCACCTGGTAGGCGCCGAGGATGGAAACGTCGATGTGGCCGCCGCGAATCATCGCGAAGGAGTCGGCGTGATGGAAATACGAGCCGCCGGGCAGGATGGTCACCGGCTGCTTGCCGGCGTTGACCAGGTCCTGGTCTTCCTCGCCGGCGGCGGGGGCGGGTCCCATGCCGAGCAGGCCGTTCTCGGAATGCAGCACGAATTCGCGGCCCGGCACGGGATGATCGGCGACCAGCATGGGCATGCCGATGCCGAGATTCACGTAGGCGCCGTTGGGAATGTCGCGCGCCACGCGGCGCGCGATGTCCTCGGCGGACAGCGGCTGGTAATTCATCGTTCTCCTACCTCCACCATGCGCGTCACGAAGATCCCCGGCGTGACGACTTCCTCGGGCGGGACGGTGTCGACGAAGCGCCGCACCTCGGCCAGCGTGGTCGCCGCCGCCATGGCCATGATCGGGTTGAAATTGCGCGCCGTCTTGGGATAGGTCAAGTTTCCCCAGCGATCGGCGGTGCGGGCGTGGATCAGCGCGACATCGGCGCGGATGGCGCGCTCCATGACGTAGTGGCGGCCGTCGAACTCGCGGGTCTCCTTGCCGGCGGCGAGCGGCGTGCCGTAGCCCGTCGCGGTATAGAAGGCGGGAATGCCGGCGCCGCCGGCGCGGATGCGTTCCGCGAGCGTGCCCTGCGGCACGATCTCGAGCTCGATCTTGCCCGCCTCGTACAGCGCCTCGAATACCACCGAGCCCGCCGAGCGCGGGAATGAGCACACCATGCGCGACACGCAGCCGGCCTTCAGCAGCGCGGCGATGCCGTAGTCGCCGGAGCCCGCGTTGTTGCTGACCACGGTGAGATCGCGCAGACCGAGGTCGCGGATGGTGTCAATAAGCTTCTCGGGAACGCCGGCGTCACCGAAGCCGCCGATGAGCATGGTCGCGCCGTCCCGCAGATCCGGGCAGTCGGCGACGATGTCGGCGAGACAGCCGACGCGCTTGTCGATCATGCGGGGCGACCCCTGGCTTTCGAGGCAGGGGAATTATGGCAGGGTCATTGGGGTTTGGGGCGCGGCGCACGGCGGCCGCGCCCCTCGTGAGCGGATGCGCGCTCAGTCCTCGAGCTGCTGGATGCCGTCCAGGAACCAGGTCGGCTGGCTGGCGCGACGCGGGCGCGTGAAGTGCCACACTTCGCGCACCTGGCGCGCCTGGTCGTCGGCCTCTTCGCGCAGGATGGCGTCGAACAGCACCACCGCCTCCCACTGGTCACCCGCCTCGCGCGCTTCCAGCAGTTCGGCTTCGAGCTTCAGCACCGCGGTGTGGTTGTCAGCCGCCAGTTCGGCCAGGCGCTGCTCGAGTTCGACGTACATGCCATCGGTGGCGAGGCGTCGCAGGGTGGCGAGATCGCGCGCATCCCAGGCCCGCTGCAGATCGCGGTAGGCGATGCGCGCGCCGGCCAGGAACCCCGCCTGGTCGAAGTCCGCGGGCACCAGCGCCTGGTTGAAGTCGACATCTTCCGTGCCGGCCGGCGTGGCGGCGGCCGATCCGCCGCGACGGAACCAGTCTCCCGTGTCGAGGGATTCGCCGGGCGCGGCACCTGCGGCACCAGCAGCGACCGGCGGCGGGGTGTAGTCGCTCGGCGCCGGGCGCGTCGTCGGCGCCGACGACGCGCGCGGGTAGGCGGGCTGCGGCGTGCCGCGGCGCGCCGCCAGCAGCTTGTAGAGCATGAACGCGATGGCGCCGAACACCAGGAAATCCATCATGTTCAGATTCTCGAAGGCGCCGCCGAACAAGAGCGCGCCGAGCAGGCCACCGATGGCGAGGCCGCCGAGCATGCCCATCAGGCCGCCGCGGTTGCGCAGGCCGTCGCGCGCGACCTGGTTCTGCGCCATGGCCTGCTGACGCGCCGGCGAGACCTGGGCAGGAGTAGCCTGACGCTTGTAGGGCGCGGAGTGGCTCGGTCGGCTGCCGAAGGACGAGCCGCCGCCCATGCGCTTGGCTTCGGCATCGTCGACGGCGCCCAGGTTGAGGAGCAGTCCGAACAACACGGACAGACACAGGTGAACGGCTTTGGTCATGGTGCTTACTCTGCGAGTCTCCCGCGTGGGTTGCTGACCGCCAGGAAGGCGACGGTCCCTTATAGAAGCTTGGTACAGCGAACTCAAGCGAAGGTTCCCGCGCGCGGATGATTACAATGAGCCTCCATGTCGACCGCGCGCCGTCACGCCTCTCCCGCCTGCCGTCCAGGGGTGACGCGCGCGCTGCTGCTGGCGCTGTGGTCTTTGCTGTCGTCGCTGCTCCCAGGCGGCGCGCGGGCCGACGAACCCGCCGGCCCCTGCATCGGCAGCGCTCAGGCGTGCAGCGACTGGCTGAAGCTCGGCGACGGCGCGCGCGGGCGCATCTATCGCAGCCATCCGCTGACCGCGCAGAACCCGGGCATCACCCGCCTGCTGGTCATCGTGCATGGCAAGCGCCGCGACGCCGCGGGCTATTTCGACACGGGCAGGGCCGCGGCCTTCCTCGCCCACGCGCTGGCCGACACCGCCATCGTCGCGCCGCACATGGCCTCCGCCGACCCCGACTGCGGTGACAGCCTCGCCCCCACCCAGGTCGACTTCGCCTGCACCGGCGACAACTGGCGTTCGGGCGCCTCGGCGCTTAGCCACCCCGCGATCACCTCGTTCGATTTCGTCGACGCCATCGTGCGCCAGGCGGCGCGCCCCGAGGTTTTTCCGAACCTGCGCCGCGTGGTGGTGGCCGGCCATTCGGCGGGCGGCCAGTTCACCCAGCGCTATGCGTTCGCCAACCGGCTGCATGACGAATTGGGCGTGAGCATGGACTACGTGGTCGCGAATCCCTCTAGCTACGCCTGGCCTGACGCTCTGCGTCCCTTGCCGACCGGCGACGCACGCCCGCTCGCGGCGCGCGAGGCCTACGACGACGACGCCCCCCATGCGAACTTCGCGTTCGGCACCGTGACGGCCAAGGACTGCCCGCACTACGACCGCTGGCCCTTCGGCCTGGACGGGCGCCGCGGCTACGCGGCCCATGCTGAGCGCGACGCGCTGGCCCGCCAGCTGGCTTCGCGCCACACGGTCTACCTGCTCGGCGAGAGCGACACGCTGCCGGTGGCCGGTCTCGACCAGTCCTGCGCGGCGATGCTGCAGGGCCCGACACGCCGCGCCCGCGGCGAGGCCTTCGTCGCCTACCTGCGCCAGCACTGGCGCGCGCGGCTCGACGTCCACATCGTGCAGAACTGCGGGCACAACGCGCGCTGCATGTTCACCTCCGATGAGGCCCTGCCCCATCTCTTTCCACCGGTCGCCGGCACGCCATGACGTCGTCGGCGCCGGCCAGCGCGCACGCGCCACTGCCAAGCCAGGTGCTGTTCGCCTTCGGCTTCGTCAGCGTGCCGCTCGCGACCGGCGGCCTGCCGCTGGTGCTCTATCTCACGCCCTACTACGCCGCGGCCTCGGGCATGAGCCTCGCGCTGATCGGCGCGATACTCGCGGCGACGCGGTTCGCCGACGTGCTGATCGATCCGCTGGTCGGCGCCCTGTCCGATCGCACGCCGTCCCGCTACGGACGCCGCGGGCTGTGGATGGCGGCCGGGGTGCCGGTGATGGCGGTCGCGACGCTCGCGACCTTCGCGCCGCCGTCGGCCACGCCCGGGCCCGCGTGGCTGTTCTGGGCCAGCGCCGCGCTGTATCTCGGCTGGAGCCTCATCACGATTCCGCTCAACGCCTGGGTGGCGGAGCTGTCCGGCGACTACCACGAACGTTCGCGGCTGGCCGGTGCGCGCGCCTGGGGCACCGTGGTCGGCGCGTTGCTCGCGATCCTGGCGCCGCTGGTACTCGCGACCCTGGCCGCGGCAGGAATCGCCGCCGCCGCGCCCACCTCGCCTGGCAGCCTGCAGCCGATGCTGACGGTGCTGGCCTGGCTGACCGTGGCGCTGCTGCTGGTGAGTGTGCCCTGGCTGCTGCGGGCCGTGCCACAGCCGGCCTTCGCCGCCGGCGCGGCACCGGCGCTGCTGCCGGGCCTCGGACTGATCTTCGCCAACCCCGCATTCCGCCGCCTGCTGCTCGCGAACATCGCGGCCGCCATCGGCTGGAACTCGGTGAACGTGCTGTTCATGTTCTTCGTCACGCGCTATCTCGGCGCCAATGAACAGGAGTGGCCGCTGGTGGTATTGGCCTACTTCGTCGGACAGCTGCTCGGCACGCCGCTCATCGTTCGTCTGGCACCGCGCTTCAGCAAGCACCGCATGCTGGCGGTGTGTTCACTGGCATCGATCGCGCTGTTCAGCGGCGTGCTGCTGCTCGAGCGCGGCGACTACCTGTGGTACGCGGCGCTCAACCTGGTGAACGGCCTGCTCGCGCCGAGCATCAACATCCTCGGACCGTCGATGGCGGCGGACGTGATCGACGAAGATCACTTGGCGAGCGGCACGCAGCGCGGCGCGCTGTTCATGGCGCTGTGGGCCATGACCGAGAAGCTCGCCGTCGCGCTCGCCGCGGTGCTCGCGTTGGGCGCGGCCGAGGCCATGGGCTTCGATCCGACGCGCGACGATCCGGCCTCGCTGCTGGCGCTCAAGATCTCCTTCTGCGCGGTGCCGAACCTGTTCTTCCTGCTGTCGGTCGCGTGCATCTGGCGCTACCCGCTGGACAGCGCGCGACTGGCCGAGATCCGCGCGGCGCTCAGCGTCCGCGAATCGCAGCGCCTCCTTACAATGCCCGCGCAAGGTTCTTGAAGGTCACGGAGACATGCAGCGACCAGAGATCATCATCGCCGGCGGCGGCATCGGCGGCCTGACGCTCGCGCTCGCCCTGCACGAGGCGGGCTACGCGCCGCGCGTGTACGAAGCGGCCGGTCAGCTGGCGGAGCTCGGCGTCGGCATCAACGTGCTGCCCCATGCCGCCAAGGAGTTCGCGCGGCTCGGCGTGCTGGACGCACTGGTCGCCGAAGGCGTCGAACTCGAGCGCTACATGTGGTTCAACCGCCATGGCCAGGAGATCTGGCAGGAGCCGCGCGGACGCAGCGCCGGCTACGCCTGGCCACAGGTGTCCATCCATCGCGGCGCGCTGCACCGCGTGCTGGCCGACGCGGTCCGCGCGCGCCTCGGCGACGCGGCCCTGCAACTCGATCATCAGCTGACCGGCTTCACCCAGGACGCCACGAGCGTCACCGCGCATTTCGCGAGCCGCGCGAGCGGCGCGCGGCGGGACAGCGCGCGCGGCGAGGTGCTGGTGGGCGCCGACGGCATCCACTCGGCCCTGCGCCGCTGCTTCCATCCCGACGAAGGCCCGCCGCGCTGGGCGGGCAACATGATGTGGCGCATGTGCGTGGAACTGCCGGGCCCAATCCTGGGCGGCGCGACCATGTTCTCAGCCGGCACCGGCGAACTGAAGGTGGTCGGCTACGAGATCTCGGCCGCGGCCCGGCGCCAGGGCCGGTCGCTCTTCAACTGGATAGCCGAGGTGCGGACCGGCGCGGACGGGGCCGCGCCGCCCGAGCGCGAGAACTGGAACCGCGTGGCCGGCATCGAAGAGTTCGCGCACTACTTCGAGGACTTCCGCTTCGACTGGCTGGACGTGCCGGCGCTGGCCCGCGCCAGCGGCCAGGCCTTCGCCTTCCCGATGGTCGATCGTGACCCGCTGCCGCGCTGGACCCATGGCCGCGTGACCCTGCTCGGCGACGCCGCTCACCCGATGTGGCCGATAGGCTCGAATGGCGCCTCGCAGGCGGTACTCGACTGCCGCGCGCTGGCCGATGCGCTCACCGCGCACGACGACGTGCGCGACGCGCTCACGGCCTACGAGGCGACGCGCCTGCCTGCCACCGCCGCGGTGGTGACCGCCAACCGCTCGCGCGCTCACGACGAGATCCTCGACCTGGTCGAGCGCCGCGCGCCGCGCGGCTTCAGTGACGCGCGGGCCGTGATCAGCGCGGCCGAGGTAGAGGCGCGCCTCGCGAGCTACAAGCAGACCGCGCAGTTCGATCGCCAGCGCGTCGGCAGCGCCTGAGCGTCGGGACGGGTGCTATCTTAGGCCCATGAGCAGCGACAGCCTGGTCCTCGCCGGCGGCGCCCGCCCGCGAGGCAAGTTTCCCCATGCGCGCCGCGCCGGCGACTTCATCTTCGTCTCCGGCACGAGTTCGCGACGGCCGGACAACAGCTTCGCCGGCGCCGAGGCCGACGAGTACGGCACCACGCGGCTCGACATCCGCGTGCAGACGCGCGCGGTCATCGAGAACATCGCCACTATCTTGGCTGGCTTCGATGCGACGCTCGCCGACCTGGTGGAAGTCTCGAGCTTCCTGGTGAACATGAACGACTTCGCCGGCTACAACGAGGTCTATGGCGAATTCTTCGATTACGACGGGCCGGCCCGCACCACCGTCGCCGTGCATCAATTGCCCCATCCGCACCTGCTTATCGAAATCAAGGCCGTGGCCTACAAGCCGCAACGTTGAGGAGCACGCGTCATGTCCAAGGGTGAAATTCTCGCCGGCTATCTCGCCCCCCATCCGCCGCACCTGGTCTACGGCGAGAACCCGCCGCAGAACGAGCCTCGCTCCCAGGGCGGCTGGGAACCGCTGCGCTGGGCCTACGAGCGCGCGCGCCAGACCTTGGACGAATTGAAGCCGGACGTGCTGCTGGTGCATTCGCCGCACTGGATCACCCAGCAAGGTCATCATTTTCTCGGCGTGCCGCGCCTGACCGGCAAGTCGGTCGATCCGATTTTTCCCAACCTGTTCCGCTACAGCTTCGGGCTGGACGTCGACGTGGAACTGGCGGAAGCCTGCGCATCCGAAGGCGCGCGGCTCGGTCTCACCACCAAGATGATGCGCAACCCAGGCTTTCGCGTGGACTACGGCACCATCACCACGCTGCACATGATTCGTCCGCAGTGGGACATTCCCGTGGTCGGCATCTCGGCCAACAATTCACCCTATTACCTCACCACCGAGGAAGGGCTGGAGGAGATGGACCTGCTCGGACGCGCGAGCCGCGCGGCCATCGAGGCGACCGGCAGGCGCGCGGTGCTGCTCGCGTCGAATACGCTGTGCCACTACCACTTCCACGAAGAACCCGTGCCACCGGAAGACATGTCCAAGGAACATCCGGAGAACATGGCCGGTTACCTGTGGGACATGCGCATCATCGATCTCCTGCGCCGCGGACGGGTGAAGGAGACCTTCGAGCTCCTGCCGCGCTTCATCGAGGAAGCCTTCGCCGAAGTGAAGTCCGGCGCGTTCACCTGGATGTTCGCCGCGATGGGCTACCCCGAGATCCCCGGCGAACTGCACGGCTATGGCACCGTGATCGGCACCGGCAACGCGGTGATGGAATGGAACCTGGTCAAGGCCGGGCTGGCGCGCGCGGCCTGAGGAGTTGATACCACCATGACGGTCGTCGCCGCTCTCATCGTCCCCGGTTCGCCGCTGCCGCGCGTGGCCGCCTCCAATCCGCCCTGGGGCGCGCTGGCCGCCGCGCTCGAGACCGCGGGCCGACGGCTCGCCGCCGTCGCGCCCGATACCCTGGTCATCTATTCCACGCAGTGGCTCGCGGTGCTCGATCAGCTATGGCTGACCCGCGCGCGCATGCAGGGCGAGCACGTCGACGACAACTGGCACGAGTACGGCGCTCTGGCCTACGACATCCGCATCGACACCGCGCTGACTGGCGCGATCCTCGACGCCACGCCGAGCATGGGCGTGCGCTCCAAGGGCGTGGACTACGACGGCTTTCCGCTCGACACCGGCACCCTGGTCGCGAGTGGCTTCCTGAACGCGGGGGACGAGCGACCGCTGGTGGTCGCGTCGAACAATCTCTACCACGACTGGCTGACGACCGAGGGGCTCGGCCGCGTCGCCGCTGAGCAGGCCGACGCACTCGGTCGGCGAATCGCGGTGATTGGCGTCGGCGGCCTGTCGGGCTCGTTCTTTCGCGAGACCATCGACCCAGCCACGGACCACATCGCCAACGCCGCCGAAGACGATTGGAACCAGCGCATGCTGGCGCTCGCCACGGCCGGCAAGGTGGATGAGTTCCGCGCGCTGTGCCCTGACTACGCGCGCGCGGCGCGGGTCGACATGGGCTTCAAGCACTGCGCGTTCGTGATGGGCGCCATCGGCTGGCGATTCACCGGCACGACGGTGCACGGCTACGGCCCGCTCTACGGTGCCGGCGGCGCGGTGATCGACTTCGCGCTCGCCTGAGCGGACCTATGCGCCGCGCGCGCGGCGAAAGTCCGGCGGGCGCTTGGCGAGAAAGGCGTCGATCGCCTCGCGATGTTCGGCCGAGGCATAGCTGCGTTCGAGCGCGGCGAACTCGCGACGCATCACCAGTTCCAGATCGCTCTCCGTGCCGTTCAAGGTCAGCAGACGCTTGGACTCCAGCACCGCGGCCAACGGATTCTCACCCATGGCGCGCGCCAGGGTCCGGGCAGTGGCCAGCAGGTCGGCGGCCGGCACGACCTGGTCGACCAGGCGCAAAGCCTGGGCCTCGCCCGCGCTCACCGTGCGGCCGGTGAGAATCAGGTTCGAGGCCGCGCCCAAGCCGCAGCGACTGACGACGAAATGCGAGCTCGCGAGTTCGGGCACGAGGCCGAGCTTGACGAAGCGCAGCGCCAGGCTCGCGTCCGCGCTCGCCACCAACTGATCTATCGGCAGCACCATGGTGAGACCGACGCCGATCGCGGCGCCGTTCAAGGCCGCGACCAGGGGCTTGGAGCGTCGTAGCAGCGCGACCCAGTCCGTGGTCTGGGCTTCGGCCTTGTAGGGCACCTCGGCCTTGGTCTGCGCATCGAACACTTCGGCGATGTCGGCGCCGGCGCAGAACGCGCGGCCGGCGCCAGTCACCACGATGGCCGTGACTTCCGAGTCGTCGTTGGCCGCGATGATCGCCTGGCGGAGTTCCGCGCCCATGCGATAGGTCCAGGCGTTCAGCTTGTCAGGACGATTGAGCGTGAGTGTCAGCACACCGTCATCGCGTGCGGCGAGCAGCGTTGCATAGCCCTGCGTCATGCGCGTTAGTCTCCTTGTCAACCAGGGGCGAAACTACGCGAGCCCGACGCGGGGGTAAAGCTTCGAATCGGTGGCCGCCGTGGCGCAGGCTCCTTACAATCGCGTCATGGCCACCGTGCTCGATATCCGCGCCCTCACCAAGACCTACGCCTCCGGCTTCACCGCGCTCAAACCCGTCACGCTCGCCATCGAGGAAGGCGAGATCTTCGCCCTGCTCGGCCCCAACGGCGCGGGCAAGACCACGCTCATCAGCATCGTGTGCGGCATCGTCATGCCGACCTCGGGCAGCGTCACGGTGGGCGGACACGACGTGGTGCGCGACTACCGCGCGGCGCGCGCGCTGATCGGACTCGTTCCACAGGAACTCGCCACCGACAGCTACGAGACGGTGTGGGCCACCACCACCCACAGCCGCGGGCTGTTCGGGCGACCGCCGGACCGCGCCTATGTCGAGCGCACGCTGCGTTCGCTGTCCCTGTGGGACAAGCGCGATGCGCGCATCCGCACACTGTCGGGCGGCATGAAGCGCCGCGTGATGATCGCCAAGGCACTGGTGCACGAGCCGCGGGTGCTGTTCCTGGACGAGCCGACCGCCGGCGTCGACGTCGAACTGCGTCGCGACATGTGGGCGCTGGTGCGCGAACTTCGCGAGGACGGGGTGACCATCATCCTCACCACCCATTACATAGAGGAGGCCGAGGAGATGGCGGACCGGGTCGGCGTGATCAGCCGCGGCGAACTCATCCTGGTCGAAGAGAAGCACACGCTGATGCAGAAGCTCGGCCAGAAGCGCCTCGTGCTCCACCTGCACGCACCGCTCACCGGCGTGCCGGGCGCGCTCGCGCGCTGGGATCTCGCCCTGCAGGGGGACGGCCAGCAGCTCGAGTATCGCTTCGACACCCGGGCCGAGCACAACGACATCGCGGCCCTGCTGCGCGGTCTGGATGAGCTCGGCATCACCTATGCCGACCTGCACACCGAGCAGAGCTCGCTGGAGGACATCTTCGTCGACCTGGTGGCGAGCCGCGAGGCGCACGCATGAACGGCATGCCGCGCTTCAATCACCACGGCGTGTGGGCGATCTACAAGTTCGAGATGGGGCGCACGCTGCGCACCCTGCTGCAGAGCATCGCCACGCCGGTCATCACCACCTCGCTGTACTTCGTGGTGTTCGGCTCCGCCATCGGCGGGCGCATGGCGAACGTCGACGGCGTGCCCTACGGCGCCTTCATCGTGCCGGGACTCATCATGCTGGCGGTGCTGACCGAGAGCCTGTCGAACGCGTCGTTCGCCATCTACCTGCCGAAGTTCACCGGCACCATCTACGAACTTCTGTCGGCGCCGCTGTCACCGTTCGAAATCGTCGTGGCCTATGTCGGCGCGGCGACCACCAAGTCGCTCCTGCTTGGGCTCCTGATCCTCGCGACGGCGCGTCTGTTCGTGCCGCTCGAGATCGCTCACCCGGCGTGGATGCTGGCCTTCCTGCTGCTGACCGCGGTGGCCTTCTGCCTGTTCGGCTTCGTGCTCGGCATCTGGGCCAACGGCTGGGAACAGCTGCAGTTCGTGCCGATGCTGGTGATAACGCCGCTCACCTTCCTCGGCGGCTCGTTCTATTCGATAAGCATGCTGCCGCCCACCTGGCAGACGGTCGCGCTGTTCAACCCGGTGGTCTATCTCGTCAGCGGCTTTCGCTGGAGCTTCTTCGACAAGGGTGACGTCGCCGTCGGCGTGAGCCTCGCCTTCGTCAGCGCCTTCCTGACCGCGTGCCTGCTGATGGTGTGGTGGATCTTCCGCTCGGGTTACCGGCTGAAGACCTGAGCCGGCAACCCGAGCGCAGCAATGCTCAGCTGAGCTTGAAGCCCTCGTAGCCCTGCGCCGCGACCTCCGCGATGCGTTGCCGGAACGCGGGCATGCCGCCTGCGTAGAACAGGAACTGGCGCTTCTTGCCCGGCACGTTGGTGCCCATGAACCAGGAATCGGTCTTGGTGAAGATCATGCCCTCGGTGAGCGAGTTGGCGTGCTCGACCCAGGCCTCCTGCGCCGCCACGTCGGCCTCCATGCGCTCGAAGCCCTGGTCTCGCAGGTACTTGACGCAGTCGCGCACCCATTCGCTGACCACCTCGGCGCAACGGGTGAAGTTGCAGAACACCGCGCCGTTGATGATGAAGAAGTTCGGGAAACCGGCGGTCATGAAGGTCAGGTAGGTGCTCGGTCCATCCGCGCTCCACACCTCCTTCAGGCTGCGCCCGTCGGCGCCGCGAATGTCGATGCGGGTCAGCTCGCCGGTGATGGCGTCGAAGCCGGTGGCATAGATGATGACGTCCAGCTCGTACTCCTGCGTGCCGGTGCGCACACCCTTGGGCGTGATGGCCTGGATTGGATCGGACTTCACGTCGACCAGCAGCACGTTGTCGCGGTTGAAGGTCTCGTAGTAGCCGGTCTCGAGCGGAATGCGCTTGGCGCCGAAGGGGTGATCGCGCGGCGTGAGCAGTTCGGCGACCTTCGGATCCTTGACCCGCTCGCGAATCTTGCCGCGCACGAACTCGGCGTACGACTCGTTCGCCGCCTCGTCGGTCATGATGTCGTGGAACAGGCCGAACCACTTGTGGAAGCCGGGCATGGCCCACACTTCTTCGTAGAAGCGCAGGCGTTCTTCCTCCGGCACGTCGAAGGTCTTACGCGGATCCGACTCCTGCATGAAGCTTGCGAAGGTGCGCCGGCAGCGCTCGAAGATCTCGTCGTAGCGCGCCTTGATGGCCTGCTGCTCGTCGTCGCTGATGCGCGAGTTGCGCAGCGGGCAGGCATAGTTGGCGGTGCGCTGGAACACGGTCAGGTGGCCGACCTCCGGGGCAATCTCGGGGATCAGTTGGATGGCGGTCGACCCGGTGCCGATCACGCCCACTCGCTTGCCCTTGAGGTCGACCTTCTCCTTCGGCCAGCGCGCGGTGTGGAACGATTCGCCGGCGAAGCTCTCGACACCCGGGATGTTCGGCATCTGGTGCGCCGACAGGATGCCGACCGCGGAGATCAGGAAGCGGGTGCGGGCGCGGCGACCGTCCTCGGCCTCAACGTGCCAGTGATTGGTGGTCGGGTCGAAGCGCGCCGAGCGGATACGGGCCTTGAGGTGGATGTGCGGTCGCAGATCGAACTTGTCGGCGACGAAGTTCAGGTACTGCTCGTTCTCGGGCTGACCGGAGTAGTGCTCGGCCCAGTTCCACTCCTCGAGCAATTCACGGGAGAAGCTGTAGGCATAGCTGTAGGACTCGGAGTCGAAACGCGCGCCGGGATAGCGATTCCAGTACCAGGTGCCGCCGACGCCGTCACCGGCCTCGAAGATCTTCGCACGGATGCCGAGCTGCTTGAGACAGTAGAGCTGGTAGAGCCCGGACACTCCGGCGCCGATGATCAGCGCATCGAGTTCTTCCACGTCGGCCGAGGCGGCCGGCATTTCCTTGCGTAAAGCTTGTGACATCGCGGGTCTCTCCTAATGTGTGTTCGCCGTGCCTGCAGGCTCCGGTCGGGAGTGGGCGCGGACCTCGTGCAATACTTGCTCGGTTCGAAGCGGGGGCTGGCTCAACGCCCGCGCTCGAGTATCAGCACCGAGCACGCTGCCTCGTCAAAGCCCATCACGCCACCACCGTTCTCGGCGAGCGCGTAGTGCGCGCCCGCCACCTGGCGCTCACCGGCCTCGCCGCGCAGCTGAGCGACCAGTTCGGCCGTCATGGACAATCCGGTGGCGCCGACGGGATGTCCCTTGGATACCAGCCCGCCCGAAGTGTTGATCGGCAGGCGTCCGCCGAGTGATGCGGCGCCGCTCGCCACGAAGGCGCCGCCCTCGCCGCGCGCGCAGAAGCCGAGCATCTCGGCCTGGTAGATCTCGCAGAACGAAGTGGCGTCGTGCACCTCGGCGACGTCGATGTCGCCCGGTTCGATGCCCGCCATGCGGTAGGCGCGCTCCGCGGCGAAGCGGCTGAGACCATCCTCGTCCAGGCTGCGGTACTTGCCGCCGGCGAGGCCCTGGGCGGCGATGCGCACCGCACGCTCGCGCACTTCGGCGGGCAGAGACTTCAATGCGCGCTCCGAACACAGGATGGCCGCCGCCGCGCCATCGCCGACCGGCGCGCACATCGCGCGGGTGAGCGGCCACGTCACGGGGCGGTCGGCCAGCACCTGCTCCGGCGTCATGGTGAAGCGGTACTGCGCCTTCGGATTCAGCGCGCCGTGATTGTGGTTCTTGGCCGCGCCGGCCGCGATCTGCGCCTGGGTCGTGCCGTGACGGCGCATGTGGTAACAGGCCTGCATGGCATAGGTGTCCATGAACACCGTGCGATCCGGTCCGGGCTCGAAAGCCTTGCCGGCGACTTCGCCGGCGGCGCGGTAATAGGCTTCCCACTCCTGCGGGTCGTATTGATCGATGCCGCCGAAGAAGAGCTTCGCGCCCTTGTCCGGCTCTCCCGGGTAGAAAGTCTTCTCGACGCCCATCGCGAGCGTCATCTCGCACTGCCCGGCGAGGATGTCCTTCCACGCGCCGTTCAGGGCCAGCGAGGCGGTCGCGCAGCCGCCCTCGACGTTGGTCATGGGAATCCGTTCGGGCAGACGTCCTTCGCGGGTCATCGGCGTGAGGCAGACCTGGCCGCGAATACTGCCCTGGTTCTCGGTCCACATGCCGCAGTTGCCGAACCACACGCTCTCGATCGGACCACCGTCGTCGAGGCCGGCGTCAGCCAGCACGCCGAGGTAGGCTTCACGGGTGAGATCCTTGACGCTGTCCTGTGGGCGTCGACCAAAGGCCGTGCCGTAGGCGCCTATGATGTAGACCGAAGACATGCTGAGCTCCGAGACTGCGAATGCGAATGGACGCGCCCGCCGTGGGCGCGTCGCCGGACACGCGTCAGGCGCGCGGCGCGATGCGGTACACGCGCGCGGCGGTGCCGCGGAACATCGCGTCCTTTTCCGCTTCGCTGTAGTTCGCCGCCATCTTCTTGAACGCGTTCCACAGCACGTCGTAGGACAGCGCGCACTTGTCGACCGGGAAATTGCTCTCGAACATGCAGCGTTCAGGGCCGAAGGTCTGGATGGCGAACTGGTAGTAGCGGTTCTGACGCGCCACCAGCTCGTCGGAGGTGGGCGGACGCGCCTGCTTCTCGAAGCCGAAGCCGTTCCAGGGCATGGCGAGACCGCCGAGCTTCATGACCACGTTCGAGCAGCGCGCGAGTTCGGCCAGGTCGCGCTTCCAGGTAGTGAAGATCTCTTCCTCGCGACCCGCGTAGGGCCCGACGCCGAGCGGCGTGCCGAGATGATCGAGCACGATGTTCGTCCCCGGGAAGTCGCGCGCGAGGCGGATGAGGCAGGGGATCTGATGATAGTAGTGATAGGCGTCGAACACCAGGCCCATGCCGTCCAGGATCTTGAAGCCGCGCCGGAAGGCCGGCTCGTCGAACAACGTGGCGTTGGTCACGCCATGCATGGAGAGGATGTCCGGATACGTGTCCCAGGCCGCGATCTGGCGGATGCCGCGAAACAGCTTGCTGGCCGCGACGTGGGCCTCGAGGAATTCCCGCACTTCCGCTTCGGTGCCGCGCAGTTCGCCGGTGCCCATGATCGCGCCGATCTGCACGGCCTTGGGGTTCTTGCGCGCCTCGGCCGCGATGCCGTCGACCCACTCAGTCTCGCCCACCGGCATCATGTGCTCGGGGCCCGTCTTGCGATGACCTTCCCAGCACTGCAGGTAGACCGTCTGCTCGACGCCGTGCCCGCTGGTGTCGGCCACCAGGTCGGCCAGGGTGTAGTGCGGATACTCGGGATTCTCGACGAAGAAATGATGATGCGGATCGATGATGCGACGGCCGGGCTCGATGATCTCTTCGCGGACCTGGCTCAACCATTCCTTATTGACCGAAATGGACATGACGACGTTCTCCCCTGGCATGCTGAAACTGCGAGCGATGCGTCGCCGGACCTCGAGCCGCGACGCAGCGCGAGCCTAGCACGTCATGGCAGGGTGGAATCATCCCTCAATCGATCACGGTGCTGGCGCGGCGAGAGCCCGGTCCAGCTCTTGAACGCCCGCGAGAACGCGCTGGCGTCCTCGAAGCCGAGGCTCCAGGCGATGGCGGCATTGTCCATGCCGCTGCGGCGCATCAATTCGAGCGCACGTTCGCGTCGGACCTCGGCCAACAGCGTGGAGAAACTGGTGCCCTCTTCATCCAGCCGCCGTTGCAGGGTACGGGTCGTGAGGTGCAGCGTGGCAACCACGCTGGGCAGAGAGGGCATGGGCGTCGCGTCGCGCAGGCGGCTGCGCACCACGTCGGCATAGGACAGGGGCTCGTCCATCACCGCCGTCAGTCGTCGGCACTGGTTGTCGAAAAAGCGGTAGGACATGGGGTTCGCCTGGGGTGGCGGCGCATCCCATACCGAGCGGCGCAGCCGCAGTTCGTTGCGCGCCGCGCCAAAGGCGACGCGGCAGCCGAAGAACGCGTCGTACTCGCCGGCGTCTGGCGGCGGCAGGTGGCGGAAGCGCACGGCCTGCGGCGTGACCTCCGGTCCGAAGGTCTGGCGCAGCAGGGTGAGCATCGCGGTCGCGTCCCGTTCGATGAAGAAGGCCCCCAGGTCACCCACCGCGTCGTTCTCATCGAAGCTCAGGAACTCGTCCTCGCCGTCGCGCCAGAACGTGTGTTCTATACAGCCCCAGGCCAGGGTGGAATGGGTATGGATGGTGCGGTACATGTCGCGCAAGGTGGGTGCGCAGGATGCGGCGAGGCCGAGCACGCCGAACAGCGCGAGGTGGAACTCGCGGCCGATGACCAGGCCCGCGCTCGGCAGCTTGAGCGCGTTCAGCGCCAGACGGATGAAGCGCAACTCCTGCTCGAAGCGGATGCGGTAGCTCGGCTCTTCCAGCGCGAAGCGCGGAATGTCGGCCGCCGCGAGCAGCGGCTCGACCGCGCGTCCACGCGCCTCGAGCACCGCGATGACGGTCACCAGGCCATAGGCCAAGCGCAGCGGATGCAGCATGTCGCCGCCGAAGAGATACTCCGGCCGCGAGTGTGCCGGTGGTCGCGACGCTCCCCGTCCCTTGCCAACCATGCGCCTTGCCTGTCGCAATCTGCAAAGATATTTACACAATTCGTCATTCTGCGTCGATGCACACTGGCCGACACTGTCGCGGCCCGGCCCGCGGTCCAACGCCCGCTGCCTTGCCCGGCCGTGGCACCATTCGAGGGGATAACCGATGAAATTCATGTTCTTTTTCTACCCGGCGATTCCGGCCAGCATGGACGAGCGTGAGGCCCTGCGCCCCATCGCCCGGCGCACCGATCGCTTCCAGCAGATGCTCGATGAAATCGTCGAACTGTCGCAATTGGCCGAGGATCTCGGCTTCAAGGCGGTCACCTTTCCGGAACACCACCTGCACACGGAAGGCAGCGAGATGGGCAGCCTGCCGCTGCTCACCCAGCACGTGCTGGCCAATACCAAGAAGATCATGGCCGGTCCCATCGGCTACGTGCTGGCCGGGTGGAATCCGCTTCGGCTCGCGCTCGAGATCGCCTGGCTCGATCAGATCAGCAAGGGCCGCACCTTCTGCGGCTTCGCGCGCGGCTACCAGGCGCGCTGGCTGAATCCCATGGCCCAGCACCTGCACGTGACCGCCGCCGACCTGCACGCCAAGGACCAGGCGCCGAACACCGACGCGGTCAATCGCGAGGCCTTCCAGGAAATCTTCGACATCCTGAAACTCGCCTGGAAGGACGGCGCCTTCCGCTTCAAGGGCAAGTACTACGAGTATCCCTACCCCTACGAGACCGGCACGCCGTGGCCGGCGGCCGACTGGACGCGTCGCTATGGCTCGCCCGGCGAGGTCGACGAGAAAGGCAACGTGGTCGCCATCGACATCGTGCCGAAACCGTTCCAGAAGCCGCACCCGCCGCTGTTCCAGGCGTTTTCGCAGAGCGAGAGCACCATCCGCTGGTGCGCCAAGGAAGGACTCATCCCGACCCTGCTCACCTCCGACTACAAGGAACTGCGCAACTTCTGCGAGATCCACGTGGAAGAAGCGGCCAAGCACGGGCGCTCGCTCGCGCTCGGCGAGAACATGGGCGTGTTCCGCAGCGTCTACATGGCGGAGAACAAGGCGCGCGCGAGGGAGATCGGCATGGCCGGCCTGATGGGCACCGGCTGGCCGGGCTGGGCGCACGACTTCGGCTTCACCGACGCGTTCCGTCTTCCGGAGGACGACGCCAAGTATCCGCCGGGCACGCCGCTGCCGAAATCCGAGGTCTACATGGAGCGCTTCGAGAAGAAGCACTTCGCGCTGGTCGGCAACGTCGACGACGTGCGCCGCGAGATGGACGGCCTGGTCGAGGCCGGCAATCCCGAGTGGTTCATCTGGCAGGGTGACCAGGGCTACCTGCCGCTCGCCGAGGTGCGCAAGCAACTCGAGCTGTTCGGCAAGCACATCATGCCGCACTACATGTAAGGGAATCGCCTGCCGCGCTCGCGCGGCAGTGCCGGGTGTAGAGCAGGGCCGCGCCGTTCGCGGGAACGCCGCGGCCCTGTCGTTTGCGCGGGCTCAGGCGCCGGTGAAGTTCGGCTCGCGACGCTCGGCCGTGGCCTTGATGCCCTCGGCCCAGTCCGCGGTGGTGCGCAGCCAGTTCTGTTCGGCGAGTTCGTGATCGGTCTGCATCGCGATGCGATCGGCGAGCCCGACGCGCAGCGTCGCCCGGGTCGACATCACCGCCAGCGGCGCGCAGGAGGCGAGTTCGGCCGCGAGCTTGAGCGCCGTCGGACGCAGCTCTTCCTGTGGCACGCATTCGTCGGCGAGGCCCCAGGCCGCGGCCTGCACGCCATCGATGCGCCGGCTGCTCAGGCACAACAGCGCGGCGCGCTGCTCACCCAAGAGACGCGGCAGCGTGACAGTGAGGCCGAAGCCCGGATGGAATCCGAGCTTGGTGAAATTCGCGCTGAAGCGTCCCTCAGGACAGGTCACGCGGAAGTCGGCCGATACGGCGAGTCCCAGCCCGCCACCGATGGCCGCGCCCTGCACGGCCGCCACCACTGGCTTCTTGCAACGGAAGATGCGCACCGCCTGGCGGTAGAGATCGTTCGACAGCGAGCCTTGAGAACTGTCCTTGGCGCCACCCGCGTCGCTCGCGCCGAAATTGGCGCCAGCGCAGAAGTTCTTGCCTTCCGCGCACAGCAGGATGGCGCGGCAGTCCACCAGCGTGTCCAGCTTCTCGTAGGTCTCGGCGATCTGCCGAATGAGATCGATATCGAAGAAGTTGTGCGGCGGGCGACGAATCTCGACCGTCGCGACATGGTTGGCGAGATCCACGCCGAGGTCTTTGGTATTGAGTGTGGACACAGGTCCTCCCGATGGGGCCGATGGGCGGCCGGACTAGTTGAAGGTCAGAACGGTGCGGGTGACTTCGCCCGCTTCCATGGCGCGAAAGGCCTCGTTCAGGCCCTCGAGCGGCGCGGTGCGCGTGACCATGGAATCGAGGTCCAGTCGCCCCTGGCGGTAGAGATCGAGGTAACGGGGCGCGTCCACCGTGAAGCGATTCGAGCCCATCATGCAGCCGATGATGCGCTTCTCCTGGAAGAAGTGACCGGGGTTCAGCGTCACGCTCTGGCCAGACGCGATCGCCCCGACCAGCACGGCCGTGCCGCGCGGCGCAAGGCAATAGAACGCCTGCTCCAGCAGTTTGGGCAGGCCGACCACCTCGAAAGCGAAATCGGCGCCGCCGCGGGTCATCTTCTTGACTGTCTTGACGGGATCCGCGCTGGCGGGATTGATGGTGTCCGTCGCGCCGAACTTGAGCGCGGTCGCGAGCTTCGCATCGTTCAGGTCGATGGCGATGATCTGCCGGGCGCCCGCGATGCGCGCGCCCTGGATGACCGAGATGCCGACGCCACCCGCGCCGAACACCGCCACCGTCGAGCCCGGCGTGACTTGCGCGGAATTGAGCGCGGCGCCGACGCCGGTGGTGACGGCGCAGCCGACCAGCGCGGCGCGGTCCAAGGGGATGTCCTTGTCGATCTTCACCACCGCGCGCGAATGCAGCAGCATGGCCTCGGCGAACCCGGCCAGGTCCGCGTAGGGATGGATGAGCTCGCTGCCGCGCGACAGGCGGGGCGCCTCGCCCTCACCCCGCCGGCACGCGCCGCGGTCGGTACACAGGTGCGGCCAACCTTGTACGCACTGCGGACAGGCGCCGCAGAACATGGAAGTACAGGCAATGACGTGGTCGCCTGGCGCGACGTTCCGCACACGCTCGCCCACTTCCAGCACGATGCCCGCCGGTTCGTGCCCCAGCACGGTGGGCAGCGGCGCGGCGATGCCGCCGTGAACGGTGTGCAAATCGCTGTGGCACACACCGCAGGCGACGGTCTTCACCAGCACTTCGTCCGGCCCCGGCGCCGCGACGTCGACGTCCTCGATACTGACGGGCCTGTTCACCTCGCGCATGACCGCCGCCTTGATCTTCATGGCTCTCTCCCCTCGTTTCGCTATTGGACTCGACGCTTCGCGCGTCGCCGAGCGAGGGATTATCGCACCAAGCCCGCCGCCCCCGGCAGTCGCGACCGCGCGTCTGGCGCGAGACGGTCGGATAGCATCACCCCCGAATTGGTAGTGGCTCGCGGCCACACCAGCCCTCGCCGTCCGGTATCGCCCCACTCGGCGAGCGATTCTCTACAATCTGGACGCACGCCCGCTGCTGGGCGCGGCCCACCGGACAGGAAGCTTTCCATGCGCAACGACTTCACCACCATCACGCCCGAACGCGTCGAAGAACACGTCCTCGTGCTGTATTTCGACCGGCCCGAGCGCGCCAATGCCATGAACACCCAGATGGGCATCGAACTTCGGGCCTTCTTCCAGGACATGTACGTCGATCAGGAGGACGTGCGCGCCATCATCATCACCGGACGCGGGGACAAGGCTTTCTCGGCGGGCGGAGATCTCAAGGATCGCAACGGTATGACAGACCAGCAATGGCAGCATCAGCATGCGATCTACGAACAGATGGTGCGCGGCTTGCGCGACTGCCCGGTGCCCGTCATCGCGGCGGTCAATGGCGCGGCCTACGGTGGCGGCTGCGAATTCGCGCTGGGCTGCGACTTTATCTACGCGTCGGCGACCGCGCGCTTCGCCCTGACCGAAGTCACGCTTGGCATCATGCCCGGCGCGGCGGGTACCATCAATCTGCCCCACGCCGTGGGCGAGCGCCGAGCGCGCGAGATCGTCTACACCGGCGCACCCTTCACCGCCGCCGAAGCAGCCGACTGGGGCCTGGTGAACCGTGTATGCGAACCACAGTCACTACTCGAGGAGACGCTGGCGACCGCGCGACGCATCGCCGCCAACGCGCCGATCTCAATTCGGCAGGCCAAGAAGTCGATCGCGCTGGCGACCCAGGTCGACCGCAACAGCGCCTACATGTTCGAACTCGAAGCCTACAACCGCATGGTGCCCACCGCCGATCGGCTCGAAGGCGTGCGGGCATTCAACGAGAAGCGCAAGCCGCGCTTCGAAGGTCGCTGAGAGTCTCAGCGGAGGAAACGCATATGAATCAGCAACGAGATGTCTGGCTGCGGGAAGTCGGTACACGGGACGGACTGCAGAGCATTCCGACCCTGTTCTCGACAGAGACCAAGCTTGAATGGATACGGCGCGAAGCCGCCGCCGGGATTCCAGAGATCGAGGTCGGCTCCTTCGTGCCACCCAAGCTGCTGCCGCAAATGGCGGATAGCGCCGCGGTCGTCGCCGAAGCAGTCAAGATTCGAGGCTTGCACGTTTCGGTGTTGGTGCCGAATCTCAAGGGTGCCGAGAACGCCATGGCCGCCGGTGCTCACCAAATCAATTACGTGCTGTCCGTTTCGGAGGCGCATAGCCGCGCCAACGTGCGACGCTCCGTGCAAGAGTCCATAGAAGACTTCGGTCGCATCATCGAACTGCGCAACACGACGCCGGCGTTTCGCGGAGTCCGCGTAGCCAGCGGCCTCGCGACGGCCTTTGGCTGCACCATGGGCGGCGCCGTGCCGCAGGAAGATGTCCTGGCCGCCGCGCGCGCCCTGCTTGAACTGGGTGCCGACGAACTGGCGGTCGCCGACACCGTCGGCTACGGCAATCCTGCGCAGTGCCGGTCCCTCTTCCGCCAAGTGCTGGCTATCGCCGGCGACATTCCCGTGGCCGCGCACTTCCACGATACACGCGGGCTCGGCCTTGCGAATGTCGTCGCCGCACTCGATGCAGGGGTGCGACGATTCGATGCCTCGCTGGCCGGCCTGGGCGGCTGTCCCTACGCGCCGGGCGCGAGCGGCAACATCGTCATGGACGACCTGGTCTTCATGCTCGAAGCCATGGACTTGAAGACCGGCGTGGACCTCGAAGCGTTGCTCGACGTACGACACTACGTCGAACGCCACCTCCGCGGAGAACCCACTCACGGTGCGATTGCCAAGGCCGGCGTACCAAAGGGTTTCGTGCGGCCGGCGCTGAAGCATGCCTGAAGCCGTCGGGAGACTCCGCCGCGGCCTGTGGATCATGGCCGTCGGCGTCGTCTTCGCGACGCTCACCTGTTGGCGACTGTACGCCTCAGTACGCGAAGCACCGGCGCCAGAAGCCCTGTGGCGCAACGGTGTAATCGTCGACGTACGTCACTGCGATCGCCCAGCGAGCGAGGCGACGAACCTGCGCTGCGCCGCCCTAATCTGCGCGCAACGTGTGACCAGACAGCTCACCAACCCGCAGCAGACCCATCTGAAGCTTTCGTCCTTGGCACGCGACGATGCAACTGGCGAGATAGAAGTACACGGAGACCTCGAGCAAGCGCTCGCCTCTCCCACGCTACCGATCGGCTTTCACTGCCGAAGCGCCACAGCGGCGCAGGCCACACCGACCCTGGAATACGCCAGGCAGTTCAGAGCCGCGCCTTGACCCTGTCCCAGATTTCCGGGTTGACGCAGTTGTGCGGCAACTCACCGCGCATGAGACGCCTGATGTTGCATGCCACCGCCGCGCCAATTCCCA
>JBFWYG010000056.1:25235-29597 GCA_050186725.1 Gammaproteobacteria bacterium | reverse complement strand
TGTCGTTGATGCCGGGCATGCTATAACCTCGGCCCCCGCCAGCACGACGACCGACGAGGACCCATCGCCCATGCGCAAGCTCTACCACTGCGACGGCGCGCGCTCCATGCGCAGCCTGTGGCTGCTCCACGAACTCGAGCTCGAGTTCGAACTCGTGACCCTGCCCTTCTCCATGGCCGGCCTGCGCACGCCGGACTACCTGGCGGTGTCGCCGCTCGGGCGCGTGCCTTGCCTGGTGGACGGCGACCTGACCCTGTTCGAGTCGGGCGCCATCTGCCAGTACCTGTGCGAGACCTACGACGACGGCCGCCTGCACCGCGCGCCCGGCCACGTCGAGCGGCCCGCCTGGCTGCAGTGGCTGCACTACGCCGAGACGGTGGCGGTGCACGGCGCGTCGCTGGTCCAGCAGCAGGTGTTCGTCCCGCCCGAACAGCGTTCGCCGGTGGTGGTGAAGCTCGAGGCGCGGCGCCTGCACAAGGCGCTGGAAGTGCTGGACGGCGTGCTCGCCCGCCACGACTACCTGCTGCCCTCGGGTTTCAGCGCGGTGGACGTGGCGGTGGGCTACAGCGCACACCTCGCGCGCCAGCTGGTCGGGGCATCAGGACTGGCGGCGGTCGATGCCTGGTATGCGCGCCTCGCCGCGCGCCCGGCCTTTCAGCGTGCGGCGGCCCATGCGCCGGTGAAGACCATGCAGGAGATCATGCCGGGCGTGCTGTGAGGAACGGCGGTGGCGAGCGCCGCTGCGGGTCGCCGCCAGACGAAGTCCATTCGGCCCGCGCGCGAGAGGGAACGCGAGGTGTGCGGTATTCCCGGTACTCTTGTACGGCTTTCGCGCGACCACTACGCTTGGTCGGCCGCAGGGAGTGCGAGCTCGAACGGGTTCGGATCGTGTCGACACCGACCGATTCGACCGAGCGCTGTGACATGTTGCTGACCCTCGCGGCGGCATTCACCAAACTGACAAGGAAGATGAGTCATGAACAGTACTTCGAGAGCGACCCGTCCGCTGGCCGCTCTGACCTTCTCCATCGCGCTCGGCGCCAGTAGCGCGACCACGGCAAGCACGCTGCAGTTCTCGTCGACCAACGATGTCGCGGCATGGACCGTTGCCGCGACGACAAGTCGTGTGGACGTCAACGATATTGCCGCCTTTCCCACCGACGGCTTTCAGGCGGCGAGCCTGGTCACGGGTCGCCTTTCGGGCACCACCCAATGGATCGCCAACAATCCCACGGGCAGTAACGGTGGCGTACGCGCGTGGACCCAGTTCGTATTTCGCCAGACCTTCAGTCTCGAAGGCTACAAGCCCACGACGGCCGACTTGACGTTCCGCTGGGCAGCCGACGATTCGGGCGAGGGTTTCGCGGATCGCGGCCAGTGGGTGCCGAAGTTCCGCCTCAATGGCGGTCCGCTGATCGCCTGGGGCACCGGCCCGACCTACAACCTCGGCGACATCGTTGAGATCACCGATGGTTTCGTCTCAGGTGAGAATACGATCGAGTTCTTTGTGCAGGGCAACGGTCAGACCGATGGATTCGCGCTCGAGGCGTTGGCCCTGACGGCCATGCCTATGCCCCTCCCGGCCGCCAACGTGCTGTTCGGTGGCGCGATGATCCTGCTCGGCTCACGCGCTGCTTCGCGACGAGTAAAGGCCGCGGCCTGACACTGAGGGGTCGGCGCACTCCGCTTGTCCTGCGGGTGCGCCGACTCGTATCGGGACGTGCGGACCCAATCGCGCCGGCCGCGCGCCGGTGAAAACCATGCAGGAGATCATGCCTTGTGTCATCTGGGCGCGGGCGCCGGCGTGGTGCTGCCGCTGAAGCTGTCGCGTTCCACGCTGTAGATGAGGTCCGCGCCCTGGCCCGCGCCGGTCTGCGCCTCGACGCTCCAGCGCGGCGAGAGCTTGTAATTCACGAAGAATGTCCAAAGCCGCTCGAAGGGATTGAACTCCGAGCGCACGGTCAGCTTGGGTGTCAGCCGCTTGCCGGCCACGATCGACGAAGTGCGCGCCGTGGTGCCGGCGTTGATGCCGAGTTCGTCCAGCGCGAACAGCCCCGACAGCTGGCCGGCGATCACCGCCGCGCGCTCGGTGCCGAGACCGAGCGCGGCGCGCGCGATGAGGCCCGCCTCGCCCGACGAGGCCTCGCCGAGCGCATGGCCGGTGACGAGATAGGACAGCACCTCGGCGTCCGGCAGGCTGGGCTCGGCGAACAGCTGGAAGCGCGGCGCACGCAGGTTGCCGGTGACGTGCACGCCGGCGGTGGTGTCGATGTCGGGGCGCACCGCGCGCACGTCGAGCGCGGGATTGTCGATCGCGCCGGCGAACAGCAGCGCGCCGCTCTTGATGCTGAGCGATTGCCCATAGGCCTTGTAGCTGCCGGACTTCACCGTCAGGCGCCCGCTGCCGCGGCCGCGATCGTCGTGGCGCGGCTTGGTCCAGTGCACGGCGCCGGCCACCTTCGCTTCGAGCCCCGCGGCGGACAGCGCGACGTCATCACCCAGCACCAGGTCGAGATCGGCGGACAAGCTGTCGGTGAACCAGTCGTTGCGCGGCGCCGCGGCCGCGGTCTGCGCGGCGGCGGTCCCGACGATCACTTCATCGCTGCTGGTGGCGACGGCCTGCGCCGGCAATTCGCGCAAACTGACCTGCACGCGCGGCCATAGCACGGTGCCGTCGAGCGCGACGCTCGCCGAGGTGACCGCGAGCGTGAGCGTGGGACTGGCATCGGCCTCGACGTCCGGCAGGCGCAGTAGCGCGAGGTTCTCACCGCTGAGGCGCAGGTCGGCGATGGGCCCGCCCGCGTCAGGCCAGCGCACGTCGCCCGACAGCGCGAGCTGGCCCGCGCCGAGCTTCGCGCCCCCGTGCAGCGCGAGCCCGCGCGCCGGCCAGCCACGGAAGTCGAGCGCCAGCTGCTCGATGGCCGTGCCGGTGCGCGGCACGCGCAGCGTCGCGCTGGAGGCCGTGAGTTCGCCTTCCAACTCGGGCGCGGCGCGCGTGCCGCGCAACGCGAGCGCGAGTCGCGCGGCGCCGCTGCTGCCGGCCAGCTCGGGGACGAAACCCTCCACCCAGGCTATGTCCGGCAGGTCCAGCGTGAAGCGGCCACGCCACGGCGCATCGGGCTCGAGCCCGGCCTCCAGCGTACCGTCCAGCGCCAGCCAGTCCGCCAGCGCGGCATCGAGGCGCGCGTCGAAGCGCGTGTCGTCCAAGCTGAAGGCGAGCGCGGCGCGGCTGAGCGGCAGATCGCGCACTGGCTCGCCCGGCGCGCGGTAGCGCAGTCCGCCGCGTGTCACCCGCGCCTCGCCCTGGCCGCGCCAACCTGCGTCCAGGCCTGTGCGTTCGAGCGTCGCGTGCAGTCCCAGCGTGCCGCGCGGCGTGAGCGTGGTCGGCAGCCACGGCCCGAGCAGCGTCAGCGGCAGCGCGTCCACGTCGAGCGCCACGGCCGCTTCCGCGCTTCCCCAGCGCGGCACGGCGAGACACGCGCGGCCCCGACGCTGCGCGAGGCAGGCGCGTTCCAGCGAGAAGGCGTCCGGCTGCCAGCGCAGCGCCGCCGGCGCCACCAGCCGCCAGTCGCCGACACGCGGCTCGCCCACCCGGGCCGACACCACGCGTCCCGCCCAGCCCGGCGCGCGCCAGGCGCCCTCGAGCGCCAGCGCCAGCCGCGGCGCGCCGCCCTGCAAGGTGAGGTCGATGCGCTGCGCGCGCGCATCACCGCTGATCGCGAGGCCCAGGTCGCCGAGGCGCCGCGCGCCCTGCGCGAGTTCCGCCAGGCTCACGCTGAGCGTTGAGGGTCGCGCGCGCCCGAGGTCGAGATCCGCGCTGCCCTCCAGCGCCGTGGCGCGCCACGCGCCGAACGCGAGTCCCGCGCCGTGGAGCGCCGCGGCCACGCGCGGCTCTGCCAGGCTGCCGCCCAGCGTGCCGCTGGCCTCGAGCCGTCCGCGGAGTTCGGGCGCGAGCTCGGCCAGGCGCGGCGCGGAGACCGTGAATTCACCGGCCAGCGCGCTGCCGGCGAGGCGCGCGTCCAGCGCCAGGCGATTGCCGCCCACCCGCAGTGCGAGCCCTTCGATGCGCTGGCCCGCCGCATCGAGCAGGTAGCGCCCCGCGCCCCGTACCCGCTGCCCGCGCCACTGACCCTCGAGCGCCGCGAGCGCCAGCTGCGCGCGCCATGCATCGCCTTCGCGACAGGCCTGCGCCTCGCCGCGCAGCGCGAGTGCGCTCTCGAGCGCCGGTGCCAGTGCGGCCACGTCCAGCCCGCGCGCGTTGAACGCACCGCTCGCGCAGAGCGTCGGCGCGAATTGCACATCACCGCGCAGGCCGGCCTGTCCGCGCAGCAGGCGCAGGTCGAGCGCGCGCACGTGCAGCGC
>JBFWYG010000056.1:0-25135 GCA_050186725.1 Gammaproteobacteria bacterium | reverse complement strand
TCGGCCTCGAGCGCCACGGGCCAGGGCACGCGCGCCGTGGCCTCGACCTGCAAGGCCGTGAACGGACCGCGCAGCGCGACTTCGGCTTCGGCCTCGCCCTCGCCAAGCGCGCCGCGCCACGCGAGCTGGGCCTCGATGCGCGGCGCGCCCAGCGCCTGGTAGTCGAGGCTGCCGCTCACGTGCTGCTGGTCCAGATCGAGCGCCAACCCCTCGATGCTGAGTCCGCGCGGCCCGATGGCCAGATCGCCCGCGAGTCGCGTCACACGAACTTCACGCTCGGGCGTCACCACCAGCACGTCGCGCAGTTCGAGCTCCGGCGCACGCAGGACCAGCGGCAGACGCGGCCATGCCCCACCGCCGGCGCTCGCCCGCGGCGCGAGTTCGAGCCGTGCGGACTCGACGCTGAGAGGCGCGAGGCGGACCTCCGCCGGCCAGCCGAAGGCGATGCCTACGCGCAGCCGCGCCGCGCGGAACTCGACACCGGCGCCGCGATAGCGTGGCGCCTCGATCACCATGCCGCCCGCGGGGTCGCGCGCGACCGCGGCGAAGTCGAGCCCCGGCACGAAGGCATCGAGCGCGCGGCCGAGCAGGCGCGGCGAAGATGCCAGCAGCAGCGCCACGAGCGTCGGCGCGAGCAGCAGGACCGCGAGCAGCGCCCATGGCCAGCGCAAGCGGCGCGGCGGGGACGAGGGGTTTGCGGGTTCGTTCATCGTGTGCGCCTCACAGGTCCGGACCGATGCGCACGTGCAGGCGCAGCACCACGTCGTCCTCGAGGGGATGGGCGAGATCGATGCGCGCCGGGCCGAGCGGCGAGCGCCAGCGCAGGCCGGCGCCGAGACTCACCTTGACGCCCGTGTCGCGGCCATCGCCGCCGAACGCGTTACCCGCGTCGACGAATCCCGCCACCGCCCACTGGCGCGCCACGCTGCGTTCGAGTTCCGCGCTCGCGACGCCGAGGTAGCGCCCGCCGATCACGTTGCGCCGCCGGTTCACCGGACCGAGATCCTGGAAGTCATAGCCGCGGATGCTCTGGTCGCCGCCGGCGAAGAAGCGCTCGGTCGGCGGCAACGCGCCGAAGTCATCCGACCAGCTCCAGCCCAGATCCGTGCGGGTCAGCAGGCGCCAGCGCGCGCCGAAACCGCGCACCATGCGCAGGCTGGCGGCGAAGCGCACGAAGCTGGTCTCGGACAGCAGCTGCTCGGCCGCGCCGCGCAGTTCGAGGTTCAGCGTGTGGCCGCGCGTGGGATAGAGCGGATCGTTGGCGGTGCTGCGCACCCAGCGCAGGCCCGGGATCACCAGCAGCGAATCGCGCACCCGTCCGCCGATGTCGAAGGACTGGTAGTCGAGATTGACGAAGCGCGTCTCGAGGAAGCCCCACGGCCGGCGCTGGGTGTCGGCCACGCCAGCCTGAGTCTGGTTGCTCTCGAAGCTGTCGACGTCCTTGCGCTTCACGCCCACCTGGAAACTCAGCCACTCGTCGGCCGGATGGGCCCGCGGCAGCTGGTATTCACCCGACAGGCTCTGTTCGATGAGCGACGCGCGCAGCTCGGTCTTCAGGCGATGACCGAAGACGTTGACGCGGCGATTGGCGTAGGCCGCGCGCGTGCGCAAGCCCTCGTCGGTGGTCGCGCCCACGCCGAGCGAGTAGCGATGGCGTTTGCGCGGCGTGAGGTTGATGTCTATCGGCACCGCCTCGCCCTGTGGCGCGGCGAGGCGCGGGCGAATGTCCACCTGGTCGAAGTACTGGCTCGCGGCGAGCGCGGTGTAGAAGCGCGTGACCAGGGTCGCGTCGTAGGGCTGGCCCGGCTGGTAGTCGAGAAAGCGCCGCACCAGCGCGTCTTCCACCACCGCCGGCTGCTGCGTGATGCGCACCTCGCCGACTTCGAAGCGCGGCCCGCTCTCGAACACCAGCACGCCGCGCGCGAGATTGCGCGCCGGATCGACCTCCAGCCGGTGGGTGGTGAAATGACCGGTGAGGTAGCCGCGCTCCAGCGCCACCGTCTCCACGAGGCGACGGGTGGCGGTGTAATGCGCGTGGTTCAGACGCCGGCCGGCGCGCAGCGGCGGCGTGGTGAGGGCCGCCATGAAACGCGGGTCGTCCCGCGCCGGACCGAGGATGTCGAGTTGCACGGCCTCGACCGTCACGCGCGGGCCGGCGGTGACCTGCACCACGACCCGCGGGCAGTCGCCTCGGCGCACGATGCGCGCGCGCACCGTGGCATGGTAATAACCGTAGGCGCGCAGGGCCTCCTGCGCTTCATCGCGCGCACGGCCGGCGAGATCGTCGAGATAGGCGGCCGGTGTATCGCAGCGCCGACTGCCCGCGGAAACGTGGGCGCGCACGTTGTCGGCGAGCTTGTCCTCGACGCCGCGCACGACCACCTTCAGCGTCGGCGCGGGCGGCGGCTTGGGATCCTTCGGCGCGTCCTTCACCCACGGCAGGCGCGCGCAGCCGCCCAGCAGCAAGAGCACTATCAGAAACGCGGCGGGCAACGCGGCCAGCGGCGCGGACCGCGGCCTGCGCGAGCGAGTCACGATCATGCGCCGCCCGCCGTGGCGCTCAGGCGCCGCGCGCCGCCTGCGGCCGCTCTCCGGCCACGGTGCTGCGATACATGAGACGCGCATGGCCCTCGTAGCCGCCGTCCGCGTAGTGCACGGCGCAGCGGTTGTCCCACACCAGCAGCATGCGCGGCCGCCAGCGATGGCGATACTGGAATTCCGGCCGCGTCATGTGGCGCAGCAGGAAGTCGAGCAGCGCGCGGCTCTCGTCCGGCGCGAGTCCGTCGATGGCGAGCGTGTAGACGTGATTGAGATAGAGCGCGATGCGGCCCGAGAGCGGATGCCGGCGCGCGAGCGGATGGCGTTCGCGTCGCTCGGCGTCCGGCGAGACGCGGATGCGCATCGAGCGGCTCGCGTCGTCGCGCGCGAAGAGACCGTTGGTGCCGTAGGCCGGCGCCGCGGAGTGCACCGCGTTCAGCGGCATGAGCAGCGCCTGCATGGTCGGCGACAGCGCCTCCCAGGCGCGATAGCCATCCGCGAACACTGTATCGCCGCCGCGCGGCGGCACCACCGCGCCGTAGAGCAGGGTCGCGCTCGGCGGCGTCGCCTGGAAGCTCCAGTCGGAATGCCAGCTGCCGCCGAAGATCGGCGCGGTCTCGGTCGCTTCGCGCCGCACTTCGATGACGTGCGCGTACCCGTCCATCGGCGCGACGTAGGGATCTTGACCGAACTGGCCGAAGCACAGACTGACGCGCTCGAGCGCGGCCGGATCGAGATCCTGCTCGGGAAAGCACAGCAGCGGATGGCGCTGCCACAAGTCCATCAGGCGCGCGCGCGAACTCGCGTCCAGCGGTCCGCGCAGGTCCGCGCCGTCGACCACGGCGGCGAAACCATGGGCCGTGGGCGCGACGCTCAGGCAGGCCAGGCTGGACATGTCGGAAGTATCTCGCGGACGGTCCCGCTTCGCCATCGCGGCGCCCGCGCCACGCGCTGTTAAGATGCCGGCGAAGCGTCGCGCGGAAGCTCTCATGCAGGAACACTTCGAACATCGCCAGCTTTTCACGCCGGAGGCGCTGCGCGCGCTGCTGGTCAAGCACGACGCGGCGTCGGGCTTGCGCCTTGCGATACATCTCGCCACGCTGCTGTGCGCCGCGTGGGCCGCGAGCCACTGGCACGACACGCCGCTGCTCGCGCTGCCCGCGACCGCGCTGCTGGCGGTGGCCTGGGCCGGCGTGTTCGCGCCGTTCCACGAATGCACCCACCAGACCGCCTTCGTCACGCCACGCTGGAACATTCGCGGTGCGTGGTTGACCGGCCTGCCGTTCGGCATGGCGCCCGCGGTCTACCGCACGTTTCATTTCGAACACCATCGACACACCCAGGATCTGAGCCGCGATCCGGAGGCACTGGCCTACCCGGGTGGCCCACAGTGGCCGCGAAGCAGCGCCGGCTGGTGGCGCGCCGCGCTCGGCGACGGCCTGTTGCGTCTCAAGCTCTCGCTCGCGCTCCACTTCGCGACGCGACCGCGACACGAATGGCCGCTGCTCGGCCGCTGGACCGAGTACATCGAACATCCCGCCGCGCTCGCGTGGGAATGCCGCCTGCTGCTCGCCGCCTGGGCGATGTTCCTGCTCGCCGCGCTGCTGTGGATCCCGGGCGGCGGCTGGCTGCTCGCCGGCCTGTGGCTCGCCCACGTGCTGCAGACGCTGTGGCTGATGTGCGAGCACTCGAGCCTGCCGAGCACGGGCAGCATTCTCGCCCGCACGCGCAGCGTGACGAGTAATGGTTTCGCGCGCTTCTGGCTGTGGAACATGAACTATCACGCTGAGCACCACGCCTGGCCAGGGATTCCCTGGCATCGCCTGCCCGACGCGCACCGCGCGCTGGGCCCGCACCTGCCGGCGCTGGCGCCGGGCTACATCGCCCAGCATGCGAGCGTGCTGGCTGGCCGGCCGCTCGCCACGCCGCAGCCCTGAGGTCCCGCACAAGCAGCGCCTGATGTGGTATCTATGCCGCCAGCCAGTCCAGGGGAGAGATGCAGCATGGCATTCGAGGAGAAAATCCCGCGCCTGTATGTCAGCCGCGAGGACATGTTGAAGCGTGTCGCGCGCTTCAAGGACCTGAAAGGTTTCGATGGCGGCCTGCCGGACAGCCACATGCCGGCCTCCATGCGCATTCTGTACAACGTCATCGGCTTTCAGCCGCCGCCCGGTGAACAAGGCGCGGTGACCTCGCCGGTCGGCGCCAAGGCGGCGCGCATGTCGTCGATCAAAATCAGCGAGGGCTTCAACCTCGGCTACTGCGAGGCCTTGCCCGGCAAGGGCCCGATGATGCACAACCACGACACCAACGAGACCTTCGTGTGCATGACCGGCCGCTGGCGCGCGAGCTGGGAGTCTGCGGCGGGCGCGGTGGAGTCGGTGGATCTCGATCCGCTCGACGTGATCTCCTTTCCACCCGGCATGATTCGCCGCTTCGAGAACATCACCGACGGCCCGGCGGATCAGTACTCGGTGCTGATGTTCGTCATCGCGGGCGACGCGCCGGCCGCCGAGTTCTCGCGCGAGGCCATGGCCGAGATCGAGGCGAGCGGCGTGCTGGATGTCCACCCGATCGATCAACAGACCGACGACTGGCTAGCGCCGCGCAGCGCCCCGGGGCGGCACCGCGCCGCCTGATCCCCCGCGCGCGAGCGCGGTGTGAGCCGCGTTCGCGCCCGCCCAGGCCGCGTTCCGTGAGATCGCCATGCACCTCCCTTCCACGCCCATCCTGCGCGACCTGGTGCTGGTCGGCGGCGGCCACGCGCACGTCGAGGTGCTCAGGCGCTTCGCCATGCGCCCGATGCCGGGCCGACGCCTGACGCTCATCACGCGCGAGATCCACACGCCCTACTCCGGCATGCTGCCGGGCCTGATCGCCGGTCACTACGACTACGACGAGGTGCATATCGATCTCGCGCCGCTGGCCCGCGCCGCCGGCGCGCGGCTCTACCACGACGAAGTCGTCGGCCTCGATCTGGACGGTGGCCGCGTGCTGTGCCGCGCGCGACCGCCGGTCACCTACGACGTGCTCAGCCTGGACAGTGGCATCACCCCGGCCATGGCGGTGCCGGGCGCCGCCGAGCATGCGGTGGCGGTGAAGCCGGTGAGCAGCTTCTGGTCACGCTGGCAGGCGCTGCGCGCACGCATCGCCGCGCGTGGCGCGGCGTCGCGCGTGGCGGTGGTCGGCGGCGGCGCGGGCGGCGTCGAGATTGCGCTCGCCGTGGCCCACCGCCTGCGCCAGGACGCGGCTCCGGGGATCGCCCACGAGTTCCACCTGCTGACGAGTGGCGCCGACCTCCTGCCGGTAGGGCACGCGCCCGCGGTGCGTCGCCACCTGCGGCGCGCGCTCGAGCGCGCGGGCGTGCGCCTGCATCTCGGCGCGGAGGTCACGCGGGTCGAGTCCCACGCGCTCGTGACGGCCAGCGGTGCACGCCTCGAAGTCGACGAGGTCCTGTGGACCACCCACGCCGCGGCGCCGGCCTGGCCGGGCGCGAGTGGCTTAGCGGTCGACGCGAGTGGCTTCGTGCGCGTCGATGCCTGCCTGCAGTCGCTGTCCCACGTGCACGTGTTCGCGGCCGGCGATCTGGCCGCGGTGGAAGGTCATCCGCGCCCCAGGGCCGGCGTGTTCGCCGTGCGCCAGGGACCGCCGCTGACCGAGAACCTGCGCCGCGCGCTGGAAGACCGGCCGCTCGAACCCTTCACGCCGCAGCGCCGTTTCCTCGGCATCGTCTCCACCGGGGGGCGTCACGCGGTGGCCTCGCGCGGCGCGCTGGCGCTGGCCGGCGACTGGGTGTGGCGCTGGAAGGACCACATCGATCGGCGCTTCATGCGGCGCTACCAGGAACTGCCGGTGATGCCTATGGCCGCGGCGAGCGAGGCCCCAGGCGCGCTCGACCCGGCCATGCGCTGCGGCGGCTGTGGCGCGAAGGTCGGCGCCGACCTGCTGCGCGCGGCGCTCGCCGCGCTGCCGCCCGCGCCGCGCGCCGACGTGCTGGTCGGGCTGGACGCACCCGACGACGCCGCCGTGGTGCGCCTGCCGGCAGGCGCGCTGGCGGTGCAGAGCGTGGACAGCTTTCGCGCCTTCATCGACGACCCGTGGCTGTTCGGCCGCATCACCGCCAATCACTGCCAGTGGGTTATATATTCCAATGGCGCCACGCCGCACACGGCGCTCGCGCTGTTCACCCAGGCGCTCGCCGCGCCGCGCAAAATGAAGTACGAACAGACGCAGCTCCTCGCCGGCGCGCGCGAAGTGCTGGACGCGGCCGGCGCGGCGCTGGTCGGCGGGCACACGGCCGAGGGGCTGGAGTTGAGTCTCGGCTTCGCGGTGAACGGCTGGCTCGCGCCCGACACGGCGCTCACCAAGCGCGGCGCGCTGCCGGGCGATGCGCTGATCCTGGCCAAGCCGCTCGGCGCCGGCGTGCTGCTCGCCGCGGCGATGCGTGGTCGCGCGCGTGCCGACTGGCTGGACGCGGCGCTCGCCGTCATGGCGCTGTCCAATGCCGCCGCGGCGACCACGCTGCGCGCCCACGGCGCCCATGCGCTGACCGACGTGACGGGCTTCGGCCTGTGCGGTCACCTGCTGGAGATGCTGACCGCGGGCGGCGTCGCGGCGCGGGTCCACCTCGATACGCTGCCGTGCCTGGCCGGCGCCGCCGAACTCGCCGCGCTGGGCATCGCCAGCACGCTCGCGCCTGACAACCGCCGCGCGGCCGAGACGGTCAGGATCGCCGACGCGGCTTCGAGCCATGCCGCGCTGCCACTGTGCTTCGATCCGCAGACCGGCGGCGGGCTCTTGGGCGCCGTGCCGGCGAGCGAGGCCGAGGCCTGCGTCGCGGCGCTGCGCACCGCCGGCTACGTGGACGCCACGGTGATCGGTGCAGTGCTGCCCGCCGGCGAGTGCGCGCTCAGCCTGGAGGCGTGAGCCGCTCGGCGCGGGCCATCGCGACCAGCGTGGCGCGCACCGACTGGAGGTCGGCGACCGGCGCCGGGAACGCGATGCGCGCGACGCGCAGTCCGAGACGCAGGTGCATGCCTTCGGCGTCGCAGCCGACCATCTCCGGCGCTTCGCCCGCCGGCACCTCGAGCCCCGCCAGCGCGCAGTAATGGCGCAGCGCGTCACCGTGGTCGGCGTTCATGTGCTCGAGGATGCCACGCTCGGCGTGGGTGTCGAAGGGATTGGCGCGCAGCACCGCCTCGGGCTCGAACCAGTGGATCGCGCCGAAGCCGCCGATGAAGCGGACGCGGCGCGGCGCAAGCGCGTAGAAGTGGAAGTCGTGGGTGCGATCGTAGTCGTGGGACTGCGGAAACCAGCGGTAGTAGCGCAGCGCGAGTTCGCGTTCCCCGGGCGCGAGAAGGGTCGCGTCGCCCAGCACCGTCACGCGCCCGGCGGCCTGCAGATCGGGTTCCCCGCGGTCGAACACGGTCAGCGACACGCGCGCGTCGGCGCGGATGTTCTTGGTGTGCTGGGCGATGGAGGCGATCAGGATCAGCGGTCGGCCACGCTGGTCCAGGCAATAGGGCACCACCGAGCCGAAGGGATAGCCGGCGACGTCGACCGACAGGGTCGCGAGCACGCCGTCGTAGCAGGCGTTCAACAGCGCGCGCGCCGCGCTGGCGGCCGCGCTCTTGGCATCGGGTTCGGACATGGGCTCCTCGCGTGGGTCGGGCTGCGCGCCGGCGCGGCAGTATCGGCCATCGCCCCGCGCGCCGCCAAGCGCCTCAGGCCGCGCGGTAGCGGGCGATCACCGTCTCCAGAGCGGTGAGATCGAGCGGCTTGGTCAGGTAGTCGTCGAACCCGGCGGCGAGCGCGGCATGAATACGATCGGGCAACGCGTCGGCCGACACCGCGATCACCGCGATGCCGGCGGTGCGGGCGTCGGCGCGCAGCGCGGCCAGCGCCTCCGCGCCGGACATGTGCGGCAGGTTGATGTCCATCAGCACGAGGTCAGGCAGCGCGGCGCGCGCCAGCGCCACGCCGGCCTCGCCGGTCGCGGCCTCCAGCAGCTCCACGTCGCCCTGCAGCGCCAGGTACTTGGCGAGCAGGCGCGCGTTGGCCGCGTTGTCTTCGACGTAGAGAATCTTCATGGCGCTCTCCATCGGCTCGCCGCACCCGCGTTTGCCTGCGCGGCGTGGCGGCCCGGATAATAGCTGCCCGTGACGCGCGGCGCGCGCGGCCGGACCTGGCGACGAGGGATCCCACCGCATGAATCTGAGTTCCACGCCCGGCTTCAGGCCCGAGACCCTGGCGGAGCTGGCGTCGATGGTCGACGCGGTACCGCTGATGATCTCCTGCATCGGCCCCGATCTCCGCTATCGGCGGGTGAATGCCGAGTACACCCGGGTGTGGAACCGGCCGAACGACTGGTTCATCGGCCGCGCGGTGGCCGACACCCTGCCCCCCGAGATCTACCGTCTCATCGAACCGCGGCTCGCGGCGGCGCTGGCCGGCGAAGCGGTGGACTTCGAATACACCGGCCACTACACCCTCACGACCCCCGAAGCGCCGCCGCGTGACATGCGCGCGCGCTACACGCCCAACCTGGTGGATGGCCGCCAGGACGGCATCATCGCGGTGGTGGAGGACATCTCGCGCTACCGGCGGGTCGAGCGCGAACTCGCCAGCGCGCAGGAGCAGCTGCGCGGCATCGTCGATCACGTGCCGGTGTTCATCGCGTTCATCGATGCGGACCTGCGCTACCGCTTCGTCAACTCGGCCTACGAACAGTGGTATGGGCAGCCGCGCGACTGGTTCGTCGGCCGCACCGTCGCCGAGACGCTCGGCGACGACGTGCTGGGGCGCATCCTGCCCCACATCCGCCACGCGCTGGCCGGCAACCCGGTCAACTACGTGTTCGAACGCAAGGCGCCGCGCGGCGAAGAAGTGCGGGTGCTGAACACCCACATGGTGCCGGCGGTCGGGCCAGAGGGCGTGTACGGCGTCTACACCCTGGTGACCGACGACACCGAGCGGCGACTCGCCGAGGACGCCGCGCTGCGCGCCAACTGGGAGATGCGCGCGGTGGCCGACAACCTGCCGGCGCTGATCACCTACATCGATGCCGACCTGCGTTACCGCTACGTCAATGCCGGCTTCCTCGCCTGGTACCAGCAGCCCGCCCACGCCTTCATCGGGCAGCGCGTGCAGGACGTGGTCGGTGAAGCCTTCGCCATCACCGGGCCACTGATGGCCTGCGCGCTGCGCGGCGAGACCCTCGACTTCGACTACGTGCGCCACAACGAGCGCTTCGAAGAGCCGGAACGCATCCTGCGCGTGCGCCTGCTGCCCGACACCGTCGCCGGACGCACCCGCGGCTTCATCGCGCTGATCGAGGACCTGACCGATCAGCGCCGCGCCGAACAGGCGGTGCGCCAGGCCGCGCAGGAAGTGCGCGCCATCATCGACACCATTCCGTCGCTGGTCGCGGCCTGCGAGAACGACGGGCGCCTCATCTACGTCAACCGGCGGTTCGCGGACTGGTACGGCCAGCCCTTTGAATGGTTTCCCGGTCGGCGCCTGTCCGACATCCTGCCCGCCGACGTCGCGCGCCTGATCGAGCCCCATGTGCGGCGCGTGGTGGCCGGCGAACACGTGACGGTGTCGCCCGACCGCCCGGTGACGCGGCCCGCCGACGGCGTGCCGCGCTACTTCCGCGCGCAGTTCGTGCCGCTGCTGGACGGCGACATGCAGCGCGGCTTCGTCGGCGTGGCGCTCGATGTGACCGACTGGGTGGATACGCGGCGCGCGCTCGAGGAGCAGGAGATGCGCCTGCGCGAGATCGCCAACGTCAGCAGCGAAGCCTTCTGCCTCACCAACCTCAAGCGCACCGAGCTGTACTACGCGAGCCCGGGCCACGAACGCATCTTCGGCCTGTCCAACGACAGCCTGCTGGCCTCCGGCCTGTGCTGGCGCGACTTCGTCCATGCCGAGGACCGCGCGCGCGTGTTCGAGCAGTTCAAGGGCACGCTGGAACGAGGCAGCTTCGTCGCCGAATACCGCCTGGTGCAGCACGGCGGCGCGACGCTGTGGGTGCACGACAAGGCCGACCTGGTGCGCGACGCCACCGGCGCGGTGGTGTCGCTCGCGAGCGTGATCAGCGACATCACCCAGCGCGTCGAGCAGCAGGCGGAACTGGCGCGTAACGCCTCGCGACTCGCGCTCGCGCAGCGCGCCGCGCGGCTCGGCATCTGGGAGCTGAACCTCGACACCGGGCACAACTACTGGTCGGACGAGATGCGCGCCATGTTCGAAGTCGACGCCGACGCGGTGGTCGACGGCGAGGACTACTACCACTACATCCACCCGCAGGATATTCCGCGCGTGCGCGAGGTGATGGAGACGGCGCTCCGCGATGGCACCGACTACGACATCGAACTGCGCGCATTCACCGCCAGTGGGCGCCTGCTCCACCTGCAGTCCCAGGCGACGGTGGAACGTGACGCCGGCGGCCGACCGTTGCGCTTCACCGGCGTGGTGCGCGACATCACTGAACACCACCAGGCGGCGCAGGCCCTGCGTCAGAGCGAGATGCGCCTGCGGCAGATCACCGAAACCATCAGCGACGCGTTCTGGCTCCTGAGCCTGGACGGCGAGACGCCGTTCTACGTGAGCCCCGGGTTCGAGCAGATCTTCGGGCGACCCTGCGGCAAGGCGCGCAGCGACGCGGTGGGCTGGCTCGAACACATCCACCCGGACGACCGCGAACGCATGTCGCTCGAATTCGCGGCGATGCTGAACGGCGCGGCGTTGGATGCCGAGTACCGCATTCTGCGCCCCGACGGCGAGGTGCGCTGGATTCACGACAAGGCGCGCTCGGTGCGCGATACCCAGGGTCGGCCGCTGGCGATCGCCGGGGTCGCGTCGGACGTGACCGAGAGCCACCAGCGCCATGCCGAGCTGGTCGACTACGCGCAGCGCCTGGAACGCGCGCAGCTGGTCGGCAATCTCGGCTTCTGGGAGCTGGATCTCGCCTCGCGCGCGATGCTGTGGTCACAGCAGATCCGCCGCATCTTCGACCTGCCGGCCACGCAGGAATCGGGGCGCCTGGAGGACTTCATGGCGCGCGTGCATCCGGACGAACGCGCCGGCCTGGTGCGGCTCATGAATGAGGCGCTGACCGCCCGGGACGTGTACGACTTCGACCACCGCATCGTGCTGCCGGACGGCGAGGTGCGCCACGTGCACCAGCAGGGCAGCATCGAGCGCGACGAACATGGCGTCGCGCGCCGCCTGGTCGGCATCGGCCAGGACATCACCGCGCGCAAGCAGGCCGAACTGCAGCTGCGCGAGAACGAACTGCGCCTGCGCCAGATCACCGACAACGTCGACCAGGTGTTCTGGCTGATGAACGCCGGCAGCGGCGAACTGGTGTACCTGAGCCCGGCGTTCGAACGCACCTGGGACCTGCCGCGGGAGGCCCTGCGCGACAACTGGAGCGGCTGGTTCCAGCGCGTGCACGACGAAGACAAGCCGCGCGTGCGCGACGAGATGCACCGCGTGCTGAGCGAAGGCCTGACCGACATCGAGTTCCGCATCGTGCGCGGCGACGGCGAGGTGCGCTGGCTGCGCTGCCGGGCGTTTCCCATCGAGAACGAGCAGGGCCGCCTGGAACGCATCGCGGGGCTTGCGGAGGACATGACCGACCGGCGTCGCCTCGCGGAGCTGCAGCGCCTGAAGGAAGAGGCGGAGAGCGCCAACCGCAGCAAGTCCGAGTTCCTGTCGAAGATGAGCCACGAGCTGCGCACGCCGCTGAACGCGATCCTCGGCTTCAGCCAGCTGCTGCATTACGACAAGCGCCATCCGCTCGTCACCGAACAGGCGGAGAACGTCGACGAGATCCTGAAGGCCGGCCGCCACCTGCTCGACATCGTCGACGAGATGCTCGATCTCACGCGCATCGAAATGGGCAAGCTGCGGGTCACGCTGGCGCGTTTCGACCTGCACGAGGTGTGCGCCGAATGCATGTCGATGATGCAGAACGAGGCGCGTCACCGGCAGATCAGCATGCGTTATCGCGGCGGCAGCCAGGCCGCGGTGCTGGCCGATCGCACGCGGGTACGGCAGATCGTGCTGAACCTGCTCGGCAATGCGGTGAAGTACAACGCGCCGCGCGGACGGGTGGAGATGACGCTGGCCGCGGGCGAGCAGCCAGGCTTCCTGCGCATCACGGTCAGCGACAATGGCCCGGGCCTGTCGGCCGAGCAGATCGGCAAGCTGTTCGTGCCGTTCCAGCGGCTCGATGCCGAGCGCATCAGCGTCGAGGGCATGGGTCTCGGCTTGGCGCTCAGTCGCCAGCTCGCGGAAGCGATGGGCGGCGTGCTTGGCGCGCAGGGCGAGCCGGGCGTGGGCTGCAATTTCTGGTTGGACCTGCCGCTGGCCACCGCCGCCGGGCGCAAATCGCTGCCATCGCCAGGCAAGCTGTCGGGTGGTTCACAATCTTGATTGACAGCCTGCGGCGGGTCATGATTGCGCCGCGATCGGTGCAGGGCTGATCGCTCACAGCGGCGACTGGAACCAAGGCCGCACGTAGCGCAGGGAACGCGAAAGTTTCCGGCCTGGCGGCCGCTGCAGGCTGGTCACGCTCAGCGCCGACGAGTCGACATCAGGCGCCGGGCCCCATGCCTGGGGAGATACGCGCGTCATGAAGCAGGACAGCGGCAAGAGCCAATCCATACTCGTGGTCGAGGACGACCCTGGCCTGCTGCGCTTCCTGGTGCAAGCCCTCAAGGTCAACGACTACGTGCCGCTCGGCGCCGACTCCGCGCAGGCCGCGCGCGCGGTGGTCGCGCAGCAGCACGTCGACCTGGCCATCGTCGACATCGGCCTGCCGGACGGCGACGGCATCGAACTCGGCCAGGCGCTGGCGAGCGAGCACGGCATTCCCTTCATCCACCTGACCGGTCAGATCGGCGACGAGTCCATCGATCGCGCGGCCAAGAGCGGCGCGATCACCTACCTCGTCAAGCCGGTTGCCATCGAACAGCTCACGGCCGCGGTCGCCACCGCACTCACTCGCGCCACCGAGATCAGCAAGCTGATGCGTTCGGTGGAGAAACTGTCCGGCGATTTCGAGGACAAGAAGGCCGTCAGCATCGCGGTCGGCATCGTCATGGAGCGCTTCGGCCTGAACGACGGTGAAGCGTTCGAGGTCCTGCGCTACGCGGCGCGCTCGCACCAGGAGAAGCTGCAGACCCTGGCCGAGCGCCTGATCGCGGGACAGGGTGGCCTGGAACTGCTCGCGAGCCTGCACAAGTACCTGCGCAAGTTCGAGCCACCGCGGCGCGGCGCCGAGGGCTGAAGCGCGCGGCGGCGCGCGCGCCTACGACGAACGCGCCATCGCCCTACTGCGATCACCCGCGGACCGCGTGCGGAATGGAAGCGCCACTTCCATGTCCGCCGCGGAGCCCTGTCATGTCCTTCATCACGCCCACACGCGAACGCGTGTCCAGCAACACCTCGCCAGCGGCGCTCGCGCGCATTCGGCGCACCACGGCGCTGCGCGTCGCCGAACTTCGCGGCCAGGGCCCGACCGCCATCGGCGCGCGCCTGGCGGACCTCGACCGCGAGTGGGACGTCGAACGCTGGCTCGAGACGCTGGCGTCCTCCGTCACCCTCACCGGCCTCGCGCTCGCCGTGTTGCAGCGTCGCCGCTGGCTGCTGTTGCCGGGTGGCGTGGCGCTGTTCCTGCTGCAACACGCCCTCGAAGGCTGGTGCCCGCCCTTGCCTGTGCTGCGCGCGCTGGGTGTGCGCACGGCAGAGGAGATCGCCGAGGAACGCTATGCCTTGAAGGCCCTGCGCGGTGATTTCGACGCGCTCGCGACCATGGAGGGCACGGGTCCGCTGTTCGACGTGCTACGCCGATGAGGCTACCGTACTCGAAGCATACCGATAGGTGAGGTGGCCCGCGCCGCGGCGAACGCGCCGATCGGGCATTTTCCGCCCGCCTTGTCCAGGGAATGACGGTCCGTCCGGGGCTCCGCCATCCCGTCTCAATCGATGGCGCGACGGCGCGCTACGTCTTTCGACGCAGCCGCCGCCTAACCGGTCCCAGGGGCGCGCCGCGCGGTCGCGAAGATTGCAGGCCGGCGACCGTGATCCGGCCGTCGCGGTGGTCTATACGTGTGGATGGGGAGTTGTCCGATCAACCGCTGCGCGCGCGTGCGGACAGCCCCGGCCGCGGCCGGCGTCACACGCGCGCATGACCATGAGGGGAGATGTTGCGCATGTCCAAGTACGACACAGTCATCAAGAACGGCACCATCATCGATGGCACCGGTCTGCCACGCTTCAAGGGCGATCTCGCGATCAAGGACGGCAAGGTCGCAAAAATCGGCCGCGTCGCCACCAGCGACGCCAAACAGGTGATCGACGCCGCGGGCCTCATCGTCGCGCCCGGCTTCGTCGATCTGCACACCCACTACGATGCCCAGATCCACTGGGATCCCTACTGCACCATCTCCGGCTGGCACGGCGTGACCTCGGTCGCCATCGGCAACTGCGGCTTCGGCTTCGCGCCGGCGCGCAAGGAGAACCGCGAGCGGCTGCTGCAGATGATGGTGCGCACCGAGCAGATCCCCTACGACACCATGGTCGAAGGCATGGGGCTGGACTGGGAATGGGAATCGCTGCCGGAGTGGATGGATCATCTCGATCGCCTTCCCAAGGGCGTCAACCTGCTGAGCTACGTGCCCTTGAATCCATTGCTCGTCTACGTGCTCGGCCTCGAGGGCGCGAAGGCCGGCCGCCAGGCGACCAAGGATGAAATCGGCGAGATGAACCGGCTCATCAGCGAGGCGATGGACGCCGGCATGATGGGCTTCAGCTTCCAGCGCTTCGGCCAGAACTCCATCCAGGCCGACTTCGACGGCACGCCGATGCCGACCGACGTCGTGCCGGACGAGACCCTGCTGGCCTTCGCCGACATGGTCGGCCAGCGCGGTGAAGGCTTCATCCAGCTGCTGAACGCCAAGAACGCCGACGCGGTGAACGTGCGTAGCGACGAGGACAGGCTCTTCATCGAGGAGATCGCGCGGCGCACCGGCAGGCCGATCCTGTTCAACGCCCTGCTCGCCTCCGACGAGCCCGGGCACGAGAACGTGCACACCGAGACCATGAAGTGGATCGACTCCTGCTTCGAGCGGGGCTTGCGGGTCTACGGCCAGGCGGTGACGGTGCGCGCGCCTTTCGTGTTCAGCCTGGAAGACTGGAACCTCTACGATTCGAGCCCGGCCTGGAGCCGCGCCACCACCGGCACCACCGAGGAGAAGAAGGTCAAGCTCGCCGATCCTGCGGTGCGCCGGCAGATGATCGCCGAGGAAGACATGCTGGTCACGACCGGCGTCGGCGGTCCCATCGAAGGTATCGTGATCGAAGCGACGCCCGGTCATCCGGAACTTGCCAAGTATCACGGCCGCGCGCTCGGCGAGATCGCGAAGAGCGAGGGCAAGCATCACATCGAGGCGATGCTCGACATCGGCCTCGCCGGCGATCTGAAGGTGCTGTACAAGACCGCGGACATCGCGAGCTGCGATCCGAAGAAGGTCGGCGAACTGGTGCGCAATCAGCACATCATTCCCGGCGTGTCGGACGGCGGCGCGCACACGCGCTTCTTCACCGGCGGTTCGTTCACCACCGAGATGCTCACCTGGCTCGTGCGCGACACCGGTCAGCTGACCTTGGAACAGGCGCACTACCGCTTGAGCTACCTGCCGGCCCAGGCCGCCGGCTTCACCGACCGCGGCTTCCTGCGCGAGGGCGCGCCGGCCGACATCGTGATCTACGACTTCGACAAGCTGAAGCGCGTGCCGGAAGTGGACTACGAGATCGCCCACGACTTCCCGGCCAACGAGTGGCGGCGCGTGCAGCGCGCGGAGGGCTACCGCTGGACGCTGGTCAACGGCGAAGTGACCTTCCGCGATGGTGAATGCACCGGCAAGACGCCGGGTCAGCTGCTGCGTCTGAACCGCGTGGGCCACAGCACCTGAGGTGAGAGGAAGGGACAGGCCCCGCACGGGGTCTGTCCCGGCAGCTCCACCTAGTCCGCAGGGTTGCTGACGCTCTCGATCCTGCGCTTGACCAGCATCGGATCGTCGACGTTCTTCAGCACCACGTCGCTGATGCCGCGGCCGGTGACGACCACCGTGCCGTAGTCCAGCAGGCGTCCGAACACGCCTTGTTCGATTTCCACCGTTTCGATCGAGCGCAGCTTCATCTCGTCCGTGCGCCGGCTGATGATGCCGCGCTTGAAGATCACACGCTTGTTGGTCAGCCCCTGCTCCATGAAGCGCAGACTCATGATCTCGTAGAGCGCGAAGGGAAGCAGCATGCCCAAGGTGAGCGTCGAGTAGAACATCGGCCACAGGTAGGACACCCAGTGCACGCGAAACAGCGTGACGACCTCTTCGCCGTCCGATAGCGACTCCACGATGTAGCCCATTCCGTCTCTCTGTACTCTGGTCAACTGCCGGGAATAGCGGCCGGCGGCGCAATGCACTTCACCTGCCGCGCGAGGTGCGGCCCGGCCTTGGGCAAACGGGTGCGGCCGAGAGGCCGTCGACTCGCATGACGCCCCATGGGTGTCGAGCGTACCAGACCTGGAAGCCCCTCATCTGACGGCGGAAATCGCGCAGCCAGTCCAACGGCGCGCGCGCACCCGGCTGGGCGCCAGGGCCATGGTCAGCATTGAACCCCTCCGGCCCGGGCGCCCGATGTTATGGGAAGAGACCCCAGGCGGGGGTCCCTCCCCATTCTTCCCGCGACACGTCAGCGGTCGCGAGACAAGCCCTGGCGTCGTCCCCCGCGAACTACTCGCCCAGGCAACTTGCCGGTATGCGCCCCATTCTCGAAGGTCACCTGGCCCGCGCACACCGTCGCGCGGTAGCCGCGTGCGTCCTGCAGCAGCCGGCGACCACCGCCTGGCAGATCGCTCACCATGCGCGGCTCGCCAAGGGCCAAGGCCTCGAAGTCGATGAGGTTGAGGTCGGCGCGGTAGCCGGGCGCGATCACGCCCCGATCGCGCAGGCCGTAGGCGCTGGCGGTGTCCTGGGTCAGCTTGTGTACCGCCAGTTCGAGTGCCAGGCGTGGACCGCGCTGCCGATCGCGGCACATGTAGGCCAACAGGTAGGTGGAGAGTCCGGCGTCACACAGCGTCGCGCAATGGGCACCGCCATCGGACAGGCCCAGCACCGAGTGCGGGCGGGCGATGCGTGCACGATGGGGCTCGAGCGTGCCCTGGTAATCGCCGAGCAGGTAGAGGATGGGCCGGCCTTCGGCCATCACGTCCATCAAAGCCTCGCGCACGTGACAGCCCCGCGCCCGCGCGAGACCGGCGAGGGAATCCTCGTAGCCTGGCTCGTAGCCGAGATCGCGCGGCAGCACGAACATGCGATCCCAGCTCGAGATCATGCGCGCCGTGCCCGCGAAGCGTGGCACCTTGGGCGTGTCGGCCAGCACCAGGGCGCGGAAGGCCGGGTCGCGCAGCCGCGCCCGCTGCTCGGCGAGCGGCAGGTGCTTCACCGCGTCGAAGCTCGGGAACTGGCGCATGGGGTTGACCGTCGCCTCCAGCGACATCAGCACCGAGGCCGGACGCGCGCCCACCTGCGGACGCACATCGAGGCCGGCCTTGGCACAGCGCTCGGCGATATCCCACACCACCGGGCCGACGTTGGAGCTGACCAGGAGCAGCACGGGCTGGCGCGTGCGGCGCGCAACCTCGGCGATCCAGGCCTGCTCGGCGGCGTCCTCTAGCCGGTCCGAGATGATCTCGACGGTGCCATGGCCGGCCGCGCCGAGCGCCGCGCCGATTTCGATCAGTTCCTCGGCGCTGGCATGGGTGCCGGGCACCACCTGGTTGCGCTTGTCGAGATGTCCATAGAAGCGCGAGGTCGAGAAACCGAGAGCTCCCGCCGCCAGCGCCTTGCCGGTGATGTCCGCCATGGCGGCGATCTCCCCGGCGCTGGCCTGCTCCTCGTAGGAACGCGCGCCCATCACGTAGTAGCGCAGCGCGACGTGCGGCACCTGGGTGCCAACGTCCATCACGTAGGGCGTGTCGATGGCGTCGAGGTACTCGCCAAAGGACTCCCAGCCGAAGGACATGCCCTCGCGCAGCACCGCGCCGGGAATGTCCTCGACGCTCTCCATCACTTCGATGAGCTCGTGTTCGCGGCCGCGCCGCACCGGCGCGAAGCCGACGCCACAATTGCCCATCACCACCGTGGTCACGCCGTGCCAGCAACTGGGCGTGAGCAGCTTGTCCCAGCACACCTGGCCGTCGTAGTGGGTGTGGATGTCGACGAAACCCGGTGTCAGCAGCAGGCCGTCGGCGTCGATCTCGCGCCGCGCGCGCGTACGGGCGGCCGGCGTGGCAGCGGCGTGCACCGCGCTTATGCGCGTGCCGTCGACCACCACCGTGCCGGTGAAGGCCGGCGCGCCGGTGCCGTCCACGACGCGTGCGTTGCGGATCATGAGATCATGCATGTCGTGTCTCCCACCCCGCTCGGGCCGCTGGCCGCAGGTCGACACCGCTGCGCAGCAGTTCACCGGCCAGCGCACCGGTGTGCTCGCCGCCCTCCATGAACACGCGGCCGTTCACCAGCGTGTAATCGTAGCCGTCCGCCTTCTGCACCAGGCGACCGGCGTTCGCGGGGAAGTCGTGCACGAAGTCCGGCATGTGCAGTTTGAGGCGCGCGAAATCGATGACGTTGACGTCGGCTCGCGCCCCCGGCGCGAGCAGGCCGCGATCGTGTATGCCGAACAGGCTGGCGGTGTCGGAAGTCAGGCGCCGGATGGCCTCCTCGATGCCGAACAGGCCACGCTTGCGCACCCAGTAGGCGAGCAGCCAGGTGGGCTGGCTGGCATCCATGATCTGGCCGACGTGGGCGCCGGAGTCCGCCAATCCGAGCACCACCATCGGATCGCTCAGCATTTCTTCCACCGCCTCGAAGGTCGGGTTCAAGTGTGGATGATTGATGTACGCGCTGCCGTCGGACGCGAGCATCACGTCCATGTAGGCCTCGGCCAGGCTCACGCCGCGCGCCGCGGCGATGGCCGGCAGAGCGCGCGACGGGTCGGGCGTGTAGTCGGGCTCCGGCCCCTCCAGCACGTAGAGCCGCTGCAGTTCGTCGGCGAAGGGTCCGTTTTCGTTCGCCTCGCCCACGAGTTCGGCGCGGCGCGCGGGGTCGGCATAGACCGCGAGTTTCTCCGCCACGCTGAGCTTGCGCATCGCGCGCCAGCCGGGATTGCGGTCGAAAGGGCTGCGTATGCGCGGACCGAACAACACGCCGATGCCACGCGCGGTGGTCTGCGGCCGCACGTTGGCGCCCTCGGCGTTGCAGCGCCGGGTCATCTCCAGCAGCGCGCGGTACTGGGTCGGCAGGTGGGGAAACTGGAAGAAGGAATAGGTCACCGGCCGGCCAGTGACGCGCGACATGTCCGCCATCCAGTCGATCTCGCGCTGCGACTTCGCCCAGTTGGCGGGATCGTCGGTCTCGAAGCGCGGCACCAGTTCAAACAGGCCGCGCCCGCGAATGCGCAGCGGATCGGCCAGCGCGAAGAGTTCCCGCCGCTCTGCGAAGGTGCCGGGCACCGGCTGGCCTTCCGGCGTGCGGTGGCCGAGGATGCGCGAGGAGGACACGCCGAGCGCGCCGGCCGCGAGCGCCTCGTCCACCGCCTCCACCATCACCGCCAGTTCCTCGTCGGTGGGCTGGTTCTTGCTGTCCAGGCAGCGCTCACCCATGGCGTAGAAGCGCAGCGCGCAGTGGCCGACCATGCCACCGACGTTGATCCCCTTGGGCATGGCATCGAGCGCGTCGTAGTACTCACCATAGGTCTGCCAGTTCCACGCCAGCCCCGACATGATGGCATCGGCCGGAATGTCCTCCACCGATTCCATCAGGCGCGCGAGCCGCCCGTGATCCTCCGCGCGTACCGGCGCGAAGGTCACGCCACAGTTACCGACCACCACCGACGTCACCCCGTGCCAGCAGGAGGAACTGCCGATCGGATCCCAGGCGAACTGCGCGTCGAGATGGCTGTGGATATCGACGAAACCCGGCGTCACCAGGCGCCCCGCCGCGTCTATTACGCGCGAGGCGGTGCCGGACACCCGGCCCACCTCGACGATGCGACCGGCGCTGATGGCCACGTCGGCGTCGCGCGCGGGCGCACCGCTGCCGTCGACCACCGTGCCGTTCTTGATCAGGATGTCGTAGGTGCTCATGGTCGTGGCTCCGGGCGAAGAGTGAGCGTGGTCGAGAATGCAGGACTGCTCATGTCTGGGCGTCCTCCTCCTGCGCGGACAACACGCCGGTCCTGCACAGGGACTGGATACGCTCGGCGTCGTAGCCCAGCCAGTCGCGGAGTACAGCGGCATTGTGTTCGCCGCGGTAGGGTGCGGGGCCACGCACCGTTGCGCGCGCGTCGCTGAACCGGTAGGGCGCCTGGGTGGTGGGCCGCGTGCCGCCGATGCGGTCGTCAATCTGTGCGATCACTTCGCGCGGCCCGACGCTCGGATTGGTATGGACCGCTTCGCGCCACGGCCGCACCCGGCCCCAGGCGAGGTTGAGCGAATCGAGCATGGCCGTCACTGACGCCCAAGTGGGAAAGCTCGCGAAATAGGTGGCCAGCGCCGCGCGGCGCCCGTCTTCGTCGCCGGGGTCGGCGAGTCCGCCATGGCGCGACACCTTCTTCCACAGGTAGGAGAAGGTCGTGGCCACCACGATGCGCCCGCCGGCCACCGTCCACACCTCGCCGCTGCCCGCCGGCGGCGTATCGCCGGACAACACCATCGACAGGAAGTCGTCGTGATAGAACTGCGAGTTGATCATCGCGAGGTCGATGTGCTGCCCCTGGCCCGTGCGCGCCGCCATCAGGAGCGCCGCGAGCAGGCCGATCACGCCGTGCACTGCGGCGGTGGTGTCCGCGCTCGACGCTGGAAAATCCACCGCGTGATGCTTGCCCAGCTCCGCGAAACGATCGATGAGGCCGCACTCCGCATGCAGCACCGGCGCGTAGGCCGCGCGCTCGCGTTCGGGACCCTCCTGGCCGAAGCCCGAAATCGACAGCATGCACAGGCGCGGATTGCGCGCGTGCAGGGTAGTCCAGTCGAGCCCGAGACGGGCCATCACGCCCGGGCGGAAATTCTCCACCACGACGTCGGCGACATCGGCCAGGGCCAGCACCAGGTCGACCGCGCCCGCGGCCTTCATGTCGATGCAGATGTCGCGCTTGCCGGCGTTGTGCTGGGTGAAGTGGCTGGCCAGTCCTCCGATGCGGCTTCCGTAGGCGCGGGTCATATCGCCGTCCGGCGGTTCGACCTTGATCACGTCCGCGCCAAGGTCCGAGAGGATGCGGGTGGCGAATGGGCCGGACAGCGCGCGGGTCAGGTCCAGCACCTTCATGCCGGCGAGGGGAAAAGGCAGGGAGTCTTGCACTGTCATCATGCCACCGCTGCCGCGGCCTCCTTGATCACGTGAATGGCGCCACTGTCGCCGTTGATGCGGATCTCCGCACCGTCTTCAATGAGCGCAATGGCGTTACGCAGCTGCACCGCCGGCAGACCGTATTCGCGCGACAGGCAGGCGCCGTGGGCGAGCATGCCGCCGGTCTCCAGCACCAGGCCCTTGATCATCGGGAACACCGGCATCCAGCCGGGATCGGTGCTGTTGCACACCAGGATGTCGTCCTTCTGCACGCGGCCGATCTCGTGCATCGAGCGCACCACCCGCGCGCGGCCGGTCACCTCACCACGGCTGGTGCCGAGACCGCGCAGCGAGCCATCGTCGGGCGGCGCGATGCCGTTGCGGTGTTCGAGCGGCAGCACGGTGTCACCCTGGAAATAGGTGACGGTATGTTCCAGGCGCGCATTACGGCGTTCGAACACCGCGCGCCGGCCAGCCACCTTGGCGCGCACCAGCTTGCCGGCCGTGCGGCGGTCGGCCACTTCGTAGAGCTCGTGACGGGCAAGGAAGAAGAAATCCTCCGGGCCGTCGAGGATGCCGCGCGCGTGGAGGCGACGGCCAAGCTCGGCAAAGGAACGCTTCATCTGCAGGGTCATGCGGTCGAGGAAATAACGCTCGTCGTCGCGGAACTTCATGAAGCGGAGCGTATAGCCCAGCACCGCCTTGAAGACCTCGATCTTGAGTCCGCCGAAAGGCTGCTTCAGCAGACACTGCACGACCGCATCGGTGGCGGCGGTGCGCCGCGCCACGAGGCGCGCCTCGACCTGCTCCGGGCGACTCGAGTCATCGGCGTTCTGCAGGCTGCGCAGGGCGAGGAAGTCGACGGTGGAATCCTCGGCGCGGCGCTTGTAGTAGATGTCGCGGTCGGGATGGCCGCGATGACCGTGGGCCTCGACATAGCGCGCGTACTGCTCGAGGAAGGCGCGGCCTTCCGCGAATCCTTCCAGCGCGCGGAAGAACGACGCGTCCTCGTGGGCATTCAGACACTCGCGCACCTTGGGCGAGGCCTTGACCGCGTCCACCAGACGCCACAGGTCCTCGGTCTCGTGCACCAGCGCGGTGTCGGGAATGCCGGCGATGAGATCCTGGAACACGCTCGCGGCGTCGCCGTCGTACCACTTGCCGAGCAGGCTGTTCAACATGCCGAAGCAGGCCGGCGCGATCCAGGAGAAACCCGGCCACAGGGTCTCGAAGAAATCGGAGATGATCTTGACGCTGTGCTCGCACTGGCGGCGCAGGGCGCGGTCGGAGAGCCTCTCGAGTTCGGCGACCGTCGGGCCCTTGGCCAGCGGAATCTTGCCGTCTATCCACGCGTAGGTGTTGCGGAACCAGCCGAACAGCCCATGTTTGGGCTCGGCGATGTGCAGCCGCAGGAACAGGCGTCCGACATCGAGCAGGCTGGTTTCATCCCGCGCGAATTCCGCCTGCCAGGCGGGCGGAATGTTGGTGAGGTCACGCAGCGCGGCCGGCCACTGGCCCTTCTGCCAGATCTTCTCGGCATCGCAGTTGAAGAACCAGGTTGCACGTCGGTACTTGAACCAGCGCACGTCGTTGAGTTCTTCAAAGCCGTAGAGCCGGGAGAAATAGCGCCAATTCTCCTCGCAGGCCCAGGCCCACAGGGACGAGAACAGCGGCGTCACGCCGCCGGTCAGGAATTGCTCGGCCCAGGTGTGGGTCCACACCGTGTCGGGCTGCTCGGGTGCCGTGTGCCAGGCGTCGACGTCTTCGTCCCAGGTGAACTCGACGCCGGTGATGGGCCGCGCCTGCAGCACGTACAGTTCACCGCCGGCAAACGCCCACTCGATGTCCTGGGGCAGGCCTTCACAATGCTCCATTACTTCGCGGCCGAGCGTCGCCAGCGCGCGCACCTTGTCCGGCGCGAGACAGGGAATGTCACGCAGCGCGTGCGGCGTGTCGCGGGTTTCGGTGCCGACGCCGTGCGCCGCGCGCACTACTTGCACGGCCTTGTCGCCCAGGGTCTGACGGCGGATAGCGAGATCCTCGATGGCGACCACGAAGGTGTCCGGCGTGAGGATGCCGGACACCACGCCTTCCCCCAGTCCCCAGCTCGCATTCAGCACGATTTCGTCGGTGCGGAGGTTGAGCGGATTGGCGGTGAACATCACGCCCGCGACCTCGGCTGCAATCATGCGCTGTACCACCACCGCGATGCGCGCCGTGGCGTGGTCGAAGCCGCCGCGCTGGCGGTAGGCGGTGGCGCGCGCGGTCCACATGGACGCCCAGCAGCGGCGCACCGCGAGCAGCAGCGCGTCGCTCCCGCGTACATCGAGATAGGTGTCATGCAGGCCGGCAAAGGACGCCTCGGCGAGATCCTCGGCTGTGCCGGAGGACCGCACCGCGACATGGACATCCGCGCCCCATTGACCATAGGTGTCGGTAATCGCGGCGCTGAGATCGGCCGGCAGCGGCTTGGCTTCGATCAGCGCGCGGACCTCGGCGGTGACGGTCTCGAGGCGTGCGACGTCGTCGTAGTCGAGGCCGGCGAGCAGGCCCGCGATCTTCGTATCGAGCCCATGGGCGGCGAAGAACGCGCTCTGCGCGTCAGTGGAAACAACGAAGCCCGGCGGCACCTGGAAGCCGGCGCCGGTGAGCTCGGCCAGGCTGCGGGCTTTGCCGCCCACCTTCAGGATGTCCTGCGCCTGCATGTCGTCGAATCGGATGATCACAGCACTCTCCCCTTCAGCCTGTCACGGTCATGATGTCGCGGCGGCGGCTGGCCACGACGCGGCCTGGTCTGCGGGCGGCGCCGCGGTGGCATTGACCTGTGCCTGCTCGATGCTGACCACGCCGCTCGCGCCGTCAATGGTGATGAGGGCGCCGTCCTCGATGCGTTGCATGGCGTGGCGCAGCAGCACCGAGGGCAGACCGTACTCCCGCGACAGACAGGCGCCGTGCGCCAGCAACCCACCGGTTTCGAGCACCAGTCCGCCGATGATGGCGAACACCGGCGCCCAGCCGGGGTCGGTGCTGTTGGTGACGAGGATGTCGCCCTTCTGTACACGCCCGATGGCGTCGATGTTGGGTACCACCCGCGCGATGCCGGTAGTGCGGCCGACCGCCGTACCCAGACCACGTAGCCCTTCGCCGGGATGATCGTCCACCACGTGCATCTCGGTGCG
>JBFWYG010000055.1:20864-29606 GCA_050186725.1 Gammaproteobacteria bacterium | reverse complement strand
GCATAGTCGGCCTCGACGAGCGCGCGGCAATGGGCGTCGTCGCCGAAGCTGAAGATACGGCGCACCATGTCGTCGCTGAGTGCCGCGGCGATGCGGCGACGATCGCGCGCGGCGTAACCGGCGCGCGCTTCTTCCACCGCGTCGCGATAACCGAGTTCCACCATCACGTTCTGGTACTGCGGCGCGCTCGCGTAGAAGCCGAGCGTCTGGCGGCCGTAGGCGAGACCGGCGGCGTCATCATCGGTGACGTACAGCGCGCGACGCTTGATGATCTCGAGCTCCTCCACCCGCCGCCCCGCGCGTTTCGCGCCGATATCGAGTTTCTCCAGCGCGTACGCCAGGCGATCGGGCGGAGTGAAATCGTTCAGCAGCACGCCGTCGGCGATCTCACCGGCGAGTTCCAGCATCTTGCCGCCGATGGCGCCGAGCACGATGGGCACCGGCGCGCTCGGGCGCGACTTCAATTGAAAGCCGTGGCTGCGCACCGTCCGGCCCTCGTAGGCGGTCTTGCCGCCGGCCAGGACCTGGCGCAGCAGTTCCACCGTTTCACGCACGCGGGTCAGTGGCCGGTCGTAGGTCAGACCGTACCAGCGCTCGATCATGTTGGGCGTGGACGCGCCGAGCCCGAGCACCAGGCGGCCCGGCGCCCGTGCCTCGGCGGCGACCACCGCGGTGGCGAGCAGCGGCGGCGGACGATTGAATACCGGCACGATGCCGGTGCAAAGCCTTACCTTCGACGTCGCGACACCCAGGCCGGCGGCCAGGGTGAGCGGGTCTTCCAGGCATTCGCCGTCCGGCAGCCAGAGATCGTCATAGCCATGGGCCTCGGCCCACAGGCCGCGCTCGAAGCCGGCATCGAGGCCGGGTACCGGCCACAGCATCAGTCCCAGGCGTCGTGCATGCGTCATGCCGGCGGCGCCTCCGCGAGCTCGAGCACCACCACCGGGATCTCGCGCGTGGTGCGCGCCTGGTAGTCGCGCTGCACAGGCTGCTCGGCGACGATGCGCGTCCACCATGCCGCGCGCTCGGCGCCGGTCAGCGTGCGGGCGCGGGCACGGGTGTGGAAGCGTCCGATCTGCACTTCGCATGCCGGCTGCGCCTGCAGGTTCAGATACCACACCGGGTGCTGGGGCAGACCGCCCTTGGAAGCGACGATCACCACTTCATCGCCGCGCCGGTAGTACTGCAGGATGGACGCGAGCGGCCGTCCGGACTTGCGCCCCACGTGGTGCAGCAGCAGGCAGGGCACCGGCCCACCCGGCACGCCTATCACACCAGGGTCCCACAGGTGCGCGGCCTCGGGGTCGCGCTGGTACTGTTCATGGTGCTCGGCGATGGCACGACGCACGGCTTCTGGCAGGTCGTCGGCGCCGGCGACAATGGTGAGTTCGTCTTGGCTCATGCGGTTCAACTCCTTCGCGGCGGCGGGCCGCGCTCGGCGTGCCGGCATGCTACTCCGGGCGCGGAGTCCTCGGCATTCCCCGGTTGACAGGGTAGGGTGCCCGCTCGATCCTGCACTTCGAACGGCGCCAGGGGGCGGCGCGGGCCGCTCGAATTCGCCCACCACATCGACAGCGTCATGAAATTCTCCGAGCTCGAAGACGACCCCGAAGACGCCGCGCACAGCGTCGCCGAACGCAGCGCCGCGGCGCTGCGGAGCACGCGGGTCAGCATCGGCGTCAACCTGCTGCTGACCGTGGTGCAGGTGGCGGCTGGCGTGCTGGCCCGCTCCCAGGGGCTGATCGCCGACGGCCTGCATTCGCTCTCCGACCTGGTGGCCGACCTCGTCGTGCTGTTCGCCAGTCGCCACAGCCGCAAGGACGCCGATCAGGACCATCCCTACGGTCATCAGCGCTTCGAGAACGGCGCCTCGCTGGCGCTGGGCGCGCTGCTGCTGGCGGTCGGCGTTGGCATGCTGTGGTCCGCGTTGCGCAAGCTCGGCGCGCCCGCCGACATTCCCACCGTGCACGCCGCGGCGCTGTGGGTGGCGCTGCTCGCGCTCGCCGCCAAGGAAGGCCTGTTCCGTTACATGCTGGTGGTCGCGAAACGGGTGAAGTCATCGATGCTGGTGGCCAACGCCTGGCACGCGCGCTCCGACGCCGCGTCATCGCTGGTGGTGGCGCTCGGCATCGTCGGCAACCTCGCCGGCTACCCGATACTCGATCCCATCGCGGCCCTCATCGTCGGCCTGCTCATCGCGCGCATGGGCGCGGGTTTCGCCTGGGACGCGTTGCACGACCTCATGGACCGCGCGGTGGACGAGCGTGAAGTGGACGCGATCCGCACCACCCTGCTCGCGACGCCCGGCGTCGACGGCGTGCACGATCTGCGCACGCGCAAGATGGGCGACATGGTCGTGGTCGACGCGCACATCGAGATCGATGGACGCATCAGCGTCGAAGCCGGCCACGACATCGCGGTCGCCGCGCGCGACGCCGTCATGCGTCGCCACCGCGTGCTGAACGTCATGACCCACGTCGATCCCCACGGCCGCCCGGACTTGGATCACGCCGAGGAACGGTCCCCGGTCGGCCTGTAGGCCGCACTTCAGTCCGGCATGACGACGCGTGACGCGGGTCCCACGTCCCGCGCGTGCGCACCACACCGGCCGCCGCCTGGCCGAGCGTGACCAGGGTCAAGGAGGCCGAGCATTGCGCCTGCCGTGCATTGACCCTCCTGCGAGCGCCCGCTAGTGTGACCCCAGGCCTTCGCTGTCGGCGCCCTGCCAGGCAGCGTCGAGCCCGTGCGCCCGACCCGGAGAATGGATTGGAATCCCTAGTGAGACACGCCACGCCGGGTGAACCGGTGGTGAGATCGAGCGCCATGAGCGCGCTCAAGTCCGGCACCGCGGAGTTGCATCGACAACTGGAACGGCGCCTCGCGGGCGCCGAGCGTTTCACCCAGCGTGAGCGTTACGTCGAGCATCTCGCCCGCCTCGCCAATTTTCACGGCGCCGCCGAAGCGCGCTGGTCGCGCTACCTCTGTCCGGTGCTGTGCGATTTCGACGCGCGGCGCAAGTTCGCGCTGCTCAAGCGCGATCTCGCCTACCTGGGCGGTGACGCGCGCGGCGCCGCCGAACTGCCGCCTATAGGCGACAGCGCCGCGGCGCTGGGCGCGTTCTACGTGCTGGAGGGCGCCACGCTGGGCGGCCAGCACCTGCTGACGGTGGTGGAACGCACACTCGGTCTCGACGCGGCCCATGGCGCGTCCTACCTCGCGAGCTACGGGCCGGCGGTCCGCGTGATGTGGGCGCGCTTCGGCCAGCAGGTCGAAGCCCACTGCCGCGAGCCGGCACTCGTCCTGCGCGCGGTGGACGCCGCGCGCGCGACCTTCGCCGCGCTCGAGGACTGCCTGTGCGAGGTGCGCGCATGACGGCTACGGGACCGGCTTTCGGCCAGGCCGATCTCACCACCTGTGACGGCGAGCCCATCCATAGCCCGGGCTCGACCCAGCCCCACGGCGTGCTGCTGGTGGTCGACCGTGAGGACTTCGCCATTCGCCAGTTCGCCGGCGATACGCGCTTCATGCTCGGCATCGAGCTCGCCCGTCTCGCCCTGGTCTCGCTCTTTGCCCCGTTCGACCAGAACCCCATGCTGCCAATTGCGCGGCGCCTGCACGTACCGCAGCTGCTGATTCCCTGCCCCAGGGTCAGCGACCAGTTGGCGCTGGACATGAGCTATTGCAGCCTGCGCAGCGTGTCGCCCATCCACATCGAGTACCTGGGCAATTTGGGTGTCACGGCCTCCATGTCGCTGTCGCTAGTGATCGGCGGCGAGTTGTGGAGGCCGATCGCCTGCCACAACGACTCGCCGCGCTACCTGTCGGCCGATCTGCGCGTGGTCTGTGAACTCTACGCGCAGATCTGCTCGCTGCAGTTCGAGGCGCACCTCGAGACCGATGCTGCGCGCCGCCGCATGGTGCCGCGCACCGTGCAGGGGTCCTGTCGACCCGTGTGGCGCTCGCGAGCCACAGTGGCGAGGAGAAGAGCGGGCCAACATCCACCTCACCGGTGGCCATGGTATTCAGCATGGTGCTGCACGAACTGACGATCAACGCTGCTGGCGGGACTGCTGGAGGAAGTGCTCGACGGTCTCGAGATCGAGACCATTGGTCCGATTGGCACCGTGGAGGATGCGCTGCAGCTCGCGGTCGAAGAGCGCGTTCACTTTGCCGTGCTCGACATCAACTTGCACGGCGATAAGGTCTTCCCGGTGGCCGACCTGCTCACCTAGCATGGCATCGCCTTAATCTTCTCGTCTGGCTACGTGGCCAAGAATGTGCTGCCCGAGCGGTACGCGAACGCGGTCGTCATACCCTACGACATGGATCGCCTCGTCGAGCTGATGCGTGGGCTGCTCGAGCAGTCGCGCGGGGCCTAGAGCCCGCCTCGGGCGCCGGCCGTTGCCCACGGCCCGACGCGTTTGGCGAGGGTAGCAACAGGGTAAGTGCCGAACTGAGCAGCAGCAGGCCGCCGGGCGGAGGGCACGGGCATGCCCGAGGCAGGCGTGTAGTGTCGGCGGGCTGGCCGTACTCGGGGGCGCCGTGTCGCGGCAGACTCGGGAGAACGACCTGGTCGCTGTCGAGAGATCCGCCGGGATGGGGTGCCCGGCTATGCCTTCGCCTGTCGCGCGCTCTCACCCACGGCGTCGCACGCCCAGCAGCGCCAGCAGGCCCGAACCCAGCATCCACACCGCGCCCGGCACGGGCACCGCGTTGACGTTCGCGCGCAGCGTGAGTTCGAAGCTGCCGAGGTCGCCGCGGAAACCGCTGCTGTTCTCGCCGTACAGGTTGATGTTCACCACCTGCTCGAAGAGCCCGACGAGCAGCGGGTCGAAGCCCACCGTGAGACCGCGCGCGTCACCCGCGACCAAGCCGCCGAAGCTCGTGAAGCCATCCAGGCTGAACGGTCCAGCGGCGAAGTCGAAGTCGGCGCCGAGCACGTCCGCCGGACCGCTCACCAGGTTGGCCAGGCTGAGCAGCGCGGTCAGGCCGCCCGTGCCCTGGGTCAGGGTGCCGAAGTCGAGCACGAAGCTCGTGCCGTCGCTCGCGAATGCGCCAGCGCCGCCGGCCTGGTCGAGCACGGGGTTGGCGTAGTTGTTGACCTGCGCGGCCAGCGCCACCAGGGCGGGGGCGAGATTCACGTCCGCCATGTCGGGATTGTGGCTCGCCAAGGCGAGCGTGGCGTCGCCGCCGAATACGCCCGCGGTGCTGGTATCGAGCCCGATCAGGAGGGCTTCACTGACGGCGCCCTGCGCGAGACCCTCGGCACCGAGGCTCCCGGTGCCGCTGAAGGCGGCCGGTACCGTCGTGATCTCTCCGAGCAGGCTGTCGGCCAGGCTGCCGCTCGCGACGTTGCGTACCGTCAGCGCGCGCGCCGTGACCACATCCCCCACGTGCACGATGCCGAAGTCGACGCTCGACTGTGCGACCTCGGCGACCGCGGTGGCGTACACCCTGGCGCTGAGCGCCACCGACTGCGAACCGCGCGCCGTCTGGCCGAGCTCGCTGCTGCCCGCGCCGTCGGAGACGAAGGCGACTTCCGCGGCGCCGCTCTTCACGCCCGCCGTGCCGGTATCCACGCCCACCGTCAAGGACGTCACGTCGCTCGCGCCGGCGGCGATCAGCGCTGCGCTGCCGTCGCCGGTGAAACCTGCATCGACTGAGCTCACAGTCGCGTTCAGCGCTTCGGAGAAGCCGTCGTTCGCCGCGGCATTGCGCACCGCGAGTGCGACCTGCGCCGCGCTGTCACCCACGCGGTAGGCGCCGAAGTCGATGGGTTGCGCATTGTCGATTACGCCCTCGGCGTAGCGGTAGACCGCGACATTGGTGGTGACGCCGACGTTCACGCTGCCGAGACTGGTGATGCCTAACCCGCTGCTCCCGGCGCCGTTGGAGGCCAGGTTCAGGGTGGCGAAGCCGACCAAGCTGCCGGCATTGCTGGTGTCGAGCGCGATGGTGAGGCTGCCGTTGTCGACCGCACCCGCCGCCAGCGCGCTCACCGCGCCGCTGACCAGGATGCGCCCGTCCGACACGCCGCCGAAGCTCGCGTCCAGTGCCTCCGAGAAGCCGTCCGCGACCGCCGTATTGGTGAGGCTCAAGGTCTGGCTGACCACATCACCGACGTGCACGTTGCCGAACTCGACGGCGCCGATGGGGCCGGCGCTCGCCAGCCGATAGACGTCGCCGCTGACCTCCACCGTCTGGCTGCCCAGCGCCAGCGCGCCGAAGCCGCTGGTGCCCGTGCCATCGGAGGTCAGGGTGATGAGCGCGGTACCGCTCTTGTGGCCGGCGCTGGAGGTGTCGATGCCGACCGCGAGGCTGCTGCTGTCCGTCGCGCCCGCCGCCAGCAGGCTGATGCTGCCGCCGTTGGTGGTCACCGCGCCGGTCGGGCCGCCAATGCTCGCGTTCAAGGCCTCCGAGAAGCCGTCGGCGATCGCCGTGTTGGCGAGGGTCAGTGCCTGGCTTGCGGCGTCGCCGACGTGGCGATTGGCGAAAACCACCGGGGCCGGGCTGTGCGCGCCCGGGCTCGCCAGGCGATACACGTTGCCGCTCACGTTCACCGTCTGCGCGGTCAGGGCCGTGATGCCGAGCTCGCTGGTACCCGTGCCGTTGGAGGCGAGCGAAATGAGCGCGGTGCCGGTCTTGTGTCCGGCGCTCGACGTGTCGAGCCCGACCGCGAGGCTGGTGCTGTCCGTGGCGCCTGCCGCCAGCAGGCTGATGCTACCGCCGTTGGTGGTGGCGGCCCCGGTCGCATTGCCGATGCTCGCGTCCAGCGCTTCGGAGAAGCCGTCCGCCGGTACGTCGTTGGTCAGCGTCAGCGCCTGGCTGACCACGTCACCCACACGACGGTTGCCGAAGTCGACGGGCGCCGGTGCGTGGGTGCTGGGATTGGCGTAGCGATAGACGGCGCCCGAGAAGCTCAATACCTGCTCATCGACGTTGTCGAAATTATTGACCACCGCCACGCGCTGATCGACCAGCGCGCCGGCGCTGCTGCCGGTCAAGGTCACGGCCCGATCGCCCGAGTCCGTGCCGACCGCCAGCGGGCCGAAATCGCCCGCAGTGGCGCCGCTGCCGGACAGGCGCGCGTCGCTGAGGTTGCCACCGTTGACGCTGGTCTGGATCGCGCCGCGCAGCGCGGGGCCGCTGGTGCCGGTGTTGGCCACGCGGTAGTGCCGCGTCACTGCGTCGCCTACGTGCAGGTTGCCGAAGGCCAGGCTCGCGGTCTGGGTGGCGCCATCCGCCACGTCGCCGGTGAGCGTCTGCGCCACGTCGCCGGCGGCCAGGATCTGCCCCGTGCCGCTGACGTTGGCGCGCGCGTTGAAGGCATTGCCGCTGCCGAAGTTGGCATTGGTGTAGTCCTCGGCGACGGTCACGTCGAAGGCACCGAGATCCAGGCTGCCGTTGTTGACCAGGAAATCACCGTCGCTCGCAGCGCCGAGCGCCAGCGTCGCGCCGGCGTCGGACTGCAGCGTGCCGCTCTGACCATCGACACCGCCGGTGAAGCTCAAGGTGCCACCGGCGGCGCGCACCAGGCCATGATTCAGCACCGTCGGCGTGACGGTGCCGAAACCGAAGATTTCACCGCTTGCGGTGTTGGTCAGCCCCGGTGCATCGAATGCGCCACCTGCGAGCTGCAGCAGGCCGCTGTTGGCGAAGGCCCCGGCGGCGGTGAAGTTGCGCCCGCCGAGTAGGCGGAACGCGCCCTGGTTGTCGGTCAGCGTGTTGATGCGAGCGAAGCTTGCGGCGGCGCCGTCCAGGGTAACGTCGGCCTGGTTGGTGATGATGTTCTGCGCGCCGGGCTCGTTCAGATTGAGCGTACCGGTGCCGGCGACGCGCCAGGTGCCGCCGGTGAGCGTGTTGGTCAAGTGTTGGGTGACGTCCGCGCTGAAGGTGAGGGTGCCGGACTGCACGTCGACGGTACCGGTGTTGTTGAAGGCGACGCCGATGGTGGTGGTGCCGGTGCCGGTGGTCTTGCGGAAGGTGCCGGCGTTGGAGAAGGAGGCGTCGGTGCCGATGTCTCCGCCACCCACGTTCGAGGCCTGGAGGATGTTGTTGCCGGTGGCTTCAAAGACCGCGCCTGCAGCGTTCTCGATGTCTCCGGCACCTGGCCCGAAAGTGCTGTTCAGGGCGAGCGTTCCACCACTCCAGGTGAGCGTGCCTTCGTTGCGAAGTATCCGTCCGGCGTCGAGGATGAAGGTGCCGGCCCCGGCGTTCAGGGTGGACGTGCCTTGCAGCACAGTCGTGCCGGCACCGGACATGGCGCCACCGCCGAGGCTGGCGGCGCCGCTCACGGTCAGCGTGCCGGTGCCGGACAGCAGGCCGCCGGACTGGGCGTAGGTCGCGGTGGCGCCAGTACCGGTCAGGTTGAGCGTGCCGCCGACTACCGACAAATGGCCGCCGTGGGTCAGTGCACCGCCGATGTTCACCGTACCGGCACTGACGCGGAGTTCGCCGGCGGATGCGGCGGAGGCGATGTCGTTGACGGTGTGGGTGCCTCCACCGAATTGCAGCACCGCGCCTTCGGCGATCTCGAGGGTGCCGATACCACTCGAGCTGCCGCCGTTGGACAGATTGAGCGTGCCGCTCTGCACGTCGACGGTGCCGGTGTTGTCGAAGGCGACGCCGATGGTGGTGGTGCCGGTGCCGGTGGTCTTGCGGAAGGTGCCGGCGTTGGAGAAGGAGGCGTCGGTGCCGATGTCTCCGCCACCCACGTTCGAGGCCTGGAGGATGTTGTTGCCG
>JBFWYG010000055.1:0-20854 GCA_050186725.1 Gammaproteobacteria bacterium | reverse complement strand
GAAGGCGACGCCGATGGTGGTGGTGCCGGTGCCGGTGGTCTTGCGGAAGGTGCCGGCGTTGGAGAAGGAGGCGTCGGTGCCGATGTCTCCGCCACCCACGTTCGAGGCCTGGAGGATGTTGTTGCCGGTGGCTTCAAAGACCGCGCCTGCAGCGTTCTCGATGTCTCCGGCACCTGGCCCGAAAGTGCTGTTCAGGGCGAGCGTTCCACCACTCCAGGTGAGCGTGCCTTCGTTGCGAAGTATCCGTCCGGCGTCGAGGATGAAGGTGCCGGCCCCGGCGTTCAGGGTGGACGTGCCTTGCAGCACAGTCGTGCCGGCACCGGACATGGCGCCACCGCCGAGGCTGGCGGCGCCGCTCACGGTCAGCGTGCCGGTGCCGGACAGCAGGCCGCCGGACTGCGAGAACAACCCCGCGAGCGACGACGCAGCCGCAATGCTCAAGGTCCCGCCCGTCAGCGAGATATTCTCCTGGCTCGTCAGGCTGTTGATCGTGGTCGTCCCGCTGCGATGCGTAACGGTTCGCACCGTCGTGCCCCCTACATCTAGGGTTACATCGTCTACGGTCCCCGGCAGCGCAGGATTCGAACTCCAGTTCGCTACGACGTCCCAGAAGCCGTCGGCGTCGGGCAGCCAGTTGACCGGCGCTGCGCCTGCCGGAGTGACACTGAAGGAGGCGCAGACGATGGCGATCAAGCGGGTGAGCGGGCGCCGCCTAAACGGCGCGGGGGTGAACGTAGACATCGGAAACGTCTCCCAAGGCGGCGCTCTCCGGCGCCGGTTCCACCATGAACATTGTCTAGCCTAATGCCCTCCTGGTTTTTCCAAGAGTGCCCTGGAATCTAACCAATACGTCCTCTCGCTTCCAGCCGCAAAAGGGTGTGCGCCTGACTGTGACTCATATCTCATCTGATCGCACGGTGGCACGTAGGCAACAGCGTATCCCGCAGCCGTCGGCACCATTGCCGCGCAGGCGCGGGAACTCTGCCGGGCGAGTTCGGCGAACCCGTGACAATCCCATTGCACCGATTGGAGCAGTACCAACTTCAAGCGACTGCCAGTCATGGAAATACATAGTCATTTGGGCCCGCCGAGTGCGGTAGTGGCGGTGCCGGTGGTCAAGCCTGTTCTCGCCGGGCGGCCAGGTGCTGATGGTCAAGGCCCTGCGCCACACCACTGGTCAATTGCAGTCGCGGTGCACCCCGGTGCGTAGTGCAGCCGCGCAGCTGATGCAGAAGCTTTGCAATTGCGCGAAGCTCGCCGCGCAGGTAGAGCCTACTCGCGACGGTAGGAAGGCGAGACGTCTGGTCGAGATCGTCGTATCGTCAGACTCCAAGGCGAGTTGGACGCATTCTGCCACTCGAACGCGGATACGCCTCAGCCCTTGCGCTCGGCCTCGTGCCGCGCGCGAAACGCGGCGATGGCTTCCTGCTGCGCCGCCGCCAACGGATCGCGCACCCTGCGCAGCGCCGCTTCGCTCTTCTGCATGCGCCGCGAAGTACCCTTGAAGTGCGGAATGACGAAGTCCCCGAACAGCTCGTAGTGATGCTTCTTGGCCGCGAAGGGCGCCCAGTTGTGATCGAACAGGAGATAGCTGCCGAAGCCGCCGTTGGACAGCGACACCAGGTTCTCGATGTGCGCGATGGCGTCCTGCCAGGTGCCGATCACGGTCGAGCCGGTGCTGAGCGCCCAGTCGATGTAGGAATCGATGTCGTGCCCGCTGACCTGCATCTGCGGCGCGGCGGCGGTGTGCTGCAGATAGTCGCAGAATTCGCGGATGCCGTAGCGCACGTCGGCCAGCGCCTGGTCCTTGGTATCGGCGAGATGCATGAGCCCCACCACCCGCCAGCGATCGCGATCCGCGACCTTGCCGAATTCGCGCGCGCGCTGTTCGACCACGTCCCAGTGTATGCCGAGCACGTCGACGCCGGCCTTCATGGTCGCGCCGATGGAGATGAGCCCCAGGCCGTGCTTGCCGGCGAGGCGCGGGCCCGAGGGCGACACCACCGCGGCTGCGACGACTTCCGGATACGGGTCCTGGTAGAAGTCGAGCTGCAGGCGCGCGTCGACCAGCTTGTAGCGTGCGGTCTCGATGCTGATCGGCTCGTCGCTGGTCATGAGATGCATCAGCACCTCGGTGTCGAGATCGAGCGCGTCGCGCTGCTCGTGGGGCGAGATGCCGAGCATCGCCGCATCGGTCGCGAGCGCGCCGGGCCCGAGACCCAGCATCACGCGACCACGAGTCAGGTGATCGAGCAGCGCCAGGCGGTCCGCCACCCACAACGGGTTGTGATAGGGCAGGGACACGACGCCGGTGCCGAGGCGGATGTAGCGGGTCTGCGCCGCGACGTGGGCGATGAACAGCATCGGATCGGAGATCAGCTCCACGCCGCCCGAATGATGTTCGCCGAACCAGGCCTCGTCGTAGCCGATGTCGTCCAGGAGCTTGACGATGTCGACGTCGCGCTGCAGCGCGTAGGTCGGGTTGTAGTTCGTGGGCAGGTGATGGGGCGGAATGAAGGCACCGAAACGCATGCGGCTCATGTTCGTACTCCTGCTCGTTCGTGATCAGTAGACGCCCGCGGCCTTCAGCCGCGCCCGTGCCTCGGCATCATGCCCGAGGCTGGCCAGGATCTCTTCCGTGTGTTCGCCGAGCCCGGGCCAGGTGAGTTTCATTTCCCCGGGTTCGTGCTTGAACTTCATCGGCAGACCGATGTGTTTCCAGCCGCGCTCGTCCTCGATGATCATCTGGCGATGTCGGATCTGCGGGTCGTTCACCGCCTCCGGCAGGCTGTGGACCTGGGCGAACGCCGTGTCCACGCCCTCGAAGAATTCGATCCACTCGGCCTGGGTGCGGGTCTTGATCACCTCGCGCAGGAACGCCTTGGCCGAGTCTTGTCCTGGCCCCGGCGGGGTGGTGGCGGACTCGAGCAGATCGGGACGACCGAGCTTGTCGAGCGCGGCCTTGGCGAAATGCGTCTCCGAGCCGCCGAACACCACGTGGCGGCCATCCTTGGTCTCGTAGATGTTGTAGAAGGCGTAGCCGCCGAGCGCGCGTTCCGCGGTCAACACCGGCGCGCGGTTCTCAGCGAAGGTCGAGCCGAAGTTGTTCAGCATCGCGGCGATGAGGCTGTCGGCCATGGCGACGTCGATGTAGTCGCCCTGCCCGGTGTCCTTGCGGCGCAGCAGCGCCATCAAGAGGGCGGACAGCGTCATCATCGACGAGATCATGTCCGCGCAGGCGATGCCCGGAATGGCGGGCTTGCCGTCCTGGCCCTGGTTCAGGTTCAGCACGCCGGCGATGGCCTCGGTGGTGAGATCGTGCGCGGGCTTGAAGCGATAGGGACCGTCCTGGCCCCAGGCCGACATCGAGCAGTAGACGATGCCTGGATTGCGCGCGTGCACCGCCTCGTAGCCGACGCCGAGGCGCTCGGCGACGCCCGGTCGAAAGGCTTCGATCATCACGTCGCAGCTCGCCGCGAGATCGAGCGCCACGGCGCGCCCTTCCTCGGTCTTCAGATTCAGCTGGATGCTCTTCTTGTTGCGGTGGGTGTTGGCGAAATACACCGTCATGCCGTCGCGCTTGGGCCCGATGCTGCGGTTCGGCTCGCCCGCGCCGATGGGCTCGAGCTTGATCACTTCGGCTCCGTGGTCAGCCATCATCTGGGTCAGCGCCGGTCCGGGCAGGAACAGCGAGAGATCGAGTACGCGTATGCCTTCAAGTTTCATGCCGGACTCCAGGATCAGGGAGCCGGCATGATAAGTGGAAACGGGGCGGGTCTAGGCAGGCCGGACCGATTCGCCCCGGCGGGCGTCAGCGGTGGCGCGAGCGCCCGATGCCGACCAGCCCGGCGAGGGCGAGCGACAGCAATGGCAGACCGGCCGGCAGGGGCACCGGCGCCACCGCCACACCGCTCACCACCGCGCCGATGCGCCCGAGCTCGGTCGCCGCGCCGCTGGCGAGATCGAGCTGGTACAGGACAGATGAGCCGGTGCCGAGCTCGGCGAACACCGCGAAGGCGAGGTTGCCGGCGCTGATGTCGAAACCGCCGATGTCGCCGGCATCGACGCCGAGCGCGCCGACCGTGGTCAGGGTGCCGGCATTGTTGGCCTGCTTGACCAGCATGTTCAGGCGCGTGTCGATGGCATAGAGCTGGGTCGCGCTCGTGCCGGCGAAGTTGCGGTCGTAGGCATGATGGACGACGTTCGGGTCGCGCCCGGCGTTGACGTCGCCGGCGGCGTAGAACACGTCGCTGGTGACGGCGACATTGGCATTGCCGGTGTCGGGATGCGCGACGAAGTTCTGGTTGGCGTCGCTGACGATGCGGATGCGGTCGATCACCGGGTTGAAGTCGAAACCGAAACCATGGGTGCCGCCGTTCAGCGCATTGCTGAAGCCGGTGCCGACCAGGGTGGCCGCGCCGCTGGCCGGATCGACCGTGTACACGCCGCTGCCGTCACCGAGCGCGTAGAGCTGACCCGTCGCCGGACGATAGTCGATGCCGACCACGCGCTCGCCGGCGGCGAGTCCGGTGATGAAGCTCATGGTGCTGGTCGCCATGGCCGGGTTCGCGCTGTCGATGCTGACCAGGCCCTGGCCGAAACCGCTCTCGGTGAGGAGCACCAGGGGTGCGGCCTCGGCCGTGGTACCCGCGCCGGCCAGTAATCCCAAGCTCACGGATATTGCTTTCAGTGGATGATTCGTCGTCACGTCTGCCTCCCAATCGGGTAGTGGTCATCGAGTCAGGGCCCGCGCTTTTCGCGCTGGCGGCCGGACTACGCGTGACGGCTCGTGACTGGATGCAGCGGCGCGCGTCTCAGAGCGCCAATGGCGCGTTGTCTGACACGCCTCGTCCTCAAGTCCTACGCGGACCCACCAAGCCGAAGGCCGCGCCCTGCGGATCGCGCGCCAGTGCCGCGAACTCGCCGCCGGGGATCTCCAGCGGCGCCTGGCACAGCGTGCCGCCCTGGCGGGTGACCGCCGCGACCGCGCGGTCGATGTCGGGGACGCCGATGTAGAACAGCCAGGCGGGGTCAGGTTGCGTCGGCGTGTTCGGCATCACCGCGCCCAGCATCTGCCCTTCGCGTTCGAGGAAGCGGTACTGGCCGAGTTCGCCCATTTCCATGGCCCCCGGCTGCGCCCAACCGAAATGCCGCGTGTAGAACGCGACAGCCGCCGCCGGATCGCTGGTCGCCAGTTCGTTCCAACGCACGTGGCCGGGTCGGTCGTGGGAGAAGACGTCGCTGGCCGCGGTGTCGGCGCCGGCCGGCGGTATGGGTCGCATCACGTAGAACGCCGCGCCCTGGGGGTCGCTGAGCAGCGCGATGCGACCCACCGGCAGGTCCATGGGTGGCATCAGCACGGTGGCGCCGTCGTCATGCATCGCCGCGAGAACGGCGTCGACGTCATCGACGCACAGGTAGCCCAGCCAGGTGGGACGCGCGCCGCCCGCTTCCATTGCCGCCGTCAGCGTCAACGCGCCACCGGCGGTGCCGCCGTCGTCGCGACCGATCAGGCGATAGTCGACCTCGCTCGCGGTCGGATCGGGCACCGGCGCGATGCGCCAGCCGACCACGGCGTGATAGAACGTCGAGGCGGCCTGCGGATCGCGCGTCATCAGTTCGTACCAGATGAACTTGCCGTGGGCCGACATGTTCAAGCGCTCAGTTCGACCACGGGGGTGAAGCCGCCGTAGACCATGCGCCTGCCGTCAAAGGGCATCTCCGCCGGCATCTGCATGCGCGGGTCGCTCTGCATCCGGGCCGCGGCCGCGTCGCATACCTCGCGCGAGGGCCACTCCATCAGCGCGAACACCACCCGCTCATCGGACTCGGCCTTGACCGTGCGGAAGAAGTCGGTCTGCTGGCCGCTCGGCACGTCGTCCTGCCAGGCTTCGACCAGCCGCCACGCGCCGTACTCGCTGAACAAGGGCCAGGCGCTCTCGGCCATCTCGCGATAGGCCGCCTGCCGGTCGGTTTTGACCGGTACCACGAAGCCCTGCACGTGGGCGCCGGGCTGACCCTCGCCGCGCAGCACCAGCGGCGCGAAGCCGCCGAAGATCATCCGCTTGCCGTCGAAGGGCACGGGATTGTGCTTGGCATCCATGCGCGGGTCCTTGTCCATCAGGCTCGGCAAGCTGCCCATGGCCGCGTCCCGCGTGGCCTTGTCCGGCCATTCGATCCAGCTGAACACCACCGATTCGTCGTCCCGCGCGGCGACCGCGCCATAGAAGTCGGTGGTCGTGCCCCTGGGTACGTCGGTCTGCCAGCACTCGACGATGCGCCGCGCGCCCAGTTCCATGAAGACCGGGTCCGCGGTCCGCGCGTGGTGGATGAACGCCTCTTTGCCGGCGGTGGGCACCGCGAGCACGAAACCGTCGATGTAGCCTGGGTTGTTGTTGCTCATGTCGCTCTCTCCAGAATCCGCAGGCCCGCAGTTTGACGCCGACCTGCGCGGGATGATGTAGGCGGGCGCGGCGCGCCGGCTCTGCACAGTGGTCGAACGGCGGGCGCGCGGATCGACAGGGTGGTCTGTCCCCGTGCCCGCAGGGTGGTCGGCGAGGACGCCCATGGCCGGTTGAAACCGGCCCTACAATGTTCGTCCCCCAGGAGGAATGCCCATGCCCGTCTTCACCACGCTGCGCATCGACCAGGACGCCGCCCATCCGCGCATCGCGCGCCTGCTTCTGAACCGCCCCGAGCGCTACAACGCCATCGACGATCGCACGCCGGGCGAGATCCGCGCCGCGGTGGAATGGGCCAACGCGCTGGACGAAGTGCACGTGATCATCGTCGAGGGCGCGGGCAAGGGCTTCTGCGGCGGCTATGACCTGGTGCACTACGGCGCCGGCCAGGATGAGCATCCCTGCAAGCAGGAGCGGCATCCCTGGGACCCGATGGAGGACTACGCGGTCATGAAGCGCAACACCGAGGACTTCATGACCTTGTGGAAGAGCGCCAAGCCGACCATCGCCAAGATTCACGGCCACGCGGTCGCGGGCGGCAGCGACATCGCGCTGTGCTGTGATCTCATGGTGATGGCCGAGGACGCGCGCATCGGCTACATGCCGACCCGCGTGTGGGGCTGTCCCACCACCGCGATGTGGACCTACCGCCTGGGCGCCGCGCGCGCCAAGCAGATGATGTTCACCGGCGACACCATCGACGGCCGCCGCGCGCTCGACTGGGGCCTGGCCAACGAGGTCGTGCCGGCGGCTGAACTCGAAGCCGCGACGCTCGCGCTGGCGCTGCGCATCGCCGGCGTGCCGCGCGGGCATCTGGCCATGCACAAGCTGGTGGTGAACCAGGTGCTCCTGACCATGGGCCTGGAACAGAGCCAGAGCCTGGCCACCGTGTTCGACGGCATCACCCGCCACAACCCCGAGGGCCTCTGGTTCCGCCGCTACGCCCAGGCCGAGGGCTTCAAGGCGGCGGTGGACTGGCGGGACAGCGGCCGGCCGATCCCCGAGGGCGACGAGGCCCGCGCGCTGATCGCGGAGTTGGAGGCGCGCCTGAAATTCTGAGCCCTGAGGTGGGTTTCCGTTGGCCATGTAGGGCCGATTTCAATCGGCCATGCACGAGCCATCGTAGGTAGCCCTGCATGGCGGGTTGAAACCCGCCCTACAAACCGAAGAGTCTGACCCCAAGCAGGATCCCGCAACGCAGCAGCGAAAATCCGCTGGTTACGTTTTCGCCGCTGCGTTACCTTTGCCGCACGATTGGCGCGGTTAACAATTCGCAGGGGAGAGCGGTATGAAGAGCGCGGATTTCATCAAGGCCCACGACCGGGTCAAGGACTTCGACTGGACACCGAGCTACCGGCCGACCGCCGCGCGCTACACCATGCCCTATCGAATTCCGAAGAAGACTTCAGATCCCTTCCGCCACCTCGTGCGCGACTATTGCTCCATGGAGCGCGACAAGGACGATCGCCAGTACGGCGCGATGAGCGACGTCATGGCGCGAGCCAAGATGCCGGCCAAGGCCGAGGATCGCTGGACCGAAGTGCTGAAAATAGTGCTGCCGGTCACCTGCTACGCCGAGTACGCGGCGATGAAGTGCACCGGGCAGCTGGTCGACGCGGTCGACAACGCGGAACTGCGCCAGGGCTATCTCGCGCAGATGATCGACGAGGTCCGCCACGTCAACCAGGAAGCGCATCTCGCGCGCTACCTCGCCAAGCACGGCAACGATCCGGAAGGCTTCGAGCGCAGCTTCAAGCTGCGCAGCACCAACTTCATCATGCGCGCCGGTCGCGCCTGCTTCGACGGCTTCTTCGCCGGCAATCCCATCGAAGGCGCGATGAACCTGCAGGTGGTGGCCGAGACCGCCTACACCAACCCGCTGTTCGTGACGCTGACCGAAGTGGCCGCCGCCAACGGTGACCAGGCGACCCCGACCACCTTCCTCTCGGTGCAGTCGGACGAAGCGCGCCACATGGCGAACGGCTATGCGACGCTCGCGGCCATCGCCTCGGTGCCGGACAACATCCCACGCCTGCAGCGCGACTTCGACACCGCCTTCTGGCGTCAGCACTGCTTCCTCGACACCTTCATCGCCGCGGTCTACGACTACTTCCAGAAGGAACGCGGCGGCTCCTACCACGAAGCCTGGAGCGAGTGGGTGGGCGGCGACTGGGCCGGCGCCTACATCGAGCGGCTCGAGCCGTTCGGCGTCAAGCTGCCGCGCGGCTGGGAAGAGGCCAAGGAGCGGGTGAAGTGGGCCGGCCACACCGCGATGATGATGTTCGCCGCCACCTGGCCGATGCAGAACGTGCGCATCGACCCGCTGACCGCGAAGGACTTCGAGTGGTTCGAGAAGAAGTATCCCGGCTGGTACGGCGTGTACGGCAAGTTCTGGGAGGCCTACGCCGAGATGAGCGATCCGGCCAAGGGCACGCTGCCGCTGTCCTTGTTCGACGGCATGCCGCCGCTGTGCCGCGTGTGCCACCTGCCGGTGGCGCTGCCGCGTCCGGATCTCTCCAAGATGCGCATCAAGACCCACGGCGGCCGCAAGCACGCCTTCTGCTCCGAAGGCTGCGAGCGCACCTTCGCCTTCGAGCCGGCGCGCTTCGCGCAGAACCACACCTTCGACGAGCACTACCACGGCTATTCGCTGGTCGAGTACATCGAGCACGCCGGCCTGGTGCGTAACGATGGCAAGACCATGCTCGCCCAGCCGCATCTGAACGAAGACAAGCGCTGGACCCTGGACGACATTCGCCGCAGCTCAGATTTCGTGATCAAGGATCCGCTGCGCGAGATGGCGGCCGAGGGCCCGGTGGAGGTGCTGCAGTGAGTGCACCCTCGGCCAAGGGCGCCGCGCGCCAGGCGCGCGACTTCACCTTCATCAAGCCGGCGGCGCGACGGCTCACCGAGTACGAGGCGCTGACCGTCCACCAGCAGCCCGATGCGCTGGGCTTCGACCGGCCGGCGGCCAACCTGACCGAGGTCGAGTGGTACCTGCTGCGCACGGACGGCCGGCCGCTGTGGGATCCGGCCTCGACCCTGCTCCGCCATGACGACTGGTACGCCTATCGCGACCCGGCCCAGCACTGGCAGCGCACCTACGTGCGCCACCAGGAGCAGCAGGAGACCTCCGTTGCGCGTGTCACCGAGGACGCGGGTCTCGACGGCGCGCTGGCCGCGCTCGACGCGCGCTGGGTGCGGGACATGCTCTGCGCGCACTACCGCGCCTGGTCGTTCTTCGACTACGCCATCTTCCGCGCGCTCGCCCCGGCGCAGCGCGAGGCGCTGTCCGACACGCTCGGCAACGTGCTGTGCTTCCAGAGCTTCGACCACCTGCGCCACGCGCAGGACGTGGTCATCTACCTGGTGGAACTCGAGAACTACCACGACGCGGTGGACGACGGGCTCGGCAAGCGCCAGTGGCTCGAAGCGCCGGAGTACCAGCCCGCGCGGCGGCTCGCCGAGGACATCATGGCGACCAACGACTGGGCCGAACTCATGATTGGTCTGAACCTCGTGGTCGGCAGCTACCTGCAGCGCATCGCGACCAGCGACCTGGTGCGGCGCATGGCGCTGCCGAACAACGACCCGGCCGCGGCGCACATCGTCATGACCGCCGAGCGTGACCGCCGACGCAACATCGCCGCCACCGAGGCGCTGGTGAAGATGGTCGGTGAGGGCGCCCATGCCGCCCACAACCGCGAGGTGATCAGCGGCTGGCTCGCCGACTGGGGCACCCGCGCGGTGGCGGCCGCCGAGGCGCTCGCGCCGGTGTTCGGTCGCGCACCGGTCGCCGCCGTGAGCTACGCCGAGTCCGAGGCCGCGGCGCGCGCCGCGACCGACACGCTCTTGACCGGGCTCGGCTTCGCGCCGCTCGTGGGAGGGACTCGATGAGCGCAGCGCCGCGCACCGATGTGTCGCTGATCCTGATGCAGGGTTCGCCCGAGGCGCAGGCCACGCTCGACGTGCTGGAACAGGACGACCCGTCCCTCGTCATCGCCGATCACGACACCTTCTGGAAGATCACCTCGCCCGCCGGACGCATCGAAGTGGACTTGAAGCGCGTGTCCGAGGAGCTCGGTAACGAAGTCAGCATGGCGCAGTGGCTGGTGATCCTCTCGACCTTCGTCGGTCGCGTGATCACCGAGCCGGACCGCTTCATCCTGACCAGCGAAGTGACGCAGATCCAACGCGACTGAGACGCCCGCATGAGTGACGAATACCTGGTCGAGCTCGCGCCGGGCGGGCAGACGTTCGGCTGTGGCGCCGACGAGACCATTCTCGATGCGGCGCTCCGCCAGGGGCTCGACATCGGCTACGGCTGCCGCCAGGGCCGCTGCTCCACCTGCAAGTACCAGGTGGAGGACGGCGAGGTCGATCTCGGCCAGGCCTCCGCCTACTCGCTGCCGGACAACGAACGTGACCAGGGCTGGGCGCTGTTGTGCTGCGCGCGGCCGCTGACCGATCTCCTGATCCGCGATCACCGTCCGCCGGACACGCGCGCCCTGCCGGTGCTGGCGCCGCGCGAACTCGCGGCCGAGGTCGCCGAAGTGACGCAACTCACGCCCGAACTATGGCGGCTCGCGATCACCCTCGAAGCGCCCCTCGAGTTCTATGCCGGCCAGTTCGTCGAACTCGGTCTCGAGCGCGGCGCGCGCACCGTGTGGCGCAGCTATTCCATGGCGTCAGCGCCGAGCGACGCCGCGCGTCTCGAGTTCATCATGAAGCGTATCGAGGGTGGCGCCTTCTCCGGCAGCATCGACACGCTGGCCGTCGGTCAGCCGCTCACCGCGCGCGGCCCTTTCGGCACCAGCTACTTGCGCGCCGGCACGCGCCCGGTGCTGCTATGCGCCATCGGTTCCGGCCTCGCGCCGATACTCGCGATGCTGGCCGACGCCTCCGCGCGTCGCGATCCGCGCCGCTTCACGCTCTTCTACGGCGCGCGCCGGCCACAGGACCTGCCCTACCTCGATCGGCTGCCGGGCGGTTTCGATCTCGATCTCACGTTCGTGCCGACCTTGGATGGTCTCGAGGAAGGCGACGCGTGGCAGGGCGCGGTCGGCAACGTCACGCGCGCCATTCAAGGCGGCGTGGAGGATGCGCACGATCTCGACGCCTACCTCTGCGGCGCGCCGCCGATGTGTGACGCGGTGGGGCGTCTGCTGGTTGCCAAGGGGCTGCCGCAGGAGCAGCTCTACTTCGATCGCTTTTTCGCGGCCAGCGACGAGGACTGAGCGCACCCCGCGCTCAGGGCGTTGGAAAGCCCGGGCTCGCGCGCACGACGAAACCCTGCGCGCCGCGCAGCACGAACAGCGCTTCCACACCCACTTCGCGCGCCGCCGCGAGGCCGCGCTCCACGCCCAGCACCATGAAGGCCGTCGCGTAGGCGTCGGCAACCATGCACTCCCGCGCGATCACGGTGACCGAAGCGACGTCGTGCGCGATCGGCGCGCCGCTCACGGGATCGATCTCGTGGGAGTAGTGCCGTCCGTCATGTTCGAAGTAATTGCGGTAGTCGCCCGAGGTGGCCACCGCGGCGTTGCCGGGCGCGAGCGCGCGTAGCGTTCCGTCGCTGTCAGCGCGCGGAATCGCCACGCCGAGGCGCCACGGCTGTCCGGCGGCGTTGCGACCGCGCACGCGCATCTCGCCGCCAACGTCCACCAGGTAGTCGACCAGACCTTCCGCTTCCAGCAGCTCGACCACCTGGTCGACTGCCCAACCTTCCGCCAGCGCGGAGAGATCTACGCGCAGGTCACCACGCAGCTTGCGTATGCGCGAGCTTTGCGCGTCCAGTTCCAGCTGCCGATAGCCCACCCGCGCGCGCGCCGCGGCGATGGCCTCGCCAGGCGGCGGCGCATCGATGCGCGCCTGCGGCCCGAAGCCCCACAGGTCGACCAGCGGCCCGACTGTGACGTCGAAGGCGCCCCCGCTCGCCTCGCTCACGCGGCGCGCGGCGGCGAGCACTTCGAGAAGCTCGGCGGACACGGGCTGCCATGCGGTACTCTCGCTCGCGTTGAAGCGCGACAGTTCCGAATCTGGACGATAGGTCGACATGCGCGCATTGACGGCTTCGAGCAGCGCCTCGATGCGCGCGCAGAGCGCCGGCCTGGCCTCGGCGCCGAGGCGCGGCGCGACCACCCGCCAGGTCGAGCCCATGGTCTCGCCGTGCAGACAGTTCGCTGCGAGCGCGGGCGCGGTGAGCATGGCACACAGCAGCAGAGCCAGGTGCAGGATTGAGACGCGCGCGTCGCGCGCGGCGAGGAAGCTCGACATGAGGCGGCTCGTCAAGGGCAAGACGCATTCTAGTGCGCGCGCCGCGGTCGCGTGCCCCTCGAAAGCTGCATTGCCGTCGCGCTTCGTGTCGGCGAGGATCGCTCCGGGCCCAGGGGAGATTCGACACCATGATTCGCAGGCAGGCTTCCAGCGCGTTCCGTAGCTCATCGACCTGGCGACGCGCCTTGCTGACCGCGTGCCTGCTGGGCGCCACGCTCGGCGGCGCGCAGGCCGCGGAGGAGATCGAGGCGCTGCTCGGTCGCCTGCTGAAGGTCGAGATCAGTCCGGCCGACGGCTACGCGACGCGCATGCTGGTGCCGCCCGGCCAGCTCTACGATCCGCTGGTGATGCACCCGGTGGGCGACGGCGTGTGGCTGAACGACGACGGCAAGGAAGCCGAAGGCGAGGACGGCGAACGCAAGGGCAGCCGGCTGGTGGCGGTGCACGGTGACGGACGCGTGGAGGTGCTGGTCGACGCGGATCGCATGCTGCCGATCAGCGCGGGCTTCGACGTCGCGCCCGCGGGCTTCGGCGACTACGCCGGCCAGGTCTTCGCGCTGTCCCAGCCCGGCACCGGCGACAAGGCCGGCCAGGGCAATTACGTAGTGCAGCGCATCGACCCGGCCCATGGGCATGCGGTCAGCGTGTTCTGCACCTTACCCGAGAGTGGCGGCGCGGCCGCCGGCATCGGCGTCGACGCGCGTTTCGGTCCGCCCGGCAGCCCCTTCGCGGGCAAGCTCTACGCGTCCACCACGCTGAACAACGCGCTCTACGTGATCACGCCCGATGGTCAGTGCCGCCCCTTCGTGACGCTCGATCCCGCGCGCCACGGCGGCCCGCTGTACCTGCGCTTCGCGCCCGACGGCCAGTCGCTGCTGGTCGCCGTGGTGCGCGGCGGCATCTTCAAGGCCCGCGGCAGCGCCATCCTGCGCGTGCATGCCGATGGCAGCGTCGATGACCAGCCGCTCGCCGAAGCGCCCACCATGTTCGGTTCGTTCGACTTCGCCCCGGCAGGCTTCGGCGATTTCCCTGATCAGCTGTTCGTGGTCGAGGTCGGCGGCTACGAGATCCCGGTGCCGATGAGTGAACCGCTCAAGGCGGACGGGATCCTGCACAAGGTCGGCGCCGACGGCCGTCTGATCGAAGTCGCGCGCGGCTTCATCAACCCGTGGAACGTGCGCTTCGTCGGCGACCGCCTGTGGGTCGGCGACATCAACGGCGATTTCATCTACGGCAAGCGCGAGCTGCCGGACGGCTTCATCGTCCTGGTGACGCGGCGCTGATCGGCCCGAACGTCGCGACCACGCTCACCACTCGTGGGTCTCGCCGTTCCATTTCCAGAAGCTGCCGGTGTTCTGCGCGTTCAGACGATCGATGTTGGCGACGATGCCGGCGGCACTCTCCGCCGGGCTGATCGCCGCGCTCGCGCCGCCCATGTCGGTCTGCACCCAGCCGGGATGGATCACGCACAGGTGGATGCCCTCCGCGGCGAGCGCCGGCGCGGCGAGGCGCATGAACTTGTTCAACGCGGCCTTGGACGCGCAGTAGGCGAAGGCCTGCGGCATCTGCAGGCTGATCGCGCCCATCTGCGAGGTGATGCTGGCGACCCGGCCGTGTGAGCTCGCGCGCAGGTTGGGCAGCAGCGCCTGCATCACGCGCACCGGCGCCATGCTGTTGACCGCGAAGGCCTCGGCCCAGCCGTCGAAATCCATCTCGAAGGCGGTCTGTTTCTCCATCGGCGGGCCGATGATGCCGGCGTTGTTGATCAGGATGTCGAGCGGCTGCCCGGCGAGCCGCGCGGCGAGCGCCGCCACTGACCCTGCGTCGGCGACGTCCAGTGCGAGCACCTCCACGCTGCCGCCCAGCGCCTTGAGCGCGGTGGCCTTGGCCGGTTCGCGGCAGCAGGCCAGCACGCGATCGCCACGCTTGGCATAGGCACGCGCGAGTTCGAGGCCGATGCCGCGGTTGGCGCCGGTGATGAGGATGGTGGACATGGTCGGTGCTCCCTGGTGGATGTCGAGGCGCCGGTCGAACGGCGAGCGCTGCGCGCATCGTCGAACACATGACCCACGGCGAGCAACACCCGTAGGAAGGGGCGCCCCGGTTTCAGAATCCCACCTCCATCCCCACCCGCGCGCCGATGCCGGCCTCGTTGCTGCCCGAGCCATGCACGCGGTAGGCGTCGTCGAACAGGTTGTCTACGCCTGCCAGCAGCTTCACATGGCGTGTGAGCGCATGGCCGGCGTGTACGCCGGCCAGCACGTAGCCCGGCGTGCCGCCGGGCGGGATGCGTTCGAGATCGTTGCGATCCGCCTCGCTCAGTTCGTCTGCGCGGCCGGTCACCGTGAGTCCCGCCGACACCCAGCTGCGCGCGTCGCCGCTCTGCCAAGCGAGGCGCAGGTTGCCGGTCAGCGGCATGATGCGACTCAACGGCTCGCGGAAGCTCGCGCGCGTGGTGGTGCTGGCGAAGGCGTCGATGCGGCCGCGCTGCCAGGCGAGATTGCCGCGCAGTGACCAATGCTCCGCGAACGCGTAAGCCGTGCTGAGCTCCACGCCGCGCACGTAGCCACTCGCGGTGTTGCGCTTGCTGACCTCGATGGCGCCGTCGACCACGCGTCCGGTGGGCGTTGAGGCGATGTAGTCGTGGATGCGGGTGTGGAACAGCGTCACGCCGCCCGACCAGGCCCGCCACTCGCCGGACCAGCCGAACTCGAAGGCGAGGAAGTCTTCGGGTCCGAGACCCACCGCCGCGCGCTCGATCTCGTTCGAACGGCTCGCGCCGAAACGACTCAGATCGGCGATGTTGGGCGCGCGGAACGCCTGGCTGACGCCGGCCCACACGCGCTGGCGGAGCGGCGCGTCGCTGAACGCGTACTGCACGCGTAGCGCGTGCACGGTGCGCTGCCAGTCGTCCTCGAAGCGTGCCGGCGCGCCGCTGAGCGGATCCTCGTAGCGCCCGATCTCGGCGCGCACGTGGTTGTAGCGGCTGCCGGCGATCACGCCGAGGCGCGGCGTGAGCGCGATCTCGGCCTGCAGCCAGGCGCCGAACAGGCCGTACAGCGCGTCGTCACCCAGCGGGCCCTGCACGTTGATGCCGCGCAGGCGCCCGTCGGCGCCGTACTCGGCGCCGAAGCTGTCGACGTTGTCCTGGTAGTAGTCCACGCCGTAGCGCAGGCCGAGCGGCCCCCAGTGCGACGCAAGCTCCAGGTCCACGCCGCCCATGTTGGACTTGAAGCGTTCATCGAGGCCGCGGCCGTTGCGTCGCACGCGCTGGCCGTCCTCCTGCCAGGCCTGGTGCGAGACGGTCAGCCGCAAGTCGTCGAGCGCGCGCAAGCCCGGCGCGCCTTCGAGTCGCAGGTAGCTGAAGCGTCGCGCCTGGTCCTTCGCGCGCAGCCGATCGCTGCCCACCGTACTGCCCTTGTAGGGCCGCGCGAACCGCGTGGCGTGGGTGCGCCATACATCGTCCTGGGTGAGCCGTTGATGCAGGCCGCTCAGGTGCCAGCCCGGCGCGAGCGCCACGTCCAGGCGCGCGTCGAAGCCCTGTTCGTCGTAGCCGGTGCGCGGCTGCCGGCCGATGCCGGCGGCGTGCACGTCGCCGAAGTCCTTGGTGGAGTAGCCGATGCGCAGACCCCAGGCCCCGCCCGCGCCGGCGTCGAGTTCGCTACGCGCGAGGTGGCCGCGATCGGCGCTGGTGAACTGGTAACGCTGTGAGCCGTGCAGGAAGGCGCGGTCCGCGATCTCCTCGGCGTAGCGCGAGCGTTCGCTCTCCACGCTCACCACGCCGCCGACGGCGTCGCTGCCGTGATGCACCGAGTCCGGCCCGTTCAGCACTTCCACGCGCGCCATGCTCTCGGCGTCGATCAGTGCGAAGTACTCGCTCGGGCCGTCGCGGTAGACCGAGTTGTTGTAGCGCACGCCGTCGATCAGCGCGAGGGTGCGATAGCCGGTGAAGCCGCGGATATAGGGTGAGCCCTGACCGTGGGCGGTCTTCTGCACCATCACGCCCGGGACTTCAGCGAGCGCGTCCGGCAGGGAGCGCGGTCCCCGCTGTTCGAGGTCGGTGGGTGAGATCGCTTCCACGCGGTAGGGCAGTTCGTCGAGGCCGCGCCCGATGCGGCGCGCGGTGACCACGTGCTCCTCGAGTACGCCGTCGGCGGACGAGGGCGCACTCGCCACGAGCGCGCACGCGCCGCACAGCGCGGCCAGCGCGCCGCCGCGTTTCACCGCGGCGTGACGAAGTACATGAACCCGTCGGCGAACTTCTGCGTGCCGACGTGGAAGTCGCCGTTGATGTCCGACACTGCCAGACCGCCGCCGAGGAAGCCGAGGCCCACCGGGTTGGCGAGACCCTCCACCACCACCTGCAGTCGGCCCTCACTGTCCACCCGGTAGACCTTGCCGTCGCGCGCGATGGCCTCGGTCGCCTCGGTGTCGTTGTTCCACTCACCGGCATCGCTGATGAAGAGTTCGCCGCCGTGGGCGCCGAAGCCCGCAGGCGCCCAGGCGAGCGCGCCCGGCTCGTGCAGCCCGCCGACCAGGGGCGTCGCATCGATGTGCCCATCGGCCGCCATCAGCAGCACGCGGCCGCCACCGGGAATGGTCTTGTTGCGGTTGGCCGGCGGCACCGCCGCCACGCCGAGCAACATGCGCTGGCCATCCTGGGCGAAGCCAATGCCGCGCGGCGATCCCTCGCGATCGAGATCCAGGGTCTTGAATGCCTTGCACTCGTCGTCGGGAGTGATGGTGTAGAGCGTGTGATTGCTGGCCGCCGTGATCCACAGCCGACCGGCGAAAGGCGAACCTTCCGGCCCGAAGCGCGCGAAGAAGCCGCCCGAGCCCGCCACGCCCGCGTCGTTCTTCGGCAAGTAGCACACCACGCTGTCCTGGCCGGTGGCCGGATCGATGCGCGTGATGGCGTTCGGCAGTTCCCAGCCGCCGGCCTTCTCCGGCTTGGCGAAGGACACCGCGTAGATCTGTCCCGCGTGTCGCCCGAAGCTGGCCGGCGCGACGTCGAGTGCGTAGGGCGCGTGCTGCTTGATCGCCGCCAGCCGCTTGACCGTGCCGTCCAGCGCGACCTCGTACACCGCGCCACTGCGCGCGTCGTCCGCCGCCCACAGGCGCTGCTCGTCGACCACGTGCAGGTCGAAGGGATCGAACAGCTCGCGCCCGGTCGGTACCAGCACCCGCGCCGTGAAACCTGGTGCGAGCTTCACCTCCGGCACCGCCATGACCTTGGCCAAGGTCTCGCGCGACACGCTGAGCGGCAGCTGCACCCAGTCGTCGTCACTACTGTCCTCGGCCTGGGTCGCCACTGCGGACAGCGCTGTGCACAGGACGAGCAGCACGGCGCGTGGCACTTGATAGCACTTCATCGACAAGCTCCAGGCTCGAGGCTCAAGGGCGTGGGGCCGGCATGATGCCACGTGCGCCCGCGCGCCAGGCATCACGCGTCCGGGGAGGGGGCGCCAGCCTGGCGAAACTGATCGACGGCAGAGGCGCCATCGTGATCCCTGGTTAGCATGGACCATCATGCGCGGGCGCCCCGCGGCGGCCAGCCACCACTGCGCGACAGGCCTCGGCCGAGGCCTGCATGCACGCTCGATGCACACAACGAGCAGACAACGAAACGACAAGGAGAAGCGCGATGACCGACGACCGCAGGGGCACATGTCCGGTCGTTCATGGGGCGGCCACGTCCATGGACCGAGAAGTGATGGGCTGGTGGCCCAAGGCACTCAACCTCGACATCCTCCATCAGCACGATACGAAGACCGACCCGATGGGGCCGGACTTCAACTACCGCGAGAGCGTCAGTCAGCTCGACTTCGCGGGTCTCAGGGCCGACCTGATGGCGTTGATGACCGCGAGCCAGGCGTGGTGGCCCGCGGACTGGGGGCACTACGGCGGGCTCATGATCCGCATGACCTGGCATGCCGCGGGCTCCTACCGTATCGCCGATGGACGCGGCGGCGCAGGAACGGGCAACCAGCGTTTCGCGCCGCTGAATTCCTGGCCCGACAACGTCAACCTGGACAAGGCCCGTCGTCTGCTGTGGCCGATCAAGAAGAAATACGGCAACCGGCTGAGCTGGGCCGATCTGATCGCTTACGCCGGCACGGTTGCCTACGAGTCCATGGGCTTGAAGACTTTCGGCTTCGGCTTTGGCCGCGAGGACATCTGGCACCCGGAAAAGGATGTCTACTGGGGCGCGGAGAAGGAGTGGCTCGGCAAAAGCCGCTACTCGGACTCGCGGGACGAAAGTTCGCTCGAGAATCCACTGGCGGCCGTGCAGATGGGGCTCATCTACGTCAATCCCGAAGGCGTCGACGGCAAACCCGATCCGCTGCTGACTGCGCAGGCCGTGCGCGTGACGTTCGCCCGCATGGCGATGAACGACGAGGAGACCGTGGCGCTGACCGCGGGTGGTCACACGGTCGGCAAGACCCACGGCAATGGTGACGCGAAGCGTCTGGGCCCCGACCCGGAAGGCGCGCCACCCGAGGACCAGGGACTCGGCTGGATCAACAAGACCACGCGTGGCGTGGGGCGTGACACGGTGACCAGCGGCATCGAAGGCGCGTGGACCACCCATCCAACCAGGTTCGACAACGGCTATTTCGAACTCCTGTTCAAATACGAGTGGGAGATCCGCACGAGCCCGGCCGGCGCCCGACAGTGGATGCCGATAGACATCGCGCCGGAGGACATGCCGGTCGACGTCGAGGACCCGTCGATCAAGTGCATGCCGATCATGACCGACGCCGACATGGCGATGAAGATGGACCCGGTGTATCGGCAGATCTCCCTGCGCTTCAAAGACGATCACAGTGCCTTCGAGCAAGCCTTCGCGCGGGCCTGGTTCAAGCTGACGCATCGCGACATGGGCCCCAAGGCGCGATATGTCGGTCCCGAGGTGCCCCAGGAGGACCTGGCCTGGCAGGACCCGATTCCGCCAGGCAGCACGCGCTACGACGTGACCGCGGTGAAAGCCCGGATCGGCGCGAGCGGGCTGACCGTCGGCGAACTGGTCGCCACCGCCTGGGACAGCGCGCGGACCTTTCGCGGATCGGATATGCGCGGCGGCGCCAACGGCGCGCGCATCCGGCTGGCGCCGCAGAAGGATTGGGCGGGCAACGAGCCCGCACGTCTGCGCAAGGTGCTGTCCGTGCTGGAACCGATAGCCGAGGGCACCGGCGCCAGTATCGCTGACGTGATCGTGCTGGCCGGCAATGTCGGCATCGAGCAGGCGGCCAGGGCAGCGGGCTTCGACATCGCCGTGCCCTTCGCGCCGGGTCGAGGCGACGCGCTGGACGCGATGACCGACGTCGACTCGTTCGCGCCGCTGGAGCCGGTCCATGATGGCTACCGCAACTGGCTCAAGCAGCACTATGCCGTCAGCGCGGAAGAGCTGCTGCTCGATCGCACTCAGCTGATGGGCCTGACCGTCCATGAAATGACCGTGCTGCTCGGTGGTATGCGCGTCCTGGGTACCAATCACGGCGGCACGGCGCACGGCGTGTTCACCGACCGCGTGGGTGCGCTGACCAACGACTTCTTCGTGAACCTGACGGACATGGCCTACGAGTGGAAGCCCAAGGGCGACGATTTGTACGACCTGGTCGAGCGGCAGAGCGGCAAGACGCGTTGGACGGCCACGCGCGTGGACCTCGTGTTCGGCTCCAACTCGGTGCTGCGCGCCTATGCAGAGGTCTATGCCCAGGACGACAACCAGGAGAAGTTCGTGAAGGACTTCATCGCGGCCTGGACCAAGGTCATGAACGCCGATCGATTCGACCTTGGATGACGCCGGTGGACGGGACTTGACCGAGTACTGAATGGCAGTGGGTAGCTTCCTCAACGGGCTTTGCCGAGCGCCAATGGACCACTGCTTGCGGAGGGGTGACGAAGGAGGCCCAACTGTCGGGAAGGCGCCTCCACCACGTCAGTTCCGTCATGCCTGCGCAAGCAGGCATCCATGGGCTTCGCCGATCGCCGATGGACCCCTGCTTTCGCACTGTCTTTTCTACACATTTTCCTCCTTGTCCCCTGGTCCATGGAACTTCGGCGAGTTGAGGTGATCGAGGCGAAGGGATTTGCCATTTGGAGTGAGTAAGTTG
>JBFWYG010000054.1:0-29864 GCA_050186725.1 Gammaproteobacteria bacterium | reverse complement strand
CGCGACTTCGCGCTCATCGCCTACAAGAGCGCGTGGTTCGACAAGGTGATGAAGATCGGCAACATCAACTACCCCGAGGAAGCCCGCCGCCAGGGCCTGTCGGGCCGGCTGCAGCTCGACGTCGCGATCCGCGCGGACGGCAGCCTGAAGAGCGTCTCCATCAAGCACAGCTCGGGCTTCGACGTGCTGGACGAGGCGGCCGTGCACATCGTCGAGCTGGCCGCGCCCTACGCGCCGTTTCCGCCCGCGACCGCGGCCCGCTACGACGTCGTGCACATGACCAATTGGTGGCGCTTCGAAGACGGCGCCGGCTTCAGCGCCAACGACTGACACGATGAGCGCGCGCCAGGCCACCCTGCGACCGGACGTCGTGCAAGAAGATCGGCTGGCCTTCACGCTGGTCGTCGCCATCGTGCTGCACGCCATGGTGCTGCTCGGCGTGAGTTTCGCGCCGGAGCCCGCGGCGCCGTCGCGCTACCAGTCGATGGAAGTGATCCTGGTCGCCGAGAAGTCGGCGACCGCGCCCAAGGACGCGCGCGTGCTCGCGCCGGTCAACAGCGAGGGCGGCGGCGAGAGCGAGGCCGACGCGCGCCCCGCGACGCCGGTGGTGGCGCCGCTGCCGTCGCGCGTCGCGCGGCTCGCCGCGACGCCGCCGCCCGCGGTGCGCGCGCAGAGCCGGCCGGCAGTGGAACAGCCCGCGCCGGTGCCGGAACGCAGCGGTCGGCCGCAGGTCAAGGAACGCCTGGCGCGACCCGCACCGCGCGCCGAACTGCCGCTGCCGACCCGGACCTCGACCAACACCACGCGCGAACGCCAGGACGCCCCACCCGAGCCGCAGCCGCCGCCGCAGCCCGCGCACCAGGGCATGAGCCTCCCGACCGCCGCGCAGCAGCTGGTGCATTCCTTCGCGATCGCCAACATGAGCGCCGAGCTCCAGGAGCGCCTCGACAGCCGCGCCAAGCGCCCACGGCTCAAGTACGTGTCGTCCAACACCCGCGAGTACAAGTACGCCGCCTACATGGAAGCCTGGCGCGCCAAGGTCGAGCGGGTCGGCAATCTCAACTACCCGGAAGAAGCGCGCCGCCGGCGGCTGTCGGGCAACGTGATGCTCGACGTGGCGGTCAATCGCGACGGCAGCGTCGCGGAAATCAGCGTGCGCCGTTCCTCGGGCCAGCCGGTGCTGGACGACGCGGCGGTGCGCAGCGTGCGGCTCGCCGCGCCCTTCGACGCGCTCACGGCCGACATCACCAAGGAAGTGGACGTGCTGCACATCACCCGCACCTGGAGCTGGAAATCCGGCGGTGACGAAGGTGCGATGTCGGTGTCGCAGTGAGACCGGCGCGCCTTGTCAGGGCGCTACACACGGGGGAATACTCAGCGCCATGCAGGCCTTCAACCTCACCAATCACTTCCTGATCGCGATGCCGCAGCTCGCCGACCCGAACTTCGTGCGGTCGGTGACCTACATCTGCGTGCACAACGACGAGGGTGCGATGGGCATCGTGGTCAACCGGCCGCTCGACATGGCGCTCGGCGAGGTGCTGTCGCAGATGGCCTTGAGCCCCGGCACGCCCGAGATCGCGGCCCAGCCGGTCTACCTCGGCGGGCCGGTGCACACCGACCGCGGCTTCGTGCTGCACCGCCCGGCGAGCGCCTGGGGCTCGTCGCTGAACGTCACGCCCGATGTCGCGCTGTCCACCTCGCGCGACATCCTGGAGGCCATGGCGCGCGGCGCCGGTCCGAGCGAAACCTTCGTGGCGCTCGGCTACGCCGGCTGGGGCGCGGGCCAGCTGGAGGCCGAGATGGCGCAGAACGCGTGGCTGTCCGGGCCGGCCGATCTCGACATCGTGTTCAAGCTGCCGGCCGAGAGCCGCTGGCAGAGCGCCGCCAGCCGGCTCGGCGTGGACCTCGGCATGCTGTCGCAGGACGTCGGCCACGCGTGAGCGCCGAGACCGTGCTCGGCTTCGACTACGGCGAGCGGCGGCTCGGCGTGGCCGTCGGCCAGACCCTGACCCGCACGGCGGAGGCGCTGGTCACCCTGCCCATGCGCGACGGCCAGCCGGACTGGACGCGGCTCGCCGCGCTCATCGCCGAATGGCGGCCGACGCGGCTGGTGATCGGCCTGCCGAGCGCGGACGATGGTCGTCCCCACACCAACGCCCCCGCCATCGAGCGTTTCGCGCGGCGTCTCGCCGGCCGCTACCGGCTGCCGGTCGCGTTTGTCGATGAACGGCTGTCGTCGTATGCTGCGGCCGAGGACCCGCAGTCCCGGCGCCTCGGCGTCGATGCCGTCGCCGCGCGGCTCATCCTCGAAACATGGCTGGCCGATAGCCAAGGCTGAGCGCACCCACCGCCAGCTCGCGCTTTTCACGCAGTCCCTTGCCACTCGCTCGCCGGCTCCCGCGCGGGGCCTCGGAACGCTATGCACGACATCGAACAGCTGGACGTCGAAGCGCTGATCGCCGACATCGCAGCGCGCCTGAAACGGCGCATCCGGGACCTGGGACTCGAAGCGCCTGCGCTGGTCGGCATTCGCACCGGCGGCGTGTGGCTCGCGCAGCGCCTGCAGAAGAAGCTCAAGCTGCCGGGACCGATAGGCGAACTCAACATCGCCTTCTATCGCGACGACTTCAGCCGCATCGGCATGCACCCGACCGTCGAACCCTCGGCCCTGCCGTTCGACGTCAACGACCGGCATCTACTGCTGGTCGACGACATTCTCTACACCGGCCGCACCATTCGCGCGGCGATGAACGAGATCTTCGACTATGGCCGGCCGCGTTCCATCAGCCTGGTGGTGCTCATCGATCGCGGGGGGCGCGAGCTGCCCATTGATGCGAACGTCTACGGCGCGCGGGTGACCTTGCCGCCGGGACAGCATGTTAAACTCCTCGGACCAGATCCCCTGCGACTCGAGATCGGCGCCAGCAAGTCATGACCTGCGAAGCCTGCCGCGGACACGGCGCGCCTTCATTCTCCGCCGTGCGGCGCCCGCGCGCCGCGCGTGGCGTCGGCCGTCGATGAACGCGACCGCGAGCCAGCTCGATGCCCACGGGCGTCTCCGGCATTTCCTCACCATCGAGCACCTGCCGAAAAGCCTTCTGATCGAGATCCTCGACAACGCCGAGCGCTTCACCGTGGTCGGCGACCGGGCGGTGAAGAAAGTGCCGCTGTTGCGCGGCAAGACGGTGGTGAACCTCTTCTTCGAGCCCAGCACCCGCACCCGCACGACCTTCGAGCTCGCCGCCAAGCGGCTCTCGGCCGACGTCATGAATCTCAACATCGAAGCCAGCGCGGCGAAGAAGGGCGAGTCCCTGTCCGACACGCTCCGCACCCTGGAAGCGATGCAGACCGACATGTTCATCGTGCGCCACCAGGAGAGCGGCGCTGCGGAGTTCATCGCCCGCCAGGTGGCGCCCGAGGTCAGCGTGATCAACGCCGGCGACGGCCGTCACGCCCACCCGACCCAGGCGATGCTCGACATGTTCACCATTCGCCGCCACAAGCGCGACTTCACCAGGCTCAAGGTCGCCATCGTCGGCGATCTCGCCCACTCGCGCGTGGCCCGCTCGGAGATCCACGCGCTCAAGATTCTGGGCGTGCCGGAGATCCGCGTGGTCGGGCCCAAGACCCTGCTGCCGGTCGGCATCGAGGACATGGGCGTCGAAGTGCACCATTCGCTCGACCAGGGCCTTGCCGACGTCGACGTGGTGATGATGCTGCGCCTGCAGCAGGAGCGCATGCAGAGCGCGCTCCTGCCGAGTGGTCACGAGTATTTCCACGCCTATGGCCTCACACAGGCGCGGCTCAAGCGCGCCAAGCCGGACGCCATCGTCATGCATCCGGGCCCGATCAACCGCGGCGTGGAAATAGACTCGGCCGTCGCCGACGGCAAGCAGTCGGTCATCCTGCAGCAGGTCACGCACGGCATCGCGGTGCGCATGGCGGTGATGTCCATGGCCATGGGCACCACGGCGCAGGCCTCGTGACGGGCAGGGCGAGGCGCGCAGCATGAAGATAACCATCAGTGGCGGACGCGTCGTCGACCCGGTCACCCAGCGTGACGAGGTGGTGGACGTGTTCATCGACGGCGACACCATCGTCGGCCTCGGCCGCACCCCTGCCGGCTTCAAGCCGGCGCGCGTCATCGACGCGCGCGGCTGCATCGTCGTGCCCGGCTTCACCGAGGTCGGCGCGCGGCTGCGCGAGCCCGGGCAGGAGCACAAGGCGACCATCGCGAGCGAACTCGAAGCCGCGGCCGCCGCCGGTTTCACCACCGTGTGCTGCATGCCGGACACCCAGCCGGTGATCGACACGCCCGCGGTGGTCGAACTGGTCAACCAGCGCGCGCGCGGCGTGCGCGGCGCGCGGGTGCGCTGCCTGGGCGCGCTGACCCGCGACCTCGGCGGCGCGGTGCTGGCCGAGATGGCGGCGCTGAAGGACATCGGCTGCGTGGGCGTGGCCAACGCCGGCCGCGCGATCCGCGATTCCAACGTGCTGAAGAACGCGCTGGCCTACGCCGCGACCCTCGACCTGACGGTGTTCCTCGACGCCGAGGATCCCTGGCTCGGCGCGCAGGGCTGCATGCACGAGGGCGCGGTCGGCACGCGCCTCGGCCTGCCGGGCATTCCGGCCGCGGCGGAGCTGGTGGGTCTCGCCCGTGATCTCGTGCTGATCGAGCACAGCGGCGCGCGCGCGCATTTCCGCACGCTGTCCGCGGGCCGCTCGATCAAGTACCTGAATGATGCGCGCAAGGCCGGGCTCGACGTCACCGCGAGCGTCGGCATCGCCCATCTCGCGCTCTGCGACGAGGACCTCGCGCGCTTCGACGCCGCGTTCCATGTGCGCCCGCCGCTGCGCTCACGCCGCGATCGCACCCGCCTGCTGCGCGGCCTGGCCGAAGGCCAGGTGGAGATCCTGACCTCGCACCACGAGCCCCACGACGCCGACGCCAAGGCCGGGCCGTTCGGCGCCACCGCGCCCGGCATCTCGGGCCTGGACAGCTTCCTGCCCAACATGCTCGCGCTGGTCGAGGCCGGCACGCTGGATCTCATGCGCGCCATCGACGCCGCGGCCGTGCAGCCGGCGCGGGTCATCGGCGGCCCGGTCGCGAGCCTGCGCGCTGAAGCCATGGCGGACATCTGCATCTTCGACCCGGCGGCGGACTGGACGCTCGATGCCGAGCACATGCTGAGCCGCGGGCACAACACACCTTTCTTCGGCCGCCGCATGCGCGGCCGGGTGACGGCGACGCTGGTGGGTGGCCGGGTGGTGTTCGAGCGCAAGCCGACCCATGGCTGAGGCCGCCGCGAACAAGCCGCACCGCGGCAGCATCGCGCTCGCGGACGCGACCGTGCTCGCGGTCGAGCACTTCGCCGGCGCGCAGCATTACCTCAGACTCGACTGCCCGTCGGTCGCATCCCGCGCCACCCCCGGGTGCTTCGTGCACCTGCGCTGCGACGATCTGCTGCCCATGCGCCGGCCGATGTCGGTGATGCGCGCATCGGCGCGCGAGGGCTGGCTGGACGTGCTGTACAAGGCCCACGGCCACGGCAGCGCGCTGCTCGCGCGGCGAGTGGTCGGTGAACGACTGAGCGTGCTCGGTCCCATCGGCAAGCCCTTCCGGCTGGACGGCTACCGCCCGCGCCCGCTGCTCATCGGCGGCGGCGTCGGCATTCCGCCCATGCTGTTCCTGGCCGAGCACCTGCGCGCGCGGGCCGCCGGCGCGAAGCCGCTGGTGCTGATGGGTTCCGAGGTGCCGTTCCCCTTCAAGGCGCGGCCGTCGACGCTCATGGTGCCCGGCGTGCCGGCCGACGTGATCGCGGCCATGCCGCTGCTCGAGGACTGGGGCATTCCCTCGCGGCTCGCGAGCCTGGCCGGCTTTCCCGGCTGCTACGAGGGCTACGTGACCGATCTCGCGCGCGCCTGGATCGAGACCAGCGGGGTTGCACGGCAGGACATCGAGATCTTCGCCTGCGGCCCGACGCAGATGCTGCGCGCGGTCGCCGCGCTCGCGCGCAGCATGGGCGTACCGGCGCAGATCTCGCTCGAGGAATACATGGCCTGCGCGGTCGGCGGCTGCGCCGGCTGCACGGTCAAGGTCGAGACGCCGACGGGTCCGGCGATGAAGCGCGTGTGCGTGGACGGTCCGGTGTTCGAGGCGGAGACGGTGGTGTTCTGAAATCGGGGACAGACCACGGTTGCTTCGCAACCGTGGTCTGTCCCCGATTTATGATTTGACAACCCGATTTCACAACGGCCGCAACCCGCGCGCCTGCAGCGCCTTCTCGATTTCTTCCTGCTCGAAGCCGATGAAATTCGCGTGGCCGAGAGTCAGCACCGGGATCATCTTCACCGGCATGCGCGCGTAACGGCGCCGGCCTTCGGGGTCCTGTTCGACGTCGTATTCGCAGTATTCGATCTTCTCCCGCACCAGGTAACGCCGCGCCGCCGCGCAGTACTGGCACCAGGAGGCGCTCAACATCACCACGGTGTCGGCGGTCGGTTTCAAGTCCTTGTCGCAATGCACGGGGCGCACGCTGGAGCGGCTGATCTCCACCCCGGCGAATACCGCGACCAGCGCGAGCAGCGCGAAGGCGCCGAGCCGGCGCGGGCTGCGGCCTTCAGTCATCGAAACGCCACGCGTGGCGCTCAAGATCGATGCGGCCCTGCGCATCGAAGGCCACACCCTCCAAAGCCAGTCGGTCGTACTGCTCGCCCGAGCATGCGCCATCGGCGCGCAGCGCAAGTTGCCCCTTGACGTTCACCACCCGGTGCCAGGGCACATCGCTGCCCGCCGGCAGCGCGGCGAGCGCGTAACCCACCTGGCGCGCGCCGCTCGGGCCTTCGATGTGCGCAAGCGCGGCGACCTGCTTGTAGGTCGCAACCGAGCCCTCGGGAATGGCCGCCACCACCGCCCACACCCGCGCGTTCCGGCCGCGGGGTTCGCTCAACGATGGCGCTCCAGGAAATCGAGCAGCGCAGCATTGAAGGCGTCCGCCTGCTCGACGTTGGCGAGATGCGCGGCCTCGGGGATCACCGTCAGCCGACTCCCACTGATGCGCTGCTGGATGAACTCGGCGGCTGCGACCGGCGTGCCGGCGTCGTCGGCGCCGACGATCACGTGGGTCGGCAGCCGGATGGCAGCGATGGCCTCGCGCTGGTCCATATCGCGAATGGCCGCGCAGCAGCCGAGGTAGCCGGCCGGCGAGGTGCCAAGGATCGCCGCGCGGATGGTCGCGATGGTGTCCGGCAGGCGCGCCTGGCCCGCCGGGGTGAACCAGCGGTTGATGGTGCCATCGACCAGCGCCGCCATGCCGCCCTGCTCGACTGCCGCCATGCGCTCGGCCCACAGCTCCGGTGGCCCCATGTAGGCCGCGGTGTCGCACAGCGTCAGGCTCAGGAGACGCGCCGCATGGCGCGTACCGGCGCGCTGCCCGACCATGCCGCCGAGCGACAGCCCGCAGAAATGCGCGCGCTCGAAGCCGGCCACGTCGAGCAGCGCCGCCATGTCGTCCACCAGTTGGTCGAGCGTGTAGGGGCCGGGCGCCGCCTCGCTTCGACCATGGCCGCGATTGTCGTAGCGCAGCACCCGCCAGCCGGCGGCGGTCAGCGCGGGGACCTGCGCGTCCCACATGCCGAGATTGGACGACAGCGAGTTGGACAGCACGATCGGCGTGCCGCCGACCGGGCCGTCGAGCTGGTAGTGAAGGCGCACTCCGCGCAGCGCGATGTCGGGCATGGGACGACTCCTTACGTACGGGGCGCGCCGCCAGGCGGCGCTAGCACTTGGACAGTTGTTCGACCCGCGGCGGCTCGCCAAGCTCCACGCGCAGGCCATGACGGGCCGCGGCGCGCGGGGTCACGCACAGCAGCACGGTGCGCTCCGCGGCCCAGGTGAGACGCACCTGGTCGCCGGTGAAGGGCGAGCCCTCGTTCTCCACCGTGGTGCTGGCGACCGGTGCGCCGGCGTCGCGCGCGTCGCGCGACAGGACGTAGAGCCGAAGGGTGTGGGGCACGCTCGCCGCGTCGCTCGGCATCAAGGTCAGGCGCAGGCGATAGTCGCCCTGGCGCGAGGGGAACTCCGAGACTACCTGTTCGGGCGGTGGCCCGCCGCAGCCGACGAGCAGCACGGCCAGCGCGCCGGCGCCCAGAGCGCCGCAGCGCGCGCCGTTCATTGGGCCGCCCCCAGTGTCTGTTCGCGCGCCTCGCGGTAAACGTCGTAACGGCTGCGGTCGGGATGGCCGGCATCGCCGCATTCGGCCGCACGCGCCGCCGCGACGCCCTGGTGGGCGCCGCGCTGCTGGCAGGCGAGCTGATCGCCCACGTCGTAGAAGAGCCGCTGCCAGCCGCCCTCGGCACAGCCCGCGAGCGCGCAGCACAGGACCAGCAGCGAGGGACGCGGCAGGATCATCGACCGCGCGCCGCGCCAGGTCTCAGCGCGCCCGTTCCTGGCGCGCGTCGAAGAAGTCCACCCAGGCCTCCCAGCGCTTCGAGTCGCTCGGGAACTTGGGATGGTCGAACCGCGCGATCACCAGGTGCTCCGCGCCGGCGCGGTAGGCGATGGCGGCGACGAAGATGAGACCGTCCTTGTAGGCCTGGCGCTGTTCGTCCGGCACCGACTTCGGCGGCGTGTCCGACCACAGGCCCGCGGCGCGCAGCGCCGCGATCGCGCTGTCCGGACGCGTCGCCGCGCTGCCGCGCGGCGTGCACAGGTACAGGCTGCCGTTCAGCTTGTCGCCCGGATCGAAGGCGAGGTCGTAGTCGTCGACGATGACGGCATTGTTGAATTCGGCCGGCACGCGGCTTGCGGACGCGGTCATGCTGCTTGCGCTCCCCTCGGTTCACGCCGGCGGCCCGCGCCGCCGCCACGTGCCCTGGAAGCTAACCCAGGCGGTGGGGGCAATCAATCCTGCGCTTGCGGCTTCAGCTCGACTTCGACGAAGGACAGCGGGTAGTCGTTGGCATTGATCACGTTGTGCTCGACCCCGATCGACCGCGCGTAGGACTGGCCGAGCACCAGTTCCGCGATGCGCTCGCCCTCCGGGGTTTCGAGCTTCAGCTTGCCGGTGGTGAGCGGCACCACCACGTAGTCGTGGGCATGGCGATGCCAGCCGGTCTCGGCGCCGGGCGCGAAGCGCCACTCGGTGACGATGACGCGCTCGTTCTCGAGCTGGCGCAGGCCTTCGGCCTGGGGGCGGGACGTGCTCATGGGCGGGCCTCCGATTGGACGAGATTCAGCTGAGCGCGTCCGGCGCGGCCCACGGCACCTCGGGGAACAGCTCGACGCCTTCCTCGAGGAACTCGCCCTCCACATCGACGCACACGCAGTGACGCCGGGTGATGCGCCAGCCCTCGGCGGTGCGCTGCAGACGGTCGTGGTAGGAGCCGCGCACTTCCCAGCGCGTCATGGTGCCCTCGGGCAGGCGCTGCAGGTGGGTGGCGATGACCCGCGCCGAGGCGTGCGCGCGGTCGCCGTCCAGCGCGATGGCCGGGTGGGCGATGACGTGGTTGGTCCAGTAGCAGCGATCGAGAAACCCCTTGATCACGCCGCCGGCCTCGGCGCCGCGCGTGTCGAACTGGTGGCCCGCCACCTCGTAGTGCAGCACGGCGTCGGCGGTGAAGACGCGCGCGAGGAGCGCGAAGCGCTTCTCGTCCAGGGCTTGGGCGTAGAGCGCGTAGAGGTGGGTGATGTCGATCAGATCGGCGGCGGACATGCGTTGCTCCCCGCGACGCCGCGCGTCGCTGTGACGGCCAGTGTAGAGGCGGGCCTCGCCCGGGCAAAGCCCGCTCAGAAGGGACGCGGCAGCGCCAGCCAGCGCGCCACGCTCGGGCGTCGCCACTGCTGCTCGGCGTAGGTCGCGAGCCGCGCCGGCACGGGGTCGCCGTTCCGCAGCAGACGCTGCAGCATGAGCGCGAGATCGGTGTCGGCGATCGACCACGCGCCGAACAGCTGCTCCGCGCCGGGCGGCAGCAGCGACTCGGCGCAGGCGACGAGACGCGCCGCGTCGTCCGCGGCCGCGGGCGTGAGGGCCGTGCCGGCCGGCGGTCCGAACACCGAGGTGGTCGGCCGCGCGTCGCGCAGCGCGGCGAGGTCGCTGCGCAGCCAGGCCTGCAGCTGGCGCGCGCGAGCGCGCGACGTACGCGGCTGCGGGTAGAGGCCGCGATAGCCGGGCGGCGGCAGCAGTTCGTCCAGGTACTCGGCGATGGCCGAGGACTCGCTAAGGGCGAAGGCGCCGTCCTGCAGCATGGGCACGCGCCCGGTCAGCGAACGCGCGAGATAGGGCGCCTCGCGCTGCGCGCCGGCGGCCAGGTCGACGTGTTCGAGTGTGAAGGGCACGCCCTTCTCGGTCAGGGCGACGTAGACCGACATCGCGTAGGGACTCGTGTACCGGCTGTCGACGTGCAGGGTGAACTGCGGCATGGCGAGCGCCGCAGCTCAGGGCAGCACGGTGGTGCAGTTCGAGGTGCAGGCGGCGACCACTGCGCGCAGCCGCGCGTAGAGCGCGTCGCAGGCGCGGGTGCGCGCCTCGCAGTGCATGCGCGTCACGAGCGTCGGATTGCCGCGCTTGAACACGATGTCCCGCCGCACCACGGTCGGGTGCGCGGGATGGCCCTTCGGGGTGAAGGTCCAGGTGGTGAAGTCGTCCCCCGGCTGGTCGGTGATCACGAGCCAGCCTTGGCGCTCGTCGCGCTGGCTGACCGTGGGCTTGGCGAGCATGGCCTGGCGGGCGGCCGCGACCGACACGTAGCCGATGCCGTTCGCGGACTGCGCGTGGGCGGTCGAGGACAGCAGCGTCGCCAGTAACAAGGCGGCGCGCTGCGAGCGGAGACGAGTGTGGCGCTTCATGGGCGAGGCTCGACGACGGGCAGGACGACGAGTCCCAAGCTTAGCCCGATTCGGTCGCCGCGGCAGCCGCGTCCAGGGCGGCGAGCTGGCGGTCCTGCAGGCCGCTCAAGGTCACGAGCGCCGTCAGCGCGCCCAAGAGCGCGCAGAACATGTCCCACTGGGTGTCCCAGCTGTCGCCCTGGGTGCCGAGGAACTGGTCCGCGCCCTGGTCCAGGATCAGCGCCGCCGCCCATTCGATCAGCTCATAGCTGGCCGAGATCGCGAGCACGATGCACACGCAGAGAAAGGCCAGCATGCGCCGGCCGCGCACGAAGGCGCCGCGCGTCAGCACTTCGCGCGCCACGAGCGCCGGCACGAAGCCCTGGAACAGGTGGCCGATGCGGTCATAGGGATTGCGCACGAGATCCAGCCAGTCGGCGAGCGCGAAACCGAGCGGCACACGCGCATAGGTGTAGGCGCCGCCCAGGATCAGCACCAGGGCGTGCAGCGCGATGAGGACGTAGAGCAGGCCGGTGAGCGGGTGGCGCCGGTAGGTGACCACCAACAGCGGCGCAGCCAGCATCACCGGCAGGGTTTCCATCAGCCAGGTGAGGCGGTCGTGGGGATGCAGGCCCGACCAGGCGAGGGCCAGCAGAACGATGCCGAGGAGGGCGAGCAGGCGGGTCGATCGATTCACGGCAAGTCGCCCTGTAGGGCGGGTTTCAACCCGCCATTCGATTCCAGAGCCCCGTACGAAGTCCTTGAACGAGCAAGCGCAGGGACAGACCCCATGCGGGGTCTGTCCCGTCCCCCCGCGTTACAGGGCGTCGCCCGGCACCCGCACCAAGCCTTCCATGAGTATCCGCTGGCTGCGGCTCATGCTGGCCTTGGTCACGGTCCATTCGCCGTTGACCTGCGCGGCCTCGGCGCCGACCCGGAGCGTGCCCGAGGGATGGCCGAAGCGAACGGCGTCCGGCGCGCCGCCGCCCGCGGCGAGATTCACCAGCGTGCCGGGGATCGCCGCGGCCGTGCCAATGGCGACCGCGCAGGTGCCCATCATCGCGTGGTGCAGCTTGCCCATGGAGAGCGCGCGGACGAGCAGATTGATGTCCTCGGCGTTCACCGCCTTGCCACTCGACGCGGTGTAGGACTTAGGCTTCGCGACGAATGCAATCTTCGGCGTGTGCTGCCGGCCCGCGGCTTCCTTGACGTCCTTGATGAGTCCCATGCGCAGCGCGCCGTGGGCGCGGATGGTCTCGAAGCGCGCGAGCGCGGCGGCGTCGTTGTTGATGTCACCCTGCAGTTCGGTGCCGGTGTAGCCGAGCGCCTCGGCGTTCAGGAAGATGGTCGGAATGCCTGAGTTGATCATGGTCACGTCGAAGGTGCCGATGCCCGGCACTTCGAGCTTGTCCACCAGGTTGCCGGTCGGGAACATCGAACCGCCCGAGTCGTCGGCCGGGTCCATGAAGTCCAGCATCACTTCGGCGGCCGGAAAGGTCACGCCGTCCAGTTCGAAGTCGCCGGTCTCCTGCGGCACGCCGTCGGTCATCTGCACGTGGGCGACGATGGTCTTCTGGATGTTGACCTGCCAGATGCGCACCGTGGCCAGACCATTCGCCGGCACGCGCGTCTTGTCGATGAGCCCTGCGTTGATCGCGAACGGCCCGACCGCGGCCGAGAGGTTGCCGCAGTTGCCGCTCCAGTCGACGAAGGCCTCCTCGATGGACACCTGGCCGAACAGGTAGTCGACGTCATGGTCGGGCTTCTCGCTCTTCGACAGGATGACGGTCTTGCTGGTGCTGGAGGTCGCACCGCCCATGCCGTCGATCTGCTTGCCATAGGGGTCCGGGCTGCCGATGACGCGCATCAAGAGCCGGTTGCGCGCCTCGCCCGGCACTTGGGCCGCGGCCGGCAGATCGCTCAGCTTGAAGAACACGCCTTTGCTGGTGCCGCCACGGATATAGGTGGCGGGAATGCGAACTTGCGGTGCATGGGCCATGGTCGTCCTCCTCAAGCCGCCGCGCCCGAGGACTCGAGGAAGTCCTGGGCGAAACGCTGCAATACGCCACCGGCGGCGTAGATCGACACTTCCTCGGCGGTGTCGAGGCGGCAGGTGACGGGAATCTCGACGCGCTCGCCGTTCTTGCGATGCATGACCACGGTCAAGGTCGCGCGCGGCTTGCGCTCGCCGATGACGTCAAAGGTCTCGGTACCGTCGATGCCGTAAGTGTTGCGCGTCTCGCCGGGCTTGAACTCGAGCGGCAAGACGCCCATGCCGATGAGGTTGGTGCGATGGATGCGCTCGAAGCCCTCGGCGACGATCGCTTCAACACCCGCGAGACGCACGCCCTTGGCCGCCCAGTCGCGGGACGAGCCCTGGCCGTAGTCGGCGCCGGCGATGATGATGAGCGGCTGGCCGCGTTCCATGTAGGTCTCAATGGCTTCCCACATGCGGGTCACCGTGCCCTCGGGCTCGACGCGCGCGTAGGAACCCTTCTTCTGCTTGCCGTCGACCACCACCATCTCGTTCACGAGGGTCGGGTTGGCGAAGGTCGCGCGCTGCGCGGTCAGGTGATCGCCGCGATGGGTCGCATAGGAATTGAAGTCCTCCTCCGGCAGGCCCATCTTCGCCAGGTACTCGCCCGCCGCGCTGTCCAGCAGGATCGCGTTCGACGGCGAGAGGTGATCGGTCGTGATGTTGTCACCGAGCACCGCGAGCGGCCGCATGCCGGTCAGGGTGCGTTCCTTCGCGAGCGCACCCTCCCAGTAGGGCGGCCGGCGGATGTAGGTGCTCTGCGGGCGCCACGCGTAGAGCGGCTTGGTGGTCGCGGTCGCGGCGCGCTCGATGCGGAACATCGGCTCGTAGACGTTCCTGAACTGCTCGGGCTTGACCGCACGCGCGACGACTTCGTCGATCTCGGCATCGGTCGGCCACAGCTCGGCGAGCATCACCGGCTTGCCTGCCGCATCCACGCCGAGCGGATCGCGCTCGATGTCCACGCGCACGGTGCCCGCGATGGCGTAGGCGATGACCAGCGGCGGCGAGGCGAGGAAAGCCTGCTTCGCGTAGGGATGGATGCGACCGTCGAAGTTGCGGTTGCCGGACAAGACGGCTGTCGCGTACAGATCGCGGTCGATGATCTCCTGCTGGATCTTCGGATCGAGCGCGCCGCTCATGCCGTTGCAGGTGGTGCAGGCGAAGGCGACGATGCCGAAGCCGAGCTGTTCGAGGTCGGCGAGCAGGCCGGCTTCCTTGAGATACAGCTCCACCACCTTCGATCCCGGTGCGAGCGAGGACTTCACCCAGGGCTTGCGCGCGAGCCCGCGCTTGACCGCGTTGCGCGCGAGGAGCCCCGCGGCGATGACGTTGCGCGGGTTGCTGGTATTGGTGCAGCTCGTGATGGCGGCGATGATCACCGCGCCGTCCGGCATCGAGCCATCGGCCGGCGACTGCCAGGGCGCGGCGATGCCCTTGGCGGCGAGGTCGCTGGTCGCGACGCGCTTGTGCGGGTTGGACGGCCCGGCCATGTTGCGCACCACGGACGACAGGTCGAACTTCAGCACGCGCGGATAGACCGCGTTCTTCAGAGCGTCGGCCCACAGACCGGTGGTCTTGGCGTAGTTCTCGACCAGCTTCACCTGCGCGTCGTCGCGGCCGGTCAGCTTCAAGTAATCAATCGTCTTCTGATCGATGTAGAACATCGCCGCGGTGGCGCCGAACTCCGGCGTCATGTTGGAGATCGTCGCGCGGTCACCGAGCGTGAGATCCTCGGCGCCTTCACCGAAGAACTCGAGGTAGGCCGACACCACGCGCTGGTTGCGCAGGAACTCGGTCAGCGCGAGCACGATGTCGGTGGCGGTGATGCCGGGCTGGCGGCGGCCGGTGAGCTCGACGCCGATGATGTCGGGCAGGCGCATGTAGGACGCGCGCCCGAGCATCACGTTCTCCGCCTCCAGGCCGCCGACGCCGATGGCAATCACGCCGAGCGCGTCGACGTGCGGCGTGTGGCTGTCGGTGCCGACCAGCGTGTCGGGAAAGGCCACGCCGTCGCGCACATAGACCACCGGCGACATCTTCTCCAGGTTGATCTGGTGCATGATGCCGTTGCCCGGCGGGATCACGTCGACGTTCTCGAACGCGGTCTTGCACCAGTTGATGAAGTGGAAGCGATCGTCGTTGCGGCGATCTTCGATGGCGCGGTTCTTGGCGAACGCGTCCTTCTCGAAGCCGGCGTGCTCGACCGCGAGCGAGTGATCGACGATGAGCTGCACCGGTACCACCGGGTTCACCAGCGCCGGATCGCCACCCTGGTCGGCGATGGCGTCGCGCAGGCCCGCGAGATCGACCAGCGCGGTCTGGCCGAGGATGTCGTGGCACACCACGCGCGCCGGGAACCAGGGGAAGTCGAGCTCCTGCTTGCCTTCGGCAATCTGCGTCAGGCAGGCGGTCAGCATGTCCGGCGGACAGCAGCGCACCAGGTTCTCGGCGTGCACGCGCGAGACGTAGGGCAGACGGTCGTAGGCGCCGGGAGCGATGTCCTCCACCGCCTGGCGGGTGTCGTAGTAGTCGAGCTGGGTGCCGGCGAGCGGCTTGCGGTATTTCTGGTTCATGACGGAGGTGCGGGGTTCGTGCATGGGAATCGCGCGATTCTACCACCGCGCCCCGCGCCAGCCCGCCCTCAGGCCGGCCGTCAGTCGCGCGCGGCGTGGCGTGCGAGGCGCAGTTCCAGGTGGCGGCGCACGTCCGGCCACTCGCTGGCCAGCACGCTGTAGAGCACCGTGTCCCGCACCGTGCCGTCGCGGCGCGGCGCGTGGTGACGGATGACGCCGTCCTTCTTCGCGCCCAGCGCCTCGATGGCGCGCTGCGAGCGGAAGTTGAAGTTGTCGGTGCGCCAGCCGACCACCGCGCAGCCCAGGACGTCGAAGGCATGGGCCATCAAGGTCAGCTTGCACACCGTGTTGACCTGGCTGCGCTGCCAGCGCGCGGCGTACCAGGTGTAGCCGATCTCGACGCGGTCCACGGCCGGCAGGATGTCGTGGTAGCGGGTCGAGCCAATGACCTCGCCCGACGCCGCGTCGACCACGGCCCAGGGCAGCATGTGGCCGGCCGCCTGGCCGTCGAGCGCGGTCTGGATATAGGTCTCGACTTCGCCCGGCGCCGGCACCGAGGTGTACCACAGCTCCCACAGGCGACCGTCGGCCGCCGCCGCGGCGATGCCTGGCGCGTGGGCCAGGGTGAGCGGCTCCAGGCGCACGCCGCGGGCTTCGAGGGTGATGGGGGTCGGCGTCTGCATGCTGTGCCTCGCTGCGATTACTGGTAGCGCCGGCCGTCGTGTTCGAGCCAGCCGCCGGGATGCTGGCCCCGTGGGTCGTGGTGCGTCCAGTGCAGCACGCCGCCCTTGTCGTTCCACTCGTACTCGCCGGCGAAACGCACGGTGTCGCCCACCTGGAGTCCCTCGATGCGCGGCGCGAGATCGATATTGTGCGCGACCAGCAGGGTGTGACCCGAGGCGAGACGGAGGATGAAGCGCTGGTGGCGACTGCCCTTGCGGTCGTCCGGCAGCAGCTTGGCGACCTTGCCCTCCCCGTCGACGGCGACGTCGCTCCGACGTGCGGCGAAGGCCGCGGCGATGTCGCCGTCGGCGGCACGCTCGGTCGTCGCCTCGCGCAGGGCGCCGGTCGCCTCCGACACGCTGCCCGGCAGAGGCAGATCGACATGCTCGCGTCCCCAGGCATAGAGCATGACCAGCACGGCCACCGTGCTGATCACGCGTTTCATCCACGGCACGCGCGAGGGGTCGAAGTCCATGAGAGCGGAGGTTAGCAGAAGGTCCGCCGGCGCCGCTGCCGCCGTGGTCGGCCGCTGGCTCAGTCGTTCGCCAGGATGTGGCTGCGAACGATGGGATAGATCTGCTGCTGCCAGCGGCGCCCGCTGAACACGCCGTAATGGCCGACGCCCGCCTGCAGGTGATGGCGCTTGCGGTTCGGCCACAGACCGCTGCACAGATCCTGCGCGGCGAGCGTCTGTCCGACCGAGCAGATGTCGTCCTTCTCGCCCTCGACGGTCAGGAGCGCGGTGCGGCGAATGGCCTTGGGCTCTACCCGACGGCCACGGAACTCGAGTTCGCCGCGCGCGAGGGCGAAGTCCTGGAACACCCGGCCGACGGTCTCGAGGTAGAACTCGGCGGGCAGGTCCAGCACGGCGAAGTACTCGTCGTAGAAGGTCTTGGTGGCTTCGGCCTCCTGGCGCCGGCCTTGCGCGAGCGCGCTGTAGAGATCGAGATGGGCCTTCACATGTCGCGAGAGATTCATCGACATGAACGCGCCGAGCTGCACGAAACCCGGGTAGACCCGTCTGCCGGCGCCACTCTGGCCGAGCGGCACGGTGGCGATGAGATTGCTCTCGAACCAGGTGAGCGGCTTGCCGGTCGCGAGTTCGTTCACCTTGGTCGGGTTCAGCCGGCAGTCGATGGGTCCGGCCATGAGGGTCATGGTGCGCGGCTGGGCCGGGTTGCCGTCCTGCGCCATCAGCGCGACCGCGGCGAGCACCGCGACGCAGGGCTGACACACGCCGATCACGTGCGCGCCGGGCCCTAGGTGTTCGAGGAAGCGCATGATGTGCTCGATGTACTCGTCGAGCCCGAAGCGCCCGGCGCGCATCGGGATGTCGCGCGCGTTGTGCCAGTCGGTGATGTAGACGTCGTGGTCGGGCAGTAGCGTCGCGACGGTGTCGCGCAGCAAGGTCGCGAAGTGGCCGGACAGCGGCGCGACCAGCAGCACGCGCGGCTGACCGAGGTCCTCTTCCTTGGCGAAGCGCAGCAAGGTGCCGAAGGGCGTGACCAGCGCGGCCTCTTCGCGCACCGCGAGCTCGCGCTCGCCGACCTTCACGTGTTCGATGCGGAACGGCGGGCGATCGTGGGTGAGACCGGCGCGCGACACCATCTCGCACGCGGCGCGCAGGCTGCGGCTGTAGAAGTTGTCCGGCAGCGCGGAGAACTGGCCAAGGGAGGCCGCGGCCAGGCCCGCGACACTGCGCAGCGGCGCGAGGAAATCGGACTGCGTCTGGTAGGCAAAGTAGATCATCACACCATCGATGGCCTGGCCGGCGCGGTTAAGCGCGTTGCCCGCCTGCCGTGCAAGCTGGCACTGGTTTCGCATCCTGCGGAACGACGGCGTGGTCGCTGGCATGGACGCTCGATATCATGCAATCGACACGCCACGAATTCCAAGCGTGCGCGCATGGCGCGACACGTGATGACACAAACGCGGCCCGAGGCCGCGAAGCAGGCAGGAACATGCAGGAAACCAGCCTCACCATCAGCAGCAAGAATTATTCGTCGTGGTCGTTGCGCGGTTGGCTCCTGTGCCGCATGGCCGGGCTCACGTTCGTCGAGAAGCTGATGTCCTCCGACGATCCCTCCACGCGAGCGGAGCTCCTGCTGCTCTCGCCGTCGTTTTTGGTGCCATGTCTGCGTCACGATGGTGCGACGGTGTGGGACACGCTCGCCATCGCCGAGTACCTGCACGAAGTCGCGCCGCATGCGGGCCTGCTGCCGGAGGCGCGCGTCGCGCGCGCGCACTGTCGAGCGGTCAGCGGCGAGATGCATTCGGGCTTCACCAACCTGCGCGCCTCGCTGCCCATGAACCTGAAGGCCGACCATCCGGGCTTCAAGATCTGGGCGGGCGCCCAGGCCGACATCGATCGCGTCGTCGAGATCTGGCAGGAGTGCCTCGCCACCTACGGCGGGCCCTATTTGTTCGGCGCGCACCTGACCCTGGCCGATGCGATGTACGCGCCGGTCTGCACGCGCTTCCGCACCTACCACGTGAGCCTGCCGGATGACTGCGTCACCTACGGCGAACGCATCCTCGATTGGCCGCTGCTCGGCGAATGGATAGCGGCGGCGAAGCTCGAACCTGACGAAGTCGAGGAACTCGACGCCGAGTTCTGAGCGGACCGATCAGACGCTGGCCGCGCGATAGGCGCGCCAGCCGCCGAAGGCGGTTATCTCGCGCTGGCCCTCGCAGAGCGCGGCCTCGCCGAGCACGCCGAGCACCTCCTCGCCGCTCGCGAGCATCACCTTGCCGATGCAGAGCCCGGGCGGCTCGGCGAGCAGCACCGAGGCCAGTCCCGCCGGCGGCACCGACCACACCTCGACCGCCACCGCCACGCCGCCAGTCGCGACGCGCTGCATGGCTGGGTGTCGATCATTGATGGTCCACAACCGGTAGTGCGGCACGGTCGCGTCCTCGCGCAGGAAGCTCGCGCCGACCCCCAACAGGTTGCCGTTCAGTTCCAGGCCACGCATCAGCGTGCCGTTGACCGCGAGCGGAATGCCTTCTTGCATGTCTCAGTCCTTGGTCGGCGGCGCGACGAAGCGCACCGGCTGTTCGTAGATCACGAGCACGATGCAGCCGTCCTCGCTCACCACGCTGTGCGCCGAGCCGGGACGGTTGATCACCAGGCTGCCGGTGCTCGCGGTGCCGGTCTCGTCGCGCTGCGAGCCGGCCAGCACCAGGATGTGCTCATGCCCCACGTGCTCGTGCCAGGGCACGCGACCGCCGGGCTGGTAGCGCAGCAGCACGGCGCTCGCGCCCGCGGCCCCGTCGCCGTACAGACGATGGACTTCGATGCGCTCGCGAAACGGTTGCCAGGGCAGCTCGTGCTGCCAGCGCTCGATGGCCAGGAGATCAGGCAGCCGCAGGGGCGACCGCGGGTCGAGTTCGATCATCCAGACAGTATGCGCTCAGGCGGGGTGCCCCGCCGCGGTCTCGGGCGCGGCGGCCGTCACCGGCGCGCGCGACTTCGCGCAGGCGAACAGCATCAGCGCGACGATGAGATAGCTGGCCGCGACCTCGGGCGTCTGCGCGACGCCTATGCGCTCGCCGTGCATGAAGCCGAAGAAGGTCAGCGCCGCGCCGACCGCGGCGAAGGCCGCGGCGTTCATGAGCTTCCTGTCGATCACGAGCGCGGCGATCGCGCCCAGTACGAGGCCGCCCAGGATCGAACCGCCGCCCAGCACCTGGAGCCCGTGGTAGAGCACGCCCTCGTTCTTCATCTTCGCGACCAGCGCGGCGAAGTCCGCGGCGCTCAGCGCCGGCACGATGGTGCCGGCCGCGGCCAGCGCGCCGTTGATCAAGACCGTCGCCCAGTTGGCGAGATGCGGCGTCAGCGCCAGCACGATGGCCGGCGCGTGGCTGTGTGGCGTCTCCTGGAAGGCCTGGGAGCCGATCAGCATGCCGATGTAGAGCAGGATGGGCAGGATGGCGACGGTGGGAATGAGCGCGAGCATCACCGAGATGGTGCCGAACCAGCACAAGAGGATCACCATCACGCCGGTGGCGGCCGAGTAGCCAATGCGGCCGCCCATCGCCTTCCAGCCCGGGTGCCCGATGTAGACCGCGTTGATGAAGGGATTGCCGAGCAGGCAGCCGAGCAGGCTGACCGCGCCGTCCGCGGTCAGCACGCGCGTGGTGGGGTAGTGATCGCCCGCCACCGCCGCGCTCTCGACATTGTCGATGGCCTCGACCAAATCGTAGATGCCGTAGGGAATGGCGGTGATGAGCAGGATGCCCAGGAATTCGAAGCCGCCGAACACGTGGCCGAAGGCCGGCAGCGGCACGTGCAGACCGAAACCCGCGACCGACTGCGCGAGCGCTTCGAGACTCATGCCGCCGTAGTTCAGGCCGAGCGCGGTGGAGCCCCAGGCGATCAGCGTGCCGGCCGCGATCGCGACCAGGCCCGCCGGCACGCCGCCGAAGCGCACGCCGCCGAACCAGGCGAGCAGGATCACCGCGAGGCAGGTGAGACCCACCACCGGCGTCATGAAGATCTCGAGCGCGGGCCGCATGGAGATGAAGGTCACCGACACACCGGCCAGCGTGCCGAGCAGCGCCGCGCGAGGTGTGACCTTGCGCACCCAGCCGCCGACGAAGCCGCCCGCCATCAGCACGAAGCTCTGCAGGAACACCCAGGTGAGACCCGCCTCCCAGCCCTTGACGGGGTCGCCGGTCTTCAAGGTGATGGGCAGCATCACCACGAAGGTGACGATGAACATGTGCGGCACGCTGATACCGGACGGCAGCGCGCAGACGTCGTCGCGCCCGGTCTGTTTCGCGAGCCGCCAGGCGAGCCAGGCGTAGTAGCAGGTGGAGGCGAACAACATCAGACCGGTGGCCGGCAGGATGCGGCCGAACACGATGTCGTCCGGCATCTTCAGCACGAAGCGCAGCAGCGCGGTCAGGGTCAGCAGGTTGACCAGGATGTTGGTGCCGAAGCCGAACAGTGCGTTCCAGTCGCCGGGCACCCAGAACTTCGGGCGGAAATCCAGTTTCGTGGCCGCGGTCATGGCGTGTCTCCGGTGGAGGTGGACGTGTCGAAGTGGCCGAGGGCCGCGAGCAGCGCCTGGGAGTGGGACACCCAGCCGAAGATGCCGCCCTGCGCCTTGATCATCGCGAGGCCCGCGGCCTGGAAGGCCGGAAAGTAGGAGCCCACGCAGTCGGACGGCACCAGGCAGTCGAAGCCGCGATCGTTCGCTTCGCGCACCGTGGTGTTGACGCAGACCTCGGTGGTGACGCCGGTCACCACCAGCTGCGTGATGCCGCGATGACGCAGCATCGCTTCCAGATCTGTCGCGTAGAACGCGCCCTTGCCGGGCTTGTCGATCACCGGCTCGCCGGGCAGCGGCGCGAGTTCGGGGATGATGTCGTGGCCCGCCTCGCCGCGCACCAGGATGCGCCCCATGGGGCCGCTATCGCCGATGGTGAGCGCGGCGCGGCCGCGAATCTTCTTGCACGGCGGCAGGTCGGCGAGATCGGTGCGATGGCCCTCGCGCGTGTGCATCACCGGCCAGCCGAGCGCGCGCCAGGCCGCGAGCAGGCGCTGGTTGGGTTCTATGCAGGGGCGCAGTTCGGCGACGTCGTTGCCGAGCGCCTCGCCGAAGCCGCCGGGTTCGAGGAAGTCGCGCTGCATGTCGATGATGACGAGCGCGCAGGCGCCGGGTATGAGGGTGAACTCGTAGGGCTCGGCGGCGATGGTGAGCGTGGCGCGCAGGTCCATGGCGTCAGCCCAGCGCATCCAGCAAGGCGCTTGCGCTCGCGATGGCGCCGAACACACCGCCTTGCATGGTGATCATCTTGAGCGCGGCCTCGTGATTGCCGTAGTCGGTGGCGCCCACGCAGTCGGTCAGCATCAGGCACTCGTAGCCGCGATCGTTGGCCTCGCGCATGGTGGTGTGCACGCAGACATCGGTGGTGATGCCGGCGAGCAGGATGTTCTGGATGCCGCGACGCCTGAGCAGCATGTCGAGATCGGTGGCGTAGAAGGCGCCTTTGCCGGGCTTGTCGATCACTGGCTCGCCGTCGACCGGCGCCAGCTCTTCGATGATTTCCCAGCCCGGCTCGCCGCGCACCAGGATGCGCCCGCAGGGACCGGCGTCGCCGATACCGGCGCCGATGCGCTGGCTGCGCCAGCGCTTGTTGACCGGCAGGTCGGCGAGATCCGGCCGATGCCCTTCACGCGTGTGCATGATGTGGAAGCAGCGAGCGCGCAGCGCGGCGAGCACGCGCTTGATGGGCTCGATGGGCGCGCGGGTCAGCGCGAGGTCGTAGCCCATGGTGTCGACGTAGCCACCGATGCCGCAGAAATCGGTCTGCATGTCGATGACCAGGAACACCGTGTTGTCCGCGTGCAGCTCACCGTTGTACGGCCAGGGGTAGGGCTCGGCGTTGACGTAACGCTGCATGGGGTCGCGCTCCGCGGGTAGGTCCCGAGAGCTGTCGAGCAAGCGCTGTGCCAGCCGGCGCGCTGACGTCGCGGAGACGAAAAAACACGGGAATTTGCGCGGATTCGCCCGTCGCAAGCGAACTGCGGGTGCAGCCGGCGTAGCGTCACGCGCCCAGACTCGGGGCGCGCTGCACTGCGCGGGCGCTCAGCCTGGCGGCGGGTCGTCCTTCACCAGCGAGCGAAAGCGCTGGATGCATTCATCGCAGATGTGCGCCGTGGCGGACTTGACCATCGCGCGCGCATCGGACAAAGGCTTGTCGCAGAACGAGCAGCGCGTGTTGCGCGCGCGCGGGCTCAGGCTGCGGGTCGCGGCCGTCGGTCGGTGCGGCGGCTTGGGCGCGGGGATGATGTGCGGCTCGTCGTCGTCCATGGCCGCAGTGTGCCAGTTTCGCGCCGCGCCCGCAGCGCGGCCGCTGCGCTCTACTCGTCTTCCGGCGGCAGGCCCATGCGCTTGCGCAGACGCTGGGCGAAGGCGGCCCCGGGGGCGGGCGCCGCGGGCTTCTGCTCGAAATCCTCGCGCCGCACGATGCGCCGATGGCGGCCGTGGGCATCCGCCGCCTGCGGCCGCACCGGCACGGGCGCCACTGCCTGCGGTGCCGCCGGGCGATCGAAGGAGATCGAGAACGCGCCGTGGCCACAGTGCGGGCAGGCGCCACCGCCCGGCGCGACATTCCACTCGCGGGCGGTGCTGACGGCGCCGCACTTGCGGCACTTGCAGCGGGCTTCGGGGAGCTTGCCTTGGGTCATGGCATGCGGCGCCTCAATGCTTGCCGCGGAGCGGGAAGCGCGTGAGGACCCGCTCGCTGGCCGCGACCAGGGCTTGCAGCCCGACATTATCGGTAGCGAAGCCGTAGTCGTGGAGTTCGGCCTGGTGATCGGGGGTGATGCGCAGCTTGCCTATCACCGCGCCGCCGGGCGCCGACCACAGCTCGAGCTTGAGATTGGGCGCCGAGCAGTAGAGTCCGGCCTCGGCGGCCTCGCCGGCCAGCAGCTTGCGACAGCCTGCCGCCAGTGTCACGAGTTCGCTCGCGTGCACCAGCGCGCCGGCGGCGCGCACGCTGGAGTCGCTGGCCTCGTAGCTCGCGCGGACCTGCAGCCAGTTGCCGTCCCAGTAGTCATCGGACTCGGGGGCGGTACGCGCATCCACCCACAGCGCGAAGCCGGCGATGCGCAGATCGGGATCGTGATTGGTGGCGGTCATGGGCAGCGAATCCTGGCGGGCCGCGAGTCTACCTGCTCGCGCGTGGGGTGGCGAGCCGGCGCGGGTCTGTCACAACGCCTTGCGCATGCGGATGAGCGGCACCGGCGCGCCGCCCCGTGCGTCCTCGAAAGGCTCGATGGGCTGGTAGCCACAGGCCCGGTACAAGGGCTCGCCGGCGAGGGTCGCGACCAGTTCCACCGCACCGAAACCTTCGGCGCGCGCCGCGTTCTCGCAGAGCGTCAGGATCAGGCGCCCGACGCCGCAACGTGCGTGATCGGGATGGGTGTACATCGCGCGCACCCTCGCGGCGTCCTGCCTCGGGTCGAGCAGCGCCGGACTGCGGCCCGGCGTCTGGTCGCCGCCGTAAAGCGTGGCGCGTCGGCTCCAACCGCCGCAGCCGGCGAGTGCACCGGCGCGGGTGACCATGAAATAAGTGCCGTCGGCCACCAGCTGGGTGTCGAGTCCCATCAGCAGACGACTGGCGGCAATCTGCGCGTCGTTGAGGTAGGGCTTCTGCAGTTCGTCGATGGCCGCGCGCATCAGCGCCGACAACGCGTCGAGATCCGCGGACGTGGCGAGCCGATGCGCCAGGTCCTGCATGACCGCCCGCGCGCCTTCAGCCGACTCGCTTGAGCTCGACCACCGGAATCACGCGCGTGGTGCGCGTCTGGTAGTCCTTGAAGGCTGGCAGCACTTCCGCGACCTTGGCGTAGAGATGGTCGCGATCGGCGCCGCTCGTCACCACCGCGCGCGCGTTGAAGGTCTCGCCGCCCTTCTCCACCACCACCGCCGGGTTCTGCACCAGGTTGTGGAACCACGGCGGATTGCGCGGCGCGCCGGCCATGGAGGCGATGATCACGAGCCGCCCGTCGATCTCCTGGTAGGCGAGCGGCACCGAGCGCTTCTCGCCGCTCTTCGCGCCGATGGTGGTGAGGATGAGGCTGGGAATGGCCGACAGCTCGCCTGGCACCTTGCCGCCGTTCTCGCGCAGCGCGCGCATGAACAGCTCGTTCACCCGCTGGGTCTCCGAGCCCTCTGAACGCCAGCTGGCGGAACCCGGACCATTCTCCGCCTTGACCTCGTCGCCCATGCGGAGCAGATCGCTCCAGCCCAGGTTCACTTCTGTTCCGCTCATGTCGTGCTCCCCGTTCGTGTGCTCGTCAAATGTTGTGTTGATGCCCGCGCCGCGCTCAGCGCTGCATGAGGACGCGGGCGTTGGCACCGTCGTAGGCCGTGACCTTGGCCGAGTTGATGCGCGCGGTGGCGAGGGCCGCCGCGAAGGATTCGTCCGGCATCTGCAGGTGCGCCATCAGGAGCGCCTCGCTTTCCCAGATCTCCGTCAGCCGGATTTCACGACCGTCTTCCAGTCCGCGCGAGAAGGCGTAGTCGAGATTGCCGGCGTCCGCGCGGCTGCGCGTCGCGCGCGCGACGAGGGCCTCGATGAGGCGCGACGCCTCCGCGTCCGATTCGAGCACGATGGTGCCGAGCACGATGACCATGCGCCGCGCGCCTCCTGGTTGCCGACGCCACTCGGCGCCGCCCGCAGTATGGTGCGGGGGCGCCCCGCCAGGCAACGCCGCAGTCAGGCGTGGGTGGGCGCCGCGACGCCGCGGCTCTCCAGGAACCAGAGCCGCGCGACCATGGCGAGCAGCGCCACCGAGCCGCTCAACACGATGGCGACCAGCCACAGGCCGGCGTGCATGCCGACCGCGCGGGCGCGCGGCAGCACCAGCGCCCAGCCGATGCCGATGGACAACAAGAGGTCCAGCCACACCTGCGTGCCCCAGAAGCTCTGGGTATGCACCGGCCAGAAGCCGACCGGTCCCTCGAGACCGATGGTCCACAGCGAATACAGCAGGAACAGGCCAGACAGCGCGAGCGGCGCCTGCCACAGCGCGCGGCGGCCCGATGACTGACGAGCGAGCAGCACCAGCGCGGCGACGAAGCAGAGCGCGCCGGCCGCCGCGAGGATCGAGTTGAACAGCATGGCTGATCTCCTTGGGTTGATGAGGGGTGGGTCAGCGCGCGGCGCGCGCGCGCTCGGGCCCGAGCAGCAGCGCGCGCATGTCGCCGCGCGTCTGGAAGGTGAGCACCAGCAGGTAGGGCGCGAGGAAGCCGGTGCCGCCCACCGAGGCCACGAAGCCGAGCGCGAGACCCGCGCCGGAGAAGCCGTGACGCCAGGCCACCCACAGCGCGGACATGAGCAGCATGCAGGTGAAGTCGAGGTTGAACTGCCCGGGCCAGCCGACGCGCGCGATGTCGGCGAAGAACACCGGCAACAGATTCCAGCCGTGGTTGGCGCCGACCACCAAGGTGTAGCCGTAGAGGACCGCGATCAGTACCGCGAGGAAAGCGCGGAAGGGCAGCATGGGCGTGAGGCTCCAGTTTGCGACGGAGACAATCTACGCCGATGGAGCGCGGTGCACGATTACTTGGGAGGTCAATGATGGGCCGCCCGTGAGCGGCGAGTTCGGCTTGGGGGGGGATCCGGGTCCAGCGGCTTCCGCGTCGGGGCGCCGCGCGGGCCCAAGCGGCGCTCAACAGGTCGAGTGGAACAGTCCACCCACACGCTTGCCCTGTCGTGACAAGTCGTTGAACAGCGCAGCTGCATCCGTGGTTTCCAGCTGGTGGACCGAAACGCCGCGGTCGGCTGCGTATTTCAAGGTCTCAGGGCAGGTCGCGAGCTTCAGTTCCATCCCGCGCGAGAGGATCAGCACCGACACGCCCGCGGCCAGCACCTCCTCGATGTCGGCCACCGGTATGCCGGGGCGGTGACGGGTGCCGGTCTTGCCCCAATTCCAGGCAATGGCGTGACCCGGCCAGATCTTGCAGTCCTTGAAGACGACACGACCCGCGACGCCGGCCACCTCCATTCGGCCCCAGGTGAGAGACTCGATTTCGCACATGGCTTCGTTCATATAGTTAGTGCTTCTTACTCTTCTCGGCTAGCGTGCGGCGTGGAAACCTGCCAATGCCGACCCAGGCCAGGTCGGGCCTCCTGACGCCATGGGTCAGGAAGTGCTCGAAGCCCGCCTCTGCCAGCGAAAAAGAGACGAAGAGTTCCCTGGGCCAGAGTTCCTGCGTCTGCCCGCCGATGTCGATGAACACGGCGGGCTGGGAAAGAGACATGCTCTGAGACAGAAGGTCGCCAAAGGGCTGCGAGTCGTCGAAGTAGTGCAGAACGAATCCATCCGGAGCGCGCCAGGCAATCTGGAGCACCGGAAGCCGGAACTCGAGCGGCGCGACCTGCACCTCGTCCCAGGCGGGACGTGCCTGCATCGACTCGAGGATCGAAGCGGCCTGGCCGGCTTCGACCTTCACGCGACTGCCGACGCTGACAGAGGAATACATGAACTCAGTCATTGGACAATCCTTGGCCGTGACGCCATCCAGGCAACCCACTTCGATGCTTCGAGCTGGCCCCGGCGCTCCACAATGCTACATGGCGGCTATCGGTCGCCAAGTCCTGTTCACGCTCACCATTCGCTCGCCTGACGGTTAACGGTCGAACCATGCCTGCGCGCGCAGCGCGGCGCAGACCGGCCCGACGGCGGCTTGGAAGAGCGCCGCGCCCCTACTCGGCCGGTGATTCATCGTCCCTCCCAAGCACCTTCGGATGGTGATCCAGGCTGGCTGAGCCAGCTCGCCTGTAGTGTGCGTCCATGGCGTCTCCGTCGATTCGAATCGGCAGTTCATCCTGCACCAGGTCGTAGTCCTCGAACGATCCGTCGGCCTGGTACACGCGGAAGAAGTGGCTGTTGTCCACCACGCTTCGACGCAACACGCCCGCCTGCCCGTCGGCGGACGTGTGCCGGGTGTCCGGCCGTGTCTTCAGCGTCTTCCAGGTATCGGCTTCGCGTAATGAGAATGCCTGGGTCATGGCTCGCATTGACTTGTCTACTCCGTAGAACGAGAGGTCTTGCGGATCGCACAGACTCGCTACGACAACTAATCAATCGCACCTAACGTGCCTTTCAGCGGCGCTGCAGCGCGAAGCGCGGAGGCGTACCCTCCAACGGCTGATTGGGCATCACTTCGCAGTGAGTGGGAATCGCTGTGGGTAGCGAATGGTTTCTAGCCCGAGGTCGATATCGAGGTCCGGCCAGTAGTAGTGACCCGGCGAAGGTTCAGTGACGTTTGCTAGCTTCCCAATTGAGGCGTCTCGGAACCAAAGGAAGTATTCGAACGAGAGGAACAGCTCTTCGGCCCCGGCAAGCAATCATAGTCCGTGAGCGGAGACGTTCGTTAACTCAACCGCCGAAGTGGGCGTTCCAAGCGGTCCTGCGCTCACTGAAAAGCCTCTCGATGCTCTCTTCGATTTCCCGGAGTTCCTACCGGGACAGCTGGTAATTCTTCGCCAGTTCTATCGCCGGTTCGAGCCGGTACTTGGCTTCGCCTGTCCTGGACATGACGTGGACGGGCATCCTCGGCTCTTCACGCGAGAAGACGAAAAGGCGGTAGCCCCGCTCACGAACGACGGTGGGACTCGTCGTATTCTAGAGAGGGACAGCCGACATGACGGCGCCTTCCTCATTCGAGAACGAACTGGTTCCCAGTGGAAGACACACCCATAGCCGCTTCGAAGCTAGCGTTGGCCAGCACAACCGAGGTCTCCATCTGGCGGACCGGCACCCGCCAGTAGCGTTCGAGTAGCGTCCGGGCCTGGTTGTCGGGTAGCACGGCAAACCCATGTTTCACGTAGAAGTCTATCGCCCACGTGGCCACTTTCCAGGTGCCGATAAGTACCGGCTTTGTCGTTTTCTGGGTTAGCGCCGTCAAGAGCTGTGCGCCGATACCGCGCCGGCGCGCCTGGGTTCGGATGTAGGCGTGTCGGATGAGGACAACCGCCCCTCGGTCTTGCACGCCCATGACACCGACTAGATCGGTCTCTTCGAGGAAACAGGAGAACTGGACGCCGGCCTCGATCTCGCTCCGGAGTTCGTCCTCTGACATATAGGGCTCACGCCATCGGTCAGGCGGGATTACACCTCGGTAGGCCGACGCCCCGTCGTTAATGACGGAGAGAATTGCAGCCTGATCGGACGGTGAAGCTTCTCGGATCAATGTCGGATGGCTGGATGGCTTGGTGAAAAATCCAATGTGCCGTTCAGCGGCCGCGGAGCGCGCAGCGCGGAGGCGTCCGCTCCAACGGCTGGTCAGGTGCCATTCTGTGATAGCTTGCTTGAAATAAGACGGTTAAGGCTTACGCCCGACTCGGCCGCTTGGAGGGCGAGACGACGATGGGTTTCGGGAGGTACACGCACCATGAATTTCCCGCTATAGGACTTCATGGCGATAGCCTCCGGAACCTCTTCACCGTTCTTCTTGAGGTCTGCCACGGTTTGCAGCACCAGTCGCCGGATCCCAGCGAGCGCCTTCTCCGGGGTTTTCTCGAGCCAGCTTAGGCTGGGGAACTCTGCGCACAGGCCAACGTGCTCATGGTCTTCCTCAGACCAAGTAACACGGTAGGTATAGCGGTCGATGACTTTAGCCATTCTTCAACTCCAGGCGGTCGATGGCCGCCAAGACTTGCCGGACTTGGTAGGGCTTAGCCTTTCCACCGGCGTTCTGGATGTTGACTCGCGGGTCTCCGGGCCAGGGAGTCTTGTAGATTCGATGGCTGGAGCCAGACTGTCTCGGCTTTCCAAAGTAGGCGTCGCAGACCTTACATAGGTCGCGGTACGACACCCCTTTCGGGTTCAGGCGCATTTCGGCGGCAAGCTCGAGGACAGCGGTCATGACGGCATGGTATCAGTATAGGTACCACGCGAAAACCTCAGCCAGGTTTGCCGAGGCGGACAGGCAATGGCATCTAACGTGCCGTTGAGCGGCGCCGGAGCGCGAAGCGCGGAGGCGTCCGCTCCAACGGCTGGTTAGGTGTCGCGGTCTGCCAAACTAAGTGCAACACCTCCATCGCGCAAAAGAGGAGAGCCGGTGATACTGCCGGCATCCTTCTCGACCAAGATTGGGGTGACGACATGAGATACCACCAGCTCTCCGAAGCTGAACGATACGCCATTGCCCGCTGGCGCTGCCAGGGCCATTCCTTG
>JBFWYG010000053.1:16439-29873 GCA_050186725.1 Gammaproteobacteria bacterium | reverse complement strand
GCGCGGCCCGGGCTGCGGCTATGCTGGCCCGATGAACGCGCCGGACGCTCCCGCCGACCTCGCCAGCCGCACGACGCCGGACTTCGCCGCGGTTCTCGCCCGCGAACTGCGCGTGGCGTCGCTCGAGACCCACCCGTGGCCGGTGCTCGGCCTGCGTGGCGACGGCACCATCGGCTACGTCAATCCCGCCTGGTCGCGCTTCGCCCACGACAACGGCGACGGTCCGGAAGTGGACCAGCGCTGGAGCCTGGGCGCGAACTACTTCGAGGCGATCGCCACACCGCTGCGCGCGTTCTATCGCGAGCTGCTCGCCGACGCGCCCCACCGCGACGCCTCGCTGCGACCCCGCGCCCACGAGTACGAATGCTCCAGCGCAGAGGTCTATCGCCGCTTCACCCTGCAGGTCTACACCCTGGCGGAAGCGCGCGGCCACGTGCTGATCAACTCGCTGGTGGTGGAACACCCGCACGATGCCGGGCGCGCGCCGCTGGCGCCGAACGATGCCCGCTATCGTGACGCCAACGGCCTGGTCCACCAATGCGCCCATTGCCGACGCGTGGAGCGACGCGAAGGCGCGTCGATGTGGGACTGGGTGCCGGCCTGGGTGCGCCAGTCGCCGCTGCTGACCACCCACACGGTGTGCGACATCTGCTACGGCTACTACTACCCCGGTCTGCGCGGGTAGCCGGCGCGGCGCTTCAGACCGCGCGCAGCCTGGCGATCATGCCGCGCAGCGTCTCCGCGTCACGCTCGCTCGTCACCGGAATGCTGAACTCGACGTTGCTCACCAGCCCGCCGTAGCGCGCCGCGAGCTTGTCGGCGATCTCGTCATAGGTGCCGACGCAGGCGTATTCGTGCAGCACCTCGTCGTCGATCAAGGCCGGCATCTCCGCCCAGCGCTGCGCGCGCGAGTAGTGCTTCAGGCGCTCTGCCAGCGCGCCCAGGCCGTGCAGCTCGAAGGCAGCGCGGTAGGCCGGCGTGGAGGCATAGAACGCCACGCGCGCGCGCACGTCCCGGACCTTCTCTGCCAGGCTGTGTTCGTCAGGCGCGGTGGCGATGAGCGGCTTGATGCTCACCGCGAAGCCGTCGAGGCTGCGTCCGGCGCGCGCCGCGCCGCGCCGCAGGGCCGGCCACATCACGTCACGCAGGTAGCGCGGCGTGCACACCGGGTGCGGCCGCAGACCGTCGGCCACCTCCCCCGCCACCTGGCTCATGTAGGCATTGACCGCGGCGAGGTGGATGGGAATGCGCGGATGGTCGATGGGACCGGGATCGAACAGCGGCACGCTCAATGAGATGGAATAGTGCTCGCCGACGAAGCGCGGCTGTTCGCCGTGCTGCCAGCCGTGCCACACCGCGCGCACCGCCTGCACGTACTCGCGCATCCACGGGCCCGGCGCCGACCAGTGCATGCCGTAACGCCGCTCGATGTGGCCGCGCACCTGGGTGCCGAGACCGAGAATCAGGCGACCGCGCGACAGCTTCTGCAGGGTCCAGGCGCTCATCGCCGTGACCGTGGGACTGCGCGGAAAGGCGATCGCCACCGCGCTACCGATGCCGAGTCGCGTGGTGGCCTGCGCCGCGAGCGCCATCAGCACATAGGGATCGTGCTTGGTCTCCTCGAACATCAGGTTGTCGTAGCCGAGCGCCTCGACCAGGCGCGCGTCGTCGGCCACGCGGTGCAGATCCAAGGGCGTGCCAGGCTCGCGCAGGCCGGGGTCGACCTTGCCGAGCGGAAGAAGGGTTTCGAGTTGCATGGCGCGGCGCGTGTGGTGTTGAGGCGGCGATTCTATGCCGGCCAGACGCGTCGCGCCGCGCCGGTCCCTGCGGGATAATCGCGCCATGCGATCCGCCCTCCTCCCCCTGCTGCGCCGCTGCCTGTGGCTGCTGCCCTGCCTCATGCTGCCGTCGACGGCCGACGCGCTGGACCTGCGCATGCTGGTCGCCTGGGACGAGACCTACCCGGGCGTGGCGCGCATCGCCGAGCGTTTCGCGCGGAAAGTCGACGAGGCTTCCCACGGCGAAGTCACCTTCACGCTCACCGGGCCGGACGGCATACCGCCGTTTGAACAGTTCGTGCCTGCTTCGCTCGGCATCTTCGACCTGCTGTTCACCCACGGCGGCTTCCACCTCGACGTGACCGGCATGGGCCTCGCGCTGGACGCACTGTCGGCAGACGCGAAGCGCCTGCGCGAGTCCGGCATCTGGGACGCGGTGGACCGCGCCTACCAGCGCCACGGACTCAAGCTCATCGCCATTCCGGTCGCCGGCAGCGGCTACCAGGTGTTCCTGCGCGAGGCGGTCGGTAAGTCCTGCGATCTGCACGGCCGCCACATCCGCGCCGCGCCGGTCTACCAGCACATGCTCGCGGCGGTCGGCGCCGAGCGCGTGGCGCTGCCCATTGGCGAAGTACACGACGCGCTCGGAGACAAGCGGCTGGACGGCGTGGCCTGGTCCACCCTCGGTACGCTCGACTATCACTGGTTCGAAGTGAACCGCTTCCTGCTGCGCCCGACGGTCGGCGCGGTCAGCCACCTGCTGCTCATGAATCTCGACACCTGGCAGCACCTGCCACTCGACCTGCAGAAGCTGCTGCTCGCGCAGGGTGAAGCGCTGGAAGCGCGCGCCGAACGTCGTCTGCGTGAACTCGCCGCGGCGGAGTTGAACCAGCTGACCGTGTCCGGCATGCAGTTGACGGCGCTGTGCAAGAAGGGTGGCAAGCGCCTGCGCCGCGCGTGGGCCGCGGGCGTGTGGGACATGGCCATCGAGAAGTCCGGCGACGAAGCGCGCGCGCTGCGCGCGCTGGCGGAGAAGGCGGATTTGACGCCGGTCGAGTCGCCGCCGTGAATGCGCGCTGTAGGGCGGGTTTCAACCCGCCATGCACGGCGTCCAATCACACGCCTTGCATGGCCGATTGAAATCGGCCCTACATTGTGGGCCCTCACCCCTCCCGCAGGATCTCCAGGAACTCCGCGCCGTAGCGTTCCAGCTTGGCCTGGCCCACGCCGCTGATCGCGAGCATCGCGTCATAGGTGGTGGGTCGGCGGGCGGCCATCTCGTGCAGCGTGCTGTCGTGGAAGATCACGTAGGGCGGCACGCCTTCGGTCTCGGCCAGGCGTCTGCGCCGTGCGCGCAGGCGCTCGTACAAGTCCTGGTCGGCGCTCTGCAAGGGTGGCAGCGGCGCCACGCCGCCCTTGCGCCGCGGCGTCTTCGGCTGGGCCGCGTCCTCGCGCAGGAAGAGCCGCGCCTCGCCGCGCAGCAGCGCGCGCGACTCGCTGCCGAGCTTGAGCGCGCCGAAGCGCTCCACGTCGGCGCTCACCAGGCCGCGCACCATCAGCTGACGGAGCACCGAGCGCCAGTGCTTGTCGTCCCGCCCGGCGCCGATGCCATAGGTGCTGAGCGCGGCGTGGCCATGCTGGGCGACCTTGTCGTTGGCGACGCCGCGCAGCACGTCGATCACATGCTGCGCGCCGAAGCGCTGGCCGGTGCGATAGACGCAGGACAGGAGCTTCTGCGCGTCCTCGGTCGCGTCCCAGGTGCGCGGCGGCGTCAGGCAGTTGTCGCAGTTGCCACACGGACCGTCGGCCGCGTCGCCGAAATACTCGAGCAGCGGCCGCCGCCGGCAGTCGGTCGCCTCGCACCAGCCGAGCAGCGCATCGAGCTTGTGGCGTTCGATGCGCTTGTGCTCTTCGCCCGACGGCGACTCGTCCACCATCTGCCGCAGGCGCACCACGTCCTGCAGGCCATACACCATCCAGGCCTCGGCCGGCGCGCCGTCGCGCCCCGCGCGGCCGGTCTCCTGGTAGTAGGCTTCGACGCTCTTCGGCAGATCCAAGTGCGCGACGAAGCGCACGTCGGGCTTGTCGATGCCCATGCCGAAGGCGATGGTCGCAACCATGATCACGCCGTCTTCGCGCAGGAAGCGCGTCTGGTTGTCGCTGCGCGTGCGCGCATCGAGACCGGCGTGATAGGGCAGCGCGTCCCAGTTGGCCGCGGCCAGCGCCGCGGCGGTCTCTTCCACCTTGCGTCGACTCATGCAGTAGACGATGCCGGCCTCGCCGCGATGGGCGGCGAGAAAGGCGTCGAGCTGCTGGCGCGCGTTGCCGCGGGCCTGCACGGTGTAACGAATGTTGGGCCGGTCGAAACCGCCGACGAACCAGCGCGGATCGCTGAGCGCGAGGCGTTCGGCGATGTCGGCGCGGGTGCGCACGTCGGCGGTGGCGGTGAGCGCCATGCGCGGCACACCGGGGAAGTGCGTCGCCAGCGCGCCGAGTTCGAGGTAGTCCTGGCGGAAGTCGTGGCCCCACTGCGAGACGCAGTGCGCCTCGTCGATCGCGATGAGACCGAGACGCGCGTCCTGGAGCGCCTCCACCGTGCGCGGCTGCAACACGCGCTCCGGCGCGACGTACAGAAGCCTGAGTTCACCGGCGCGCAGGCGCCGCAGCACCGCGCCCTGGGCCTGCGCATCGAGACTCGAGTTCAGGCAGGCCGCGGCCACGCCGAGGCGTTCGAGCGCCGCGACCTGGTCCTGCATGAGCGCAATCAGCGGCGAGATGACCAGCGCGCAACGCTCGGTGACCAGCGGTGGCAGCTGGTAGCACAGCGACTTGCCGCCGCCGGTCGGCATCAGCACCACGCAGTCCTCGCCGGCGAGCGCGGCGCCGATGGCCTCGGCCTGGTGGCCGCGGAAGGCGTCGTAACCGTAGATGTCTTTGAGGACGGCGAGCGCGCGGGCGAGAGGCGCGGTGGCGCTGGCGGGAGCGGCGGAAGTCATCATGCGCATGGTACACGCGGCGCCTGCGCGGCACGACACGGAAGTCCACGCAGCGCGCGGGCCGGCCCGGGAAATCGTCCCGCGCGGCGGCGGCTGGTGTAAGCTCAGGCGCTAGCGTGAGCCGGCTGGAAAGGAGCCCTCGATGCAGCGTCTCGCCAACAAGGTCGCGGTGATCACCGGCGGCACGGGTGGTATCGGTCTCGCCGCCGCGAGGCTCTTCGTCGCCGAAGGCGCGAAGGTGGTGCTGGTCGATCTGGACAGCGCCGCGCTCGAGCGCGCGGTGGCGGAGCTCGGCGCCGAGCGCGCGCTCGGCGTCGCCGCCGACGTCAGCGACGCCGCGCAGGTCGAGGCCTACGTGCGACGCGCGATGGAGGCCCACGGCCGCATCGACGTGTTCTTCAACAACGCCGGCATCGAGGGCGCGGTCGGCCCGATCGTCGACTACCCCGTCGAGATGTTCGACAAGGTCATGGCGGTCAACGTGCGTGGCGTGTTCCTGGGACTCAAGTACGTCATCCCGGCGATGGCCAAAGGCGGCGGCGGCAGCATCATCATCACCTCGTCGCTCGGCGGACTGCGCGGCGTGCCCAAGCTCTCGGCCTACATCGCCTCCAAGCACGCGGTCGTCGGCCTGATGAAGTCCGCCGCGCTCGAATGCGCGCCGCTCGGCATTCGTGTCAATACCATCAACCCCTCGCCCATCGCGACGCGCATGATGGAATCGCTGGAAGCGGGCTATGCGCCGGGCGCGACCGCGCTGGTGAAGAAGAAGATGGAGGCCGCGGTGCCGCTGCGTCGCTACGGCGAGCCGGAGGAGGTGGCGGCGCTCGCGCTGTTCCTGGCCAGCGACGAGGCGTCCTACATCACCGGCAACAGCTACCCCATCGACGGCGGCATGTCGGCCGCCTGATGCGACGCGCGCCGTGACCACGGAGTTCGTCCTCGACCCACGCCTGCGGCAGGACTGCCACGCGCTCGGCCGCCTGCCCTTCAGCCACCTGCTGCTGGTCGACAAGGCGGAAGTGCCGTGGTTCGTGCTGGTGCCGGAGACCGTTGAGGTCGAACTCTGCGATCTGGATGCGCGCGCGCAGGCGATGCTGCTGGACGAGACCAACCGCGTCGCGCGCTTCGTGCGCGCGGCCTTTCCCATCACCAAGCTCAACGTCGGCGCACTCGGCAACATCGTGCGCCAGATGCACATCCACGTGCTGGGCAGACGCGAGGACGACCCGTGGTGGCCGGGGCCCGCCTGGGGCCAGTCGAGCGCGGGCGGCTACCGCGCCGAGCAGGTCGCCGAGATCGGCGCGCGCCTTTCGCGCGACCTCGGCGCCGATTACCGCGCGGCGTGAGCGACCATGGGTGACGTCATCCCCTTCCAGCGCCCGCCCAAGAAGCGCAAGGGCGAAGGCATGACGCTGTGCAAGAGCGGCTTTCACAAGTGGATCATCGACCCGCGCAAGCAGTTCGACGTCAAGCAAGGCAAACTCGTCACCATCAAGCGCTGCGAGCGCTGCGGGGTGACGAAGACCGAGCTCAGCTAGCGCTGGAACAGGCGTGGAGCGGCTCCGCGGAGAAGATCGGTGGCCGGTCCCCAGGCGCGGCTGCGCTCAGGGTTGCGGCGGCGACGGGGTCAAGGCGGCGAGTCGCTGATCGAGTGCGGACTGCGCGCGCAGTTCATCGAACCACAGTCGGTAGCCCAGGTCGCTCGGGTGCAGACCGTCTCGCGCGTTCAGCGCCGGGCGCCTGGCAAAGGGATCCGCCTGCCTCTCCTTGAACAGGTTCACGTATACCGCGCCGTGGCGCGCGGCGCTGTCACGCACATAGGCATGCATCCGGCGCGCACGCGCCGTCATCAGCCACGACAGCGGCGGGAAGAAGAACGGTGCATTGCCCACGTTGCCGGCCGGCATCACCAGCACCAGGCCGGCGCGCTCGCGCGCACGACTGATGACCCGCTCGATGTCCGCGCCTACGCGCTCGAGCCCGCGCAGGCGGATGACGTCGTTGCCGCCGGCCTGGATGAGTACGACATCGAAGGGGGCACTGCCATCCAGCTGCCGCGCGAGGTCAGCGAAAGTAGCGCCATCGCGGCCGCGGTTCTCGATGTGCAGGCCGGGGTAGGCTCGCGCCAGCAGGCCGGCGAGACTCGCCTGCGCCGAGCTGGCCCCCGTGCCGACGGCGGTGCTGTCGCCGACGATGAGCAGGCGCGCGTCGGCCTCGTGCACCGGCCGCTGCAGCGGTTCGCTGGACCGCGCCAGCTCGGCCGATTCGCGCAGCCGCCCGACCGTGCAACCGATGGCCAACAGCAAGGGCGCCGCCAAGGCGCCCCACAGCAGGCACCTGGAGACACGGCGACGTGCGGCGTCGAGCATGGCGGAGAACCTTCAGGTGCGGGCGTGGAATGCCATCGATGTTGGGGCCCCGTGCTGTGCCTGGCCACTGCCTGCGCGCCGATCCGCGCGTAGTCATCCGCCTACATGGTCACCGCGAAATGATGGGACAGACCCCTGGACGACCAGGCCGAGACCTCGAGCAGCGGCCAGTGCCAATGACTGCCCGGCACGTTGGCCTCGCCCTCGAAGCGCGGCAGGTCGCGCACCGACCAGCGCACCCCGCCGTCCGTCGCTTGTTCGGTCGGCGACGGACCGTCGCCGCCTGCGTGCAGCCGCCAGGCCACGGGCTGCGCCGGGTCGAGGTGCAGGGCGAAGCAGGCCTGGGCGACCGGCGTGCCCCACGCGAAGGCGTGGTCGGCGGTGACGGTACGGCGGATGGACATGGCGGACGTCCTGTCTGGCTTTAGGTGCTTGCGCGCAGCTTGACGCGGCGACAGACGCCGCACTGTGCCCTGCGCCACGCCCGTTCCCCTCAGTCGAGGTAGGCTTCCATCGGCGGGCAGCTGCACACCACGTGCTTGTCGCCGAACACGTTGTCGATGCGCGCCACCGGCGGCCAGTACTTGTCCTCGTGCTGCTCGGCCATGGGAAAGAACGCCTCGGCCTTGCTGTAGGGCCGCGTCCAGTTCTCCTCGATCAGCAGGCTGTGATGATGGGGCGCGTTGCTGAGCGGGTTGTCGTCGCGCGCGCTGTGACCGTCGGCCACCGCCTGGATCTCGGCGCGGATGTGGATCATCGCCTGGCAGAAGCGCTCGAGTTCGCGCAGGCTCTCGCTCTCGGTCGGTTCGATCATCAGCGTGTCCGCCACCGGGAAGGACATGGTCGGCGCGTGGAAGCCATAGTCGGCGAGGCGCTTGGCGACGTCGTCCACGCCGATGCCGGTCGCGGCCTTGATCGCGCGCAGATCGATGATGCACTCGTGCGCCACCATGCCGTTGGCGCCGGTGTAGAGCACCGGATAGTGCGGGGCGAGCCGCGCGGCGACGTAGTTGGCGGCGAGGATGGCCACCATGGTCGCGCGCCTGAGACCGTAGGCGCCCATCATCGCGATGTAGGCCCAGGAGATCGACAGGATGCTGGCCGAGCCCCAGGGCGCGGCCGACACCGCGCCGATGGTGCCGGCAGGCCCCGCGTAGGGATTCACGCCACCCACCACTGGATGGTCCGGCAGGTAGGGCGCGAGATGCGCCTTCACGCCTATCGGCCCCATGCCCGGGCCACCGCCGCCGTGGGGAATGGCGAAGGTCTTGTGCAGGTTGATGTGCATCACGTCCGCGCCGATCTCGGCCGGGCGACAGATGCCGACCAGCGCGTTGAAGTTCGCGCCGTCCATGTACACCTGGCCACCGTGCTCGTGGACGATGTCGCACAGCTCGATGATCGACGGCTCGAACACGCCGTGGGTCGAGGGATAGGTGATCATGAGGCAGGCGAGCCGCGCGGCGTGCTCGCCCGCCTTGGCGCGCAGGTCGGCGATGTCGACGTTGCCGTCATCGTCGCAGGCCACCACCACCACGCGCAGTCCCGCCATCGCCGCGCTCGCCGGGTTGGTGCCGTGGGCCGAGGCCGGGATCAGACATACGTCACGCGCGCCCTCGCCGCGCACTTCGTGGTGCTTGCGGATCACCAGCAGGCCGGCGTACTCGCCCTGCGAGCCGGCGTTCGGCTGCAGCGAGAACGCGGCGAAGCCGGTCAGGTCGACCAGCATCGCGTGCAGTTCCTCGAACAGGCGCTGGTAGCCCTGCGCCTGGTCGAGCGGCGCGAAGGGATGCAGGTCGGCGAACTCGCGGTAGGACAGCGCCTGCATCTCCACCGCGGCGTTCAGCTTCATGGTGCAGGAGCCGAGCGGGATCATCGCCCGGTCGAGCGCGATGTCGCGCCGCGCGAGGCGGCGCATGTAGCGCATCATCTCGGTCTCGGAGTGATAACGCTCGAACACCGGGTGGGTGAGGATGGGCGTGGTGCGCCGCAGGGTCTCTGGAATGCACTCGTCGAGTTCGTCATCCAGGGTCTTGAAGTCGAGTTCGTCGTCGGCGTCGCGCGCGAACACCCGCCACAGCGCGCGCACCGCCGGCCGGTTGATGGTCTCGTCGAAGGCGATGCCGAGGTGCGAGGCGTCGATCACGCGCAGGTTGATGCCCGCTTCGCGCGCGCGCGCCGCGAGATGCCGCGCGCGGTTCGGCACGTGCAGGGTCAAGGTGTCGAAATAGGCTTCGTGCAGCACTTCGTAGCCGAGACGGCGCAGGCCGGCGGCGAGGATCTGCGGCAGGCGATGCACGCGGCCGGCGATCAGCGCGAGGCCCTTGGGCCCGTGGTACACGGCGTAGAACCCCGCCAGCACCGCCAGCAGCACCTGCGCGGTGCAGATGTTGCTGGTGGCCTTTTCCCGACGGATGTGCTGCTCGCGGGTCTGCAAGGCCATGCGCAGCGCCATGCGTCCGTCGCGATCCTTGGATACGCCGATGATGCGACCCGGCATCGAGCGCATGAAACGCTCGCGGGTGGCGAAGAAGGCCGCGTGCGGACCGCCGTAGCCCATGGGCACGCCGAAGCGCTGCGCGCTGCCGACCACGATGTCGGCGTCCATCTCGCCCGGCGGCTTGCATAGCACCAGCGCCAGCGGATCGCTCGCGACCGTCACCAGCAGTCCCTTGGCGTGGGCGGTGGCGATGAAGGGCTCGTAGTCGCGCAGCGCGCCGCTCGAGCCCGGGTATTGCAGCAGCGCGCCGAAGTACTCGCCCTGTTCGAGCAACGCCTCGGGGGCGCCCTTCACCACTTCGATCTCGAACCAGCGCGCGCGGGTCTCGACCACCGCGATGGTCTGCGGATGGCAGTCGGCATCGACCAGGAGGCGCGCGGACTTCGACTTCGACAGGCGCTTCATCATCGCCATCGCCTCGGCCGCGGCGGTCGCCTCGTCCAGCATCGAGGCGTTGGCGATCTCCATGCCGGTCAGATCGATGATCACCTGCTGGAAGTTGAGCAGCGCCTCCAGGCGCCCCTGGCTGATCTCCGCCTGGTAGGGCGTGTAGGCGGTGTACCAGCCGGGATTCTCCAGCACGTTGCGCTTGATGACCTCGGGCATCAGCGTGCCGTGGTAGCCCATGCCGATCATCGAGATGTTGACGCGGTTGCGTTCACGCATGGCGCGCAGATGATTGAGGATCGCGCGCTCGCTGACCGTCTCGGTCAGGGCCAGCGGCGCGCGCGAGACGATGGACTCGGGGACCGCGCGTGCGAGCAGGGCTTCGAGCGAATCGAGCCCCAGCGCCGCGAGCATGTGCTGCACCTCGTCGCGGGTCGGCCCGATGTGCCGGCGAATGAAGTCGCCGCGGGATTCCAGTTCGTAGAGCGAGGGACGGTCGGTCATGGGATCACCGTGGGAATGGTTGACGTGATACGCGTCCCGCAGCTCGGCGGCAGCGCCGGCGCGTTGAAACCCGCCCTGCAACGAAGCGCCCTGTCGGGCGGACTTCAGTCCGCCATTCATTCCAGAGCGGTTTGGAGATGGCGGGTTGAAACCCGCCCTACAGTTCCGCCACGTACGCGTGGTAGGCGTTGCCGTCCATCAGCTTGTCGAGCAGCGCGGCGTCGTCCAGCTGCACGCGCAGCAGCCAGCCTTCGTCCTCGGGCGAGCCGTTGACCAGCTCCGGCGCGTCGGCCAGGCGTGCGTTGACGGCGAGCACCGTGCCGCCCACCGTGAGCTTCACTTCGCCCACCGCCTTGACTGATTCGATCACGACGAAGTTGCTGTCGGCGTCGAGATGCACGCCGACCTCCGGCAGTTCGACGAACACGATGTCGCCGAGCTGCTGCTGCGCGTAGTCGGTGATGCCTAGCGTCACGCTGCCATCGGCTTCGCGCCGCAGCCATTCGTGTTCCTGGGTGTACTTGAGGTCGCTCATCGCGGGCTTCCGTGAGTGTGAGTATGGAGGGTGAACGCGCCTGTTCAGCGCTGTCGGTAGCGGTGGGGCACGAAGGGCAGGGCCTGCACCTCGACCGCGTATTCGGTGTTGCGGATGGCGACGCCGAGCCGCGTGCCTGGCGTCGCCAGCGCGGTGCGCACGTAACCCATGGCGATCGGCGCGTCGAGACTGGGGCCGAAGCCGCCCGAGGTCACGCTGCCGCAGGCCGCGCCATCCGCGTCCAGCAGTTCCGCGCCGGCGCGCACTGGCACGCGCCCCTGCACGCGCAGACCCACGCGCCGCCGCCGCGGACCGTCGGCGAGTTCGCCGAGGATGCGCGCCGCGCCGGGAAACCCGGCTGCGTCCGGCGCGGCTCGATGGCGGCGGGCGATGGTCCAGGCGAGCGCGGCTTCCACCGGCGTGGTGTCCGCGTCGAGGTCGGCGCCGGACAGGCACAGGCCCGCCTCGAGGCGCAGCGAATCACGCGCGCCGAGCCCGCAGGGTTCCACCTCGGGGTTCGCCAGCAGACGGCGCGCCACCTGCTCGGCATGCGCCGCGCGCATCGCGATCTCGAAACCGTCCTCGCCGGTGTAGCCGCAGCGATGCACCAGCACCGGCACACCGTCGAGTTTGGTGGCGCAGCCCTGCATGAAGGCCAGCGCCGCGGCCTCGGGCGCCAGCGCGGCGAGCACGCCCGCCGCCGCCGGTCCCTGCAGCGCGAGCAGCGCCTGGTCCTCCAGCGGTTCGACCTCGCAGTCCGGCAGGCCGGCGCGCAGGTGGGCGAAATCGATGTCCTTGAAGGCCGCGTTCACCACCAGGTGCAGGTGCTCGGCGAAGCGTGTGACCATGAGATCGTCCAGCACGCCGCCCCGCTCGGTGGTGAAGAGCGTGTAGCGCTGCTGGCCGAGGGCGAGCCCGGCGATGTCCGAGGGCACCAGGCGCTCGAGCGCCGCGGGCGCGCCGCGCACCGCCACCTGCCCCATGTGCGAGACATCGAACAGCCCAGCGCGGGCACGCGTGGCGAGGTGCTCGTGCTTGATGCCGCCGCGGTACTGGACCGGCAGCGCATAGCCCGCGAACGGCACCAGCCGCGCGCCGAGTTCCTCGTGCAATGAATATAACGGTGTGTGTTTCAGACTCTCACCGGGTGCGCTCATCGCCGCCCCCCGGCGCGCGCAAGCCCAGCTTGCACGCGCGGAACCGATACCAGAACATGCGGCCACTATCGCACAAGCGCCCGCCCGTGGGTACCGGCCGCCGCCCTGGCCTGGCCGGACCGCGCGGCCGCCTTGGCCCCCCCGACCACGAGGAGCACACTCCATGAGCCTGAAACTGATCGGCGCCGGTGTCGGCCGCACCGGCACGCTGTCGCTGCGCACCGCGCTCGAGACCCTGCTCGGCGAGCCGTGCTACCACATGTTCGAGGTGCGGCAGCATCCCGAGCACATTCCGCTGTGGCATGCCGCGGCACGTGGCGAAGCCGTCGACTGGCGCGCGCTGCTCGAGCCCTACGGCGCGGCCGTGGACTGGCCGGCATCGGCCTTCTGGCCGGAGATCGCGGCGGCCTTTCCCGACGCCGTGATCCTCTTGTCCTGGCGTGACGCCGAGGGCTGGTGGAAGAGCGCGTCGAACACCATCTTCGAGGCCATGCAGGGCGTGAGCGGTCCCTGGCGGGACATGATCGATGCGATGTTCGCCGCGCGCTTCACCGCGCGCGTCGACGACAAGGCGCAGGCCATCGCCGCCTTTGATGCGCACAACCGCGCGGTGCGCGAGGGCGCGCCGGCGGCGCGCCTGGTGGAATGGCGGACCGGGGATGGCTGGGAGCCGCTGTGCGCGGCGCTCGGCGTGCCGGTCCCCGACCTGCCGTTTCCGCACGTCAACTCCACCGAGGACTTTCGCGCCAAGGTCATGCAGAAGAGCGACTGAGCGCGCGCCAGGGCGAGCGCGGTGGTTCCGCGCGAGCCTGTTAGAATCCGCCCCCACCGCTACCCTAGTCCTCCTCGCCCCCAGGTCTTTTGCCGATGCTCGACTGCCAACCCGGACAACGCTGGATCAGCAACACCGAGCCCGAACTGGGCTTGGGGATAGTGTTCGAAGTCGCGAATCGCCGCGTGGTGATGAACTTCCCCGCGGCCGACGAGCGCCGCACCTATGCGCTCGACAACGCGCCCCTGATCCGCGTCGAGTATCGTGCCGGCGACCGCATCCGCGCCGAGGACGGCACGGAACTCATCGTCACCGCGGTCGAGCGTGTGAACGGCTGCGCGATGTACAAGGGCATCGACGCCGAGGGCCACGAGAGCGGCCTGCACGAGATCGATCTGGACAGCTTCGTGCAGTTCAACCGGCCGCTGGATCG
>JBFWYG010000053.1:0-16339 GCA_050186725.1 Gammaproteobacteria bacterium | reverse complement strand
CGCCTGCGACTGCTCGATCCGCACCGCTACGATTCGCTGGAGAAGTACCTCGAGGAAGAGCGCCACTACGAGGCGGTCAGCGACCTGGTGCGGCGGCTGCGCGAAGGCCAGGGCGCCGAGGCGGTGACCGATGCCGATCACGCAGAGGTCGAACGCTACCTCGGGGCCGACAGCGCCGCGGCCTTTCGGCGCGACAGCGCGGTCGACGCGCCGCGCGCGGTCGCGCGCATCGTGCGCGAGCTGCTCGATCATCACGGTACCGGCCGGGTGCTGTTCCGCAACTGCCGCGACAACATCTCGGGTTTTCCCGAGCGACATCTGAATCTCCATCCCCTCGCCCTGCCGGACCTCTACCGCGAACGCGCGGCGTCGGCGACGCTCGCGGCGCAGCTGGTGCCGGAGCAGGGACTGGGCGACGACTGGCTGTCCGTCGATCCGCGCGCGGAGTGGCTGGCGCAATGGCTGGCGCAGAACCGCCGTGACAAGACGCTCGTGATCTGCGCGCGCGCCGATACCGCGCAGACGCTCGAGGCCTGGCTGCGCCTGCGCAAGGGCGTGCGCTCCGCGGTGTTCCACGAAGGGCTCGATCTCGTCGCGCGCGACCGCGCCGCGGCCTACTTCGCCGACACCGAGGAAGACGCACAGCTCCTGGTGTGCTCGGAGATCGGCAGCGAAGGCCGCAACTTCCAGTTCGCCCGCCACCTGGTGCTGTTCGACGTGCCGGAGAACCCCGACCTGATCGAGCAGCGCATCGGCCGCCTCGACCGCATCGGCCAGCGCTTCGCGGTCGAGATCCACGTGCCGGTGTTCGAGCGCTCGGCGCAGAGCGTGCTGGTGCGCTGGCTGCACGAGGGCATCGACGCCTTCGAGCATATCTGCCCCGCGGGGCCGGCGCTGCTCGCCGAGTTCCGCGCCGAACTCGAGGCCTGCATGGTCACGCCCGGCGACGACGCGACCATCGCCGCGCTGGTGACGCGTACCCGCGCTCGCGCCGAGGAGATCCGCAGCGTGCTCGCGCGCGGACGCGACCGGCTGCTGGAACTCAATTCCTTCGATCGCGAGCGCGCGGAGACGGTGCTCGGCGACGTGGCCGCCGCCGAGAACGCCGACGAACTGTGGGACTACATGGACCTCGTGTTCAGCGAGTACGGCGTGGAGCAGGAAGACAACGGCGAACACAGCCTGGTGCTGCAGCCCGGCGATCACATGAGCTGCACGGAGTTTCCCGGGCTGCCCGAGGGCGGCCTGACCGTGACCTTCTCGCGCACCCAGGCGCTCGGCCGCGACGACATGCACTTCCTCACCTGGGAACATCCCATGGTGGCGGGCGCGATGGACATGGTGCTGGGCGGCGACTTCGGCAATGCCAGCTTCGGCGTGGTCAAGGTCGCCGGCCTCGCGCCCGGGCAGCTGCTCATCGAAGCGCTGTTCGTGCTGGTGTGCCCGGCGCCGCGCGGCCTCGGCGTGGAACGTTTCCTGCCGCAGTCCACGCTGCGCGTGGTGGTGGACGGCGCGGGCGAGGAAGTGTCGGCCAAGCGCGACGAGGACTGGTTCGACGGCCTGGTGCGTGACGTGCCTTCGACCACCGCGCTCAAGGTGGTGACGCGCATGCGCGAGCAGGTAACCGCGCTCGCCGACCATGCGGCGCATCTCGCCGAAGTGCGGCAGGAGGCGCTGGTGAACGCCGCGCTGGCCGGCATGACGGCGCAGTTCGACGCCGAGGTGGCGCGTCTCACGCGGCTCGCGGCCATCAACCCCAACATTCGCCCGGAGGAAGTCGCGCACCTCACCGAGACCCGCGAACAGCTCGCGCGCTACCTGCGCGGCGCGCAGCTGAAACTCGACGCGGTGCGGGTGGTGGTGGCGACGTGATGGCGCCGTACCGGGACAGACCCCGTACCGGGTCTGTCCCTTCGGACACGCCGCGCAGGGCGGGTTGAAACCCGCCCTGCGACTGGCGCGCCCTACGCTATACCCATGCCGAGCGCAGCTCTCTAGAATGCCCGCACCGCATCCCAGGACGGCCACTCCATGATCGACCCCGGCTCCATGCGCGCCGCCCACGGCCCGCGCGTGTTCGACGATGTGCGCGTACTCGACTTCACCGCGATCATCGCCGGCAGCTATTGCACGCGCATGCTGGCCGATCTCGGCGCGGACGTGCTGAAGGTGGAGCAGCCGGGCGGTGAACTGATGCGTCATCTCGCGCCACTGCGCGGCGACCACAGCACGGTGTTCGCGTCACTGAACAGCGGCAAGCGCAGCCTGGTGCTGGATCTCAAGCACAAGGACGCGGTCGCGCTGTGCAAGCGCCTGGTGAGCCGCTACGACGTGGTGGTGGAGAACTTCAGTCCCGGCGTGATGAGCCGCCTGGGTCTCGACTACGCGAGCCTGCGCGAAGTGAATCCGCGCCTGGTGATGTGCTCCATCTCGGGCTACGGCCAGAGCGGGCCGGCCGCCAGCCAGCCCGCCTTCGCGCCCATCGTGCAGGCCGAATCGGGCTACGAGGTGGTGAGCCAGCTCGCGCAGGGCGACCGCGCGCGGCCGCTCAACATGGGTCTGCCGGTGGCGGACACCACCGCCGCGCTGCAGGCCTTCGGCGCGATCGGCGCGGCGCTCTACTATCGCGCCCGCACCGGGGTCGGCCAGTACATCGACATCGCCATGATGGACAGCCTGCTCAGCACCATGCATCGGGATTTCCAGGCGGCCTTCAACCACGACGCGGTGAACCGCGTCTACGGCCCGCTCGAGACCGCCGACGGCTTCGTCATGACCATGTGCCTCTCCCAGCCCCAGTTCGAGAAGCTGGCCGCGGCCATCGACCGTCCCGAGCTGCTGGACGACGCGCGCTTCGCCCAGCCACGCGCGCGCTTCACGCACTACAACGAACTGATGGCGCTGACCGAAGCGTGGAGCCGCACGCGCAGCACCGACGAGGTGATGGCGGCGCTGTCCGGCGCCGGCCTGCCCTGCGGCCGCTACCGCCACCTGGCGGACCTCGAGGGCGACGCCCAGTTGCACCACCGCGCCATGCTCACCCATGTGGTCGACGGCGCAGGTCCCTTGACCGCGCCGAACTCACCCTTCCTGTTCTCCGCCACCCACGCCGCGGTGAAGCCCGAGGTCGCGCGCCTCGGCCAGCACAACCGCGACGTGCTGGAGGACGAACTCGCGCTGGACGCCGACACCATCGCCGGCCTGCGCGCGGCCGGCGTCTTCGGCCGCGAGACCTGAATCCCGTGCGAGTACCGACCGTGATCCCGACCCTGCGCCTCCTGCTGCTCACCGCCCTCACCCTGCTGCTCGCCGGCTGCCCCACGCTCGGCGGCAACAGTGTCGCGCGCGTGTCGAGCGACTACGCCGCCTCGGTCAAGAAGGCCGGCCTGCTGTCCCTGCTGGACGACCGGATCTACGTCAGCTACCTGACGTCCTCGGCGCAGGAGAGCTTCTTCTCCCAGGCGCCGCTCGGCGGCTGGGACATCGACCAGCAGGTGATGAAGACCGTCGGCGCCAAGCTCCAGCGCCGCGGCATGACGGTGGTGCCCATCGAACGCACCGAGGCGCTGATGAAGGCCTACGACTCGGACTTCGGCTACGCCCGCACCGAGCGCATCCACGCCGAACTCGACCGGCTCGGCGCCGAGCTCGGTCTCGACATGGTGGTGCTGGTCGCGCGCAACAACGACAGCGATCGCGTCACGCACACGGTGCAGAACATTCGCGGCTACGGCCTGCAGAAGGCCTTCGACACCGGGCCCTTCGCCTACGCGACCATCTACGTCGAGGCCTACGACACGCGGCAGCATTTCGTCGTCGGCCGTGCCAGCGGCTTTCAATCCTCGCCGCTGCCGCCCGAGTTGTGGCAGTCGAGCTTCGAGACCAGCAAGGGCGACATCAGCTTGCCGGCGTCCATACACGAAGGTGTAGGACAGGTGCTGCGCAAGGTGCTGTACGACGCCATCGCCATCGCGGCGCAGGAGTCCGGGATCTGACGCGGCCCCGGGCGGCCGAGCTCAGCGCGGCGCGTAGAGAGTCGCGAAGGCCGCCTCGGTGAAACCGTTCAGTCGCTTGTCCCCGACCAGGATCACCGGCACGCCGCGCGCCCCCAGCGCCGCGTAATCGCGCTGACCCTTCTCGCTGGTCTCGACGTCGTATTCCTCGAAGGGCACCTGGTGGGCCTGGAAGTAACGGCGCGCCTTGCGGCAGTAGCCGCACCAGCTCGCGCTGTACATCACGACCTTGTCCGGCGCGCGCGCGAAGACCTTGGCCAGCCCCTCCACGCTCGGGCTCTGGTAGACATTCGGCTTGACCTTGACGACCGTGCTGGCCGCACCGGCCGGCGGGTGGTCGCCGAAATGCACCCGGCCATCAGCGTCCCGCCATTGGTGGATCTCGGTCGCCCCGCAGGCCGCCGCCAGGCCCAGGCTCAAGACCAGTATTGCCAGTCGTTCCATGTGGTTGCTCCTCGCGGCGCGTTCGCGCCGGTCGCGGTCGGACTGCCCCCGCCGCGACACACGCCTGTACAATCCCCCTCATCCAACGCCGCGGGAGGCCCCCATGAGCTACATCGACGTCATCGACAAGGTCGACGTACCGAAACCGCCACGCTTCTACACCCCACCGGCCTTCGAGACGGTGGCCGGCCTGCCGATCGCCTACCGACGCGCCGGCCAGGGCGAGGCCGTCGTGCTGCTGCATGGCGCCGGGTTCACGCGCATGTGGATTCCGTTTTACCAGATGATGGCCGAACGCTGCGATTTCATCGCGCCGGAGCAGCCCGGCTTCGGCGAGACCCCGCTGCCGAAATGGTTCCGCGGCTTCGACGACCTGACCCTGCTCTACGACCAGCTGTTCGACCAGCTCGGCCTCGAGCGCATCCACCTGGTGGGCTTCTCCATGGGCGGCTGGGCGGCTGCCGAGTTCGCGAGCTTCTACCCCAAGCGCCTGAAGTCGCTGGCGCTGATCACGCCGGTGGGCCTGCGCCTGAAGGACGATCCGGGTGTCGATCTCTTCCAGCTCGCGCCTGCCGAGATCATGGACCGCCTGTTCAAGGACAAGGCGGTGATGATGGAATTCCTGCCCGACCCGAACAACTTCGACGAAGGCATTCACCTCTACTCGGAGTTCGCCGCCGCGGCGCGGCTGATGTGGGCGCCGCGCTACAACCTTGCGCTCGAACGTCGCCTGGCGCGGGTGCAGTGCCCGACGCTGGTGGTCGGCGCCGAGGAAGATCGCCTGGTGCCGAACGCGATGTCGGACCGCTACGCCGAAGTGCTGCCACGCGCGCGCCTGACGCGACTGGCCGGCACCGGCCACGAACCTCTGCTCGAACGACCCCGTGAACTCGCCGACGCCCTGCTCGGGCTCATCGAGGAGGCCAAGTGATGAACAAGCTGCGCTTCTATTTCTTTCACCTGATGCCCTATCCGCACCTGCCGCCGACCGCGGAATTCCCGTCGACGTGGGTGAGCCTGTCGAACAAGCACTACGACCCGCAGCGCGGGCGCGTGCTGTACAACGAGTACATCGATCAGCTGGTGGCAGCCGAGAAATTCGGCTTCGACGGCGTGGCGGTGAACGAGCACCACGCGAACTTCTACGGCACCATGCCCTCGCCGAACATCATCGCCGCGATGCTGGTGCAGCGCACGAGCCACATTCCGATCGGCGTGATCGGCAACGCCATTCCGCTGCACGGCAACCCGCTGCGCGTAGCGGAAGAAATAGCCATGCTGGACGTGATCTCCGGCGGTCGCATCATCTCCGGCTTCGTGCGCGGCATCGGTTGCGAGTACTTCAACAACGGCGTGACGCCGGCCGACTCGGTCGAGCGCTTCGACGAGGCGCACGATCTCATCATCAAGGCCTGGACCGACGACGGTCCCTTCACCTGGCAGGGGGATCACTTCTACATCCCGAACTGCAACATCATTCCGCGGCCGATACAGCAGCCCCATCCGCCGGTGTGGATCCCGGGCCAGGGTTCGCTCGAGACTCTGCAGTTCGTCGCCCGGCATCGCTACACCTACATGATGGTGTTCGCGCCGCTGTGGTTCACCAAGATGGCCTTCGATGGCCTGCGCGAGGAATGCCGCCGGCTCGGTTACGACGCGCCGAAGTCGATGTTCAACGCCTGTGTCCCGACCTACGTCGCCGAGACCGACGAACAGGCGCACCGCGAAGCCAAGGCCCATCTCTCCTGGGTGTTCAACACCGGCCTCAAGATCCCCGACCAGCTGTTCTTCCCGCCGGGCTACATGAGCACCAAGTCCTTCCGCAACTTCGTCGGTCTCCTGCAGAAGGGCAAGGTGAAGCCGCAGGCGCAGCTGTCCTACGACGAGCTGCTGAAAGATCGCTACATCATCGTCGGCTCGCCGGAGACGGTGAAGGAGCAGCTCAGCGAGTACTGCGATGGCGTGGGCGCCGGCGGCGTGCTGTCGGTGGGCTCGTCCTACGGCCCGATGCCCCATTGGATGGTGCAGAAGAACATGCAGATCTTCTGCGAGGAAGTGATGCCGGCCTTCCGCGAGGCGGACGGCAAGCCGGACTACCTCCGCCAGCCCGCGCCCTCCCCGAGCTCCACCGCCGAGTTCGCGGCGCGCTTCGGCCGTCCGCCGGAGGAGGCGCGTTCGGTGGTCACGGGCGGCGGCGAGCGGTTGGTCGAACACCGCGTCGCCCATCTGCCCGAGGTCATCGATCGCACCATGGGCGACGCATGGGAGGAGCGGCCGGCCTCGGCGGGTTAGGGAACAGCCCCAGGCCCAGCGTCTCCGCAGGTCGGGCTTAAGCCCGACCTACCGCGGCGACTCGCCGTAGACCAGGCCAAAGTGCTCGGTCTTGTAGGCGAGTAGCGTGAGCAGGGTGTCGGACGCCGTGTCCACCACCTCGGGCGCGAGCGACAGGAACCAGTTCTCCTGGGTGCGATAGGTGGGCGTGGTGTAGAAGGGAAACACCGCGGCCCGCCAGCGATCGCGCGAAGTGTTGGCGCCGGTGCGGTGCCACAGGCGGCTCTCGAACATCAGCGCGCTACCGGCCGGCGCCTCGACCGGCACGAGCTCTGACGGTTCTTCGTCGGCGCGTGGATTGCGCGCCAGGCGGTGCGAACCGGGCGCCACCTCGGTCGCGCCATTGTCGCGGGTGAAATCGTCGATGCACCAGGCGACGTTCAGGCCCTGCGGCCGCTTCGGCCAGGGCTGCGGCACGAACACCTGGTCGGCGTGCAGCACGCCGGCCGTGGCGCCCGGCCCGACGATGTTGCCGGAGATGTTGCTCAGGAGCGCCGGCCAGCCGAGGGTTGCACGCAGCACGTGCAGCGCGAGCGGATGTTCGGCGAGCGCGACGAATACCGCATCGCGATTCAGGAGATTCCACACGCGTCGGTTGCGCGCATCCCGATCGAGGGTGAAGCCGGTGGCGATGCGACCGTCGCGCGCGTCGTCCTCCACCGCGCGATAGAGCGCGTCGCGCGCGCGCGCGAGCAGCTCGGGCGCGAGCGCATCCGCGACGAGACACAGGCCGTGCTCGCGAAGATCGGCGAGTGCGCGATCCCAGTCGCGCGTCAGGGCCGGCAGCGACGTCGCGCTCATGCGCCGAGACGTGACTCGAGGTGCAGGCCCACCACGCCGATGGCGATCAGCGCGATGCAGCCGATCTTCCAGGCGCTCGCCGGCTCGGCGAACCACAGGATGCCGATGGCGGTAATGAGCGTCATGCCGAGCGCCGACCAGATGGCGTAGGCGATGCCGATGTCGATGCTGCGCACCGCGACGGTGAGCAAGGCGATGCTGACCGCGTAGCAGGCGAACACCACCACGCTGGGGCCGGGCTTGTGCAGGCCGTCGGAGAGCTTCATCGCGGTCGTGCCGCAGACTTCGAACAGGATTGCGAGCACGAGGCAGGCCCAGGCCATCGTCATTACCTCGATCGCAGTGAGCGAAGGCGCGTCGTGACGACGCGAACATGCCGAGCCTGGGTCATTGCAAACGCCCCTCTCCCACCTTCGATAGTCCCGCGAGTCTACCCAAAAGCGTGGTCCATCGCTCTGCCTTCGCGGCATTGCGAGGCCACGGTATAGTGCCTCGCGCGTCGCGTTCCGTGCCCGCGCGTCATGCGGAGACTCGCTTGCAACCATCCTCGTCCAGTTCGCCCGCGCCCGCGCGATCCGACGTCGATGCCGTGGTGGTCGGCGCCGGTTTTGCCGGCCTGTACATGCTCCACCAGTTGCGCATGCAGGGCCTGCGCGTGCGTGTGTTCGAGGCGGGGTCGGACCTCGGTGGCACCTGGTATTGGAACGGCTATCCCGGCGCGCGCTGCGACGTGGAGAGCGTCGACTACTCCTACTCCTTCTCGCCCGAGATCGAACAGGCCTGGACCTGGAGCGAGCGCTTCGCGAGCCAGGCGGAGATCCTGCGCTACCTGGACTTCGTCGCCGCGCGGCTCGATCTTCGGCGCGACATCCAGTTCGACACGCGCGTGGATGGTGCGGTATACGACGAGGCAGCGCGGCTGTGGACGGTGCGCGCCGCGGGCGCCACGCTGACCGCGCGCTACCTGGTGCTGGCGGTGGGCTGCCTGTCGGCCGCCAACGTGCCGGACTTCGACGGGCTCGACGACTTCCAGGGACGCTGGCTGCACACCGGGCGCTGGCCGCGCGAAGGCGTGGACCTGCGCGGCAAGCGCGTCGGCGTGATCGGCACCGGCTCATCGGGCATTCAGCTCATTCCGGCCATTGCCGCGGAAGTCGGCGAACTCTACGTGTTCCAACGCACGCCGAGCTTCAGCGTGCCGGCCGGGAACGCGCCGCTCAGCGCCGAGTTCCAGGAAGCGATCAAGCGCGGCTACGCGGCGCGGCGCGCGCGCAATCGGCAGTCGGCGGCAGGCTACTACTACGACCCCAACTTTGAGTCGGCGCTGGACGTGACGCCGGAACAGCGCGAGCTCGAATACGAAATGCGCTGGCGCAAGGGCGGCGCCGGCTTCCTGGTGGCCTACAAGGATTTGCTGGTCAATGCCGACGCCAACGCCACCGCCGCGCAGTTCGTCAGCGCGAAGATTCGCGCGCTGGTGCGCGATCCCGCCACCGCCGATGCGCTGGTGCCGCGCGACTTTCCCATCGGCGCGCGCCGGCTGTGCCTGGACAGCGACTACTACGCCACCTTCAATCGCGCCAATGTCACGCTGGTCAATCTGCTGAAGGAGCCACTCGAGCGCATCGTGCCCGTCGGCGTGCGCACCACGCGCGCCGACTACGCGCTCGACGTGCTGATCCTCGCGACCGGCTTCGATGCCATGACCGGGCAGCTGCTGGCCCTCGACATTCGCGGCCGCGGCGGGCTCGCGCTGCGCGAGAAGTGGCGGGGCGGCGCGCGCAGCTATCTCGGCATCGGCGTCGCGGGCTTTCCCAACATGTTCGTGGTTGCCGGCCCGGGCAGCCCATCGGTGCTGTCCAACATGGTGCTGTCGATCGAGCAGCACGTCGAATGGGTCGCCGACTGCATCCGGCATCTCGACCGCGGCGGCTATGGCGCCATCGAGGCGAGCGGCGCGAGCGAGAACGCGTGGACCGCGGAACTCGCCAAGCTCGCCGAGCGCACGCTCTATCCCAAGGTGCGCTCGTGGTACACCGGCGCCAACGTGCCGGGCAAGCCGCGCGTCTTCACGCCCTACGTGGGCGGCGCGCACCGCTACCGCGAGATCTGCGGCAAGGTAGCGCTGCAGGACTACCGCGGCTTCGTGCTGACGCGCTGAGCGCCGCGGCTCAGAAGAAGCCGCTGGTCGACAGCAGCGAGCCGTCCAGCAGGAAATCGTCCACGGCGCGCGCCTTGTGCCCCGGCGGGTTGTGCGAGGCGAGCGTGCGGATGTTGCGCCAGTGATGATCGAGATTCGCGCTCCGCTTGACCGCCGACCAGAAACGCACAGGCCCCGCCGAAGCGGGGCCTGATGGGTCAGGGGTGCGCGCGCCGCGGTCCATCGCGACGCGAACACAGGGGAGACAGGTGGCTCAGGCGCTGTAGGCGCGCTCGCCGTGGGTGGTGAGGTCGAGACCTTCGCGCTCTTCGTCTTCCGGCACGCGCAGCCCGACCAGGAGATCCGCCACCTTGAAGGCGATGACTGCGGCGACCGCGGTCCACACCGAGGTGATGGCGACGCCCTTCGCCTGGATCAGCAGCTGGGTCATGACCGGGTTGGAGCCGACCGACGCGGTCACCCAGTCGGTGACGAGGCCGGGGCCACCGAGCGACTGGTTGTTGAACACGCCGGTCAGGAGCGCGCCCAGGATGCCGCCGAGGGCATGCACGCCGAACACGTCGAGGGAGTCGTCGACTCCGATCATCTTCTTCAGACCGGTCACGCCCCAGAAGCACACCACGCCGGCCAGCAGGCCGATGACGATGGCGCCCATCAGGCCGACGTTGCCGCAGGCCGGGGTGATGGCGACGAGGCCGGCGACTGCGCCGGACGCCGCGCCCAGCATCGACGCATGCTTGCGCACCGCCCACTCGGCCAGCGACCAGGACACCACTGCCGCCGCCGTGGCGGAGAAGGTGTTCAGGAAGGCGAGACCGGCGAAGGTACCCGCTTCCAGCGCGGAACCCGCGTTGAAGCCGAACCAGCCCACCCACAGCAGGGAGGCGCCGACCATCGCGAGCACCAGGTTGTGAGGGGGCATCGCTTCCTTGCCGTAGCCGATGCGCTTGCCGCACATGATCGCGCCGATGAGGCCCGCGATGCCGGCGTTGATGTGCACCACGGTGCCGCCCGCGAAGTCGAGCGCGCCCATCTGCCAGATGTACCCGGCCTTGGCGTTCATCGCGTCGACCACGTCCGGCGCGGTGTAGGCGTCCGGTCCCATCCAGAACCACACCATGTGCGCGACCGGCAGGTAACCGATGGTGAACCAGATGACCATCGCGATGAGCGCGGCAGAGAACTTCATGCGTTCGGCGAAGCCGCCGATGATGAGGCAGGCGGTGATCGCGGCGAAGGTGCCCTGGAAGGCGACGAACACTATCTCCGGAATCACCACGCCCTTGCTGAAGGTCGCCGCCATGGCGAAGGTGGTGGTCGCGGGATCGAACACGCCATTCAGGAACAGTCGCCCGGTGCCGCCGACGAAGGCGTTGCCCTCGGTGAAGGCGAACGAGTAGCCGTACAGGCACCACAGCACCACCAGCAGCGAGAAGCCCACCATCACCTGCATCAGCACGGAGAGGATGTTCTTGGCGCGCACCAGGCCGCCGTAGAACAGCGCCAGGCCGGGCACGGCCATCATGATCACCAGCAGCGTGGACACCAGCATCCAGGCGATGTCGCCCTTGTCCGGCGTGGGCGCAGGGGGCGCCGCGGCCGCGGCCTCGGCGGCTTCCTGCGCGCCGGCGACGAAGGGCAGGAAAAGAAACGCGAGCACGAGCAGCAGCGACACCAGGGTGTGGCCGCGGCCGAGCTCACGCATCCCGGAAAGCAATGCAGGCTTGGAGTTGGGGTTCATGGCTATTCCACTTCAGGTTGACGACGATGAATGAAACCGGGGAGCGCGCTTACAGCGCATCCGGACCGGACTCGCCGGTGCGGATGCGTATGGCCTGGTCGAGATCGGTGACGAACAGCTTGCCGTCGCCGATCTTGCCGGTGCGCGCGACCTTGCAGATGGCCTCGATGGCGCGGCTGACCTGGGCGTCGTCCAGCGCTATTTCGAGCTTGACCTTGGGCAGGAAGTCGACCTGGTACTCCGCGCCTCGGTAGAGTTCGGTGTGGCCCCGCTGGCGACCGAAGCCCTTGACCTCGGTCACGGTCAATCCCTGTACGCCGACGTCGGCGAGGGCCAAGCGAACTTCATCGAGCTTGAAGGGCTTGATGACTGCGGTGATGAGTTTCATGCACAGAACTCCTGTGGTGAGCGCTAGCGATGGCTGCGGAGCCCAGTGCAGCATGCATGCCAAGCGCGATCACGCCGTTGATTCAATCACTTGGAGGGACGAGGCAGTCGCTCGACCGGGTTTGTGCACTTTCTGGGTGCGCGACGGCCGACATGCCGGTCGAAAATGACGCACCGGAATGAGGCGCGGCCTCGCGGCGCCCGGGTCTCGGCCGGCTCAGCGGCGCTAAGGCTTGACGAGGAGTCGATTTTCTTGCGGCGGGCGAGGCCTGCAGGCGTTAGGATCGCGAGCACGCCCGGCGCGGTCACGACTTGCTTCAGGGGCTTCCCGGCGGGTGCCGCAGGCCTGCCGTGCACCGAAAGGATCCGCCGTCGGATCCACGCCAACCGCCATCGAAGGAACCTGTCCATGAACCGAAGCCATCGTGCCAGCCGGCTGCTGGTGGGGCTCATCGTGCTGCTCGGCCAATCGCTCGCCCACGCCGAGGGCGAGGAGCCCGATGCCGCCGCGCTGATCGCCGACATGTACCGCGCGCAGGTGCCGCGCGCCGCCCAGTATTCCCGCGTGCACGTCACCACCAGCAACCCGCAGCCGGGCGGCGGGCGCGAGTCGTGGGACCTGCTGGTGCTGCGCAAGCAGTACGGCGACGGGCCGCGCAGCGCCATCACCTTCGAAGCGCCGGACAAGATGCGCGGCGTGTGCATCCTGAGCGCACCCCAGGCGACCGACGGCGAGCTGGGACTGTGGCTGTACTCGCCGGAAGAGAAGCGGGCGCGACAGATCTCGCCGCTCGACCCGGACGATTACTTTCTCTCCACCAAGCTCAACTACGAAGACCTCGCCCTCGCTGAGCGCGACACCCAGCCGCCCCATCTGATCGGGCGCGAGGACCAGGACGGCCGCACGCTGTGGAAGGTCGAGGCGCGGCCGCGGAAGGACCGCTTCTATTCGCGCATCGTGACCTGGGTGGACGACCAGAGCCGCCTGCCCGTCAAACGCGAGTACTTCGACCGCACGGAAAAACTATGGAAGGTGGCGAGCTACCGCCACGCGGCCGTCGACGGTCGGCCGACGGTGGTGGCGCTGGAAGTGAACGACGTGCAGTCGCGGGCCGTGAGCGTGTGGAAGATGGAAGGCCTCGTGTACGGCGCCGAGACGCTCGATCCGCGCCGCCTGGATCCGAGCGCGCTCGGCCGCCTGGCGGATGACGCCGCCTGGAGCAGGCTTGCGCCGCTCGAGCCGGCAGCATCGCCGGCGCGGGCGTCGGGCGCGCGCTGAGCGCCCGTCGCCCGCGCCCTGCTCAGCGGCCGAACACGGCGGTGACGAGTTCCGAGTCGAGATACTCGCGGACTTGGGCGACCTTGCCGTCCCGCACCGTCACGACGATGCAATAGCTGTTGTTGTACGGCCGGCCGTCCTTGGTCTGCGCTTCGCCACGCGCCTCGATCACCACGCGATCGGCCTCGGCGGTCAGGGTGTCGATGTGCACCTTGATGCCCTCGGCCAGCACCTCGCCGAGTGGCGCGAACAGTTTCGCGACCAGGTCGGCCTTGCCGCGGATGGTGCCGGCGAAGCGGTGACTGCCAAAGAAGGTCCAAGTGACGTCGTCCGCCAACCGTGCCATGAAGCCCTCCGGATCGCCGTTGGTGACGGCGCCCCAGGTGTCGCGAACGAGTTGCTTGTTGGCTTCGGTGCTCATGTGTTCTGTCCCCTGGTCTGAATCGGGCCGCCAAGATAGCAGCGCCGACGCGCGCCTCCCAGCGCCAGGGCGGGTCGCGCGCGTCCCGGCACTGGCCTAACATGCGCCGCACCGCCACCGTCGCCCCGGTCCCGTGACACGCCTGGCCTTCCTCACCCTGCTGTGCGCCACGCTGTTCGCCACCCCGGCGCGCGCCGACGACGACGCGCCGGAGGCGGACTTCCAGGCGGTGCGCGCAATCTACAAGGCGCGTCGCTACGAGGAGGCGGCGCACGCCGCGGAGGCGCTGGTCGCGCGTCATCCGCGCTGCGCGCGCTGCGCGCACCTGCTCGGCAAGAGCTATGGCCGGCTGGCGCAGCGTGCCAACTGGCTGGCGGCAATGGACCTGGCGAAGAAGACCTGCGCGTCGTTCGAACGCGCGGTCGCGCTCGACCCCGAGAACGACGGCGCGCTGGAAGACCTCATCCGCTACTACCGCGCCGCGCCAGGCTTCCTCGGCGGCGGCGCGGACAAGGCCGAGGTGATGGAGAAGCGCCTCGCGGCGCTGAAGGCGCGACAGGAAGAGTGATGACGCTCACCGCTTGAATCCCACCCCCACATTCTGCACCACCATCACTTCGATGAGATGCGGCCCGGGGGTCGCCATCGCGGCGCTGAAGGCCTCGTCGAATTCGCGCACGGTCCTGACCTGGGTCGCTGGCACGTCCATCCCGCGCGCGATGCTGACCCAGTCGATCACCGGGTTGCCGAGATCGAGCATGGAGAGCGTCTTGGGGTTGGGCTCGCCGGCCTTCAGGCGCATCAGTTCCACGTTCAGGATCGCGTAGCTGCTGTTGTTCAGCAGCACCACCGTCACGTCGCTCTTCTCGCGCGCCATGCTCCACAGCGCCTGCACGGTGTACATCGCGCTGCCGTCGGCCTGGAAGGCCACCACCTTGCGCGACGGACAGGCGACGGAGGCGCCGAAGCTGACCGGCAGGCCCTGGCCGATGGAACCACCGGTGATGGCCAGCCAGTCGTGGGGCGCGGCGCCCTGGGTGCGCAGGAAGAGTTCGAGACCGCAGGTGATGCCTTCGTCGGAGACGATGGCATGCTCCGGCAGGCGCGCGCTGATCACGTCACCGATGGCGCCCGGCGTGAGTTCGCCGTCCACCAGCATCGGCGCGACGCGCGGCTGACGCGGACAGTCTGCGGGCGCGGCCACGCGCGCGGCGAGCACATCGAGCGCCGCGCCGATGTCGTCGTGCACGTCGGCCAGGGTCAGCATCACGCAGTCCGGCGGCGCGAGCAGGCTGGCGACCCCGGGATAGGCGAAGAACGCCACCGGCTGCTGGGTGCCGATGAGGATCATCTGCTCGAAGTCCTTGAGAAACTCGATGGCCTGTTCGGCGAAGTAGGGAATGCGCGCGAAGGGCACGCGCCCCGCGCCGCGCTCGACCCGCACCGGAAAGGTCTCGCACAGCAAGGTCGCGTTGCAACCGGCGGCGATGCGTCCCGCGAGCGTCAGCGGACCTTCGCGCAGCGCGCCCGCGCCGACCACGATCGCAGTGCGCTTGCCGTTGGTGAGCGCCGCCGCCGCGGCCGCGATGCGCGCCTCGGGTACCGTCGCGAGCGGTGCCGGCTGGAGCCTGTCGTAGGAGCGTTCGGCCGGCTCCCAGGCGTGGTTGGCCGGCACGATCAAGGTCGCGATGTGCCCGGCGCCGCTGCGCGCGGCCTGCACCGCCTCCGCGCCCGCCAGCGCCAGGTCCTCGGCAGAAGACGACACCCGCACCCAGTCCGACTGCAGGCGCGCATGGCCGGGCACGTCCGAGGTGAGCGGCGCGTTGTACTGGTGATGCCACACCGCGTGATCACCCACGATGTTGACGATGGCGGTGTGGGCCTTCGACGCGTTGTGCAGGTTGGCCATGCCGTTGGCGTAGCCCGGCGCGAGGTGCAGCAGCGTGATGGCGGGCTTGCCCGACATGCGCGCATAGCCGTCGGCGGCACCCGTCACCACGCCCTCGAACAGGCACAGGATGGGGCGCACCGCGTCGGTCTTGCCGATCGCGGTGACGAGGTGCATCTCCGAGGTGCCGGGGTTGGCGAAGCACACTTCGATGCCGGCAGCGACCAGCGTGTCGAGCAGGGTATGGGCGCCGTTCATGCAGAATCCTCGTGACTGCCGGCCCTCGCGACGCGCGGCGGGCCCGGTGACGGCATGTTACGTTGCGCCGATCAGGCCGTGCAATTCATCCTGGAGACGCGCGCCGCGGCACGCGGCGAGGAGGCGACATGAGAGCTGAGATGCTGATGCTCGCGCGCTACCACGCGTGGGCCACCGAGGTGCTGTTCGGCGTGGTGCGGATCTTGGACGACGCGCGCTATCGCGCCAATGTGGGACTGTTCTTCAGGAGCGTGCACGGCACGCTCAATCATCTGCTGGTGGCGGACCAGGTCTGGTACGGCCGCTGCATCGACGCGCCCTTCACGGTCGCCGGACTGGACACCGAGTTCGAGACCGAGCGCGGCGCGCTCGCGTGCGCGCTGCGCGCCGCGACCGAGCGCTGGGCCACGTGGCTCGACACGCTGGACGACGCGCGCCTCGCCAGCACGCTGGTCTACCGCAACATGTCGGGCGCGGCGTTCGAACAGCCGCTCAGCAGCGTGCTGCTGCACGTGTTCAACCACGCCACCCATCATCGTGGCCAGATCTCCGCCGCCCTCACCCAGGCCGGCCTCGCGGCGCCCGAGATGGACCTGGTCTGGTACCTGCGGCGCG
>JBFWYG010000052.1:21301-30192 GCA_050186725.1 Gammaproteobacteria bacterium | reverse complement strand
GGTGTGCTCGTGCTGCCTGCCGAGCGCCTGGCACAGGCAGGCGTGCAGGTCGTCGGCGTGGGTGGGCTTGGGCAGGTAGGCGCTGAAGCCCGCGTCGCGCGCGGCCTGGGCGTCGCCGCGCCGCGCGCTCGAGCTGGTCAGCACCAGGGCCGGCTGGCGCGACAGTTCCAGCGCGCGCACCGCGGTGCCGAGCATGAACCCGTCGCCCCCCGGCATCTCGAGATCGATGATGGCGAGCGCGACCGGCTCGCCCGCGGCGGCGGCGAAGCGCAGGTAGTCGAGCGCCGCGTCGGCGCAGCCGGCGGTCTCGGCGCGCACGCCCCACACCCGCAGGTAGGCGGCCAGCACTTCGCGCTGGCTCAGATTGTCGTCCACCACCAGCACATGCGCGCCGCGCAGGTCACCAATCGGCGCCGGTAGCTGGCCTACGGGCACGTCGAAGGCGAGTTCGAACCAGAACGTCGAGCCCTGACCCGGCACGCTGCTGAAGCCTATGGTGCCACCCATCAGCTCGCACAGCTGTTTGCTGATGGCGAGCCCGAGGCCGCTGCCGCCGAATGTGCGCGTCACCGAGCTGTCGGCCTGGGAGAAACTCTTGAACAGCCGCGCCTGGTGTTCGGCGGCGATGCCGATGCCGGTGTCGCGCACCGCGAAACGCAGGCAGGGGCGCGCATCGTCGCTGCCGACCGCGGTGATGCACAGCACCACTTCGCCGGCCTGGGTGAACTTCAGCGCGTTGCCGAGCAGGTTGGTCAGCACCTGGCGCAGGCGTCCGGGATCGCCGCGCAGCGTGCGTGGCAGCTGCGGGCCGACGTCGCATACCAGCTCGAGCGCCTTGTCCTGCGCGCGCGACGCCATGCTGCGCGCGAGGTCCTGCACCAGCGCGTGCAGGTCGAACTCGATGTCGTCGATGTGCAGCTGGCCGGCCTCGATGCGCGACAGGTCGAGGATGTCGTTCAAGAGCCCGAGCAGGGCGCGCGCGCTGTTGCCCGCGGTGCGCACGCAGCCGGCCTGTTCCTCGTCCAGTGGCGTGCCGGTCAGCAGTTCGAGCATGCCGATCACGCCGTTCAGCGGCGTGCGGATCTCGTGGCTCATGTTGGCCAGGAAGTCGCTCTTCGCGCGGTTCGCGCTCTCGGCCTGCAGCTGCGCGCGTTTCAGCACGATCTCGCGCAGCTTCTGCGAAGTGATGTCGCGCGCCACGGTGATCACCCGGCCGCTGGCGCCGGCCTCGGGCACCAGCTTGATCGAGACCGAGACCGGCACGTCGCGGCCGTCGGCGGTTTCGAACACCGACTCGACCATCACGCCGCGCCCGGGATCGCGCTCGAGTTCTTCGCGCAGCGCCGCGAGCTGCTCGCGGGTGAGGCCGCGATCGAAGGCGAAGGGCGGCATCGCCGCCAGCTGCTCGGCGTCGTAGCCAAGCATGTCGCTCGCCACGCGGTTGGTGTAGACGATGCGATTGGCCGCGATGTCGCGCACGAAGATCGCGTCGCCCGCGCAGTCCATTGCGGTGCGCATCTCGACCAGCGCCTGCTCGCGGTGCCGCCAGGCGCTCACGTCGCGCACCACCACCAGCACGCGGTCCTGCCCGGGCACGTGGCGAATCACCGCCTCGGCAGGGTAGCTGCTGCCGTCGGCGCGGCGTATCAGGACCTCGCGCGAGACCGGTACGCCATCCCGCGCGAGGCGCGCGCACATCGCGCGCACCGTCGCCTCCGTGAGGCCGTCGACCAGGTCCATGGAGGTCATGGCGAGCAGCTGCTCCGCGTGGTAGCCGGTGGCGGCGCAGGCGCCGTGGTTCACGTAGACATGGCGCAGGCTGTCGGCATCGATGATGAAGATCTGGTCGCTCGCGGCGTCCAGCGCCGCGGTCACTTCCTGCAGGGCGGCTTCGCGTCGGCGCGCGTCGTCGACATCGATGTTCTGGCCGATGACGCGCTGTCCGGCGCCGCGCTCCGGCTGACCGAAACGCCGTCCGACGGTGCGGATCCAGCGATGTCTGCCATCCTTGCAGCGCATGCGGACGACGTAGTCCACAGTGTCGTCCTGGCCATTGAGGAAGCGCCGCAGGGAGTTCCGCACGTGATCCCGATCGCTGGGCTCGACGAGGTCGAAATAGGCCTCGCTGGACAGGCGCTCGTTGCGCGGCGACTCGCCCAGCATGCGCCACCAGGTCGAATTGGTGGTCAGCGTGCGCTCTTCAATGTGCCACTCCCACAGCCCGACGCGATTGGTCGAGAAGGCCAGGTCAGCCCACTGGCGGGCCTCGGTCAGCTGGTCTTCCTGGGCCTGTTCGGCCGCGAGGTCACGGTAGCGGCCGAACAGGCCGCTGATGTCGCCGCTCGCCTTGCGCAGCGGCGAGACAGAGAACAGCGCGCGTATCCGGGCGCCCGTCGCGACCGGGAGCCGGCGTTCTATCGACAGCGCCAGGCTCTGGCCGTCCAGCAGGCGCCGCTCGTCGGCCGCCATGTCGGCGGCCACCGCCCGCCAGGCGAGCTCGGCGTCCGTCAGTCCGACCACCGCGGCGGGGTCGTCCAGGCCGGCGTCACGGGCAAAGGCCTGGTTGCAGCCGAGATAGCGTCCGTCGGTGTCCTTCCAGAACACGCGGTCGGGCAGCAGATCGAGGATCTCCTGCCGGTAGTGCTCGGCTTGGAGGTCTGGAACTGCCGGTCCGTGGGAAGTCGATGTCATGGGCGTGCCGAGGCTGAGTTCACGAGTAGCGACGCGCCGCCGGCCTGGAGTGCGCGTCCGCGACGGTGGTAGCGGCCGTCGTTCGGCCTGCCTTGAAACTGCGGCACAGCCTACAGCCGCAGTCAGGATTCGCCGCTACTCTTGGTCGAGCCCTGGTGCCCACGGCCCGCACTCGCGCGGACCGCCGCCGAACAACTCAAACAAGCGAGCGAGCCATGCACGAAGCCAGCGTAGCGGCCCTGGAGCCCAGCACCGCCGATCTCGAGGCGGCCCACGCCCTGGTGGTCGACGACGACGCCACCAATCGACTCATCCTGCGGGGACTCCTCTCCCGTCTCGGCTACCGCGTCACCGAATGCGTGAACGGCGCCGAGGCCGTGGCGGTGAGCCGTGAGAGCGAGGTCGACATCATCTTCATGGACGTGATGATGCCGGTCATGGACGGCGTGTCGGCGACGCGCGCGATCAAGGCGCGCCAGCAGCAGCGCTTCGTGCCGATCATCTTCCTGACCTCGCTGGCCGACGAGGCCACCGTCGCGCGCTGTCTCGATGCGGGCGGCGACGACTTCCTGGCCAAGCCCTACAGCGTGGCGGTACTGCGCGCCAAGGTCGCCGCGCTGATGCGCATCCAGGCGTTGCAGGATCGCGTCACCACGATGCACGCCCAGCAGGTGCGCGACGAGCAGATCGCCGAGCGCCTGTTCTCGCGGGTGGTGAGCGCCAACAATTTCCAGCACGGCGCGATCTGCGCGGTGCTGCGCCCCGCGGCGCGCTTCAGTGGCGACGTGTACCTGGCGGCGCGCGCGCCGTCCGGCGAGATCTACGTGCTGCTCGGCGATTTCACCGGTCACGGCCTGGCGGCGGCCATCGGCGCGCTGCCGGTGTCCGAGGTATTCCGCGCCATGACCGCCAAGGGTTTCGCGCCCGAGCAGATCCTGCGCAGCATCAACCGCAAGCTGAACGCGCTGTTCCCGACCGGCATGTTCATGGCCGCGCATTTCATCGCCATCGACGCGGGGCTGAGCCATATCCGCGTGGCGAACTGCGGCATGCCGGATCTCATGGTGTTCGATGCCGACGGCAGCCAGCCGGTCACCGCCATCGTCGCGCACAGCCTGGCGCTCGGCATCACCACCGACATGTTCCTGCGTGACGGCATGCGTACCCTGCCGATACACGCCGGCACGCGCATCCTGATGGCCTCCGACGGCCTGTTCGAGGCGGTGGCGGGCGACGGTACCGCGTTCGGCGGGGAGCGCGTGATGGCGGCCATGCGCACGGTCGCCGACGGCGGACGCCACGGCCTGCCACGAGTGATGGCGGAGCTCGAGCGCTTCTGCGGCAGCGCCCCCCAGGCCGACGACATCACGGCGGTGGAGATCCTGGTCGATCCCACGCTGGCCGATAGATCTCCCGCCGCCGAGGGGCCGCGCGCCGGCGCCGCGCCCGAGCTGCGGCGCGGCTGGGACCTCGAACTCACCCTGCGCGGCGGCGGCCTGGCCGAAGTCGATCCGGTGCCGCTGCTGTTGAACCAGATCCATGAACTGGCCGCGGTCGAGACCCAGCACAGCGGGCTGTTCACCGTGCTCACCGAGCTCTTCGTCAACGCGCTCGACCACGGCGTGCTGGGGCTGGATTCCAGCCTCAAGGCCGGGCGCAACGGCTTCGAGCACTACATGAACGAACGCACCCAGCGGCTCGCCGCGGCGGAGCAGGGCTGGGTGCGCATCGCCGTGCGTGCGTGCGGCGAAGGCGACGGCGCCTCGCTCGACATCGAGGTGTCGGACAGCGGCACGGGGTTCGACGTGGCGGAATACCACGCGGCGCGCACGCGCGCCGAACAGTCCGACGCGCCGCGCCCCTACGGTCGTGGGCTGGCGCTGGTCAAGGCGCTGTGCGCGAGCGTCGAGCACGACGCGCAGGGCGCCACGGTGCGGGTCAACCTGCCCTGGCACTCGCGCGGCTGACGCGGCGCGCGGCGCGGCCGCACCTTCCTCGGCGGGGCGCGCCAAGGCGCGCGTCACCGTCCGCCGACATTGCCTTGACAGGCGGCCCCCTGGCTGAAACGCTCAGCCGATGAGCGAATCGGACGCTGCAGAGACCACTTCCCCGCGTCCGACCGCCAGCGATCGGCAGTGGCTGTTCCGCGTGTTCTTTCTCGGCGCCTTCGCCTGGCTCATCTACCAGTCGCTGCGCATCCTCTCGCCTTTCGCCACCGCGCTCACCGCGGCGCTGATCGTGACCCTGGTGTTCTATCCGCTGCACGCGCGGTTGAGCGTGCACTTCGGTTCGCCGAACCGCGCCGCCACCGTGAGCACGGTGCTCGCTCTGCTGACCGTCATCCTGCCCTTCCTGATGCTCGCCTGGCTGCTGCTGAACGAGGCCGCGGCGGTGTTTCCCCACGTGCGCGATCTCATCGCCCAGCCGCTGGACGGGGCGCCGGGCAAGTCCTTGCCGCTGCCGGGCTGGCTGCGTGCGCTGTGGACGCGCGGCAGCGCCCTGCTCGCCGCCTGGCAGGTGGATCTCCGCGCCATCGCGCTCGAGAGCGTGCGCCAGCTCGGCAACAATCTCACCGGCTACGGCGCCGATCTACTGAAGAACTTCGTGCTGCTGGTGTTCGACGTGGTGGTGCTGGTGGTGGCGATCTTCTTCTTCTTTCGCGATGGCCCGCAGCTGGTGCGCGCGGTAGTGGACCTCATCCCGATGGAGGAGCAGGACAAGCGCATGATCATCGCGCGCCTCGACCAGACCCTGTCCGCCATCCTGCGCAGCGCCTTCATCACGGCGAGCGTGCAGGGCCTGCTGGCCGGTATCGGCTTCGCCGTGGCGGGTCTTGGTTTCCCGGTGCTGCTCGGCTTCGCCACCGCGCTGCTCGCGCTGGTGCCGGTGGCGGGCGCGGCGGTGGTGTGGGCGCCGGCCGGGCTCTACCTGCTGGCCAGCGGCGAGCAGGTCGCCGGGTTCGCGCTGCTGGCGTGGGGCGCGGTCGCGGTAAGCATGAGCGACAACCTGATTCGTACCGTGCTGATCAGCGGCCAGACCCATCTCTCGCTGCTGCTCTTGTTCCCCGGCATCCTGGGTGGCCTGCAGGTCTACGGCGTGGCGGGGGCCTTGATCGGGCCGCTGGTGATCGCGACCCTGCTGGCCTTCGCGCGCATCTACCACGAGCAATACACCGCGCGGGGTCACGCGCAGACCGGAGCCGCGCCCTGATCGAGGACAAGGTGCATGGCCGCCACCGGCTCTAGCCTGCTTGTGTGACGTTCGAGACCCTCAGCCCGCACGCGCAGGACGCCGACACCGTACTGCGCGAGCTCGACAGCTCCAGGCACGGGCTCCACGCCGACGAGGCCGCCGCGCGCCTCGTGCGCCATGGGCGCAATGCGCTGCCGCGCCATCCGCCGCCGTCCTTCGCGCGCATCCTGCTCCGCCAGCTGCGCGATCCCATGATCCTGGTGCTGACCGCCGCGGCCGCGCTGGCGGCGACGTTGCACGACTGGTCGGACGTCGGCTTCATCCTCGCGGTCATCGTCATCGACGTGCTGATCGGGGCCACCCAGGAACGGGCGGCCGAGCGCACCGTGGCCTCGTTGCAGGGCGTGGTGCGCACCCGCGTGCGGGTCGACCGCGATGGCGAGGGCTACGAAGTCGACGCCGAAGAACTGGTGCCGGGCGACGTGCTGTGGCTGGAATCCGGCGCGCGTGTACCGGCCGATGCCCGCCTGCTGAGCAGTCACGGGCTCGCAGTCGACGAATCGCTCCTGACCGGGGAATCGCTTGCGGTGGCCAAGCAGGCGGCGCCCTGCCTCGCGCCGGACACCGTGCTCGCCGAGCGCGTCAACATGCTGCACGCCGGCAGCCTGGTCACCCGCGGGCGCGCGCTGGCGGTGGTCACCGCCACCGGCACGCACACTGCGGTCGGCCACATCGCCGCCGCGCTGGACGCACCGCGCGCGGTCAAGCCGCCGCTGCTCGAGCGCATGGAGCGCTTCACGCTGCGCATCGCGATGCTGGTGCTGGTCGCGGTGGCGCTGATGTCGGCGCTCGCCACCGCGCGCGGCGCGGCGCTGGCCGAGGTGTTTCTGGCGGCGGTGGCGCTGGCGGTGTCCGCCGTGCCCGAGGGCCTGCCGGTCGCGATCACCATCGCGCTCGCGTTGGGCACGCGCGCCATGGCGCGGCGCAAGGTCATCGTGCGGCGCCTGCCGGCGATCGAGTCGCTGGGCGCCTGCACCTTCATCGCTTCCGACAAGACCGGCACGCTGACCCGCAATGAGCTCACCGTGCAGTGCCTGTGGTTGCCGGGCTCCCCGGTGTGGACGGTGAGCGGCGCGGGACGCGAACCTGTCGGCGCGATCGAGGACGGCGGCGCAGGCGGCGTGGCGCTGCGCGAGCTGTGCCGCGCGGCCGCGCTCGCCAACGAGGCCTTTCTCGGCCGCCGTGACGGCGGCTGGGTGCAACAGGGCGATGCGGTCGACGTCGCGCTGCTGGTGCTCGCCCACAAGGGCGGCGTGACGCGGCCGGAACTGCTCGCCGAGCACGCGGAACTGCGCAGCTTGCCGTTCGAGGCGGAGCGGCTGTACGCGGCCAGTCTGAATCGCTGCGGCGCAGGGGCGCTGGTCAGCGTGAAGGGCGCGTTCGAGCGCGTGCTCGGCATGTGCGCGCGCGTCCGCACACCGCGCGGCACCGCGCCGCTGGACCGCGCCGCGGTCGAGGCGCAGGCGCGTGCGCTGGCGGCGGATGGCTATCGCGTGCTGGCGCTGGCCCAGGGCCTGCTGCCGGCCGGCGCCGAGGCGCATTTCGACGAGGCCGCGCTGCACGACCTGGAGCTGCTCGGACTGGTCGGCATGATCGATCCACTGCGCGAAGACGCGCGTGACGCCATCGCGCGCTGCCGCGCCGCCGGCATCGCCGTGGCGATGGTGACCGGCGACCATCCGGACACCGCACTCGTGATCGCGCGGCGGCTCGATCTCGCGTGCGATGCCGCCCAGGTGGTGACCGGCGCCACGCTCGGTGCGGCGATCACCGCCGGACCCGCCGCGCTGGATGCGCTCGTGACGCGCGCGCGCGTGTTTGCGCGCGTCGAGCCCGAGCAGAAGCTCGCCATCGTCACCGCCTTGCAGCGCGCGGGCCACGTGGTGGCGGTGACCGGCGACGGCGTCAACGACGCGCCGGCGCTGCGTGCCGCCCACGTCGGCGTGGCGATGGGCCGCGGCGGCACCGACGTCGCGCGGGACAGCGCGGATCTCGTCATCACCGACGACAGCTTCGGCGCGATCGTCGCCGGCGTCGAAGAAGGCCGCGTGGCCTACGCCAACATCCGCAAGGTGGTGCTGCTCCTCATCGCGACCGGCGTGGCGGAGATCTTCCTGTTCGCGCTCGCCATCGGCAGTGGCCTGCCGCTGCCGCTCCTGCCAGCGCAGATCCTGTGGCTGAATCTCATCACCAACGGCATCCAGGACGTCGCGCTCGCCTGCGAGCCGGGCGAGGGCGACGAACTGCGACGCCCGCCTCGGCCGCCGCGGGAGCCGGTGTTCGACCGCGCGATGATCGAGCGCGTGCTGTTGTGCGCGGCGGTGATGGCGGGGCTGGTCTACGCGCGCTTCGCCGCGCTGCTGGCGGACGGCGTGGCGCTCGAGACCGCGCGCAATCACGCGCTGATGCTGATGGTGCTGTGCGAGAACCTGCTGGTGTTCGTCGCGCGCTCCGAGACCCGCTCGGTGTTCAGCGGCTCGCCGCTGCGCAATCCCCTGTTGCTGTGGGGCACGCTCGCCGCGCAGGCCGTGCACATCGCCGCGCTGTACACCCCGGGACTCGATCGCGTGCTCGGCATCGCACCGCTCGGTCTCGGCGACTGGCTGCGCATGCTGGCCGAGGCCGCGGTGCTGCTGGTGGTGATGGAAGCGTACAAGGCGTGGCGGAGATAGGCCGTGCATGGCCGATTGAAATCGGCCCTACATCGGAGCCGCCCTGTAGGGCGGGTTTCAACCCGACATTCGTGGCGCATCGACCGAGGCCGTGCATGGCCGATTGAAATCGGCCCTACATCGGAGTCGCCCTGTAGGTCGGGCTTCAGCCCGACATTCGTGGCGCATCGACCGAGGCCGTGCATGGCCGATTGAAATCGGCCCTACATCGGAGTCGCCCTGTAGGTCGGGCTTCAGCCCGACATTCGTGGCGCATCGACCGAGGCCGTGCATGGC
>JBFWYG010000052.1:10773-21201 GCA_050186725.1 Gammaproteobacteria bacterium | reverse complement strand
CCCGACATTCGTGGCGCATCGACCGAGGCCGTGCATGGCCGATTGAAATCGGCCCTACATCGGAGTCGCCCTGTAGGTCGGGCTTCAGCCCGACATTCGTGGCGCATCGACCGAGGCCGTGCATGGCCGATTGAAATCGGCCCTACATCGGAGCCGCCCTGTAGGGCGGGTTTCAACCCGCCATTCGTGGCGCATCGACCGAGGCCGTGCATGGCAGATTGAAATCGGCCCTACATCGGAGCCGCCCTGTAGGGCGGGTTTCAACCCGCCATTCGATTCCAGAACCCCAATCGAAGCACGGCACGAATGTCGGGTGTAAGTCCGACCTACAGCAGTTCCTGCACGCCGTACAACTCCGCGAGCGCGAGCAGCGCCTGGGGCAGGTGGGTCTGGGCGGCGCGCGCGCCTCTGGCCGTGGTCGTGCGCTGCCAGTGCAGGATGAGCGCGAGCGCGCTCGAATCGACCGTCTCCACGCCGGACCAGTCCACCTCGAGGTCGCCGTCGGATGCGAGCGTCGCGGCCTGCGCGCGCAGCGCGGCGTGGGTCGCGAGCGTGACCGGACCGTCCAGCACGAGGCGCGCGCCGTCGCGACGGAGCGCCATCTACTGCGCGCCGCCCTGGGCCGCGGCGTTCTTCTCGGCCAGCATCGCGACGAGCCCGTCGATGCCCTTTCCGGTGACCGTCGCGTCGAACTGGCTGCGGTAGTTGACCACCAGGCTGACGCCGTCCACCAGCACGTCGTAGACCTTCCAGTCCTCGCCGTCGCGCATCATGCGGTAGTCCATGTTGATGGGCTTGCCCTGGGGCGTCGCCACCAGGGTGTGCACCATGACTTCGTCGCCCGCCGGCGCGTCGTCCAGCGGTCGATACTCGACCGCGCGATCGCGGAACTGGGCGAGCGCGACGGCGTAGGTGCGGACCAGCAGGGTACGGAAATTGTCGGTCAGCGCCTGTCGCTGCGGCTCGCTCGCCTGGCGCCAATGCTTGCCGACCGCGAGCCGGGTCATGCGTTCGAAGTCGAAATGTCCAAGCACCTTCTCCTCGACGATGGCGTAGACCCGGCTGCTGTTGCCGGCGGCGATCTCGGGATCGCTGCGCACCAGTGCGAGCACCTCCTCGGCGGTGCTCTTCACCAGCGCGTCGGGGGTCGGCGCGGCGTACACCGCCACGGCCAGGGTCGTCAGGGCGAGCGCCAGCAGCGCGCGGGACATCGATGCGATCAGCACGTCATTTTCCTCCTGGGCTCTGCGCCTTGTCGTACAGGAAGCGGCCGATGACCTGTTCCAGCACCACCGCCGACTGGGTGATGGTGATCTGGTCGCCGCTCGCCAGCATCGCGTCGTCTCCGCCGGCCTCGAGGCCGACATAGTTCTCGCCCAGCACGCCGGTGGTCAGGATCGAGGCGCTGGTGTCCTTGGGGAACTGGTAGGTGCTGTCGATGTTCAGCGTGACCTTGGCCTGGTAGCCCTTCGTATCGAAATCGACCGCCGTCACGCGACCGACGGTGACGCCGGCCGAGCGCACCGGCGCGCGCACCTTCAGCCCGCCGATGTTGTTGAACAGCGCCGTCACGGTGTACTCCGTGGTCGCGCCACCCACGCCCAGGTTGCCGACCTTCAAGGCCAGGAACAGCAGCGAGGCGAAGCCGATCAGGACGAACAGTCCCACCCAGAATTCCAGCGCGCGGCTATTCATGTCTGTCTCTCGCGTTCATTCATTCGCCCCACATGCGCATCATGAAACCGGTCAGCACGAGATCGAGCGCCAGCACCAAGAGCGAGGAGTGCACCACTGTGCGGGTGGTGGCGCGCGACACGCCCTCGGCGGTCGGCGGCGCGTCGAAGCCCTCGAAGGTCGCGACCGCGGCGATGCCGACGCCGAACACCGCGCTCTTGATCACGCCGTTCAGGATGTCCTGCTCGAAATCCACCGCCGCCTGCATCTGCGCCCAGAACGCGCCGACGTCGACGCCGAGCAGGCGCACGCCGACGATGTAGGCGCCGAAGATGCCCATCGCCGAGAACAGCGCGGCCAACAGCGGCATCGACAACACGGCGCCCCAGAAGCGCGGCGCGACCACGCGCGCCACCGGGTGCACGGCCATCATGTCCATCGCGACTATCTGCTCGGTGGCCTTCATGAGCCCGATCTCCGCCGTGATGGCCGAGCCGGCGCGACTCGCGAACAAGAGCGCCGAGACCACCGGTCCGAGTTCGCGCACCAGGGACAGCGCCACCAGCACGCCGAGCTTCTCCTCCGAGCCGTAGGTCTGCAGCGTGTCGTAACCCTGCAGCGCGAGCACCATGCCGACGAAGAGTCCGGAGACCATGATGATGATGAGCGACAGCGCGCCGGCGAAGTAGATCTCGCGCACCGTGAGTGCGGGCCGCGTGAGGCTGGAGCCCGAGTGGCGCAGCACCTGGCCCAGGAACAGGGTCGCCTGGCCGAGACGCCGAATGGCGCCGAGGGTGAAGGCGCCGACCGTCGCGATGTGCCCGCGCTCAACCATGACTGACACCGAGCGCCGCGGCGTAGTCACCGGCGGGGTAGTGGAAATGCACCGGACCGTCCGCCTCGCCATGGATGAACTGGTGCACGGTCGGGTGGGTGGACGCGCGCATCTCGTCCGGCGTGCCCTGCGCGACGATGCGGCCGTCGGCCATCAGGTACACGTAGTCGACGATGTGCAGCGACTGCTGCACATCGTGGGTCACCACGACCGAGGTCGCGCCGAGCGCGTCGTTCGAGCGGCGGATGAGCTGGCCGACCACGCCGAGCGAGATGGGGTCCAGCCCGGCGAACGGTTCGTCGTACATGACGAGCATCGGATCGAGCGCGACCGCCCGGGCCAGCGCCACGCGCCGCGCCATGCCGCCCGACAGTTCGGACGGCATGAGTTCGGCCGCGCCGCGCAGGCCGACCGCGTTCAGCTTCATCAGCACGAGATCGCGGATCGCGTCTTCCGGCAGGTCGGTGTGCTCACGCATCTGGAAGGCGATGTTCTCGAACACCGACATGTCGGTGAACAGCGCGCCGAACTGGAACAGCATGCCCATGCGTCGGCGCATGCGATAGAGACCGGCCTGGTCGAGTTCGTGGATCACTTCGCCGGCGACCTTCACGTAGCCGCGGTCCGGCCGCACCTGGCCGCCGATCAGTCGCAGCAGCGTGGTCTTGCCGCAGCCGCTGCCGCCCATCAGCGCCACGACCTTGCCGCGCGGCACCGACAGCGTGACATCCGACAGGATCTGCCGGGCGCTGGAATAGCCGAAGCTCAGATCCTGGATTTCTACGAGCGGGGCATCGGACACGGGACGTTGGCGGTGGGTGTGAAGGCGTGGGGGGGGATTATGGCACAGGCCACCTCGGCGCCGGTTCCAGGGTTGGCGCCAATCGGTCCGATTCTCGTTGTAGGGCCGATTTCAATCGGCCATGCACGGCGCTGGGAGACGCGCCGTGCATGGCGGGTTGAAACCCGCCCTACAGTGTCGTACCCATTCGCCGCGGCGGATCACGCCGTGGCCTTCAGGCTCTCGTGATACGCCCGAATGACCGCCACCCGCGCTTCGGCTTCGGTCGGCAGCGGCGCGGCGGCGTCGATGTAGTCCAGCGTGCCGCGCAGGCCGCGGCCGTTGGCGATCTGGATCCCCAAGCCCGGACGGGCGTTCAGTTCGAGGATCAGCGGCCCGAGTTCCGCGTCCAGCACCATGTCCACGCCGAGGTAGCCGAGCGGCGCGAGTTCCTGGCAGCGCGCGGCGAGGATCAGGAGCGCCGGCCAGCCGGGGATCGCGAGGCCGCCGAGCGGCGTACCGAAGTCCGGGTGCTCGCTGATGCGCCGGTTGTTGCATACCGCGAGCGTGGTGTGCCCGGTGAGCATGTCGATGCCGGCGCCGACCGCGCCCTGGTGCAGGTTGGCGCGGCCGCTGGAGCTGCGCGTCGGCAGGCGCAGCATGGCCATGGCCGGCACGCCGCGATACACCAGCACGCGAATGTCGGGCACGCCGCGATAGCTCACCTGCTCGAACACGCGGTCGAACTTCACGCGGTACTCGATGATCGCCTGGTCCGGCTGGCCGCCGAGGGAATACACGCCGCCCAGCACGTTCTCGATGTGGTGCTGCACCTCGGCGGCGGTCAGTGCGACGCCGTCGCCCTTGATGTACATGTCGCGGCGTCGGTCGGTGATCACCAGGATGCCCTTGCCGCCGCTGCCGTGGGCCGGCTTGACCACGAAGTCCTGGCGGCCTTCGACCATCTGCACGAAGTTCTTCGCGTCGTGCACCGCGCCGATCAGTCCGTAGAGTTCCGGCACCGCGATGCCGGCGGCGATGGCCAGGCGCTTGGTCTCGACCTTGTCGTCCACGCGCGCGTACAGCGCGCGCGGATTGCGCGGCATGATGTAGCCGCGATTGCGGTTGTTGATACCGACGACACCCGCCGCCTGGAGTTTACGGATGCGGCTTAGCAGTCCCATCCTCGGCCTCGACGATGTCCTTGAAGCGCGCCACTTCGAGCAGGCGGTAGCCGGTGTAGCGACCCATGATGATGAAGCCGCCGAGCAGGATCAGCAGCGACTCGGGAAACAGGAACACGATGTGGGTCAGGTACTCGTTCTTCATCACGAGGTAGCCCAGGATCGCCACGCTCAGGCTGCCGAAGCCTTCCTTCAGCGCCTGCCCGGGCCCGGATTCCTCCCAGATCACCGACATGCGTTCGATGACCATGGTCAGGATGACTATCGGGAAGAGCGCGATGGAGAAACCCTTGTCGATGCCGAGCCGGCCGAAGACCAGGCTGATGATCACCATCAGCAGGATCACCAGCACCAGCACCGAGCAGAGCCGCGGCACGAGCAGCAGCTGCAGGCGCTCCATGTAGAAGCGCAGGCTCAGGCCCGCGGCGGTGATCATCATGAAGAGCGCGACGCCCCATGCGAGCTCGGTCTCACGAAACGCGATCGCGACCAGGATCGGCATGAAGGTGCCGAGCGTCGGCAGGCCGACGATGGTGCGCATGAACGCCACCACCAGCGCGCCGAGCGGCACCATCAGCAGCACGCGGTAGACGTTCTGGGTGTTCACCGGCAGATTGAACAGCATCATGCTGGCGAGGTAGGTGTCGTTGGCCTCGCCACGCGCGCGGGCCACGGTGGTCGGTGACTGCGCGTAGCGCGACACGGCGAAGGACACGCTGTAGTTGCGCCCGCCATCGACCGCGAGCAACGGCTCGTCGCCCACCGTCCAGCGCAGGAAGTTGTCCGGGTAGCCGCGGTTGCCGGTGCGCGGATCGAAGCCTTCCCAGCGTTGACCGTTGTGCACCTCGAGCCAGGGAGTCAGGTGCTGGGCCGTGGTGCGATCCTCGAGGATCACGCCACGCACCATGCGCGCGCTGATGTTGGCGCCGGACAGCACGTAGATCAGGCGTTCGACCCAGGCCTCGCTCTCGCGGTCGATGTTCTCGCGGATGATCATCACGTTGTCGTTCGGCGCCAGCGCGTTCAGCTTGACCAGGGTCTGGCTGACGAAGGTGAAGACGTTGGCCGATTCCTCGCGCACGTTGCCGAGCACGTCCTGGATGGCCGAGGCCATGGGTTCCTGGTAGACCGGCGCGGCGGGCGGCGCGGGCGGGCGCTGCTTGGGATTGGCATCGGCTTCGGTCTCGCTCTGCGGCACCGCTTCGAGGCGGTAGTAGAGCCGCTGGGCGCCACGCGCCTGGCGGGTCGACCATTCGGCGCGGCGGTTCTGGTCGCGCACGCCGACGTTGAGTCCGTAGCCGCGCGAGATGAAATACTCGTCCAGGCGCACGTAGTCGCCGAGGCGGTCGGGAATGTCGAAGTCCACCACCGTGGCGTGGCGGTTCGCGTCGAACTCGATCTTGGCCTCCACCGACCACACCTGTTCCAACTGGTGCGGCAGCAGCGGCAGACCGAGACGGCTGATCTTGGCGTACATCAGTCCCAGCGCCGCCAACGCCAGGATCAGCGCCAGTATCGTGCCGTGCACTCGTTTCATGCGGTCATTCCTTGGTGGACGCCTGCTCGTCCGGCGGGCGCGGCCTGAACCGCGCGCACTCGTCGGGCGAGAGACCGTGCTGGTAGGTCTGGTCGACGTCGATCACCGCGCGTCCGCGCAGCGCCGAGCGTCCGAGCAGCAGCGGATAGTTGAAGCGGCTCCTGTCGGTGAGCGTGACCGGCGTGGTGAACTTGTGCCCGCCGAGGCATAGCTCGACATGCACGACGGGGCGTCGCGAGGCGCGGGCGCCGTGGCGCTTGATCAGCGCTTCGCGCTGCAGCGGGAGTTCCATGGGGATGCGCTGCGCGGCGCCGGTGATGCCATCGTCCGCGGAGATCGGCACCACGAAGCGCACCCAGTCGAAGCCATCGCGCTCGAAGCGTTCGATATCCACCGCCGAGAGCGAGGAGGTGCGCGCGCCGGTGTCGAGCTTGGCCCGCATCAGCACGTGCCCCGGCTCGAGCGCCGCCCACTCCAGCCAGCCGTAGGCGGGCGGCAATGCCTGCTCGCCATCGTCGGCGCGCGCGGCGCACAGACTGACGAGCAGCAGCAAGGGCGCGAAGCAGCGCGGCGCGCGTGCGCTGAGCGATCGGAAATGCATGCGGAGAGGGTCCCTCGAGGCCGCGGCAAGAGTGCCGCGAATCGGTAGTGAGATCAACGGTTGCGGGCGCGCCGCGCCGCGTGGCTCACAGGTCCTTGGAATAGTTCGCCGCGTACTCGATGTAGACCTCGACGCCGCGCGCGAAATTGCGCCGATTGTCTTCCGGTACCGGCTTCCACAGGCGCGCCGGCGCGCCCGACCAGATCTCGCCGATGCCGACCACCGTGCCTGGTTCAGTGACCGCGCCGGCCGCGATCACGCCGCCGGCCTTGACGACCGTGCCGGCGCCGACCGTCGAGCCCATGCCGATCATCGCGTCGTCTTCGATGACACAGACGCCCATGCGTACGTTGTGGCCGACCGTCACGCGCTGGCCGAGCTGCGCGCGCTCGCCGAGCGCGAGTTCGACGCGAGTGTTGTCCTGCACGTTGCTGCCGTCACCGATCAGCAGATCGCCGCCACCGTGGATCTCGACGCCGAACCACAGGCTGGCGCCGCGACCGAGGGCGAGATTGCCGGCCAGGCTCGCGGTCGGCGCGATGTAGCTGCCGCGCGCGACGCGGGACGGCAGGCCGATGCCTGGCCGCTGGTGCAGCGGGGGCACGAGGCGCGGGCTGCGGACCAGTGCGGTGAGGGCCGGGTCTTCACTGCCCTGTGCGCCGCGCAGCAGCGCGTGCAGGCTGGCGAGCTCGTCGCTGCTTAGCTGCCGCACCGGCTTGGCCGGCGTGCCGGCATGGAGCCAGCCGCCATCCAGCGTCTTGCCCGGCGGCACCACGCTGTCGGCGGCGATCACCGCGCCCGCGCCGACCCGGCTGTGGTCCATCACCAGCGCATGCTCGCCGACCACCACGCCGTCACCCAGGTCGCAGGCATGCACCAGGCCGTGGCGCGCGACCGTGACGCCGTGCCCGACCCGCGCGGGAAACACGCTGTGCGCGATGTGCACGGTGCTGAAGTCGTCGAACCAGCCGTCGTCGCCGATCTCGATGTCGTGACCGTCCGCGCGCAGCGTCGCGAGCACGCCCAGGTGGCAGCGCGCGCCGACCACGGCACGGCCGATGATGGCGGCGTCGGCGGCGGCGTCGAGATCGGGACCGACCCGCGGCCGGACACCGAGATAGGGCACCATGAACATCGCGAGAGGACTCCGTAATGTGCGGTTGGACGGCGGCAAAGAATGGCCGATTGAAATCGGCCCTACAACCGCGGCACCTGCAGGGCGGGTTTCGATCAGCCCGACAACGAAGGCACCTGTAGGGCGGGTTTCAACCCGCCATTCCATTCCAGAGCCGCGATTGTGGGAAGGGACAGACCCCGCACGGGGTCTGTCCCTGGTCGGGCCTCACCCCCGGCACCGCAGGTTCTTCGGGTCGTACATCGGCGTCAGCGAGGCGCGCGCGGTGTAGGTGCGATCGGCCTGTTCGATGGTGTAGTGACCGGCGGCGATGTAATCGGCCGTCACGCCGTCCTTGCAGTGCACGTAGCCCAAGGCGACGCTCGCGCCGAGCGTGTGGCCGTAGCCGGCCGAGGTGGTGTAGCCGACGCGCTGGCCGTCGCGGAGAATCGGCTCGGCGTGCACCAGCACCGGTTCCGGATCATCCAGCAGGAACTGCACCAGGCGGCGCTCGAGCGGCCCCGCCTCGCGGCGCGCGAGGAGCGCCTCGCGACCGATGAAGCCGCCGGGCTTGTCCCACGCGCAGGTGAAGCCGAGGCCCGCTTCCAACAGCGAGTCCAGCGGGCCCATGTCGTGGGCCCATTCGCGATAGGCCTTCTCGGCGCGCAGCGTGTTCAGCGTGTGATAGCCGCAGTGCGCGAGGCCGAACTCACGCCCCGCCTCCACCAGCCGGTCGTAGACCGGCAGCGCCATCTCGGTCGGGACGTAGAGTTCCCAGCCGAGTTCGCCGGTGTAGGAGACGCGCAGCGCGATCGCGTGCTGGTAGCCGAGTTCGATCTGCTGCCAGGTACCGAAGGGAAAGCTGTCGTTGTCGAACTTCGCGCTCGAGATCGCGCCGAGCAACGCGCGGGAATTCGGGCCCTGCACGTTCAGCATCGCCCACGCGCCGGTCACCTCGGTGACCACGCAGCACGCATCGGCGGGCGTGTGCTCGTGCAGCCAGGCGCGCACCTGGGTGGTGGTGAAGGCCGGCGTGACGACCAGGTAGCAGTCCGAGGACAGGCGCGAGATGGTCAGATCCGCCTCCACCCCGCCGGCCTTGTTGAGGAAGTGGCAGTACACCAGCCGCCCCACCGGCATCGCCATGTCGGCGGTCGCGATGCGGTTCAACACGCATTCGGCGTCGCGACCCTGGACCAGCAGCTTGGAGAACGACGACTGCTCGAACACGCCGACCGCCTCGCGCACCGCGCGGTGCTCGGCGGCGTTGTTGGCGAACCAGTTCTGGCGCCCGAAGCTGTACTCGTACGCTGGCGTCTGCCCGGGGCGCGCGTACCAGTTGGGACGCTCCCAGCCGGCCGACTCGCCGAAGCAGGCGCCGGCCGCCTTCACGCGGTCGTGCAGCACCGACTGCTTGACGTTGCGCGCCGTCTCCCATTGCCGGTTCGGCCAGTGCATCTGGTAGCCGATGCCGAGCGATTCCACCGTGCGCGCGACGACGAAGGACTTGTTGTTGTGGCTCGGCTGGATGCGCCGCACGTCCACGTCCCAGATGTCCATCGGCTGGATGCCGTCCTCGATCCAGCGCGCCATCACGTGGCCGGCGCCGCCGCCCGACAGGATGCCGAGCGAGTTGAAACCGCAGGCGACGAACAGCCTGTCGAGGTAGGGCGCGCGGCCCATCAGGTAGTTGTGATCGGGCGTGAACGATTCGGGGCCGCAGAAGAACTGGCGGATACCGGTCTCGAACAGGATCGGCAGTCGCTGCATGGCGCGCTCGATGTAGGGCTCCATGCGCTCCCAGTCGGGCTGGATCTCGTCGAAGCAGAAGTCCTTCGAGATGCCGTCCACCGCCCACGGCGCGGCGACCGGCTCGAAGAAGCCGAGCAGGATCTTGCCCGCTTCCTCGCGCGCGTAGGCGGCGCGGCCCGGATCGCGCAGGATCGGCAGCTTGTTGTGCAGCCCTTCGATGGGCTCGGAGATCAGGTAATAGTGCTCGGCGGCCTGCAGCGGCAGATGCAGGCCGGTCATGAGGCCGAGGTCGCGGCCCCACATGCCGGGGCACAGCACGACCACCTCGGCGCGGATGTCGCCGTGCTCGGTATGCACGCCGACCGCGCGGCCGCTCTCGGTGATGAGGCCGGTCATCGCGCAATGCTCGATGATCGTCACGCCGCGCTGGCGCGCGCCCTTGGCGAGCGCCTGGGCGACGTCCGCCGGGTTGACCCGTCCATCGTTCGGAAAGTGGAAACCGGCGACGAGGTCGTCGACGTAGGCGAGTGGAAACAGCTCGCGCACCTCGGCCGGCGTGATTTCCCGGTTCTCGACGCCGAAGGTCCGCGCCATCGCGCAGCCGCGCCGCATTTCCTCGGCCTTGTCCGCGGTCATGGCGAGCTGCACCGACCCGCAGTTGACGAAGCCGGTCGACTGGCCGGTCTCGGCCTCGAGATCCTGGTAGAGCTTCAGTGAGTAGGTCGCGAGCTTGGTCTGCGCCTCGGTGTCGCGCAGGGTGGTGATGAGCCCGGCGGCGTGCCAGGTGGTGCCGGAGCTCACCTGCTTGCGCTCGATCAGCACGACGTCCCGCCAGCCCTGGCGCGCCAGGTGGTAGGCGGTGGAGCATCCGATGACGCCGCCGCCGACGATCACGGCGCGGGCGTGGGAAGGGAGGGCGCTGGTCATGGCATCACCTGTGGTCGCTGGAC
>JBFWYG010000052.1:0-10673 GCA_050186725.1 Gammaproteobacteria bacterium | reverse complement strand
TTCCTCGACGGCGTGCTGATCGCGACCGCCTACAGCGCCGACTTCCACCTGGGCGTGGTCACCTCGCTCGCGATCATCGCCCACGAGATCCCGCAGGAGCTCGGCGACTTCGCCATCCTGCTGCACAGCGGCTATGCGCCGGCGCGGGCCTTCCTGTTCAACCTCATGACCTCGCTCACCATGATCGTCGGCGCCATCCTGGCGTGGTTCGCGATGGACGCGGTGGCGGGGCTGGTGCCCTATTTCCTGGCCTTCACCGCCGCGAGCTTCATCTACATCGCGGTGTCGGACCTGATGCCGACCTTGAACCGCAAGATCGGGCTGCGCGACACGGTGCTGCAGGTCGGCCTCATCGCGCTGGGCCTGGCGCTCAACGCCGTCGTGCACAATTGAGCCGCGTGGCGAGACCGGCTAGCATCCTGCTCCCCTGACCCGGCGTTCGTCCCTGCCCGCCATGTTCCCCTGGCCGCCCTCACTGCTGGTTCTCGCGCGCCGCCGCGCGGCGCTGGTGGCGGCCGTGCTGCTGGCGACGCAGATGTCGCTGTTCGCCCACGCGGTGGGCCACGACTACGTGCCGGACGCCGACCAGGTGCACGTCGTGTGCGGCCTGTGCCTCGCTGCGCACCAGCTCGATGGCGGCTTGGCGCCGGCGCCGTTCGATCTACCTCCCCAGACCCTCGCCACGCGCGTCGCCGCGACGCTCGACTGGCGCCCGGCGCACGTCGCGAGCGCGGTCTTCCGCGCCCGCGCGCCGCCCGCGCTCTCCCACGCCTGACGTCCTGGCCCGCTTCGCGCCGCGCTCGCGCGCGGCCCGCGGCTGCGTTATCCGTTCGGTGCGACGCGCTGACGCGCTTCGCCTCGTGGGAGTTCCAAGCATGAATCGATTTTCCCCGCGTCCCCTTGGCGCCGCGCTGCTGGCCGCCTATGCCGGCATGACCCTCGCCGCCGGCGAGGCCGCGAGCGACAAGCTGCTCGAAACCGTCACCGTCACCGCCGTGCCGCTGCGCGGCGCCGAAGAACATCTCGCCCAGCCGGCCGTGGTGCTGACCGGTGACAACCTCCGGCGCAAGCTCGCGCCGACGCTCGGTGAGACCCTGAACCGTGAGCTCGGCGTGAGTTCCACGTCCTTTGGCGCCGGCGCCAGCCGCCCGCTGATCCGCGGCCTGGGTGGCGAGCGGGTGCGGGTGCTCGAGAACGGCATCGGCGCGATGGATGCCTCATCTTTGAGCGACGACCACGCGGTCAGCGTCGATCCGCTGCTCGCCCGCCAGGTGGAGGTGCTGAAGGGACCCGCGACCCTGCTCTACGGCAGCGGCGCCATCGGCGGCATCGTCAACGTGGTGACCGATCGCGTGCCGACCACGCTCTCGGCGCGACCGCGTGGCAAGCTGCAGTTCGGCTGGGACGAGGCCACCGAGACCTTCGGCGGCGGCGGCGCGGTGGATGCCTCCACCGGGCCGCTGGCGCTGCACCTTGATGGCCTCAGGCGCAGCACTTCGGACTACGACATTCCAGGCTTCGGTGCGCTTGCGCCAGCGCCCGGCGACCGCCGCGGCCGGCTGTCCAACAGCGACACCGACACGGAGTCGGTCACCGGCGGCGCGTCCTACGTGGGGTCGCGCGGCCATCTCGGTTTCAACATCAATCACTACCAGACCCAGTACGGGATCCCGGGCGACGAGGCGCGCCGCATCGCGCTCGAGCAGGACCGTTACGACATCGCCGGCCAGTTGAACGATCCGCTGCCCGGCTTCACCCGTCTGCGCATGCGCATGGGACACAACGACTACACGCACCAGGAGCTCGAGCCGAGCGGCGACGTCGGCACGACCTTCCTGAACGACGAGTACGAGGGCCGCGTGGAGCTGTCCCACGCGCCCGTCGCGAACTTCGAGGGCGTGCTCGGCGTGCAGGTCCAGCATCGCGACTTCGCCGCGGTGGGCGAGGAACAGCTCACGCCACCGGTCGAGGGCCGCGCGGTGGGCGTGTTCCTGGTCGAGGAACGGGACTTCGGTCCGCTGCATGTCGAGTTCGGCGCGCGCTACGAGAACGTCGACTACACCCCGAGTGATGTCGCCAACCCCGAGCGCAACTTCGACGTCTACAGCCTCTCCAGCGGCATGATGTGGCACTTCGCGCCCGGTTACGGCCTCGGCCTGTCCTTGACCCGTGGCCAGCGCGCGCCCGGCATCGAGGAGCTCTACAACAACGGCCCGCACGACGCGACCGAGAGCTTCGAGCGCGGCGACGCGACGCTCGGCGAAGAGACCGCGAACTCGCTCGACGTGAGCCTGCACAAGGACGAAGGCCGCTGGCAGTGGCGCGGCAACCTGTTCGTCAACTACATGGAAGACTTCATCTTCCAGCAGAGCGTCGACGCCGACGGCGACGGCATCGCCGATCGCCTGGACGAGGAGGGCAACCCTGCGCTGCCGGGTGACGGTTTCCTGTTGTTCGATTACGCGAGCCACAACGCCGTGCTGTGGGGCGCCGAGGTGGAACTCGGCTACGGGCTCATGCGTGACGCGACCTGGGGTGAACTCGATGCGCGCGTGTTCAGCGACTACGTGCGCGGGCGGCTGACCAACGGCGATCCGCTGCCGCGCATCACGCCGCTCCGTTTCGGTGGCAGCCTGGACTATCGCTGGCGCGCGTGGGAGGCGGACTTCTCCGTGCGTCGTACCGTCGGCCAGGATGACAACGCCCCGCTCGAAACGGAAACCGACGGCTATACCCAGGTCGATCTCGGCCTGGCCTGGACGCTGCGCAATGGCGGCCAGGAATACGTCGTCTCCGCGCGTGGCACCAATCTCCTCGACGAGGAGATTCGCTACCACACCTCGCTCCTGAAGGAGATCGCCCCGCAGCCCGGCAGAAGCGTGATGCTGAGCGTGCAGACGAGCCTGTAGGGCGGGTTTCAACCCGCCATGCAAGGCGCGGGATTCGGCTGGGACAGACTCCGTATGGGGTCTGTCACATCATGCGATCACGATCAATCCGTCACCGCATCCTTCGCCCACAGATGCTGCGCGGCGTAGGCGCGCCACGGGCGCCAGGCCTCCGCGCGGGCTTGCAGCACGCGCGGCGTCGGCCGTCGGCCGTCGGCGTCCGGCAGCGCGCGCAGCAGGCCGATGTCGCTCGCGGGAAAGGCGTCGGGTTCGCGCAGCACGCGCATGGCGATGTAGTGCGCGGTCCAGGGACCGAGTCCCGGCAGCGCGAGCAGCTTGGAGAGCGAGGCCTCGAGCGTGGCCTCGCGCTCGAGCAGCGTGGGCGCGCCGGCCACCGCCGCGGCGAGCGAGGCCACCGCCCGACCGCGGGCGCCGGGCATGCCGAGACTCGCGACGTCCGCATCGGCCAGCATCGCCGGCGTCGGAAACGCGTAGCGCAGTTCATCATCGTCCGCCGCGAGCGGCGTGCCCCAGCGCGCCGCGAGACGTCCGCCGAGATCGCGCGCGGCGCGCACGCTGATCTGCTGGCCGAGCACCGCGCGCACCGCCTGCTCGAAGCCGTCGACGCTGCCGGCGACGCGCAGGCCCGGCCGCGCCGCGAGCAGCGGCGCGAGCGCCGCATCCTGACCGAGATGGGCGACGATGGGCGCGAGCGTCGCGTCGAGGTCGAAGGCGCGCCTGACGCGCGGCAGCAGGGCGGCCAGCGCGCGGTCGTCGGCCGGCGCGAGGCGCAACTCAAGGGCGTCCGCCGCGACCCGCGCGAGGCTCATGCGGCCCAGGTAAGCGTCTACCCGCACGACCCGCCGGTAACGCTCGCCCTCGACCACCTCCACCCCCGGCAGTGCGCGGGCGCGGTGAAAGGCGAGGAAGAACGCCCAGTCCAGGGGCGGTTCGAAGGCAAGGCGCGCACTGGAAATCGCACCGTTAATCGTCATCTGCTCTCTCGTGGTGCGCCATCGGGCCCAATGCCGGCGCGGACGGCGCGATCATACGGTGCCGCGCCGGCCCCATGCGCTTGGCCTGGATTTCGCTAGGGGGTGCCGGCAGCAGCGGGCGAGCAGGGGAGACACATGCGACCGGCGATACTCGACTTCGAAGCCTCGGGCTTCGGTCATGACAGCTATCCCATCGAAGTGGGCGTGGCCCTGCCCGATGGGCGCAAGTACTGCTCGCTGATCGTGCCGCCTCTGCATTGGACCCACTGGGACCCGGCGGCCGAGCGGGTGCACTGCATTTCGCGCAGCATGCTCGCGCGCCACGGTCGTCCCCTGGTCACGGTGGTGGAAGAACTCAACGCCTTCGTCGGCGGCGGCACGGTGTACAGCGACGGCTGGGTGGTGGACGACCCCTGGTGGCGCAAGCTCCACCGCGAGGCCGCCATCGAACCCTGCTACCGGCTGAGCGCGCTGGAGATGATTCTCGACCAGGCGCAGATGGAGTCGTGGCAGGCGGTGAAGGATGGGGTGCTGGCCGAGCTCGGCGCCGGCCGTCACCGCGCGAGCTTCGACGCCTTCGTCATACAGGAGACATGGTGGCGCACGCAGCGGGCGCGCGCCGCCTGAGACGCGCGGCACAGAGGGCCAAGGCCCTCAGTGCAGGTCGGGCGTGCGCCAGAAGGTGGCGCGATCCACCGAGCGCACCGGCACATCGATGTTGCGGCCCTCGCGCAGCACCCTGAGCACGACCGTGGCGCCCGCGTTGCCCTGCGCCCACACGCCGCGGAACAGGTTGGCGAGCGTCGTGACCGGCAGGCCGCCGACTTCGAGGATGACGTCGCCGGTGCGCAGGTTGGCGCGCCCCGCCGGCGCGCCGTCGTACACCCCCGCGACCGCGAGCTGCTGATCGACTTCCGACACGAACATGCCGAGCCACGGCCGCGGCGGCTTCATGCTGCGACCGTAGCGCATGAGATCGGGCAGCACCGATTCGAGGAGATCGACCGGCACGCTCATGTTGCCGTCCTGGCCCGCGATCTGCGGCAGCACCTGGTCGATGTACAAGGAGCCGATGCCGCACAGCCGGCCGTCGGCGCCGAGCAGCGCCGCGCCGCCCCAGTTGGGATGGGGCGGCGTGGTGTAGAGCGCCTCGTCCAGCACGTATTCCCAGTAGCCGGCGAACTCGCGCTTGGCCGCGAGCCGTGCCTTCAACGCGTGGCTGCGCCCGCCGTGGCCGGCGATGATCACGTCCTGCTGCAGACGCAGGTCGCGCGCGCTGCCGAGCGACAGCGCCGGCAGCTCGAGCTTGCCGAGCGCCTGCACGAGACCGAAGCCGGTCTCGTAGTCGTAGCCCACCACGTCGCCCTGCACCGCGCGGCCGTTGTTGCCCACCAGCCAGACCTCGGTGGCCTCGGTGACCAGGTAGCCGATGGTCAGCACCAGGCCGCGTTCGCCAATCACCACGCCATGGCCGGCGCGCTCGGTGCCGAGAATGGTGGCGGTGAAGGCGTCGTCGGGAATGCGCGTGCGCAACGACAGCACCGCATCGAGGCTGCGGTCGAGATCGTAGGCGACGTCACCGGGTTGCGGTCGCAATGCCGGCGGGATCGTGGGCTCGCTGTGCTCGCTCATGGGGACGTCCGGGTCGTGTCGCGCCGTTATACTCCAATTCGCGCTGACGCGGCATCAGGCTGCGCGCGACGCGCGACGCAAAGCGGAGGATGCCCATGAACGACGAACTGGCCGCGGCGAGCGCGCGTCTCGCGCGCATGATCGAGCAGGCGACGCGCATCGTCGCGTTCACTGGCGCCGGCATCAGCACCGAGTCCGGCATTCCCGACTTTCGCAGCCCCGGCGGCATCTGGTCGCGCATGCAGCCCATCGACTTTCGCGACTTCGTCCGTTCGGAGGACATGCGTCGCGAGGCGTGGCGGCGCAAGCTGGTCATCGATCGTGATTTCCAGCAGGCCACGCCGAACCGCGGGCATCGCGCGCTCACCGCGCTCAGCGCGCGCGGTGTGCTCACCGACATCATCACGCAGAACATCGACGGCCTGCACCAGGCCTCGGGCGTGCCCGCCGAGCAGGTCATCGAACTGCACGGCAACGGCACCTATGCCGCGTGCCTCGACTGCGGGCTGCGTCACGAACTCGCGCCCATCGTCCAGGCCTTCGAGCGCGACGAGACCTTGCCGCTCTGCGTCGCATGCGGCGGCATCGTGAAGTCGGCGACAATTTCCTTCGGCCAGGCGATGCCGCAGGCGGCGATGGCGCGCGCCCGCGCAGCGGCGCTCGGCTGTGATCTCTTCATCGTGCTGGGCTCGTCGCTGGTGGTCTATCCGGCCGCGGGCTTTCCCGCGCTCGCCAAGCGTCGCGGCGCGCGGCTCGCCATCGTCAATCGCGAACCCACCGACCAGGACGACAGCGCGGACTTCGTCGCGCGGCATGGTATCGGTGAGGTGCTGGGCGAGGCGGTGGGGGTGGCGTGATGCTCTGGGATCGAATGGCCGATTGAAATCGGCCCTACAAGCGCGGCACCTGTAGGGCCGATTTCAATCGGCCATTCGATTCTGTAGGGCGGGTTTCAACCCGCCATTCCATTCCAGAGCGCAGATCGAAACCCCTGTTCAAATGTCGGACTGAAGTCCGACCTACAGTCCGAGCCAAGGGCGCGCCGCTCAACCCTTCTTCTTCGCCCCCGGCGCGCCGCGCTTGTCGATCCAGCCGGTGGTGATGCCGGCGCTGAAGCCGCGGTCGACGATGAGGTCGCGGCCGTTGACGAAGCTCGATGCGCCGGTCGCGAGGTATTGCACGACCTCGGCGATCTCGCGCGGCTCCGCGGCGCGACCGATGCCGTCCATCACCCACTCGAGCTGACCTTCGCCGGCCTGGCGCTTGAAGTCCGGCAGGATGGGCGTGGCCACCGGTCCCGGGCTCACGCTGTTGCAGCGCAGGCCGCGTGCCAGCGCCGGGCCCGCCATCTGCATGGTGTAGACCACCACGCACTCCTTGCTGAAGTGGTACGCAGTGTTGCCGTCCATCGGGTGGGCTTCGCACCACGCGACACCGGCGGCGTAGTCCGGCGTCGCCAGCAGTTCGTTGATCTCGGCCAGATGCCGCGCCCAGTTGAAGCCGGCGATGGAGGCGATGTTGACGATCGCTCCACCGCTCTGCAGCCGATCGAGCAAGCCCTGGGTGATTTGTTTCAAGCCCAGCGTATTCACCCGCATGATGAGTTCGGGCGCGACCGTGCCCGGCACGCCGGCGATGTTCAGCAGGCAGTCGACCGGTCCCTTGATCGCGGCGAGCGCGGCGTCGATCGACGCGGGGTCCGCCATGTCGCAGGTGATGGCCTGGGCGAGGCCGGCGGGCATTGGCTTGATGTCGAGGCCGATGACCTCGTCGCCGTCGGCCTGGTGGAGCGCGACGGCGGCGGCGCCGATGCCCGATGCCGCGCCGGTGATGACGATACGTTTGCCAGCCATGGATGCTGTTCCTTCGAGTGGGAGTGAATCAGGCGTAGCGGCGCATGACGGTCTCGGCGAAGGCGCGCATCTGCCCCACCGGATCGTCCGTGACCTGGAACGCGAAATGGGTGAGGCCCGCGGCCTCCAGCGCCTTGATGTTGGCGATGATCTCGTCCGGCGTGCCGACCATCGCCGCGGTCGTCGCGATCTCCGGCGTCAGGAACTCGCGTTCCTCGGGACGGATGTACACCAGGTGACCCTCGTGCAGGATCAAGTGGCGTCGCTCCTTCGGCAGGCTGTCGACGTAGGCGCGGTAGCGCGCGACGAGATCCGCGATCTTGGGGCTCGAGCGCAACAGCCCGCCGTCCCATTCGATCATCACGTGCAGCAGGTTGGTGATGAACGGCCCCAGGCTGTGCAGCACGCGCGGGCTCGCGGCGGTCTCGCCGGGGCGCAGGATCTCGAGCGGCGCGATGGCCTTGGTCGGGATACCGGCCGGATCGCGCCCGGCCTTGCGCGCGGCCGCGTCCAGCACCGCGCGGTTGGCGCGCAGGCTGTCCGGCGTCGGGTTCCAGGTCAGGTGCGCGTCGCACTCCGCGCCGCAGTAGGCGAGCGTCTTGTCGCCGAAGGCGGACAAGGTCAGCGGGATGTGATGGTCGAGGTTCACGAAGCCATGCTGGCGATGCAGCAGCTGGACCAGGTGACTCTCGCCCTCGCACTCGTGGGTCACCGCCTCTCCGCGCAGCAGCGCCTGGATGACGCGGATCTCGCGCTTCATGCGCCCGAGCGTCACGGGCGCGAGGCCCATGGTGAGACGCGCGGTGTTGCCGTTGCCGACGCCGAGTTCGACGCGTCCGGGGGCGAGCTCGGCGACGCTCGCGATGGCGTGGGCGATGGTCGGCGCCATGCGCGTGGACGGCACCGCTACGCCGGTCGCGAGCCGAATGCGCTTGGTTTCGCGCGCCGCCACCGCCATGGTCGCGTAGACGTCCGAGTAGATCATCTGCGAGTCGAAGAACCAGGCCTGGTCGAAGCCCAGGGACTCGGCCAGCGCGACCAGGTCGTAGTCGCCGATGCGGGAAGTGAATGCGACGCCGAATTGCATGCGGATTGCCCTCGTGCTGCGTGGGTCGTGGCGAGCGCGCATTGTACGGAAGCGCGGCGCGCCCGACCGTTCCCCAAGCGTTGGGGTCGGCCGGTCGTATATAGTCGCAAGCCTGTCCACTGGAGCACCGCCGTGCCCGCCACCGACCTCGATCCCGCGCGCGAACGCTACGTGAGCCTCGCCACCTTTCGTCGCGACGGGCGCGAGGTGCGCACGCCGGTGTGGGTCGCCGTCTGCGACGGCCGCGCCTACGTGTTCAGCTCGGCCGAGGTCGGCAAGATCAGGCGCGTGCGGGCCAACGGCCGCGCGCGCCTCGCCGCCTGCACCATGCGCGGCGAGGTCACCGGCCCCTGGTGCGAGGCGCGCGCGCGACTGGTGGATGAGCCGGCGCTGCTCGCCCGCGCCCATCGCGCGCTGATCGCCAAGTACGGCTGGCAGATGCGGCTCATCGACCTCATGTCGCTTCTCAGCGGCCGCTATGCGCGGCGGGCGTGGATCGAGCTAGAGCTGGAGATTTAAGGGCGCGCCAAGGCGACCAGCAGATGGTCGCGCGTAACGCCCTGGCCGTGGGGCATGGGCTGCCAGGTCCGTCCCAACCGACGATAAAGCCGCGCTACCAGCGCGAGGTAGTGGGGACCGAGCAGGGCATAGGCCAGCGCCAGCATTAGTCCACGCAGCCGAGCGCCGCCCTGCAGCGCGCTGTGCGCGAATTGCGTCTCGTTGACCACGCGAATGTGGGCTTGAGCGCTCAGGCGGGCGAACCAGTCGCGCGACACGAAGCTGAGATGCTCGGGTAGGTACCAATACCACCAGTGGGCCCCGGCAAGGCGGGCGAGCGGCGCATCGGCGTCGCCCGTGGTCAAAATTACCTCCCCCTTCGGTGTCACCAGCTCGAACAGGCGTGCTAGGAAGGCAGATGGCTGCTCGACATGTTCGAGCACGTCGGTGGCCACAATCACGTCGAACTGCACGTCAGGGGGAATGTCGTCGAGACTGCTCCAGGTCGCTGCGCAGTGCCGCGCGGCGACGGCCCTCGCATGGGGATTGGGTTCCACGCCAAACGCGGTAACCCCGACGCCGAGGCTCGCCAGCAAATCGCCAGTATGGCAACCGACATCCAGCACCCGCGGACGATGCAGCGGAAGTTGCTCGATCATGCGCCCGATCATGCGCCACTCCTGCCGCGTGCCCTCGGGTTCGCGCCAGACTGAGACGTTCGCATTGTCATACAGAGTGGACAGCAGGCTCGGCGCCAATCGAGGCCAGCGAAAACAGAGTGCGCACGTCGCGCAGCGGTACAGCGCTCCGCCCGGCACAAGCGAATCGGTGCGGCGGCCTGCGAAAAAGGCCACATCGGGCAGCCGTCCGATCCGCTTGGGATGGTCCGCGCCACAGTCCGGACAGTGTGGGCAGTCGTCCATGGGCCAGCCTGTTTGGAGCCGCGGGCCGAACAGCCGGCCGCGTGCCATGCTGACAAGTCTGGACCTTTATGGTGCGGATAGGAACGTATCTAGAACGTCGGGGCACGGCGAAGATCGTATCGCCGCTTGAGTTGACGCAACTCGTGCACCAGCCTCGATGGCGCCCATGGGCTGAGGTAAGTGCGGCGTACCCTATGCTCCTCTAGGAGCGAGGCGAGCCGATTGGCATGCGTCGTACTGCCTGAGTGGGCGCGAAATACGCCGAGGAATTCACGCGTCTGAAATGGGTCTTCGACCCGTCCGAGTCGGAGCCACATGTCATAATCCATCGTATAGCGCAGGCTCTCATCGAATAGGCCGACGCGTTCGAACAGGTCGCGACGCACGTAAGTGGCGACGTGGGGAATGATGTACCCCTTGAGAAGCCGTCTGTAGCTGTAGGGATGAAAGACGGGAAGCTCTGGCGTCCAGTAGCCGTGCCGATCGGAGAGCGCGCGGCCGTAGAGCCAACTGCAGCCTTGTTGTTGGAAATGCATGGCTACACGTTGTAGACAGCGCGGGTGGGGCAGGTAGTCGTCGGAATGCAGGTGCAGGATTACGTCGCCGCGCGCGGCTAGGATGCCGGCGTTCATGGCGTGGGAAATGCCGAGCGCCGCGTCATCGATCACCTGCACGTCGCCCGGCACCTGCGCGATCATGTCGAGCGTGCCGTCGGTCGAGCCTCCGTCGACGAAGATGTGCTCGAAGTTGCGATAGGTCTGGGCCGCCACCGAGGTGAGCGTGTCGCGCAGGAATTC
>JBFWYG010000051.1:21541-30899 GCA_050186725.1 Gammaproteobacteria bacterium | reverse complement strand
CCAATACCGTCGCGGATCAGCGCCCTGCACGGCGGATTGAAATCCGCCCTACAACACCTCGAACCCCGCCGCCACGTCCTCCTGCCAGGTCTCGCTCACCACCGCGCTGACCTCGGCGCGCGGCGGCCCCTTGGCCAGCCAGCGCTCGAACTCGGCCAAGGCCTGCGGCGCGCCGGCGGCCACCGCCTCCACGCGACCGTCGGCCAGGTTGCGCACCCAGCCGGAGAGGCTTAAGCCGCGGGCCGCTTCGCGGGCCGAGGCGCGGAAGTAGACGCCCTGCACCTTGCCGCTCACCTGGTAGCGCCGGCAGGCGCGAATCTCATCGTTCATCACTCGTTCCTTCAGGGTTTGCCGACGAACAAGGCAGCCAGCGGCGTGTCGAGATGGGCGTCGGACCAGCGCGCGAGCTCGAGCAGGTGGCCATGCAGGCGCAGGTCCGGCGGATCGTCCGCCAGGGTGACCACGTCCGCCTCGGTGGGAAAGCTCGGCGCGAGGCGCAGCAGGTCGAGCAAGGTCAGACGATCGACATCCCTGGCGAGCATCCAGGCGAAGTTCTCGTTGCGCGTCACCCAGCCGGCGCGATCGAGGGTATCCAGCGCGGCGTCGATGGCGGCGTAGCCCAAGTCCGGCTCCGCGCGCACCAGCGCGCGATCGGACAGCGCGCGTCCCTGTTCCTGGGCGCGACTCAGGTGCAGGAGCACGCGGAACACGCAGTACAGCGGGTCGTCGTCGCCCAGCACCGCGTGCTGGCGCGCGCGCGGTGGGCGAAAGGTGGTCAGGCAGCGTGTGATCTCCGCGCCCAACAGCACGATCACCCAGGACAGGTAGAGCCAGGTGAGAAACATCGGCACCGTGGCGAAGGCGCCGTAGATCGCCTCCTGCGACGGAAAACGGGTGACGAACAGCGCGAAACCATGCTTGGCCAGTTCGAACAGCACGGCGGCGGCGAGCCCACCGGCCAAGGCATGGCGCAGCGGCACCGGGCGATAGGGAATGAGCTTGAAGCACAGCACGAAGGCGATGGCGGTCGCGGTCAGGGGCAGGAGCGTCAGCAGCGCGCCGGACAGGCCGGTCGCCAGGGACTCGCCGGCGATCACGGGCAGCGATACCAGGTAGGAGGTCGCCACCAGGCCGATACCGATCAGGACCGGCCCCAGCGTCAGCACCGCCCAGTAGACCAGGAAACGCAGCCACACCGGGCGCCGTCGGTGCACGCCCCAGATGACGTTGAAGGCGGTCTCGATGGTCGACAGCATGGACAGCACCGTCGCCACCAGCACCAGCACGCCCACCGTCTGCAGTCCGCGCGCCTTGTCGCTGAACTCGACCAGGTAGCCCTGCACCTGCGCGCCGAGCGCGGGCACGAAATTGCGGAACAGGAAATTCTCGATGGACACGCGCCAGTCCTGGAAGGCGGGAAAGGCCGACAGGGTGACGAACACCACCGTGAACAGCGGCACCAGCGCCAGCAACGAGGTGTAGGCCAGCGCGGCGGCGGCGCGCAGGCAGCGATCGCTGTCGAAGCGCTCGGCGAGATAGCGCAGGAACTGGCGGGTCACGCGCAGACGACGGGCGAGACTCGCGCGCGCATCGCTCGATGACCCGGCGACCTCCGCCATGCTTCGCTCTCCACTCGGCTGCGAGCGGCGATTATAGCGAGGCGCGCACGCTGAGCCCGTAGAATGCCGCGATCCGAATACCCAGCGACGCACGCGCCATGGACCTCATCCTCTATCACAACCCCCGCTGTTCCAAATCGCGCGAGGCGCTGGCCCTGCTCACGGCCCGCGGTCTCGCGCCCACCGTGGTCGAATACCTGCGCACGCCGCTCGACCATGCCGCCCTGCGCGCGCTGCTCGGCAAGCTCGAGGTGCCGGTACGCGCGCTGCTGCGTGAGAAGGAAGCGGCCTACGCCGCGCTCGGACTCGACGCGATCGAGGACGAGGCGCGCCTCATCGACGCGCTGGTCGCGCATCCCGAACTCCTCGAACGGCCGATCCTGGTCAAGGGCCAGCGCGCCGTGATCGCGCGGCCGCCGAGCCGCGTCGAAGAGCTGCTGTCATGAGCGGCGCGCTGGACATCCTGGTGCTCTATTACAGCCGCCACGGCCACACCGCGGCGCTGGCCGACGAATTGCGCCACGGCATCATCGCCGTGCCCGGCGTCAATGCGCGGCTGCGCACGGTGCCGCCGCTGGAGGCCGCGCGCGACGTGCCCGTGAGCGGCCCACCGTACGTGCACAAGGACGACCTGCGCGACTGCGCCGGCCTCGCGCTCGGCTCGCCGACCCGCTTCGGCAACATGGCCGCGCCGATGAAGGCGTTTCTCGACGGCACCTCGGACCTGTGGATGTCCGGCAGCCTGATCGGCAAACCGGCCTGCGTGTTCACCTCCACCGGCAGCCTGCACGGCGGCCAGGAAGCGACGCTGCTCTCGATGATGCTGCCCCTGCTCCATCACGGCATGCTGCTGATGGGCGTGCCCTACAGCGAGCCCGCACTGCAGGACACCAGCACCGGCGGCACGCCCTACGGCGCGAGCCACGTGGCCGGCGCCGACAACAGCCGGACTTTAAGCGAACACGAGAAGAAGATCGGTCGCGCGCTCGGAAAACGGCTGGCCGAGACGGCGCTGAAGCTGGCTCCGCGCACGGCGAATTGACGCCCCCTGTAGGGCCGGTTTCAACCGGCCATCGACTGCTTCGACTGGCGCCGCGCACGGCGGATTGAAATCCGCCCTACAACCCCGGTTTCAACCGGCCATTCCATTCCAGAACGCGTCTGACGGCGTCTGAAGGGACAGACCCCGTACGGGGTCTGTCCCAGCGAACCCGACCCACATTGAAATCACGTCTGCCTTGCGGCGAGCACTTCGCGCGCGAGCGGCACGGTCAGTGCGCGGCCGGCGGCGAGCGCGGCGGCGTCGAGTTCGTCCAGCAGCAGGACCAGCGTCGCGAGATCGCGTCGCTCGCGCGCCATCACGAATTCGACCACCGCTTCCGGCAATTCGAGGCCGCGCGCCGCGGCGCGCGCGCGCAGCACCGCGGCCTTGTCGGCGTCGGTCAGTTCCTGCAGCTGGTAGGTCAGGCTCGCGCGGAGCCGCGAGGCGAGATCGGGCAGGGCGAAGGCGGGTTCGGCGCGTGCCGACCACAGCAGCCGTCGGCCGCCGACCAGGAGCGCGTTGTAGAGATTGAACAGCCGCCGTTCCCAGCCCGCGTGGCCGGCGCACAGATCGATGTCGTCCAGCGCCACCGCGCCGACGCTGTCGAGGTCGTCCAGCAGCGCTTCGCCGGCGGCGAACAGCTCGCGCAGCGGCACGTACATGCCGCGCGCGGGCAGGGCCGAGATGGCGGCCTGCAGCAGGTGGCTCTTGCCCGTGCCGTGCGCGCCGCGCAGGAACAGGACCGTTGGTCCCTCACCGCGGGCCCAGGACTCGACCGCCGCGGTAGCCTCGCCGTTCGCGCCGCGCACGAAGCTCGCGAAGTCGTGCGGCGCGGGCTTGAACAGGTCCAGCGTCAGCTGCGGCCGGCTCACGCGTCCATTCATGCGTCGTAGAGCGCGCTGTTCAGGTATTCGTCGCGCCAGTGGCGCAGTACCACCACCACCGCCGCGGCCACCGGCAGCGCGACCAGCACGCCGAAGAAGCCGAACAGCTGGCCGCCCGCCATCACCGCGAAGATCACCGCCACCGGGTGCAGGCCGATGCGATCACCGACCAGGAGCGGCGACAGCACCATGCCCTCCAGCACTTGACCCAAGCCGAACACCGCGGCCGCGCCGGCAACGTGCAGCAGGTCGTGGAACTGCAGGAAGGCGGCCAGGCCGGCCGCGACCAGCCCCACCACCACGCCCAGGTAGGGCACGAAACTGACGAGGCCGGCGAGCATGCCGATGACGAAGGCGAGATCGAGCCCCACCAGCCACAGGCCGACGGTGTAGATGAGCGCGAGCGCCGCCATCACCGTCAGCTGGCCGCGCAGGAATTCCGCCAGCACGGCGTCGATCTCCCTGGCGAGGCGTTCCACCGTCGGCGCGGAGCGCTGCGGCAGCAGTTCACGCACCGCGGCGACCAGCGTGTCCCAGTCGCGCAGCAGGTAGAAGGTCACCACCGGGACGAGGAGGAGGTAGGTCAGCCAGCCGAGCAGCACCTGGCCCGAGCGGCCGATGGACGACATCACCTGGCCGGCGACCGAGCCGACCTGTTTCCAGTGGTCGACGATGGCGCCGCGCAGCGCCTCGATGTCGATGGTCACGACATCGCGTCCGACGAGCTCCGCGATGCGTGGCGCGAGGCTTCGCTGCAGCCAGTCCAGCGCCTCGGGAATGTTGTTCACCAGCGCCACCAGCTGGTGACTCAGCATCGGCAGCAGGATCAGGAGCGCCAGCAGCCCGAGCACGAACATCGCGCCGAACACCACCAGCACGCCGGTGGTGCGGCTGGTGCCGGCCCGCTCGAGGCGATCGACCAGCGGGTCGCCGAGGTAGGCGAGCAGCGCGCTGATGAGAAAGGGCGTCAGCACCGGCGCGAGCAGGTAGAGCAGCCAGCCGCCTGCCAGCGCCAGCGCCAGCAGGAACCAGGAACGAGTGGGCGCGGACGCGCTCATGGCTTGAGCTCCCAGGTGTCGATTTGCCCCGGCACCGGCGCGAGCACGCGGCCGAACCCGATGGCCTGGGCGAGGCCCGCGCGACCGCCGCGCGCGGTGGCTTCGTAGAGCACGCGCTGGTTGTCGACCGCGCGCAGGAAGAGATCGGTGATGATGTCCAGCGATTCCAGGTAGTTGGACAGGCGCGCGTAGTCCTCCGCGCCGCGCAGGCCGACCACCGTCACGCTCACGCGCTCCGCGCCGCCGAGCAACGCCGGCTCAGCGTAGCGACGCGCGAGCGCGTCGCCGAGCGCGTCGACCCCTGACTCGACCAGCGCTTCGCCGAGGTCGCCCTCGTCCTGCCAGTCGAGCGCGTCACCGTCGATGGTGAGCCGCCAGCGCGCTTCCCACACGCCCTCGTTCGCCGCATGCAGCTGCCCGACCAGGACGGCCGGCACGCCGTAGCGCGCGCCGAGTTCGCCGGCGCCGGTGGCCAGCGCCTCCCAGTCCTGCGCGGCATTGAGGCGCGCGCTCTCCTCGAGATCCAGAATTGGCAGCACCAGCGGCAGGGCGCGCGTGTCAGCCTTGCGCAGCAGGGTCTCACCGAGCGCCCCGAGCGCATCGCCGCCGACCAGCTGGCGACCGCCTTCGGCGTCGCTCACCAGGAACACCACGGTATCCGGTCGCTGGTGGCCCCAGGTCACCACGCCGCGCTCGCTGAGTTCGCGATCGAGCACGTGTTCATCGAAGCGCGCGTTCAACAGCAGGCCGCCGTCGGGCGCGTTGGCATAGCCGTATTGCAACAGCAGGGTCGACGCGCGGGACAAGAGGGGCCGCGCGCTGGCATCGCCGGCCGCAGCGCGGTTGCCGGTGAGCTTGACCAGCACCTGGCCGAGCGCTGCGGCCGCCGCGCGCGAGCGCTCGGCGGGGCTGCGATCCTTGACCGGCACGCTGGCGTTATAGAGTCCGCTCACGGTGCGCGCGGCGAGCGGCTGCGCGAGCAGCAGCGCGCACAGCGCCAGCAGCGTCGCCCACCGGAATCCTCGCCCCGCAGCCCGCATCGACAGCTCCATTCGGCCGCCCCTTTGCGGCGCGGTCATGGTAACAGGTGCGTCGCGACGGTCGTGAGGCGCGCTTCGCCGGTCCAGGGGTCGCCTGCTACCATGCGGGCATGAGCAGCGAAGACTCCAAGGGACTCTCCTATCGCGACGCCGGTGTCGACATCGAAGCCGGTGAAGCCCTGGTGAAACGCATCGCGCCCGGTGCGCGCGCCACCCATCGCAGCGGTGTGATTGGCGGCCTTGGCGGCTTCGGCGGACTGTTCGATCTGCGCGCCACGGGTTATCGCGATCCGATCCTGGTGTCGGGCACCGACGGCGTCGGCACCAAGCTCATGCTCGCCATCGAGACCGGCCTGCACGACACCATCGGCATCGACCTGGTCGCGATGTGCGTGAACGATGTGGTGGTGCAAGGCGCGGAGCCCTTGTTCTTCCTCGACTACTTCGCGACCGGCGCGCTGGCAGTCGACACCGCCGCGCGCGTGGTGGACGGCATCGCGCGCGGCTGCCGCGAGGCGGGCTGCGCGCTGCTCGGCGGCGAGACCGCCGAGATGCCCGGCATGTACGGCGCCGGGCACTACGATCTGGCCGGCTTCTGCGTCGGCGCGGTGGAACGTGAACGACTCCTGGACGGCAGCAAGGTGCAGGCCGGCGACGTGCTGCTCGCGCTCGCCTCGAGCGGCGTGCACTCGAACGGCTACTCGCTGGTGCGCGCTATCCTCGCGCGCGGCGGCCATCGCCTCGACGCGCCCTTCGGCGAAGCCACCCTCGGCGCGGCGCTGCTCGAACCGACCCGCCTCTACGTCAAGCCGCTGCTCGCGGCGCTCGCGAGTTGCGAGATCCACGCGCTCGCCCACATCACCGGCGGCGGGCTCACGGAGAACATTCCGCGCGTCATTCCCGATGGACTCTCGGTCAGCATCGAGCTGTCGCGCATGCCCCTGCCGCCGCTCTTCGCCTGGCTGCGCGAGGCCGGTGGCGTGGCGCAGGCCGAGATGCTGAAGACCTTCAACTGCGGCGTCGGCATGGTGGTGGTGACGCCGCCCGCGGCGGTCACGGCGGTGACGCGCGTGCTCGAGGACGCCGGCGAGACGGTGCGCGAGATCGGACGCGTGGTCGCGGGCGGCGCCGGCGTCAGCTACACCGGCGCGCTCGCCTGAGCCGCCTCACTCGCGCGGCAGCCGCGCCTCGAGCGCGGTGAGGAAGCCGCGCAGGATCTGCACTTCACTGTCGATCAGCCCGGCGCGGCCGCAGAGCCGCGACAAGCGCCGTTCCAGGAGCTTCGGTTGCGCGGGGTCGTGGAAGCCGACCGTGGTCATGACCGCGAGACAGTGTTCCAGCAGGCCCGCCACCTCGTCGGCGCGCGCGGCACGTTCGCTCGCCCGCCGCCCTCGCCGTGGCAGTACGCTGTCTCGCGCGTGGCGCGCGGCGAACACCTCGTAGGCGATCACCTGCACGGCCTGGGCGAGGTTCAGCGAACTGAAATCGGCGACGGTCGGAATGGCGATCAGCCGCTGGCACAGATCGAGATCCTGGTTGCTCAAGCCCGTGCGCTCGGGGCCGAACACCAGCGCCACGTCGACCTCGTCCAGGGCCGCCAACTCGGCGGCCGCCTCGCGCGGCGTGACGGTCGGCCAGTCGACGCGCCGGCCCCGCGCGCTGCTGGCGTAGACGCGCGACGCACCGACCAGGGCCTCGGCCAAGGTCCCATGCACGGTGGCGCGCTCCAGGAGGTCGGCCGCGCCGGCGGCAAGCGCCGTGGCCTGCGGATCGGGAAAATGCTCGGGCGCGACCAGGCGCAGGTCAGTGAGCCCCATGGCCTTCATCGCGCGCGCCGCCGAGCCGATGTTGCCGGGATGGGAGGTCTCCACCAGCACCACGCGCGTGCGTGCCCCGGCCCGGCTGTTGGTCGCGACGTCCGCCTCGCTCAAGGGTCTGGCACCGACTATCGGTTAGAATCCCGGCATTCTATCCAATCGCCGGATCGCGCCATGCATCCCATGCTCAACATCGCCGTGCGCGCCGCTCGCCGCGCCGGCACCATCATCGTGCGCGGCCAGGCTCGGCTCTACGAAGTCAAAGTCAGCAAGAAGGGCCCACAGGATTACGTCACGCAGGTGGACAAGGACGCCGAGGCGGCGATCATCGAGACCCTGCGCACCGCCTATCCCGATCACGCGGTGCTCGCCGAGGAGTCGGGCGGCTCGGGCGAATCGGACTACGAGTGGATCATCGATCCGCTCGACGGCACGCTGAACTTCATGCACGGCTATCCGCAGTACGCGGTGTCCATCGCGCTGGCGGTCAAGGGCCGTGTCGAACAGGGCGTGGTCTACGATCCGCTGCGCGACGAACTGTTCACCGCCACGCGCGGCGAGGGCGCGCAGCTGAACGGCCATCGCCTGCGCGTCAGCCGCACCCCGCACCTCGAGGACGCACTGCTCGCGACCGGCTTTCCGGTGCGACGCAAGGCCGAGGTGAAACCCTTCGTCGCGTCGTTCAGCGCGGTGCTGGAACGCTGCGCCGACGTGCGCCGCGCGGGCGCCGCGGCGCTCGATCTCGCACACGTCGCCTGCGGTCGGCTGGACGGCTACTGGGAGTTCGGCTTGAAGCCCTGGGACATCGCCGCGGGCGGACTCATCGTGCAGGAGGCCGGCGGCCTCATCGGTGACGCCGACGGCAGCGAGAACCATCTCGAGCGCGGCGACATCGTCGCGGCCAATCCGAAGATCTTCCGCCAGCTGCTGGTGATACTCGCGCGGCGCGAAGGCGGCCGCGCCGCGGCGGCGCTCGACGCGCGCTGATCCCGCTGAACTCGACCATGGACAAGGTCAGCATCGTCCTGCCGGCGAAGAACGAGGCGGCCGGCCTGCGCAAGCTGCTGCCGCGCCTGCGCGAACTGCAGCCCAAGGCTGAGATCATCGTGGTCGACGACGGCAGCAGCGACGACACCGTGGCGGTGTGCGCGGCGGCCGGCGCGCGCTGCCTGTCCCACCCCTACTCCATCGGCAACGGCGCGGCGATCAAGACCGGCGCGCGCAACGCGCGCGGCGACATCATCGTGTTCATGGATGCCGACGGTCAGCACGACCCGGCGGTGATCGACGCCCTGCTCGCCTGCATGACCCAGGGTTACGAGATGGCGGTCGGCGCGCGCAGCACCGACTCCCACGCTTCCGGCCACCGTCGAGCAGCCAACTGGCTGTACAACCATCTCGCGAGCTACATGACCGGGCGCCCGGTGCTCGATCTCACCTCGGGCTTTCGCGCGGTGCGGCGGCGGCATTTCCTGCGTTTTCTCTACCTGCTGCCGAACGGCTTCTCCTACCCGACCACCAGCACCATGGCGTTCTTCCGCGCCGGCCTGCCGGTCGCCTACGTGCCGATAGTCGCCGGCCGGCGCGAGGGCCGCAGCCACATCCGCCTGCTGGAGGACGGCCTGCGCTTCTTCATGATCATCCTGAAGGTCGGCGCGCTGTTCTCGCCCATGCGCCTGTTCCTGCCGGTAAGCCTGCTGATCTTCCTCCTCGGCCTCGGCTACTACGGCTACACCTATGCCGCCGAGCACCGCTTCACCAACATGTCGGCGCTGCTCATCACCACCTCGGTGACCACCTTCCTGATCGGCATCCTGGCGGAGCTGGTCTCGGCCCTGCACTACAAGGAAGCCGACGCCGAGCGCCGCCTGCTGCGCCGGCCGCCGTCCAAGGACTGA
>JBFWYG010000051.1:10392-21441 GCA_050186725.1 Gammaproteobacteria bacterium | reverse complement strand
GGCGAATGGGGATGGGCGGTGTGCATGGCGACGTAGAGCCGGCCCGCATCGCCCCACTGCGGCGTCATGCTCGCGGTCACGCCGAGATAGAGCAGCGCGGGCAGCGCGCCGAGCACGAGGCCACGCCGCGCGCCGAGGCCGGCCGCCAGCGCCGCGACGAGCGCGAGCAGCACGCCGGCGGACGGCAGGTAGTTGCGATGCTCGAAGGCGAGTTCCAGCGGGAACAGGCTCGATTCCAGCGCGTGACCGACGTAGAAGAGCGCGAGTCCCATCGCCACCAGCGGCGCGCGCCGCCGGAGCGCGACCATCAGCCCGAGCAAGCCCGCGTGCAGCGCGAGCGCCAGCCAGGTGGCGGCGTTCGGCGGCCACTGCGCGATGGCGATGTCGTCATGATGAAAGCCGAGCGCGCCGCGCCGCGGCGCGACTATCCAGCCGAGATACTCCTGCAGCACCCGCGCCTCGGTGAGCAGGCGCTCGAGCGGGCCGAAGGCGCGCAGCGCGTAGGGATTGAGAATGAGGCGCTGCCAGTGAGTCGCGAGCGCGAAGAGCGCGCCGGCGGCCGGCAGCAGGGTCGCGGCGGGCAGCAGGATCTTCAGCCAGCGCGGACGCGCGCGCTCGGCGTAGACGGTCAGTTCCAGCGCCGCGAGCAGGTAGGGCGTCAGGAGTCCGCTCTCCTTGGCGAGCGCGGCGAGCGGCGCGCACAGCAGCCAGGCGGCCAGGATCAGCCGGCGACCCGCGGTGGACTCCGCGCCGCGTTCGCGACCGCCTGCGTGCAGCAGCAGGGCGAGCAGGCCGAACAGCGTGGCCAACTGGGTCATGCGCTGCGCGAGGTACATCACCGTGCTGACCTGCAACGGATGCAGCAGCCACAGCGCGGCGACCAGCAGACCGGCCGGCGCCGCCGGCAGCGCCGGGCGCGCGGCCCGTGCCACGGTGGCGACCAGCGCGCCCAGCAGCACGCCGGTCAGGAGATGCAGCGCGAGATTGGTCGCCTTCCAGGTGCGCAGATCGGCGCTTGCGAGCGCGTTGCCGATGAAGCTCGCCATCGCGACCGGACGCCCCAGCGGGCCCGTGTTGCTGATGATGAACTCGCGCCACGGCTGGCCGTCGGCGCGCGCCGCCAGCAAGGGCTCGATCACGCCGTGGTCGTCCAGCAGCAGGGGGCCGGACAGCGCCGGCAGGTAGAGCCAGGTGGTCAGCGCCAGGAGGCCGGTCCAGGCCAGCAGCCAGGACACGCGAGCGCGGCTCACCTCAAGGCCCCTCGTGGTTGGCGCGGACCACTGCCCGCAGACGCGCGCGCAGCGCGCGCGCGGTGAAGACACTGGTCCAGTCGAGACGCGAGAGCGCCGCCGTGGCGGTGGCGCGCGCCGCGGCGTGCCGCCCGGCCGCCGCCTGCAGTTCGGCCAGGCGCGTGGCGAGCGCGAGATCGTCCGGCGACTCGGCGGCCAGGTCGGCCATGATCGCGACCGCTGCCGTGGGATCGCCCAGCACGCGCGCGTACCACACCGACAGCCACTCGAGGAGGCGGGCGCGCCCCCTGGCGCTCAACCCCGGCCGCGCCAGCAGCGCGCGCAGCACCCGCTGCGTCGCTTCGGCGTCCACGCGGCAGCCGCGGTACCCCTGGCACAGCACCAGGTCGCGAAACACCTCGGTGCCGAGGTGTTCGTGCGCATGGCCGGCTATGCGCGGGAGGAGACGCTGCTCTGCCCGCGCATCGCCCCGCTCGATCGCCAGCTTGAGCAGCGACGCGAGCGGCAGCGCGGGATGGGGCGCGAGATCTGCCGCGCGCGCCAGCGCGGCAAGCGCGGCGCGCTGCCGCGCCGGATCGCCGTCGGCGTCGGCGAGCGCCAGGCGAGCGGACTCGTACCACAGGCGTGGGGAATCCTGGTGGTGCTCGAGTTCGTAGGCCAGCTGGCGCGGCGGCGAGCGCCACAGCGCCGCGCGCTGCAGGGTCAGCGCGGCGGCCAGCGCCACCAGTACGGCGGCGACCACGCGCGCCATGCCCGGCTTGTCGAGCGCGCTGGCGAGCGGGACGCCGAGCAGCAGCAGCGGCCCGAGCATGGGCAGGTAGTTGCGGTGTTCATAGAGCGGTTCCAAGGGGAACACGCTGGCCTCGAGCGCGTGGCCACACAGGAACCACAGCCAGCCGAATGCGAGCCAGGGCCGTGCCCGACGCGCGCCGGGGGCGAGCACCCCGACGGTGATGGCGATCAGACCCGCTGCCGCGAGCAGCGTGGTCGGCGGCGCGAGCGGACCGCGGGAAACAGGGAAGTCGTCGTGGAACAGCGCGAGCGAACCGGGCAATGGCGCCAGGATCATGCCCAGGTAATGCCACAGCACCCGCGTCTCGGTCCACAGCCGCTCCACCACGTCGAACTCGCGACCGGCGAAGCCGCGCAGCACGTAGGCGACCACGGCCGGCGCCTGCGCCGCCAGCGCCACGACCACGAAAGCGCCGAGCCACAGCCATCCGCGTATCGGCCAGGCGCGCGCGGGCGTGCGCAGCACGAAGATTTCCAGCAGCAGGAGCCAGGCCGGGAGACACAGCGCCGTTTCCTTCACGAGTACCGCTGCCGTGCCGGCCGCCGCGACCGCCAGCCACCAGCCCCGCGGCGGCGCCTGACCTGCGCACTGGCGCTGTCGCGCGACGAGATAGAGCCACAGCGCCAGCAGCACGCAGGTCGCTGACAGTGACGTCATGCGTTGCACGACGTACAGCACGGCGGTCAGGTTGAGCGGATGGGCGGCCCACAGCGCGGCCAGCGCGAGCGGCAGGCCGGCCGGCGCGCGCGGCGCGAGTGCCGGCACGAGGCGCGCGAGTACCAGGTAGACCAGCACGGCGTTCAGGCCATGCAAGGCGATGTTGACCAGCTTGAACGAGAGCGCGTCGGGACCGACCAGGCCGCGGTTGGCGGCGAAGCTCAGCATCGCCAGCGGGCGCGACAGTGGGCCGGTGTACTGGGCGGAGAACGCGGCGTCGAGCAGTGCGTCGAGGTCCAGGCGCGGCAGGTCCAGCGCGGGGTTGTCGACGATGGCGTGGTAGTCGTCGAAGGCGAAATCGCCCGGCAGGCCGGGCAGGTAGACCAGCACGGCGAGGGCCGCCAGCGCCAGGAGCGTGAACGCGAGAGGCTTGCCTTGCTCGACCGAGCTCATGGCCGCGGCTTCCACCCGCTCAAAAAGAACACGCCGCGACTAGCGCGGCGTGTTCGGTCGTCAGGTCAGACGACTATCAGGGACGGCAGGACGAGGGCAGGTACTTGCCTTCCAGACCGGTGGAGGCCGGCGGCTCGCACTTCCAGACCACCTTGCCACCGGTGGTGGTGGGGGTCAGCTGCAGTTCCTTGTCGGTGATCGGGTTGCCGGAGAAGGCGACCACGATGACACCGTTGGTCACGGTCACGCTCTTGACTGCGTTGCCGGAGATTTCGTCCGGAGCCGCCATGCCGGCCGCGGTGTTGTCCGCGGGCACGTCGCCGTTGGCCGAGAAGTACTCGGACACCGCGGTCTTGCCGGCGCTGGCCAGCGACAGACCTTCCGTCACCTTGGCGCGCACGGTGTAGTCTTGGTAGGCCGGGATGGCCACCGCGGCCAGGATGCCGATGATCGCCACCACGATCATGAGTTCGATAAGGGTAAAGCCCTGCTGCTTCTGCATCTTCATTTGGTCGTCTCTCCTCGAGTTTCCATGAGTCGTTGTCTGTCAGTCAGCGGCCGCAGGCGATGGGGCTTGAGACCCGTAGCGTCGTTGCCGCGAGATGCGGTCGCTGGGCGGCCGCTCGTGACGGCAGTCAGAGCAGCTTCCGTGCCAGCATGCCTAGGCGCTGCCCGTCACCCGAAAGATCAGCAAGTTAAGCGCGTTCGCCACCGCCAACCTACCCAAAAGAGCAGGCGCAGTGCCTCGAGCGGCCTGGCAACCGACGTCACAATGTGACGTAGAGCGTCAGTCGCGGTCAGCTTTCGATGCCGAGTTTCTGCAGGCGATAGCGCAACGCGCGGAAGCTGATGCCGAGCAGCTTGGCGGCGCGGGTCTTGTTCCAGCGGGTCTGTTCGAGCGCGGCGAGGATGCGGCTGCGTTCGACGTCGTCCAGGTAGTGCTGCAGTTCGCCGCCGCCTTCATCGCCCGCCGGCGCCGCGCCAGGTCCGCCGTCGGCGGTGGGCAGGCGCAGATCGGCGACCCGGATCTCGTCCTGCTCGCAGAGCGTCAGCGCGCGTTCGAGGATGTTCTCCAGCTCGCGCACGTTGCCGGGAAACTCGTAGTCCGCGAGCGCGGCCAGCGCCTCGTCGGTCAGGCGCGGGCTGGGCACGCCGAACTCCGCGCTCTTCTGTGCGAGGAAATGCGCGACCAGGAGCGGAATGTCGTCCTGCCGTTCGCGCAGCGGCGGCACCGCGAGCTCGATGACGTTGATGCGGTAATAGAGGTCCTGGCGAAAGCTGCCGGCCTCGACCAGGGCCGCAAGCTTCTTGTGGGTCGCGGTCAGGATGCGACAGTCGACGGCCACCTCGCCCTCGGCGCCTATCGGGCGCACGCGTTTCTCCTGGATCGCGCGCAGCAGCTTGACCTGCATGTGCAGCGGCAATTCCGCAACCTCGTCCAAGAACAGCGTGCCACCGTCGGCGGCCTGGAACAGGCCCGGCTTGTCCGCCACCGCGCCGGTGAAGCTGCCCTTGCGATGGCCGAATAGCTCGGACTCCATCAGCTCGCCCGGAATCGCGCCGCAGTTGACCGGCACGAACGCCGCCTGCGCCCGCGCACCTTGTTCATGGATGAGCCGCGCCACCAGCTCCTTGCCCACGCCCGACTCGCCGCTGATGTAGACCGGCGCCTGGCTGCGCGCGAGCTTGGCGACCGTGCCGCGCAGCCGCTCGATGGCCTCCGAGCGACCGATCAGCGCGCGCGACTCCGGCTGCGGCGAGCCGCGCAGCCGCAGCGCCTGGGTGATGAGATTGCGCAGGTCCTTCAGGTCCACCGGCTTGGTGACGAAGTCGAAGGCCCCGGACTTCAGCGCGGTGATGGCCGATTCCATGTTGCCGTGGGCGGTGATCACCGCCACCGGCATGCGCGCGTGACGGCGCGCGATCTCGGCGACCAGGTCGAGACCATTGCCGTCCGGCAGGCGCATGTCGGTCAGGCAGATATCGAAGCTCTCCTGCTTGAGCAGCGCCAGCGCCTCGCCGATGGTCGCCGCCGGGCTCGCCTGCACGCCCATGCGCGCCAGCGTGATGCCGAGCAGCTCGCGGATGTCCGGTTCGTCGTCGACGATCAGCGCGCGGCGCTCGCTCATACGCCGGCCACCCGCTGCTGACGCCCAGGGTGGGCGAAGACGATGCGGAAGCAGCAGCCGGCGCGCCGCTCGACCAGCTGCAGCGCCGCCTGGTTCGACTCGCACAGTTCGCGCGCGATGTACAGACCGAGCCCCGTGCCGCTGCTCTCGGTGGTGGAGAAGGGCTCGAACAAGCGATCGGCGATGGCATCGTCCAGCCCCGGCCCGGAATCGCGCACTTCGAGATAGGGCCGCCCGTTGGCGTCGTTCACCCCGGCGCTGAAGCGCAGGCGCGGTTGGGCCTGGGCATAGCGCAGGCCGTTCTCCGCGAGGTTCCACAGCACCTGGTGGAGCTGGCTCTTGTCCATGCGCACGGTGATGTCCGCATCGAGCCCTTCGAGCACCAGGTCGCGCGCGTCCAGCGTGAAACGCTCGGCGAGCTCCTGGGCAAAGGTCGCGAGCCACGGCGCCAGCGCGAAGCTCTCGGAGACCACGTCGCGCCGCCGGCCGATGGTCATGACGTTCTCGACGATGGCGTTCACCCGTCCGGACTGCTGCAGGACGATGTCGGTCAGACGCCGGTCCTCGGCCACCAGGTCGGGCGACTCGCTCAGAAGCTGCGCGGCGTGGCTGATCGCGCCCAGCGGATTGCGAATCTCGTGGGCGATGCTCGCGGTCAGGCGGCCGAGCGAGGCCAGCTTCAACTGCTGGGCGCGCTGGCGGGTCTCGGCCGCGTCCTCGAGAAACACCAGCGTGCCGGGTTGCTCGCCCTCCGGCGAGCCGAGTTCAGTGAAGGACACGAGCGCGTTGATGCTGCCGTGGCCGATGATGCTGGCAGCCGGGTTCTCGCCGGTGCGCAGCCACTGGCGATGGGCCTCCTCCAGCGGCGCCGACAGGCTGCCCAGCGCGCCGCGCAGGCTGCCGCTCGGACGGCCGAGCAGTTCGGCCGCGGCATCGTTGGCCAGCACCACCCCACCATCATGATTCAGCACCATGATGCCGGCGCGCATGCGCCTGACGATGTGCTCGTTCAGACGCGACAGGTGCTCGATGTCCACCGCCCGCGCCGCCGCCAGCGCCTCGCCGCGCCGCGCGCGTTCGGCCAGCGCCGAGGCCAGCACGGCAGTGCCGAAGCAGGCCGCGCCGAGCAGGCCGGCCTGGGTGTAGTTGGCGTGGGCGTAATCCTGGTAGAGCGTGCCGTAGATGGTCTCGCCCAGCATCGCCATGCTGGCGAGCGCGGCGAAGAACACCGCCGCGCGGCCCGAGGCCAAGAGGCACGCGCCGGTCACCGACACGACCAGCAGCATGCCGATGCCGCTGGTCACGCCGCCCGCGGCATGCATCAGGAGCGTGGTCGCCAGCACGTCGCCCAGCACGCCGGCATAGACCTGCACGCGGTAGGTGAGCGCGCGCTGCTCGGCGGTGATCAGCGCGCCGACCGCGAACACCAGCAGCCCGAGGGAGGTGCCGACGAACAGGCGCGCGTCGACGTCGGAAAGTTCGGGCGGCAGCTTGCCGGACAGGCCGAGTGTAGAGAACAGGCCCGCGATCACCACGCGGTACCAGTTGAAATAGCGCAGCGCCGTCCAGTTGTTGAGCTGGACGCGCTCGCGCACCTCCAATGCGCGGTTCATCACCGCGCTCACGAGGCGCGTCGCCCGCGCGCGGCATGCTCTGCCGAGCAGAACACCTCGCCATCCCGCAGCACCGCGTCCTGGCTGGGCAGATAGACCTGGCAGTGGGCGCAACGCACCGCGCGCGCGTCGACGGTGCGCGGCGGCGGCGCGCGGCGGCGCATGGCGCGCAGTCGCCGCCACACCACGCTGACGGCGATGATGACGAGAATCAGAAGGACGAGGCGCGCGAGCATCGACTTCAGGTCTCCGCGGCGGGCCGCGTTGGCCGTTCCGCCGTCATGACAAGGGGCGCGCCACGCGCCATACTCGAACCTCGCTTTCGCCGCACAATCGCGCCCGTATGTTCACCTTTTGATCCGCCCGACTCAAGGCGGGTTGGTGTTAAGCTTGCGCGTTCAGACGGCGATGCAAGTCGACATTCCAGGGGGAACGATGAATCTGCATGAGTATCAGGCCAAACGCCTGTTTGCCGACTACGGCATTCCGGTGCAGGGCGGCGAAGTGGCGACCAGCGCGCAGGAGGCGGTGGCCCAGGCGCGCGCGCTCGGTGGCGACGCCTGGCTGGTGAAGGCCCAGGTCCACGCGGGCGGCCGCGGCAAGGCCGGCGGCGTGAAGTTCACCCGCGACCTCGCGGAACTGGAAGCAACCGCCGCGCGCCTGATCGGTACCCGCCTGGTGACCAAGCAGTCCGGCCCGGACGGCCAGCCGGTGGGCTGCGTGCTCATCGCCCAGGCGGCCGACATCGCCCACGAGCTCTACCTGTCCGCGCTGGTCGACCGCGCCAGCCGCCGCATCGCCTTCATGGCCTCGCGCGCCGGCGGCATGGACATCGAGGAAGTGGCGGCCACCACGCCGGAGAAGATCATCTCCTTCACCGTCGACCCGGTGCTGGGATTGATGGACTACCAGTGCCGCCAGATGGGCTTCGCACTGGAACTCGACGCCAAGCAGCGCGGCCAGCTGCAGATCATCCTGCACGGCCTCTATCGGCTCTTCACCGAACGCGATCTCAGCCTGGTGGAGATCAACCCCCTCGCGATCCTCACCGACGGCTCGCTGTGCGCGCTGGACGGCAAGGTCAACGTCGACGACAACGCGCTCTACCGCCAGGAGATCGCCGCCTGGCGCGATCCCGACCAGGAAGACGAGAAGGAACGCCGCGCGAAGGAATTCGATCTCAACTACGTCACGCTCGACGGCAACATCGCCTGCATGGTGAACGGCGCCGGCCTCGCCATGGCGACCATGGACATCATCAAGCTGTCCGGCGGCGCGCCGGCCAACTTCCTCGACGTCGGCGGCGGCACCACCGCGGCGCGCGTCGCCGAGGCGTTCAAGATCATCGTCTCCGATCCGAACGTGAAGGCCATCCTGGTCAACATCTTCGGCGGCATCGTGCGCTGTGATCTGATCGCCGAAGGCATCATCACCGCGGTCAAGGAAGTCGGCGTCAACGTGCCGGTGGTGGTGCGCCTGGAAGGCACCAACGTCAACGAAGGCAAGGAGATGCTCGCCAAGAGCGGGCTCGCGATCACGAGCGCGGAGGATCTCGCCGATGCCGCGAAGAAGGCGGTGGCGGCGGTCGGAGGAAAGCACTGATGTCGATTCTGGTCAATCGCGCGACCCGCGTGCTGGTGCAGGGTTTCACCGGCAAGCAGGGCACCTTCCACGCCGAGCAGGCGATCGCCTATGGCACGCAGATAGTCGGCGGCACCAGCCCCGGCCGCGGCGGCGCCAAGCATCTCGACCGCCCGATCTTCGACACCGTGGCCGACGCGGTGGCCGCGACCGGCGCGGACGCCAGCATGATCTTCGTGCCGCCGCCCTTCGCCGCCGACGCCATCGTCGAGGCGGCCGATGCCGGCATCAAGGTCATCGCCTGCATCACCGAGGGCATTCCGGTGCTCGACATGCTGCGCGTCAAGGCGAGCCTCGCCGGCCGCCCGGACGTGCGTCTCATCGGTCCCAACTGCCCGGGCATCATCACGCCCGGCGAGTGCAAGATCGGCATCATGCCGGGCTCGATCCACAAGCCAGGCCGCATCGGCATCGTATCGCGCTCCGGCACGCTGACCTACGAGGCCGTGCATCAGACCACCCGCGCCGGACTCGGCCAGACCACCTGCGTCGGCATCGGCGGCGATCCGATCCACGGCATGAACTTCATCGACTGCCTGCGCCTGTTCCAGGAAGATCCCAAGACCGAGGGCATCATCATGGTCGGCGAGATCGGCGGCTCGGCGGAGGAAGACGCGGCGGCCTTCATCGGCCAGCACGTCACCAAGCCGGTGGTCGGCTACATCGCCGGCGTGACCGCGCCGCCCGGCAAGCGCATGGGCCACGCGGGCGCGATCATCTCGGGCGGCAAGGGCACGGCGGACGACAAGTTCCGCGCGCTCGAAGCCGCCGGCGTGCACATCGTGCGGTCGCCGGCCGAGATGGGCCCGGCCATGGCCAAGGCGCTCGGCGCCTGAGTGCCAGCGCCCGCCGGGTGAGGCTCACCCGGCGGGCGGACGCCCCATGACCTCCGCGCTCAAACTCGCGCTCGCCCAGGCCGACTTCTGCGTCGGCGACATCACCGGCAACGCCGCAGCCATCATCGATCTCGCGGCCCGCGCGCGCGACGTCGGCGCCGACGTGGTGGTGATGCCGGAACTCGCCATCACCGGCTACCCGCCCGAAGATCTCCTGTTCCGTCCCGGCCTGCATGCGCGGGTCGCCGCGGCCATCGCGCGCATCACGCGCGAGGTGCGCGACATCCACCTGGTGTTCGGCTATCCCGAACCGGACGGCGCGCGGCTGTACAACAGCTGCCTCGTGGTGCGCGACGGCGCGCGGCTCGCCAACTACCGCAAGCAGGCGCTGCCGAACTACGCCGTGTTCGACGAGAAGCGCTGGTTCACCGCCGGCGACGCGGCCACCGTGCTGGACATCCGCGGCGTGCGGGTCGGCCTTTCGATCTGCGAGGACATCTGGACACCGGCCACCGCGGCCCAGGCGCGCGCGGCCGGCGCGGAACTCATCCTGAACATCAACGCCTCGCCCTATCACCTGCGCAAGGCGCCGGAGCGTCTCGCGGCGGTGCGCGCCGCGGTCGCGGCGGGCGGCGTGCCGGTGGCCTACGTCAACACCGTCGGCGGCCAGGACGAGCTGGTGTTCGACGGTGGCTCCTTCGCGCTGAACGCGGACGCCGCGCTGGCCGCGCAGGCGCCGGCCTTCGCGCCCGAGCTGCTGATGCTCGACCTGCGGCGCGCGAACGGCGGCATCGTGCTCGACGGCCCCCGCGCCGCGCTGCCGGACAGCGACGAAGCCGAGGTCTATGCCGCACTCGTCGTCGGCATACGCGACTACATCCACAAGAACCGCTTTCCGGGCGCGGTGCTCGGGCTCTCGGGCGGCATCGATTCGGCGCTGACGCTCGCGCTCGCGGTCGACGCGCTCGGCGCGGACAAGGTCATGGCGGTGTCCATGCCGTCGCGCTACACCGCGCAGATGAGCATCGACGACGCGCTGGAACAGGCACGCAACCAGGGCTGCGACTGTCATGTGGTGCCGATAGAAGGGCCGGTCAGCGCCTTCGGCGCCGCGCTCGCGCCGGTGCTCGGCGGCAAGGAGGCGGGGGTCACCGCCGAGAACGTGCAGGCGCGCAGCCGCGGCGTAATCCTGATGGCGATCTCGAACGCCACGGGACGCATGGTGCTGACCACCGGCAACAAGAGCGAGATGGCGGTCGGCTATGCCACGCTCTACGGCGACATGGCCGGCGGCTTCGCGCCGCTGAAGGACATTCCGAAGCTGCTGGTCTATCGCCTGGCGCGCTGGCGGAACGCACAGTCGCCGGTCATCCCCGAGCGGGTCATCGTGCGCGAACCGAGCGCGGAGCTGCGCCCCGATCAGAAGGACTCGGATTCACTGCCGCCCTACGAGGTGCTCGATCCGATACTCGAAGGCTACGTGGAACAGGATCTGACGCCGCACCAGGTGGCCGCCCAGGGCTTCGATCTCGCCACCGTGAAGCGCGTTGCGCAGATGGTCGATCGCAACGAGTACAAGCGTCGCCAGGCGGCGCCGGGCGTGCGCATCGGCGCGCGCGCCTTCGGCCGCGACCGGCGTTTCCCGATCACCTCGAGATACAGCGAGCAGGAAGAGCC
>JBFWYG010000051.1:0-10292 GCA_050186725.1 Gammaproteobacteria bacterium | reverse complement strand
CTCAATGCACCCGGGTCGCCTTGACCTCTTCGATGCCGGGGTAGTTGGGGAAATTCATCTCCAGCACCCGCAGCGCGTCGTTCGACAGTTCGTCGAGTTCCAACACCTTGTAGGACTTCGCCATCAGCACCAGGGCTTCCGGCATGGCGGGCGTCTGCTGGTAGTTCTCGACCACGTAGCGCGCGCGATTGGCGGCGGCCACGAAGGCGCCGCGGCGCATGTAGTAGTTCGCCACGTTGACCTCGTGCTGCGCGAGCAGGTTGCGCAGGTGACGCATGCGCAGCTGCGCGTCCTCGACGTACTTGCTGTCGGGGAAGCGCTTGATGACCTCGGAGAAATCGTTGAAGGACTTGAGCGCCGCGCCCGGATCGCGCTGCGAGGGATCCTTCTTCACGTAACGCTCCGCCAGGCCCTGGCCGGCACCGAAGTTCACCAGCCCGCGCAGGTAGTAGGCGTAGGGCATGTGCGGGTGGGACGGGTAGAGCTTGATGAAGCGATCGATGGTCGAGATGGCCGAGCCCGGCTCGTCGGTCTTGTAGTAGCAGTAGGCGAGTTCGAGCTGGGCCTGCTGGGTGTAGACGCCGAAGGGATAACGGTTCTGCAGCTTCTCGTAGTACTCGATGGCGCCGCTGCAGGAACCCTGGTCGAGGCGATCCTTGGCCGCCTGGTAGAGGCGATCCTCCGGCCAGCGGGCCATTTCGCGATCCTTGTCGGTTTCGCTCGGCAACAGGCCGCAGCCGGTAACGAGAGCGACCAGGCACACGAAAAGCGCACGCGTGAGCGGCCGGCTGAGCTTGAACATCATCTAACGTAGAATCCGCGGGTGGGTGGCGATGGGCGGCGGCAGTGAACGGCTATTGTAGTGGGGTCATTTTCAGCCTGGCAACGCGCGTCGCGCGCGGCGCGGGCGCGTGAGCACGCTGCGCACCGAACAGCACGCCCTGGTGCTGCCGCCGGAAGTCGAAGGACTCAGGCTCGACCAGGCCCTGGCCCAGGTGCTCGAGCAGTACTCGCGCAGCATGCTGAAGGACTGGATAGACGCGGGCCAGGTGCGCCTGAACGGCGCGCCGACGCGCCCACGCACGCGGGTCGCCGCCGGCGACCGGGTGGAACTCACCGCCACCCTGGCGGCAGCGGGTGAACTGGCGCCGCAGGTCATCGACTTCACCGTGGTGCATGCCGACCCGGCGCTCGTCGTCATCGACAAGCCGGCCGGCCTGGTGGTGCATCCCGGTGCCGGCAACCCCGATCGGACCTTGGTCAACGGCCTTCTGGCGCGCTTCCCCGAGCTTGCCGCCCTGCCCCGCGCGGGCCTCGTGCACCGCATCGACAAGGACACCTCGGGCCTGCTCATCGCCGCCCGCACGCCCGCCGCCTTCCAGCGCCTGGTGCGCGCGCTGGCCCGTCGCCGCATCCACCGCCACTACCTGGCGGTGGTGAACGGCCTCTTGGTCGCGGGCGGCACGGTGGACATGCCCATCGGCCGCGACCCGGTGCAGCGCACGCGCATGCGGGTCATGGACGGGGGCCGCGAGGCGGTCACCCATTTCCGCGTGGCCGAGCGCTTTCGCGCCCACTGCCTGCTGGAGGTCGAACTTGAGACGGGGCGCACCCACCAGATCCGCGTGCACCTCGCCTGGCGCGGCCATCCGCTGGTGGGGGACAGCCGTTACGGCGCCCGCCCGCACCTGCCGCCACAGGCCGACGAGGCGCTGCGCGCGGCGCTCAAGGACTTCGGCCGCCAGGCGCTGCACGCCTGGCAGCTCGAACTCGACCACCCGCTGGATGGTGAGCCGCTGGCCTTCGAGGCGCCACCACCGGCCGACTTCCTCGCCCTGGTCGCGGCGCTCGCGGCGGATCGCGATGCCCACGAGGCGCCGCCGCCGTGAGCGCGACGCCGGTCGTTCTGACGCCCGACTGGCCGGCGCCGCCGCAGGTTCGCGCCGCGTTCACCACCCGCCAGGGCGGCGTGAGCGCAGGCGCCTACGCGAGCCTGAACCTCGGCAGCCACGTCGGCGACGCACCCGAGGCGGTCGCCGCCAACCGTGCCGCGCTCACGCGCGCGCTGGCGCTGCCAAGCGAGCCCTGGTGGCTGGACCAGGTCCACGGCGACGAGGTCATCGCGCTCGACGGTCCGGCGCCTGGCCGCCGCGGCGACGCGGCCTTCACCGCGCGCGCCGGGGTGGTGGCCGTCGTGATGGTGGCCGACTGCCTGCCCGTGCTGCTCTGCGATCGCGCCGGACGCCAGGTCGCGGCCGTGCATGGCGGCTGGCGCGGGCTCGCGGCCGGCATCGTGCCGCGCGCGGTGGCGGCCTTCGACGCGCCGCCCGCCGAACTCGTCGCCTGGCTCGGTCCCGCCATCGGACCGCGCGCCTACGTGGTGGGCGCGGAGCTGCGCGCGCGCTTCCTCGCGCTGGATGAGGCGCATGCGCGCGCGTTTCACCAGGACGACTCTGGCTGGCACCTGGATCTCGCCGCCATCGCCACCACGCAGCTGCGCGCCGCGGGTGTGACCGCGATCAGCCACGCCGCGCGCTGCGTGCACGACGATGGTGAGCACTTCTTCTCCTTTCGACGGGACGGCGAGACCGGGCGCATGGCGGCGCTGGTCTGGATCGAGGCGCGCGCTTGATTTGACGGACCGCGGCCCCATTTCCTCGTCAACTGTCCGCTTATTCGAGGAAACGCAGCATGCGTGCCGACAAAATGACCACCAAGTTCCAGCAGGCGCTGGCCGAGGCCCAGAGCATCGCGCTCGGCGCCGACAACCAGTTCATCGAGCCCACGCACCTGCTGTCCGCGCTGCTCGAGCAGGAGGGCAGCGTGGTGACCCAGCTGCTCAGCAACACCGGCGTGAACGTCGGCCGGGTGCGAGCCGCGCTCGCGCGCTCGCTCGAGCGTCTGCCCAAGGTGAGCGGCGGCGCGGCGGGCGAGGTGCATCCCTCCAACGGGCTCATGCGCCTCTTGAACCTCACCGACAAGCTCGCCCAGCAGCGCAAGGACGCCTACATCGCGAGCGAGCTGTTCCTGCTCGCCGCGCTCGAGGACAGCGGCGAGGCCGGACGCCTGCTCAAGGAGCAGGGCGCCGACCCGCGCAGGATCAACGACGCCATCGACGCCCTGCGGGGAGGAGAATCCGTGGCTGACGCCAATGCCGAGGAACAGCGCCAGGCGCTGGACAAGTACACCGTCGACCTCACCAAGCGCGCCGAGGAAGGCAAGCTCGACCCGGTGATCGGCCGCGACGAGGAGATTCGTCGCACCATCCAGGTCCTGCAGCGGCGCACCAAGAACAATCCCGTGCTGATAGGCGAACCCGGCGTCGGCAAGACCGCCATCGTCGAGGGCCTCGCCCAGCGCATCATCAATGGCGAGGTGCCGGAAGGTCTCAAGCGCAAGCGCGTGCTCGCGCTCGACATGGGCGCGCTGATCGCCGGCGCCAAGTTCCGCGGCGAGTTCGAGGAGCGCCTGAAGGGCGTGCTGAACGACCTCGGCAAGCAGGGCGGCCAGGTGATCCTGTTCGTCGACGAGCTGCACACCATGGTCGGCGCCGGCAAGGCCGAAGGCTCGATGGACGCCGGCAACATGCTGAAACCGGCGCTCGCGCGCGGCGAACTGCACTGCATAGGCGCGACCACGCTGGATGAGTACCGCCAGTACGTGGAGAAGGACGCCGCGCTCGAACGGCGCTTCCAGAAAGTGCTGGTCGACGAGCCGAGCATCGAGGACACGGTTGCCATCCTGCGCGGGCTGAAGGAGCGCTACGCCGTGCACCACGGGGTCGAGATCACCGACCCGGCGATCGTCGCCGCCGCGCAGCTCTCCAGCCGCTACATCACCGATCGCCAGCTGCCGGACAAGGCCATCGATCTCATCGACGAAGCCGCCAGCCGCATCAGCATCGAAATCGACTCCAAGCCCGAGTCCATGGACCGTCTCGACCGCCGCGCCATCCAGCTCAAGATGGAGCGCGAGGCGTTGCGCAAGGAGAAGGACGAGGCCTCCAAGCGCCGGCTCGCCGATCTCGAGCACCAGCTCGCGGAAGTCGAGAAGGAATACGCCGACCTGGAGGAGATCTGGAAGGCCGAGAAGGCGGCGCTGTCCGGCGCCCACCAGGTGCAGGCGGAGCTCGAGCGGGCGCGCACCGACTTCGAGGCCGCGCGCCGCGCGGGCGACCTGAACCGCATGTCGGAGCTGCAGTACGGCGTCATCCCGGCGCTGGAGAAGCAGTTCGCGCAGGCGTCGAACCGCGAAGACAAGCCGAACCAGCTGCTGCGCAACCGCGTAACCGAGGAAGAAGTGGCGGAAGTGGTCTCCAAGTGGACCGGCATCCCGGTGTCGAAGATGCTGGAGGGCGAGCGCGACAAGCTCCTGCGTATGGAGGAGGCCCTGCACGCGCGGGTCATCGGCCAGGACGAGGCGGTGAGCGCGGTGGCGAACGCCATCCGGCGCTCGCGCGCCGGGCTCTCGGACCCGAACCGGCCGAACGGCTCCTTCCTGTTCCTGGGCCCGACCGGCGTCGGCAAGACGGAGCTCTGCAAGTCGCTGGCGAACTTCCTGTTCGACACCGAGCAGGCGCTGGTGCGCATCGACATGTCGGAATTCATGGAGAAGCACTCGGTGGCGCGGCTCATCGGCGCGCCCCCCGGCTACGTGGGCTACGAGGAAGGCGGCTACCTGACCGAGACCGTGCGGCGCAAACCCTACTCGGTGGTGCTGCTGGACGAGGTCGAGAAGGCCCACCCGGAGGTGTTCAACATCCTGCTCCAGGTACTGGACGACGGGCGGCTGACCGACGGCCACGGCCGCACGGTGGATTTCCGCAACACGGTCATCGTCATGACCTCGAACCTGGGGTCCGACGTGATCCAGACCCTCACTGGCAGCGCCGACTACGAGCGCATGAAGGCCTCGGTGATGCAGGTGGTGGCCGGCCACTTCCGCCCGGAGTTCATCAACCGCATCGACGAGGTGGTGGTGTTCCACGCGCTCGAGAAGGCGCAGATCCGCGCCATCGCCGAGGTGCAGGTGGCGGGGCTCAAGGCCCGGCTCGCCCAGCAGGACCTCGGGCTCGAGGTCTCGACCGCGGCGCTGGATCGCCTCGGCGAGGCCGGCTTCGACCCGGTCTACGGCGCCCGGCCGCTCAAGCGGGCGATCCAGAGCCTGCTCGAGACGCCGCTCGCCGAGGCCCTGCTCAAGGGTCGCTACCAGCCGGGCGATACCGTGGTGGTGGATGCCGGCGAGCACGGCTTGAATCTCGGCCAGAAGCGCGCCGCCGCGGCCTGATTCACGTCTCGCCGAAGGCCTTCGGTCACGCCCCTTCGGGGGCGTGCCTGTTTGGCAAAATCATTCGCGGGTGTGGCTATTTAGCAGCCACTAATCTAGCATTTTGTGTGGAATCAACTGACCTCGTGAGCTGACCCATGGCGGTATCGAGCAACCGTGTGCCCTTGAGCGGCCTGGCGCGCAGATTGGTGGCCGATGGACTGCTCGCCGAAGACGTCGCGACCCAGGCCTTCCAGGACGCGCTCGGCAAGCGCACCCCCTTCGTCAAGTTCCTGGTCGAGAATGGCATCGTCAACGCGCGCGCCATCGCGCATGCGGCCTCGGGCGAGTTCGGCGTGCCGATGGTCGACATCGACGCGCTTGAGATCGATCCCGACGTCATCAAGCTCGTCAGCCGCGATCTCATCACCCGCCATTCGGCGCTGCCGCTGTACAAGCGCGGCGCGCGGGTGTTCATCGGCGTCGCCGACCCGACCAACCTGCAGGCGCTGGACGAGGTCAAGTTCAACATCGGCGGCGGCACCACCGAGGCGGTGGTGGTCGAGTGGGACAAGCTCACCAAGGTCATCGACAAGGCGATGGAAGCCTCCGACGGCGGACTCGCCGCGATGGAGGACTCCGATCTCGAGGACTTCGACGACGTCGAGGTCGGCCAGGAAACGCCCGACGTCGGCAACGACGCCGAGATCGACGACGCGCCGGTGGTGCGCTTCGTCAACAAGTGCCTGCTGGACGCCATCAAGCGCGGCGCCTCGGACCTGCACTTCGAACCCTACGAGAAGATCTACCGCGTGCGCTTCCGCATCGACGGCGTGCTGCAGGAAGTGTCGCGCCCGCCGCTCGCGCTGGCCGGCAAGATAGCCGCGCGCATCAAGGTCATGTCGCGCCTCGACGTGTCGGAGCGCCGCGTGCCGCAGGACGGTCGCATCAAGCTCAAGCTGTCCAAGACCAAGGCGATCGATTTCCGTGTCAGCACCTGCCCCACCCTGTTCGGCGAGAAGGCGGTGCTGCGTATCCTCGATTCCGACGCCGCGAAACTCCAGATCGACCAGCTCGGCTACGAAGAATTCCAGAAGAAGCTGTTCCTGAAGAACCTGGCCAAGCCCTACGGCATGTTCCTGGTCACCGGCCCCACCGGCTCGGGCAAGACGGTGTCGCTCTACACCGGCATCAACATCCTGAACCAGGAAGACGTCAACATCTCGACCGCCGAAGACCCGGTGGAAATCAACCTGCCGGGCGTGAACCAGGTGCAGGTCGACGAGCGCACCGGCATGACCTTCCCCAAGGCGCTGAAGGCCTTTCTGCGCCAGGACCCGGACATCATCCTGGTCGGCGAGATTCGCGACTACGAGACCGGCTCAATCGCGGTCAAGGCCGCGCAGACCGGCCACATGGTGATGTCCACCCTGCACACCAACGATGGTCCGCAGACCTTGACCCGCCTGCAGGACATGGGCATCCAGGCCTTCGCGGTCGCGACCACCATCAACCTGATCACCGGCCAGCGCCTGTGTCGCCGGCTGCACCCCGAGTACAAGGTGCGTATCGACATGCCGCCCGAAGCGCTGCTGCAGGAGGGTTTCCCGCAGGAATGGGTGGACCAGGGCATCACGGTATTCGGGCCCGGCAACGGCGGCGCCGACTGCCCGAGCGGCTACAAGGGCCGCGCCGGCATCTACCAGGTGATGCCGATATCGGATGCCATGAAGCGCCTCATCATCGAGGGCGCGAACGCGGTGGTGCTGGCCGACCAGGCCAAGGCCGAGGGTATCTGGGACATCCGCACGTCGGGCCTCTCGAAGATCCGCGCCGGCGTCACCAGCCTGGCTGAAGTCAACCGAGTGACAGTGGAGTAAGTCATGGCAGAAGCCGCGGTCAAGTCGACGCTGTTCGTCTGGGAAGGCGTCGATCGCAACGGAAAGCGCGTCAAGGGCGAGATGTCCGGGCAGAACGATGCCCTGATCAAGGCCCAGCTGCGCCGCCAGGGCGTCAACCCGCTCAAGGTCAAGAAAAAGGGTAAACCGCTGCTCGGCGGCGGTGGCGGCAAGATCACCTCCAAGGACATCACGGTGTTCAGCCGTCAGCTCGCGACCATGATGTCCTCCGGCGTGCCGCTCGTGCAGTCCTTCGAAATCGTCGGTCGCGGCCATGAGAACAAGGCCATGCAGCAGCTCATCCTCGGCATCAAGTCCGATGTCGAGGCCGGCGGCTCGCTGAACGAGGCGCTGGCTAAGTACCCGCAGCACTTCAACGAGCTGTACATCAACCTGGTGGTCGCCGGTGAGCACGCCGGTATCCTCGAGGACATCCTGCACAAGCTCGCCACCTACATGGAGAAGACCGAGGCGCTCAAGTCGAAGATCAAGGGCGCGATGTTCTACCCCATCGCGGTCGTGGTGGTGGCCTTCGTCATCACCTGCATCCTGATGATCTTCGTCATTCCGCAGTTCCAGGACCTGTTCTCAGGCTTTGGCGCGGACCTGCCGGCGCTGACCCAGTTCGTCATCAACATGTCGAAGTGGTTCCAATCCTACTGGTACGTGGTGGTCGCCGTGGTGGTGGGTTCGGTGATCGCGATCATGCAGGCCATGAAGCGCTCGATTAAGTTCGCGCACTTCGTCGATCGCGTGCTGCTCAAGATTCCGGTCCTGGGCGACATCCTGAACAAGTCCGCCATCGCGCGCTTCGCCCGCACGCTCGCCACCATGTTCGCCGCCGGCACGCCGCTGGTCGAGGCGATGACCTCGGTGGCCGGCGCCTGCGGCAACATCGTCTACTACGACGCGGTGATGAAGATGCGCGACGAGATCGCGACCGGCACCCAGATGCAGTCCGCCATGCGCGACGCCGGCGTGTTTCCCAACATGGTCGTGCAGATGGTGGCCATCGGCGAGGAATCGGGCTCGCTCGACACCATGCTGACCAAGGTCGCCGACTGGTACGAACAGGAAGTGGACGACGCGGTCGACTCCCTCACCAGCCTGCTGGAACCGATCATCATGGCGGTGCTCGGCGTGCTCATCGGCGGCCTGGTGATCGCCATGTACCTGCCGATCTTCAAGATGGGCCAGGTGGTCTAGACCCGCGCCGCGAGCCCAGGCTCGCACGCGCCGAGGGCCACGTTCACGCGCGACCCTCGGCGCCCGGCACCCAGCAGTCGCCGATTCGAGCCGATGCAGTTCATTCACGTCCTCGCAACGCAGCCGACGCTCAGCATCACCGCGCTCGCGGTGCTCGGTCTCATGGTCGGCAGCTTCCTGAACGTCGTCATCCATCGCCTGCCGCGCATGCTGGAACGCAAGTGGCGCGCCGAGTGCTGCGAGTTCCTGCAGCAGGCCAACCCGGACGCCGACGCGCCGGCCTTCAATCTCGTCACGCCGCGCTCGCGTTGCCCGGCCTGCGGCACCATGGTCGCGGCCGGCGACAACCTGCCTCTCTTGAGCTGGCTCCTGCTGCGCGGCCGCTGTCGCCACTGCGCCGCGCCCATCTCACGGCGTTACCCGCTGGTGGAGGCGGCTGGCGGACTGCTCGGCGGACTCGCGGCCTGGCATTTCTCCCATGGCGCGCCCGCCGACAGCGCACTGTGGCTCGCCCAGGCGCTGCTCGCGGCCGGCCTCTGTTGGAGCCTGCTGACGCTCGCGCTCATCGACTTCGACACCCAGCTTCTGCCGGACGCGATCAACCAGCCGCTCTTGTGGGCGGGACTCGGCGCGTCCTTCTTCGAGCTGTTCGGTCCCGATCTGCACGACGCCGTGCTCGGTGCAATAGGCGGCTACGGATTCCTGTGGTGCGTGTACTGGGGATTCAAGCTTCTGACCGGTAAAGAGGGCATGGGCCATGGCGACTTCAAGCTGCTGGGCGCGCTCGGCGCCTGGCTCGGTTGGCAGGTGTTGCCCATGCTGCTGGTGATCTCGGCGGGTGTCGGCGCGGTGGTCGGCGTCGCACTGCTCGTCACCGGGCGTGCCGCGCGCGGCAAACCCATGCCCTTCGGCCCCTATCTCGCCATCGCCGGCATCATTGGCCTGTTCTGGCGCGAGGACATCGTCGGCTTCCTGTTCGCGGGGACGCGCCTGTGAGCCGCGCCTATGTCATCGGCGTGACCGGCGGCATCGGTTCCGGCAAGTCGACCGTGTGTGATGTGTTCGCCAGGCGCCACGGCATCGCGGTGATCGACGCCGACCAGGTGGCGCGCGAAGTGGTACTGCCAGGCAGCGACGGACTCGCCGCCATCGTGCGTAGCTTCGGCGCCGATGTGCTGGACGGCGAGGGCCGGCTCGATCGCGCGCGGCTGCGCGCCATCGTGTTCGCCGACCCGGCCAAGCGCAGCGCGCTCGAGGCCATCACCCATCCGGCGATCCGCCAGCGTATGCGCGAGCACGTGGCCGCGGTGACATCGCCCTACTGCCTGCTGGGCATTCCGCTGCTTGCCGAGGGCGGCAAGAATCCGCTCATTGATCGCGTGCTGGTGGTCGACTGTCCGGAGGCCCTGCAGCTCGCGCGGGTGAAGGCGCGCGATAATTTGACAGACGCGGAAGTGACCGCAATCATGGCCACCCAGGCGTCGCGCGAGGCACGCCTGCGCATCGCCGACGATGTGATCCTGAACGATGGCGATCCGGCCGCACTCGCCGGCCGCGTGGACGACCTGCACGCAATGTATCTTTCCCTGGCGGCGGCCCACCCGCGATGAAGGCAGTTCCGTGAGCGGCGGACCGCGCGAGTCCCGTCAGGCCAGCCTGTTTCCGGACGCCGACGAACCGGTCGTCTACGAGCAGCCGCTCAACGAACGCATCCGCAACTGCCTGCGCCTCGAACACCTGTTCAGCGGCATCGACTGCGCGATCGACGGCGAGAGCCCGTGGGACGCACGCACCACGCTGACCCGCATCCTCGAGGTCAGCGACTTCCTGGTGCGCACCGACATCAAGGGCGAGCTGATCAAGGAGCTCGAGCGCGAGATCAACACCATGAACGGGCTGCGCAACAACCCGAGCGTGAACGGC
>JBFWYG010000050.1:14795-31105 GCA_050186725.1 Gammaproteobacteria bacterium | reverse complement strand
CGCTGCTCTTCGCCCGCGGTCCGCTGGCCGCGCTCGCGGATCTCGCGCTCGGCGCCGCGACCCTCGCGCTCGGCGCCTGGGCCTGGCTCGCGAGCGGCAGTCTCGCGCTCGCGCTCTGGACCGCCGGTCTCGTGCAGGCCGCCCACGTGTGGCTGCCAGGCCGCCGCGCGCGTGCCGGGCGCGACGCCGCCACCGACTTCGATGCCGCCGCGCGCGGCGCCGACGAGGCGCTCGCGCGCCTCGCCCCGTGACCCCTTCACTCACACCATCACTCGAGGACTCATCCCATGCAGCAAGCCCTGTTCGCCTGCGCCTGCGCGGCGCTGACCGTCGCCGGCATCGCCTTCGCCGCCAATCACCAGCCGACTTCGCCGGTGGATCCATCCCCGGCCGTCACCACCCAGGCCGCCACCACGCGACCGCGCGTCGATCTCGCCAACGCGCGACCGCGCGTGGATCTGGTGTTCGTGCTCGACACGACCGGCAGCATGGACGGTCTCATCCAGGCCGCGAAGGAGAAGATCTGGTCCATCGCCACCACCATGGCGCAGGCCCAGCCGGTGCCCGAGATTCGCATCGGCCTGGTCGGCTTTCGCGATCGCGGCGACGAGTACGTGACCCGGGTGTTCGATCTCACCAGCGACCTGGATTCGATGTACGCCCACCTGATGGACTTTCGCGCCGGCGGCGGCGGTGACGGTCCCGAGTCGGTCAACGCGGCGCTCGCCGACGCGGTCGAACGCATGGGTTGGAGCAGCGCGCCCGGCGCCTACAAGGCGGTGTTCCTGGTCGGCGACGCGCCGCCGCACATGGACTACCAGGACGACACGCCTTACACCGTGACCTTGGCCCGGGCCCGTGAACGCGGCATCGTGGTCAACGCCATCCGCTGCGGTAGCGACGCCGCCGTGCTCGCGCCCTGGCAGCAGATCGCGAGTCTCGGCCAGGGCAAGTACCTGGAGGTGGACACCAACGGCAGCGCGGTCGCCATGGCCACGCCCTACGATCGGCGCCTGGCGGAACTCGGCGCGGCGCTGGACGACACGCGGCTCTACTACGGCAGCGCGCCGGTGCAGGCGGCCAAGGCGGCCAAGCAGGACGCCACCCGCCGCCTGGAGCGTGAAGCCTCGGTGGAAGCCAAGGCGCGACGCGCGACCTTCAACGCCTCCGCCGCCGGCAGCGCCAACGCGCTCGGCGACCAGGAACTGGTGGCCGACGTGGCGAGCGGCAAGGTGGCGCTGGAGGCGCTCGCGCCGGCCGAACTGCCGCCCGCGCTCGCCGCGCTGCCGGCGCCGGCGCGCGCCGCGGCGCTGCGCGACAAGGCCGCCAAGCGCGAACGCATCACGCGCGACCTGCGCACGCTCGCGGCGGAGCGCGCCGACTACCTGGCGCGCGAAGTGCGCAAGGCGGGCGGCGCGACGGACTCGCTCGACGCGCAGCTGTTCGGCACGCTGCGCGAACAGGCGGCGCGCGAGGGCGGCATGAAGCTCGATGCCAAGGGGCCCGCCTACTGAGCCCGACGTCGTATCGGTGAGGTCGCGCGCCCCCTTGCTTTCGTGAGCGGGCGCGCGCACTTTCGGGGACCGGCGACGCGCGCGTCGCACCAACACAAGGCCGGCCAGGACCGGCCATTGAAAACAAGGGGAGAGGTACTCGAGATGGCACAGATACGAGAGATCACCAGCGGCCTGCAGTTTCCGGAAGGCCCGATCGCGATGGACGACGGCAGCGTACTGGTGGTGGAGATCAAGCGCGGCACGCTGACCCGCGTGAAGCCCGACGGCACGCAGCAGATCATCGCGCACACTGGCGGCGGCCCGAACGGCGCGGCCATCGGTCCCGACGGCGCGTGCTACATCACCAACGACGGCGGCTTCGACTGGGGCGAAATCGGCGGCCTGACCGTGCCCGGACACACGCCGCACAACTACACCCGCGGCAGCATCCAGCGCGTGGATCTGAATACCGGCAAGGTCGAAGTGCTGTACACGCAGTGCGACGGGCACATGCTCAAGGGCCCGAACGACATCGTGTTCGATAAGCAGGGCGGCATGTGGTTCACCGACCACGGCAAGACCTACGACCGCACCCGCGATCGCACCGGCGTGTTCTACGCCAAGCCGGACGGTTCGATGATCAAGGAAGTGGTGTTCCCGATGGAGGGGCCGAACGGCATCGGCCTCGGCCCCAACGACAACAAGCTCTACGTCGCCGAGACCTTCACCGCCCGCGTGTGGCAGTGGGAGCTCGCCGGCCCCGGCGAGCTGAAGCGCACCCCCGGCGTCGGCGGGCCGCTGCTCGAAGGTCCGGGTGGTGCGACCTTGCTGACCGGCCTGCCCGGCTACCAGCTGCTCGATTCGCTGGCGCTCGATGTCGACGGCTGGGTACACGTCGCGACCATCATCAACGGCGGTGTCACCGCCATCTCGCCCGACGGCAAGACCATCGAGCACGTCGCGCTGCCCGATCCGCTGACCACCAACGTGTGCTTCGGCGGCAAGGACATGCGCACCGCCTACGCGACCCTCTCCGGCACCGGCAAGCTGGTCGCCTACGAGGCGAAGCGGCCGGGGCTGCGGCTGCATTACAACGGGTAGGTTGGACCTGTATCCGGCATTCATGATGGGGCCTTCGATGAAGGCTCTGGAATTGAATGGCGGGTTGAAACCCGCCCTACAGGGGGGGCGATGTAGGGCCGATTTCAATCGGCCGGGCACGGCGCATGGCGGGTTCCGATGTAGGGCCGATTTCAATCGGCCGGGCACGGCGCATGGCGGGTTCCGATGTAGGGCCGATTTCAATCGGCCGGGCGCGGCGCACGGCGGGTTCCGATGTAGGGCCGATTTCAATCGGCCGGGCGCGACATGTCACACGTCGCGCCCGTGTCTCGTCCTGGTTCTAACGCCGTCGTGGTGACGGCCAAGGAGCCCCCGACCATGACCCCGCTGCGCGCCCTGCTCGGCCTCGCGTTGGCCGCCAACGGCCTCGCCATGCTCCTCATGCCCGACGCCTGGTTCCACGGCGTGCCCGGGGTCTCCGCGACAGGTCCATTCAATCCGCATTTCGTGCGTGACGTCGGCGCAGCCTACCTGCTGACGGGCGTGGCCTTCCTGGCGCTCTTGCGCGCACCCGCGGCGGCGCGGCCCTATGCGCTCGCCGGCGTCGTGTTCCTGCTGGCCCACGCGGTGATCCACCTGCTGGAGGCCGCGTTCGGGCTGCAGTCCCTCGCGCACCTGCTCGGCGACCTGCCGGCGGTGTTCGCCGTGCCGCTGCTCGGCCTGTTCGCCGCGTGGCGCGCCCCCATCCGCTCGGAGTAACTCCCATGTTGAACCGCCTGTTCACGCGGCAGATCGCCGCCTTTGAATCGCACTACCACTACGACATGGGCTACGCCCATCGCCTGCTGCGCGTGAGCCGCGGCGCCTTCCTGCGCTTCTCGCTGTTCGCGCGACTCGCGCAGTACCGCGAGGGCGTGGCGCCGGCGCCATACTTCGCCGCGCGGCTCGCCGCCACGCTGCACGAGGATTGTGGGCCCTGCACCCAGCTCGTGCTGCGCATGGCGGAAGAGGCCGGCGTGGATGCGCCGACCCTGCGCGCCATCGTCGGCGGCGATCTCGCGGCGCTGGACGCCGACACCGCGCTCGCGCTGCGCTACGCGCGGGCGGTGCTGACGCGGGCGTCAGGCGCCGACGAACTGTGCGCGACCGTAGAGGCGCGCTTCGGCGAGCGCGGGCTCACGAGTCTCGCGCTCGCCATCGCCTGGACGCGGGTCTACCCCACCCTGAAGCGCGGTCTCGGCGCCGCGCATGCCTGCGAGCGGCTCGAAATCGGTGGACAATACCTGGCGCCCGCCGCCGTTCACCGTGCGCTCTGACGGAGACTCCGCGACACCATGCGTGACACGAGCGACCAGACCTTCGAAGCCGCGCGCAGCCGGCTGCGCGGCATCGCCTACCGCATGCTCGGCAGCGTGGCGGAGGCCGAGGACGTGCTGCAGGACGCCTGGCTGCGTTGGCACGGCGCGCGCGACGGCGAGATCGACGACACGACCGCATTCCTGGTCAAGGTGGTCACCCACCTGTGCCTCGATCGCCTGAAGTCGGCGCGCGCGCGACGCGAGCAGTACGTCGGGGAATGGCTGCCCGAGCCGCTGATCGACGACGACAGCGCCTACCAGCCCGGGCCCGAAGCGGCCTGCGAGTTCGCCCATGACTTGAGCTTCGCGCTCTTGCGCACGCTGGAAGCGCTGTCGCCGCTCGAGCGCGCGGCCTTCCTGCTGCACGACGTGTTCGACGTCGACTTCAATGCCGTGGCCGTGGCCCTCGAACGCGAGCCCGCCGCGTGTCGCCAGCTCGCGGCGCGCGCGCGTCAGCACGTGCGTCAAGCGCGGCCGCGCTACGTGGTGGCGCCGGAGGACGGCGAACGCCTGGCGCGCGCCTTCGTGGGCGCGGTGACGGCGGGCGACCTGGCCGGCCTCACCGGCCTGCTGGCCGCCGATGTCGGCTTCTATTCCGACGGCGGCGGGAAGGTCGCCGCCGTGCCCTATCCGCTGCACGGCGCGGACAAGGTCGCGCGCGCTCTCATCGGCTTCGCCAAGGGCGCGGCGATCGATGCGGTGCGCGGCCGCTATGCGCGGGTCAATGGCATGCCCGGCCTCTTGCTCACCACCCCCGAGGGCGCGGTGGTGCAGACCTTCGCGTTCGCGGTGGACGAGCAGGGCCGCATCGCCGCCATCTACATCCAGCGCAACCCGGAGAAGCTCAGGCACGTGGGCGTGTAGGTCGGGTTTCAACCCGCCGTGCACGGCGCCTGTTTCCAACGCTGTGCATGGCCGATTGAAATCGGCCCTACAACAAAGCCGCCTGTAGGGCGGGTTTCAACCCGCCGTGCACGGCGCCTGATTCAGACGTCGCGAATGGCCGATTGAAATCGGCCCTACAACGAAGCCGCCTGTAGGGCGGGTTTCAACCCGCCATTCCATTCCAGAGCCTTCACTCTCACCGCCCTCTCGGCGGATTCCTCGGTATGTCGCGAAACGGGCCTGCGTCGGTGCGCGGTTCGCGCGGCAGGTCGAGCACGCGTTCGCCGATGATGTTGCGCTGGATCTCGTCGGTGCCGCCGGCGATGGAGGTGGCGGGGACGGAGAGCAGGATCTCGGCGACGAGGCCTTCTTCCGCGCCGTCCGGCCCGGCGAGCATCGCGTCCAGGCCACCGATGGCGGTGTGCACGCGTGCCGCGGCGCGCGCCACATGGCTCGCGACCAGCTTGCCGAGCGAACCTTCCGGGCCTTCGGGTTTGCCGGTCTCCTTGGCATGGCGCGCGCGGTGCGCGAGCCACTCGGCGGCGCGCGACAGCATCAGCACGCTCGCGAGATCCTGGCGCAGCGCAGGGTCGGCGATGCGGCCGGTGGCGCGCGCCCGGGGCAGCAGCAGATCCACGCGCCCGGTGCGCTGCGGGTACCAGCGGTAGGGCGCCATGCCGGTCGCTATTTCGGCGCGTTCCTCGTCGTAGATGCGGCCCGGCCGCGTGGAGGACTGGCCCCAGCGCCTGAGCGCGTCGGCGTTGCGGCGTTCATGGGCGAGCGTCGTCATGGCAATCTTCCAGCCGTCGCCGGTGTTGCCGACCTGCATCTCGGGCGGCACCACGGCGTCGGTGAAGAACACCTGGTTGAACGACGCGTGACCGTTCATCTGCTTCAGCGGCTGCACTTCGATGCCGGGCTGGTGCATGTCGATGACGAAGTAGCTCAAGCCCGTGTGCTTGGGCGCGTCCCAGTCGGTGCGCGCGAGCAGGAGGCCCCAGTCGGCATGATGCGCGCTGGTGGTCCAGAGCTTCTGGCCGTTCACCACCCAGCGCGTGCCGTCGAACTCGGCGCGGGTGGTGGCGCCGGCGAGATCCGAGCCGCTGCCCGGTTCGCTGAACAGCTGGCACCAGGTGTCCTCGCCGGTCAGGATGCGACGCAGGAAGCGCGCCTTGTGCAGATCCGCGCCGTGTTCCAGCAGGGTGGCGGCGGCCAGGAGGCGTATGCCGATGCGCGCGACGCCGACCGCGCCGATGGCCTCGAACTCTTCTTCGAAGGCGGTGTTGAAGGCGACCGGCAGGCCGCGCCCATGCCACGCGCGCGGCCAGTGCGGCACGCCCCAGCCGCTCTCGATCAGCAACTCGCGCCATTCGACCAGGCTGCGATCGACTCGCCAGTTCGCGGCCAGCCAGGCGCGCAGTTCGGCGCGCAGCGTCGTCACGTCGAGTTCACTCATGCGGCGGCCTCCACGAGCGTCACGAAGCGTTCGCGGTGCCAGGCGGCATCACCCAGCAGCACCTCAGAACTCTTCGCGCGCTTGAACCACAGGTGGCTGTCCTGATCCCAGGTGAAGCCGATGCCGCCGTGGACCTGGATGTTGTCGATGGCGGCGCGCAAACAGGCCTCCGAGGCCATCGCCTTGGCCTGCGAGGCGAGGGCCGGGACCTCGGCATCATCGGCGTCGACCGCCGCCGCCGCGTAGCGCACCGCGGCGGTCGCCACTTCCACTTCCAGCAGCAGATCGGCAAGCTTGTGCTTGATCGCCTGGAACGCGCCTATCGGCCGACCGAACTGCATGCGCAGCCGCGCGTACTCGACGGCCTGGTCGAGCAGCGCGCGGGCGCCGCCGATCATCTCCGCCGCGAGCGCGATGGTCGCGCGATCGATGAGGCGCGCGAAGCCTTGTGTGAAGTCGCGCCCCGCGCCAAGGCGCCGCGCCGGGCAGGCGGCGAAGTCGAGCGCGGCGAGCCGACGCGTGGTGTCGATGGTGGCGAGCGCGCGGCGCGTGAGCCCCGGCGCGGCGCCGTCAACCGCGTACAGACCGAGCGCACCGTCACGCGTGTCGCGCGCGACGACCAGCAGGAGATCGGCGGCGAGGCCGTCGATGACGAAGTGCGCGTGGCCGTCCAGCGCGACTGCGTCGGCCGTCCCGCTGGCACGCAGCGCTGTTCCTTCGGCCGACCACGCGCCATCGCGTGTCATCCAGGCCAGCGCGGCGATGCGCTCGCCCGCGATCAGCGCCGGCAGCAGCGCATCCTGTTCGGCCGCGTCGGCGAGTTCCACGAGCGCGCCGCTCGCCAGCACGCTGTTCGCGAAGAACGGCGCGCAGGTCAGCGCGCGGCCGAGTTCCTCCTGCGCGATGCACAGCTCCTCGAAGCCGAAGCCCTGGCCGCCGCAACGTTCCGGCAGGTGCACGCCGGTCAGGCCGAGTTCCTCGGCCAGCGCACGCCACAGCGCCGGGTCGTGGCCGCGCTCGCTCGCCATCTGCGCGCGCACCGCCGTGACCGGCGCGCGCTCGGCGAGAAAGCGCGCGAGCACCGCGCGGAACTGCTCCTGCTCGGGGGAATAGCCGTAGTGCATTGCTGACGGCTCCGCTCAGTCGTGCTCGTGGCGCGGACCGATCTCGCTGAACACCCACACGCCGGCGGTACGCTTGTTGAGCGCGTCGCTCTGCACGCGGTCGCCGCGGGTGGCGTTCAGATTGGTCAGCACCGAAGCGGCGTCCTCGCTCTCGACTTCGTAGATCGCGAGGTAAGGCAGCGGGCACTTCATGCCCTGCTGCTCCGCCAGCTTGAAGCGCTGCGCCGAGCGCCAGCCGGTGGTCGCCAGCACCTCTTCGAGATGCAGGTTCTCGTAGTAGTCGTTGTACTCGGCCTCGCGGCCTTCGGTCGGTTCGGTCAGGACGACGACGAGATGTTTCATGGCGCGGCTCCGGTGGGGTGCCTGCATTGAATCAAATCACCGCGCGCCGCGGCATTCCCCGCCCGGTGGGCGCGCGCCCTCAGGCCGCCGCGCGCCAGCGGCTGACCAGCACCTGGGTGACCAGCGACACGCTCATGCAGGCGAGCATCATCACCGCCATGGGCGCGGCGTGGCGATGATGGACGAGTCCCACCGCCCAGCCGCCGACCGCGCCGAACAGCTGCTGGCCGAGCCCGCTGGCCGCGACCGCCGAGCCGGCCAGGGCGGGAATCACGCTGAGCGTGCCGGCGAGCGTGGACGGCATCAGGAGACCATGGCCGAAACCGAGCAGGGTGAGCGGCAGCGCCAGCGCGAGCGGCGCGTGCAGATCGGCCAGCGCGAGCGCCAGCACCAGCGCGGACCCCGTGCAGGCGCAGACCTGGCCGGCGAGCGCGAGGCGCGCCTCGCTCGCCACGCTGAGCAGGCGACTGACGGTGAAATTGCCGGCGATGTAGGACAGCGGCACCGCCATGATGAACCAGCCGATCCGCCCGGGTCCCACGCCGTAGCTCGCCAGCACCAGCGGCGCGCCCGCCAGGAACACGTAGAAGGAGCCGGTGCACATGGCGAGGATCAGCGCGTAGCCCAGGAACACGCGCTTGCGCGCCAGCGCGCGGTAGGCCTCGCCCATCTCGCGCAGCCAGTGACTGGACAGCCCCGCGCGGGGCGGTGTCACCGGCAGCACCCGCCAGGTCAGCGCGAGCAGCGCCACGGCCAGCACCAGCATGACGCCGAAATTGACTCGCCAGCCCAAGTGCTCGTGCAGCTGTCCGCCGATGAGTGTCGCGCTCGGCGGACAGAGCCCGAGCACCATGCCGGTATAGGCCATGATGCGTGGCCGCTCCGCGCCGCTGAAGAAGTCCTGCACCATCGCGCGCCCGATGACCATGCCGGCCGCGGCGCCGAGTCCCTGCAGGGCGCGCGCGGCGATGAGCCAGTGGAGCCCGGGGGCCAGTGCACAGGCCAGGGACCCTGCCGCGGCCAGTGCGTAGCCGAACAGCAGCAGGCGTCGCCGGCCGTGCCGGTCGGACAGCGGCCCGTAGAAGATCTGCGCGCCGCCATAGGCGACCACGAAGGCCGAGAACGTCAGCTGCACCTCGCCCTGGGTGGCGCCGAACTGCGCGGCCCAGCCGGGCATGGAGGGCAGGCAGATGGTCATCGCCAGCAGGCCGAAGGCGACCGAGGCGAGCAGGGTGGCGATGATCAGCGCGCGGGGCGCGGCTTGTGCTGCTGTGGTCACGGGCGGAGGCTGCTTGAGCGGGGCGCCATCCTAGCGCGAAGACGCGGCCCGGCGGCGTGGCAGACGCACGCCGGGCGTGAATCCACCTCAGGCCGGCGGCAGCGGGAACTGCTGGAGCAGCGGCTGGTAGCCGTCTTCGAGTTCGATGCCGAGCGAGCCCAGCACGCGCACCACGCCGCAGTAGAAGGCGATGCTTGCGACGAGGTCCACCAGGCGCTCGGGGTCCAGGCCGGTCGCCAGCTCAGCGAAGGTCGCATCGCTGACCCGCGTGCCGGTGACCAGTTCGCGAGCCGCGCGCAGTACCGCGCGGTCGAGCGCCGGCAGGGTGCTGGTCTCGCCGCGGCTCTCGGCCGCGAGCGCCGTGAGATCGGCGTCCGTCACGCCGAACTGGCGGCCGATCTCGATGTGATGGGCGTACTCGTAGGGCGTGCGGGTCAGGTAGCCGACCTGCAGGATGGCGAGTTCCCGCAGGCGCGCATCGAGCTTCATGTGGAAGCGGATGTGCATGCCGAGCGCCTGGAAGGCGCGCGCGGTGTCGGGGCTGTTCGCGAGCGCGCGGTAGAGGTTCAGGTTGCGCTTCAGGAGATCCCGGTTCTCGACCGAGAGATCCTTTTCTTCGAGGTAGGGGACGCGTGCCATGGTGGAGTTCAGAGGGCCCTTACCAGCGCACGCGGTATTCGTCGACCAGGAAGGCCGTGCAGCGCGCGCCGTCCAGGAAGCGTGGCGCGTCCGCCGAGAAGATCTCGATGATGCGCGGGCTGGTCCAGTAGGCGAGGAAGGCGTCGTCGTCGGCGAAGGACAGCTCGGCCACGCCGTCGTAGGGCGGTTCGCCGCGCGCGTAGGTCTCCGGGATCTGGTGGCACTGCACGTAGCGCACTACGCCCATGTCGCGCGGGATCTGCGGCGCGTGGCCCTTGACCCAGTAGTCCTGGAACTCGGCCACGCTCATGCCCGGTTTGCGCCGCAGCAGGAACATCGCCTTGGTCAGGCGGGTGTCCTTGCGAATCTCCACTTCGTCGATGAACACGCGCTCGGTGGTGGCGAGGAACTCGAGCTTGGTCATGTCGAGGAACTTCGGCTCGTCGGCCTTGGCGCCCGCGACGTAGCTCGGATCGGTGGCGAAGGCGTCCATGGCCGCGAGGTCGTCCAGCCAGATCTCCGCCACGCCGTCGTAAGGCACATGATCGAAGCCCGGCACGGGCAGGGCCTTGCGGTGGCTCTGCACGTAGCGCCGGAGCGCGTCTATGCGCAGCGCCAGCGGGCCGTGCACGTCGCGCCAATAGCGGTGGAAGGCCGCCTCGTCCATGCCGGGTTTCCTGGCCACGAGTGCGATGCCCTTGATCATGGTTCCTCCGCGGTTATTGATCGTTGACGCCAGTTTCGAGCATATCGTCGCCACGCGCCCGCGCCTACCACGCCATCGAGGGTAGGCGCCCGGCGCTGGCCAAGCGCCCGCGACGCCGGTTACTCTCGGCGCTCATCGCGGACGAAGCCACACACCTGCCTCGCTCCAGCCTCCCGGGTCCCCATGCGTGGGCCGTCCTCTCTCGCGCAGTTGTTCATCCAGGCGATGGTCAGGAGTGACGTGTGACGCTCGAACAAGTGGCAGGTGGTTTCGGTGATGGTGTGCAACGCGTGGTGCTGGTGGTGAGCGCCGACGCACGCACGGTGGCCGAGGTGCAGGCGGCGCTCAGGCCCGCCGGGCATGGCAGTCACGTGGTGTCCAGCGCCTGCGCCGCGCGCGGCGTGGCGGCGCAGCGCGCGATCAATCTCGCGGTGCTCGATGCGACGCTCGCCGACGGCGATGCGGTGGCGCTCGGCCGCACGCTCTACGAGACCCAGAGAATTCCGTTCGTGCAGCTGGTGGACGCGGACCAGGAACTGCGGCGTCGCGCGATCGCGGCCGGCGCGTTCAACGTGCTGGTGAAACCGGTGGACGCCGTGCAGCTCGGCATCACCATCGACGTCGCCCTGGTACGGGCGCGCGAGGCCTACAAGCAGGAACGGGTGCTCGAACGGCTCGCCGCCGAGGAAGACATCAAGCGGGTGGTGGCGCTCGCCTGCGGCATGGCCATGGAGCGCCACGGCGTGGACGAGCACGAGGCGCTGGAGATGCTGACTTTCGCGTCCCGCGCGCGCCAGTCGCGGCTGGCGGATTTCTGCCGCCAGTTCCTCGACAACCACGCCGCCAGCGGTCTGCTGCGCGACCTGGGCGTGGTCGCGCCGCGCACGGGCTGAGCGGCGCTCAGCCCCCGCTCTGCTGCCGCGCGGCCTCCTTGGCCGCCATGCGCGCCTTCAGCTGCGCGGGGCTCTCGCGCACGATGTCCTCGTTCTGGTGGCTGTAGAGGTCGTAGGGCGAGGTGTCGAGTTCGTCGAGTTCCAAGGCGCCGGACAGCACCTGCTGCTTCCACGCCTGGTGCGCCGGCTCGTCGGCGTGGAACTCGGGCATCACCTCGCGGGCGAACAGTTCGAGCGAATCGCAGATGTCCTGGTGGCTGGTCTTGCCCGCCTGGTTCAGCAGGATCACCTGGTCGACGTGCGCCGCCTGGAACTGGCGCATGCGCTTGCGGATGGTCTCTGGCGAGCCGATGAGGCCGTTGGTGAGCGCGGCCTTTGCCTTGTCGGTCTCGCGCCAGGCCTGGAATTCCTCCCATAGGTTACCGGTGCCCGGCGCGTCGATGCCCTTACGCCCGTAGTAGGAGAGGGCGAAGATGAAGAAGGTCCAGCCGGAGGCGCGGCGCACGGCCTCTTCGTCGGTCTCCGCGCACATGAAGCCGTTGACGATGGCGACGTTCGGATTGGCCGGGTAGTCGGTCAGCCGGTTGGGGCGTTTCAGCAGCATGTTGTAGTAGCGGTGCACCCAGGCGCGCGCCGCGTCCGGCGAGACGAAGGAAAAGCCGAGCGCGCCCATGCCCCAGGCGCCGGCCTCGGCGATGGTCTGGATGTTGGAGCAGGCCACCCACAGCGGCGGATGCGGTTTCTGCAGGGGCTTCGGAATGACATTCCTGGGCCCGAAGTCGTGGTACTGGCCGTGGAACTCCCAGTCGGTCTTGGTAAACATCGGGATGATGGCGCGCACCGCCTCTTCCCAGCGGTCGCGCTTGTCGCGCACCCGGACCTTGAACGGATGCAGTTCCGCCGGGCCCGCGCCTTCGCCGAGCCCGAGTTCCACGCGGCCGTTGGAGATCAAATCGAGCGTCGAGACTCTTTCCGCCACGCGATGCGGCTGGTTGGTGGTGAGCTGGATGATGCCGTGGCCGAGCCGGATGTTCCTGGTGCGCTGGCTGGCGGCGGCGAGGAATACCTCGGGCGCCGAGGCGTGGGAATACTCCTCGAGGAAGTGATGCTCCACCTGCCAGGCGTAGTCGTAGCCCAGCCGGTCGGCGAGTTCTATTTGCGTCAACGAGTTCTGCATCAACTCGTATTCAGAGTGCTCGTGCCAGGGACGCGGCAGCTGGTGTTCGTAGAAGACGCCGAATTTCATGGGAAGGCCTCCGTTCATGCCTGGCCGTCCCATCTGAGCATGGTGGGCTGAGCGGGGCAATCGTCGGAATTGGGAGGTGGGTGCCTGGCCGGTCTGTACCGTCTTTACCAGACCGTCACCCTCGCCGAAGCGAGGGTCCATCGGCGGTCGGCGAAGCCCATGGATTCCTGCTTTCGCAGGAATGACGGAACTGATGGAGCGATGGTCGCGAATCGGTCTGCGCCACCACCCACCACACCGTCCCCCCTGCGAAAGCAGGGGGCCATCGGCGGCCGGCGACGCCCATGGATTCCTGCTTGCGCGGGAGGACGGAACTGAAGGGACAGACCCCGTGCGGGGTCTGTCCCTTCCGCCTGGCGTCTCAGCGCCGCCCGCGGCCGTCGCGAATCGCGCAGCTCACGCCGGCGGCGCGTACGAAGCGCAGCGTCTCGACCTCCGCGTCGTGCTCGTCCTCCGCCTGGCGGCGGGCGGCGGCGGCGGTGGCGGCGAACACCTGCACCTGGCGGCGTGCGCCGTCGACCACGATGGTCACCTCGTACTCGTTCACGGCGCGCGCCGCCGGCGGCTCAGAAGCCGCGCAGCATCGCGTAGCGGTCGCGGTGGAAGCTCGCATCGCCGAGCCATTGCTGGGCAACCCGCGCGCGCTTCAGGAACAGGCCGATCTCCTCGGCGTCGGTCATGCCGATGCCGCCGTGCATTTGCACCGCCTCGGCGCTGATGAGCTCGAAGGTGTCGCAGGCCTTGGCCTTGGCGAGGCTCGCGAGCAGCGGCGCTTCCGCATCGTCGCGGTCCAGCGCGTCGAGCGCGCCCTGCACCGCCGAGCGCGTGAGTTCCAGCTCGCAGAACATGTGCGCGGCACGATGCTTGAGTGCCTGGAACGAACCGATCACGACGCCGAACTGCTTGCGCATCTTGAGGTACGCGATGGTGCGCTCGAAGGCCTCCTGCGCGCCGCCCAGCATTTCGGCCGCAAGACAGGCGCGCGCGCCGTCCAGCACGCGGGTCAGCGGCGCATGCGCCGCGCCCTCGGCGCCGAGCAGTGCGTCGGCCGACAGCGCGACGTCGCTGAAGCTCACCTGCGCCGCGTTGCGGCTGTCGACCATGTGGGTGCGGGTGACGGTCACGCCCGGGGTCGCGGCGTCGACCAGGAACAGCGACAGGCCGTCGGCGCCCTGCGGGTCACCCGCGGTGCGCGCGACGACGATGAAGCTCTGCGCCACGTGGCCGTCGACCACGAGCGTCTTGCAGCCGTTCAGCACGTAGCCGCGCGCGCTTTTCGTCGCGCGCGTCGCGATGCGTTCGGGCGCGTGGCGCGGCGCCTCGTCCAGCGCGAGCGCGATGACGAGCTCGCCGTGCGCGATGGCCGGCAGGAGCGCCTCCTTGCGCGCCGCATCGGCGGTGGCGAGCAGAAGCGGTGCGGCGATGAGCGCGGTGGAGGCGAGCGGCGAAGCGACCAGGGTGCGGCCCGCTTCCTCCATCACCTGGCCGAAGCCCTTGTAGCCAAAGCCCGCGCCGCCCAAGTCCTCTGGGATCAGGATGCCGGCCCAGCCGAGCGCGGCCATCTCGGCCCACACCGCGGGGTCGTAGCCGAGCGGCGCGCGCGCATCGCGCAGCGCGCGGAACGCACTCACCGGCGAGCGTTCCTTGAAGAACTCGTGCGCGCCGTCTTTCAGGATCTGCTGTTCGTCGTCGAGGGTGAGATTCATGGCGTTGTCCTCAATCCGGCAGGCGGAGCACGCGCTTGGCGATCACGTTCAACTGCACTTCCGAGGTGCCGCCCTCGATGGAGTTGCCCTTGGAGCGGAGCCAGGTGCGGCACAGCATGAGCTCGTCGTCGTCGAAGCTCTCGCCCTCCCAGCCGAGCGCGCGGCTGCCAGCGCACTTCAGCGCGAGTTCGAACTTGCGCTTGTTCTGCTCGGTGCCATAGAGCTTGAACATCGACGACAGCCCGCCGTTGGCGGTGCCGGCCTCGGACTCCTGGGCCGCGCGACGCATGGTGAGCTGGAAGGCGCGGTCGTCCATCACGTGGCGCGCGACCGCGTCGCGCAGCACCGCATCACCGATGCGGCCGTCCGCGTCGCCCAGGTAGCGGCGCGCGATCACGTCCACGTCCGGCACCATGCCGCCGATGGCCTTGCCGATGTCGGAGATCATGCCGCGCTCGTGCTGCAGCAGCTCCTTGGCTATTTCCCAGCCGCCGTTCAGTCGTCCGACGAGATTGTCCTTGGGCACTTTCACGTCGGTCAGGAAGGTCTCGCAGAACACCGACGCGCCGCTGATGAGCGTGATCGGGCGGGTCTCGACACCCGGCGAGGCCATGTCGAACAGCAGGAAGCTGATGCCACCCTGCTTGGTGCTGGTGTCGGTGCGCACCAGGCAGAAGATCCAGTCGGCGTAGTTGGCGTAGGAGGTCCAGATTTTCTGGCCGTTCACCAGCCAGTGGTCGCCCTTGTCCTCGGCACGCGTGGCGAGCGCGGCGAGATCCGAGCCCGCGCCCGGCTCGCTGTAGCCCTGGCACCAGCGGATCTCGCCGCGCGCGATCTTCGGCAGATGCTCGGCCTTCTGCGCCTCGCTGCCGTATTTCAACAGCACCGGACCGAGCATGCTGATGCCGAAGCTGAAGAGCGGCGGACGGCAGCCCAGGCGCGCCATCTCTTCCTTCAGCACCAGCGCCTGGTCGCGATCCAGGCCGCCGCCGCCATAGGCCTTGGGCCAGGTCGGCACGGTCCAGCCGCGCGCGGCGCAGCGCTCGAGCCACAGCTTGCTGTCCGGCTGCTTGAACTTCGCGTTGCGCCCACCCCAGACTCGTTCTTCCTCCGGCATGGGGGTGCGCATCGAAGCCGGGCAGTTGGCTTCGAGCCAGGCGCGGGTCTCCGCGCGGAATTCTTCGAGTGCTGACACCTTGGCGACCTCTGGTCTGACGGCGGCGCGGTTCGCGCGAGGCGTCGATCCTGCCGCCAGGCCGGCCAAGCTGCAACGTGCATTCCCGGATCGGGCAGTATCCCCTGCCCGGCAAGCCTGGGATCATCGCTCGCTGACTGCCGCGCGCGGCGCGGCCACCACAACGAGACGGGAGAGCCCACCATGCCCCACATCACACGCAATGGCGTCAAGGTCTTCTACGAGAGCTTCGGCAAAGGTCCGACCACCCTGGTGTTCCTGCATCCCTGGACCACCAACCACTACATCTGGGCCTACCAGGTGAACGCCTTCGCGCGCGATTACCGCTGCATCACCGTCGATCACCGCGGTCACGGCCAGTCCGACAAGCCCGCCAGCGGCTATGCGATCCAGGAGATGGCGGCTGACGTGGTCGCGATCCTCGACGACGCCAAGGTCGAGCGCGCGGTGCTGGTGGGCAATTCCATCGGCGGCATGATCGCCATGCAGACCGCCATCGAGCAGCCTGCCCGCGTGCAGGGCCTCTTGATCCTGAGCAGCGGCACCAACATGGGCGCCGGCACGCCGCCGGAAGTCGCCGAGGCGATGCAGGCGGACTGGCGCGGCGTGTTCGCGGCGCTGCTGGAGTCGGCGGTGTCGGCCAAGTCGCGGGCCGAGAAACCCGAAATCCTGGCCTTCATGGACGGCTGTTTCCGCAACGAGACCAATTTCACCGAGGGCGTGTTCTGGGCGAGCGTGGGCGATCCGAACGGTGTGTTCGGCTGGAACGCGAGCGACACGCTCAAGAACATCAAGGCGCCGACCCTGATCATCGCCGGCGAGGAAGACGGCGCCACGCCGGTCGTCGCCAACCAGTTCCTGGCCGACCGCATCCCGGGCGCGAAGATCAAGCTCTACAAGGATGTCGGGCACTTCTGCCAGCT
>JBFWYG010000050.1:0-14695 GCA_050186725.1 Gammaproteobacteria bacterium | reverse complement strand
TCGAACTGGTCGTGGTGCACCCAGTGGCCTGCGCCGTTGATGGTCACCACCTCCGCGTTCTTCATGTGTTTCGCGCGGCCGTCGACCAACGGGTTCGACGCGCCCGACTCCGAGCCGTAGATCAGCAGCGTCGGGCAGCTGATCCGGCTCCACAGGTATTCCACTTCGTGCTGCGCCATGTCGTAGGCCGGCCATGAGCGCACGTAGTTGTCGAACTTCCAGGAAAAGGTACCGTCCTCGTTCTGGTTCACGCCGTGCTCGGTCAGGTGCCTGGCGCGCTCGGGTGACAGGTGCTTGTTCTCGTCCTGCATGCGCTTGAACGCTTCTTCCAGCGTCGGATAGCGCCGCGGCAGCCGGCCCGCCAGCTGGCGCTGATCGTCCACCCACGCGCGCATGCGCACGTCCAGCGAGAGCTTGGCGCGCTCCTGCACCATGCGCGGCGAAGCGCCGAGGCCCTCGATGGCCACCAGGCTCTTCACGGTGTCGGGATAGATGCCCGAATAGCGGGTCGAGATGTTGCCGCCAAGCGAGTGGGCGATGATGGTCACCGGCGCGAGCTTCTGCTGGTGGATGAGCTGCGCGAGGTCGTAGACATAGCTGTCCATGCGATAGCAGCCGTCGGCCGCCCACTGGCTGTCGCCGTGACCGCGCAGATCGGGCGCGATGATGTGCCAGCGATCGCGCAGCCGCTCCGCCAGCCAGTCCCAGTTGCGACAGTGATCGCGCCCGCCGTGCACCATCAGGAGCGGAGGCGCGTCGGGATTGCCCCAGTCGACGTAGTGCAGGCGCAGGCGCTGGGAAAAATAGGTGTGCGAGGTCGGGCCGGCGAGCGGAGCGGTCATGGTACTTATGCGTGTGACGCGGTGAGTGCGATGACGCAAGCCTAAGCGCAAATCCGCGGCGCGCAAAGCGCCGCGCCTGGGCTCAGCGCGCGGTGTAGCCGCCGTCCACCGCGAGCGCGTGGCCGTGCACGAAGGACGCCCCCGGCGAGCACAGCCACAGCACCGCCGCCGCCACTTCCTCGGCCTGGCCGAGCCGTCCGGTGGCGTGCTTGCGAATCATGATCTCGCGAATGGCCTGATCGTCCTGCGCGGACTGCGCCATGGGCGTCTCGATCACGCCCGGACACACCGCGTTCACACGGATGTTGCTGCGCGCGTATTCGAGCGCGGCCGAGCGCGTGAGACCGATCACCGCGTGCTTGGTGGCGGAGTACACCGCGGCGAACTTCCAGCCGTTCAGGCCGGCCACCGAGGCGGTGTTGACGATCGCGCCGCCGCCGGTCTTCAGCATCTCCTGCACCTCGCGGCGCATGCACAGGAACACGCCGGTGAGATTCACGCCCACCACGCGCGCGTATTCCTCGTCGCTGGTCTCGGCCAGCACGCGGTTGTCACCGGCCACGCCGGCATTGTTGAACGCGCAGTCGATGCGACCGAAGTCACGCAGGATGGCGTCGAACGCGGCCTCGACCTCGTCCTTCAGCGCGACGTTGGCGCGGTAGTAGCGCGCCTCGCCGCCGCGTTCGGCGATCGCCGCCACGACTTCTTCGCCGACCTCGAGGCCGAGATCCATGAGCGCGATGCGCGCGCCTTCCGTGGCCATCGCGAGCGCGGTGGCGCGGCCGATGCCGCTCGCGCCGCCCGTGATCACGGCGACCTTGTCTTGCAGGATTCCAGCCATCGTCGACCTCCCCGGTCCAGAGCAGAATGCAGCCCGCGACCTTAGCGGGATGACGCGCGGGTCGCAACGTCGCGGGTGACGTCAGGACGCCTGGGAGGGCGGCTCCTGGCCCCAGTGCCGGCTGCGCTGCGCGAGCCACGCGCTTTCCTCGGCGGTGCAGCCGCGGCCGAGCGCGACATTGCGATGGGGAAAGCGGCCGAAGCGCTCGATCACGGCAAGATGCTCGCGTCCCGCGGCGGTGTAGTCGCGCACGAAGCGCAGCAGGTCGGGCGGCGCCTCGCGTTCGCGCGCGAGGCTGATCTCGAGATAGCGCTGCTGCGCGCCGAGATCTTCCGCGTGCTCGAGCGGCATGTAATAGAACGAGCGGCGCATGAAGCCGACCTGCCGATCGAGGCCGCTGGCGATGGCGTCGGTGGCGAGGGCGTAGGCGCGTGCGTCGCCGGCGAAGGCGCGCGCCGTGCCACGGTGGATGTTGCGGGTGACCTGGTCGAGCAGCACGATGAGCGCCAGTCGCCCGTCGGCGTTGTCAGACCAGGACTGGTAGCCGCCGGCGAGGGCATGTTCGCAGGCCGGGCCGAGGGTCTGGCGCAGGTGGGCGTCGTATGCCGGGTCGACGCTGAACCAGCGCGCGAGATGTCGCTCGACCACCGCCGGCTCGTCGTTGAAGTCCTCGAACCACGTGGCGAGCACGTGCTCCGCGGTGACGACCGGCGCCATGACGACCTGGGGTTTAGTCCAGGCCGCCCACCGGCGCGGTCAGGAGGTCGAGGCCGCCGATGATCGCGCGGCCACCGCCGCGCATGGCGAGCACTGCGCCCTTCACGCCGCCGCGCACCGCGCCGCTGATGAGGCCGAGCGGCCCGAACTGGCGGACCTCGTCGTGCATGGTCCACGGCACGGTGGCCGGCGCGCGGACCACGTCCTCGGCGGCGCTCTTCAACAGCGGGCCGCCGCGCTCGTGGCCGGCCACCATGCGTTCACCCGGCAGCAGGTGCACGGAGCGCTGGTTCTTGCTGAGTGAAGTCATATCCTCGGCGCCGGCCGGCACGGCCAGCGCGAGACTCAAAGCCAGGGCCGTGAGGCCCAGGGCGGGGCGAAGGTTCATGCTTGGGCTCCTTCTCTTATGCCTGGATTATGCGCCGCGTGATGCCGGGAAGAAAAGTGCTTTCACCAATCCGGCCAATTTGTTAGCGCGCGCTGCTCACGCAACGCGTGAGTATGGCGGCGCCGCCCGGCCAGGCTTGAACCGGGCCATCAGATCACCTGGAACTCCTCGGTGATCATCGACACCGACCGCTCCAGATCCACGAACTTGAGTTCGTCGGCGCGAATGACCTCAAGATATCGTGGTTCGTTGAAGGCCCGGACCACGTCGTCGACGCTGTCGAACCACAGTTCCGCCACCCCGTCGTAGGCGCCCACACCGGCGAAGGGCGTGTCCTGCGCGGCCAGGTGGCACTGCACGTAGCGCCGCACGTGGCGGTTGAACTCCGGCACGCTGCGAATGACCGCGGCGTGCTGCTCGCGCCAGTAGCGATCGAATTCCTCGAAGCTCATGCCCGGTTTGCGCACCGCGCAGACGATGATCTTCACCATTTCTCCCCCTTTGCCCCGCAGGCTCGTATATAGACACGCCCCGACGGCGCGATACGCCGATTGTAGGCGCGGCGCGATGCGCCATACTGCGGACGCTGGCGCAGGGACCACGCGAGCACGGACACAGGCCGAGGCACCCATCGGCGCGGAACAGACCAACGAGGCGGCATGAGAGTGTTTCGACAAGCGGGCGCGCTGCTCGGCGGTGGCGCCCTGGCCCTCATCACCCTCGCGTTGCTGTTCCAGGCGCCCGCCAACCAGGCGGCCGAGCCGCGCGCCCCGGTCGTCCGGCGCGTGGCGGTGAGCGTGGCCGAGGCGCGCAGCGGCGACATGGACCAACTGATCACCGCGCTCGGCACGGTCACGCCGCGCGCGACGGTGACGGTACGCAGCCGCGTGGCCGGCCCCATCGTGAAACTGCATTTCCGTGAAGGCCAGCAGGTCGAGAAGGGCGCGATGCTGGCGGAGATCGATCCGCGGCCGTTCGAGGTGGCGCTCGCGCAGGCGCGGGGCGACCTGGCCCGCGATCGCGCGCTGTTGGACAACGCGCGGCGCGATCTCGCGCGCTACCGCGAACTGCTGGCGCAGGACTCCATCGCGCCCCAGCAGGTCGATGCGCAGACCGCTCTGCTCGCGCAGTACGAGGGCACGGTCGCGGCCGACCAGGCGGCGGTCGACCAGGCCGCCCTCAATCTCGAGTTCGCGCGCATCACCGCGCCCATCGCCGGGCGCGTCGGCCTGCGCCAGGTCGACGCCGGCAACCTGGTCGCCGCCAACGATGCCCAGGGACTGGTGACCATCACTGCCACGCGGCCGATCACGGTGGTGTTCGCGGTGCCGGCCGACAAGCTGCCCGCCATCCGCGCGCGGCTCGCGGCCGGCGCGCGCCTCGCGGTCGAGGTCTTCGATCGCGATGGTCGCGCACTGCTCGCGCGCGGCGAACTGGTGAGCCTGGACAACCAGATCGACGTCGCCACCGCCACGCTCAGGCTGCGCGCCGAGTTCGCCAACGACGACGAGGCCCTGTTCCCCAACCAGTTCGTGAACGTCGCCCTGCACGTCGACACGCTGTCGGACGTGGTGCTGATCCCGACGGCCGCCGTGCAGCGAGGCCAGGACGGCGCCTTCGTCTACGTGGTCGACGCGGAGCGCATCGCGCGCCTGCGGCAGATCACGCTCGGCGCGGGCGGCGGGGACGAGGTGGTGGCGCTGTCCGGCGTCGCGGCCGGCGAGATCGTGGTGGTGGAGGGCGTCGACAAACTGCATGACGGCAGCCCGGTCGAACCCGCGCGCGCGCCGCCGGCGCGGCCGCTGGCCGAGGACACGCGCGCGCGGCCGTGAATCCCTCGCGCCCGTTCATTCTGCGGCCGGTTGCCACCTCATTGTTGATGGTGGGACTGCTGCTCGCCGGCCTGGTCGCCTATCGCCTGCTGCCGACCGCGGCGCTTCCGCAGGTCGACTACCCGACCTTGCAGGTCACGACCCTCTACCCCGGCGCGAGTCCGGCGGTGATGACCTCGGCGGTGACCGCGCCGCTCGAGCGGCAGTTCGGCCAGATGCCGGGGCTGAAGCACCTGCTCTCGACCAGCGCCGCGGGTGTGTCCAGCATCACCCTGACCTTCGGCCTCGACCTGTCACTCGACGTCGCCGAGCAGCAGGTGCAGGCGGCGATCAACGCGGCCATGAGCTTCCTGCCGCAGGCGCTGCCCATGCCGCCGGTGTACAGCAAGGTGAACCCGGCCGACGCGCCGATCCTGACGCTGGCCGTGACCTCGGCCACGCTGCCGCTGCCCAAGGTCTACGAACTCATCGATACGCGCCTGGTGCAGAAGCTCTCGCAGGTGCCGGGCGTGGGCCTCGTGACGCTCGCCGGCGGGCAGCGGCCGGCGGTGCGGGTGCAGGTCAATCCCCGCGCCCTCGCCAATCACGGGCTCGGTCTGGACGACCTGCGCGACGCCATCACGGCGGCCAACGTCAACACGCCCAAGGGCAGCGTCGACGGCCCGCTGCGCGCGTCCACCTTGAATGCCGACGATCAGCTGCAGAGCGCCGCCGACTACCGCGCGCTCATCGTCGCCTACCGCGAAGGCGCGCCGCTCAGGCTCGGCGACGTGGCGACGGTGGTGGAAGCCGCCGAGAACACCGAGCTCGCGGCCTGGGCGGATCTCGAGCCGGCGCTCATCCTGAACGTGCAGCGCCAGCCGGGCGCGAACGTGATTGCGACGGTGGACCGCATCCAGGCATTGCTGCCGTCGCTGACCACGGGCCTGCCGGGTGATGTGCGGCTGCATGTGCTGACCGACCGCACCACGACCATCCGTGCCTCCATCGCCAGCGTGCGCCACGAACTCATGCTGTCGGTCGCGCTGGTGGTGGTGGTGATCTTCGTGTTCCTGCGCAGCGCGCCGGCCACGCTCATCCCGGCGCTCGCCATTCCACTGTCGCTGGTCGGCACCTTCGGCGGCATGTACCTGGCGGGCTTCAGTCTGAACAACCTGACGCTCATGGCGCTCACCATCGCCACCGGCTTCGTGGTGGACGACGCCATCGTGATGCTGGAGAACATCGCGCGCCACGTGGAGGAGGGCCAGCCGCCGCTCGCGGCGGCGCTGGACGGCGCGCGGCAGATCGGCTTCACCATCGTGTCGCTGACCTTGAGCCTGCTGGCGGTGCTGATCCCGCTGTTCTTCATGCAGGACGTGGTCGGGCGACTGTTCTTCGAATTCGCCTGCACGCTCGGCATGGCCATCCTGCTGTCGGCGGTGCTGGCGCTGACCCTGGTCCCGGCGCTGTGCGCCCGCTTCCTTCGACCGCGGACGCGCGCGCCGCGCGGCGACGTGCTCGATGCCTTCACGCGGCGCTACGGACGCCTGCTCGCGCGCGTGCTCGAGCATCGCGTCCTGACGCTGTTGATCGCGGCCCTGACCCTGGCCGCGACCGTAGGGCTCTATCTCGCCGTGCCGAAGGGCTTCTTCCCGGTGCAGGACACCGGCACGCTCGCCGCCACCACGGTCGCGCCGCAGTCGATCTCCTTCACCGCGATGGCCGCGCGCAGCCAGGCCGCGGCGCGCGTGGTGCTGGCCGATCCGGCGGTGGCGAGCCTGTCGTCCTTCGTCGGCGTCGATGGGACCAATGCCACACTGAACAGCGGGCGCATGCTCATCAATCTCAAGCCGCGTGACGCACGCGACGCCGACGCGCTCACGGTGATGCATCGCCTGGACCGCGAACTCGCCCAGGTCGACGGCCTGGAGGTCTTCCTGCAGCCGGTGCAGGACCTCACCATCGAGAGCTCGGCCGCGCGCACCCAGTACCAGTTCGGGCTGCGCGCGGCAAGCCATGCCGATCTCTCGACCTGGGTGCCGCGAGTGGTGGCACGCCTGCGCGAGCTGCCGCAGCTGACCGACGTGGCGAGCGACCTGATGGACGCCGGGCTGGTGGCCGATCTCGCCATCGATCGCGACACCGCGAGCCGCCTCGGCATCAGTGTGCAGGCCATCAGCAACGCGCTCTACGACGCCTTCGGTCAGCGGCTCATTTCGACCGTCTTCACCCAGAGCACGCTGTACCGCGTGGTGCTGGAGGTCGCGCCCGAATTTCGCCAGGGCCTCGCCGCGCTCGATCACCTGCACCTGGTCGCGGCCGACGGTCGGCCGGTACCCCTGTCCTCGCTGGTGCGGGTGGTTGAGCGCCGGGGCCTGCTCGCCATCAACCACAGCGCGCAGTTCCCAGCGGCCACGGTGTCGTTCAACCTCGCGCCCGGCGCCGCGCTTGGTGCGGCGGTGGCGGCGGTCGACGCGAGCCTGGCTGAACTCGGCATGCCCGCCGACATCGAGGCCGAGTTCCAGGGCGCGGCGCTCGCGTTTCGCGCCTCGCTGTCGTCCACCCTGTGGCTGATCCTGGCGGCGGTGGTGGTGATGTACATCGTGCTCGGCGTGCTCTACGAGAGCTACGTGCATCCGCTCACCATTCTCTCCACGCTGCCGTCCGCCGGCGTCGGCGCGCTGGCGGCGCTGTGGCTCGCGGGCAGTGAACTCGGCGTGGTGGCGGTGATCGGCATCGTGCTCCTGATCGGCATCGTGATGAAGAACGCCATCATGATGATCGACTTCGCGCTGGTCGCTGAGCGCGAGCGCGGCCTCACGCCGCGGGACGCGATCCACGAGGCCGCGCTGCTCCGCCTGCGTCCGATATTGATGACCACCTTCGCCGCGCTCCTCGCCGCGCTGCCCCTGATGCTCGGCACCGGCGTCGGCGCGGAGCTGCGCCATCCGCTCGGCTTGACCCTGGTCGGCGGCCTCGCCGCGAGCCAACTGCTCACGCTCTTCACCACGCCGGTCGTCTACCTCGCCTTCGATCGCCTGCGCCGCCGCGCGCCGCCGCTCGACCTCGCCGCGCTCGAGGAGGAAAGCGCGTGAGCGCCATCGCGCATTTCATCGCGCGGCCGGTGGCGACCACGCTGCTCACGCTCGGCATCGCGGTGGCGGGCGCGCTGGCTTTCATGCGGCTGCCGGTCGCGCCGCTGCCGCAGGTGGACTTTCCCTCGATCTCGGTGCAGGCCGGCCTGCCGGGCGCCAATCCCGAGACCATGGCGGCGACCGTCGCCGCGCCGCTCGAGCGCACGCTCGGGCGCATCGCGGGCCTCACCGAGATGACCTCGAGCAGCGCGCTCGGCACCACCAACATCACGCTGCAGTTCGACCTCGAGCGCGACATCGAGAGCGCCGCGAACGATGTGCAGGCGGCGATCAACGCCGCGCGCGCGCTGCTGCCGAGCGCGCTGCCGAGCAATCCCACCTACCGCAAGATCAACCCGGCCGACGCGCCGATCATGGTGCTGTCGTTGACCTCGGAGGTGCTGACCCAGGGTCAGCTCTACGACCTGGCCTCGACCGTGCTGCAGCAGCGCATCGCGCAGGTCGACGGCATCGGCCAGGTGACCATCGGCGGCAGCGCGCTGCCGGCGGTGCGGGTGGCGCTGGATCCGCCGCGGCTGAACCATGCCGGTCTCTCCAGCGCCGACGTGCGTCGAGCCATCGCCACGGCCAACGTCAGCGCGCCGCTCGGCGCGCTGGACGACGGCGCGCGCCGCTGGCAGCTCGAGGCCGACACCCAGCTCGAGGACGCCCACGACTACCAGCCGCTCATCCTGAGCTATCGCCAGGGCGCGGCGCTGCGCCTGGCCGATGTCGCCGAGGTCACGGATTCAGTGCAGGACACGCGCAACGCCGGCTTCGCCGCCGGCAAGACCGCGGTGCTGCTGATCCTGAGCCGCCAACCTGGCGCCAACATCATCGAGGTGGTGGACCGGGTGAACGCGCTGCTGCCGCGGTTGCGCGCGCGGGTGCCTGCCGCCGCGGCGCTGACCGTGATGATGGACCGCACGCCGACCATCCGCGCCTCGCTGGCCGAGGTGGAGCACGCGCTGGTGGTCGCCACGGTCCTGGTGGTGAGCGTGGTGTTCCTGTTCCTGCGCAATGCGCGCGCGGCGCTCATTCCGAGCGTCGCGGTGCCGGTGTCGCTGCTCGGCACCTTCGCCTTCATGGCGCTCGCCGGCTACAGCCTGAACACCATCTCGCTGATGGCGCTGACCGTCGCCACCGGCTTCGTGGTCGACGACGCGGTGGTGGTGCTGGAGAACATCGCGCGGCGCGTGGACGCCGGCGAGCCGCCGTTCGTCGCCGCGCTGCGCGGCACCCGCGAGGTGGCGTCCACGGTGGTGTCGATGAGCGTGTCGCTGGTCGCGGTGTTCATTCCCATCCTCTTGATGGGCGGCCTGGTGGGCCGCCTGCTGCGCGAGTTCTCGGTGACGCTCGCGGCGGCGGTTGCGGTGTCGCTCGTCATCTCGCTCACCACCACGCCGATGATGTGCGCGCGCCTGCTGCGTCCACACGACGCCGCCCGCCAGGGCCGTCTGCTCGATCTCGCCGAGCGGGTCTACGAGGCGACACTCGCCGCCTACCGGCGCTCGCTCGAATGGGCGCTCGCGCGGCGGCGCCTGGTGATGGCGATGTTCGCCGCGACGCTCGCCCTGAACGTGTGGCTATACATCCAGGTGCCCAAGGGCTTCATGCCCGAGCAGGACACCGGCAAGCTGTTCGGCTCGATCCAGACCGACCAGGGCATCTCCTTCCAGGCCACGCGCGAGAAGCTGACGGAGCTTCTCGCGATCGTCGACGCCGACCCGGCGGTGGAGCGCTCCATGGGCGTGATCGGCGGGCAGCGCGGCGGTGGCTTCGTGTTCGTCTCGTTGACCCCGCTCGCGGCGCGCGAGGCGGACGCGCGCCAGGTGATCGAGCGGCTGCGTGGCAAGCTGGCGCGGGTGCCGGGTGTCACGCTCTACCTGCAGCCGGTGCAGGACGTACGCGCCGGTGGTCGCTCCGGCAACGCCCAGTACCAGTACACGCTGCGCGCGCTGACGGTCGACGATCTGCGCGACTGGGCGCCGAAGGTGCTGGCCGCGCTGCGCGTGCTGCCGACGCTCGCCGACGTGAACTCCGATCAGCAGGACCGCGCCGAGCAGACCACCTTGATGGTCGATCGCGCGCAGCTCGCGCGGCTCGGTCTCACCCAGGCCGACTTCAACGACGCACTGAACGATCTGTTCGGTCAGCGCCTTGTATCGACCATCTACGTGCCCGCCAACCAGTACCGCGTGGTGCTCGAGGCGGCGCCGCGCTACACGACTTCGCTGGACGGACTGCGCGACGTCTACCTGGTCGGCGCCGACGGCGCGCCCATTCCCCTGCTCTCGCTCGCCACGCCGGTGACCTCGCCGACCTCGCTGAACGTCAATCACCAGGGCCAGTTCGCGGCCACCACCATCACCTTCAACCTGCCGCCCGGCGTGGCGCTGTCGGACGCCACGCGGGACATCGAGGCGGCGCTCGCGAAGCTCGCCCTGCCGCCCGGTCTCGAGGCCGCCTTCCAGGGCACGGCCAAGGTGTTTCGCGAAGCGCTCGCCAACCAGCTGCTGCTGATCCTCGCCGCCATCGTCACCGTCTACCTGGTGCTGGGCGTGCTCTACGAGAGCTACGTGCAGCCGCTCACCATCATCTCCACGCTGCCCTCGGCCGGGGTCGGCGCGCTGCTCGCGCTGGAACTGTGCCGCATGGAGTTCAGCGTGATAGCGCTGATCGGCGTGATTCTCCTCATCGGCATCGTGAAGAAGAACGCGATCATGATGATCGACTTCGCGCAGGATGCGCGGCGCCGACGCGGCCTCGACGCCGAGGCCGCGATCCGTGAGGCCTGCCTGCTGCGCTATCGCCCGATTCTGATGACCACCCTGGCTGCGCTCTTCGGCGCGCTGCCGCTCGCGCTCGGCGCCGGCGACGGCGCGGAGCTGCGCCGTCCGCTCGGCGTGTCCATCGTCGGTGGGCTGGCGCTGAGCCAGCTGCTCACGCTCTACACGACGCCGGTCATCTACCTCTACCTGGACCGTGCTGCCGCGTGGGTGCGCGCGCGGGGCCGCGCGACTGTGGCGGCGACATGAGACGGCTGTTGATCTTGCCGCTCGCGCTCCTCACGGCCTGCGCGGTGGGACCGGACTACCAGCGCCCAGCGGTGGAACTGCCGGCTGCCTACAGCGAGACCGCCGGCTGGGCGCCGGTGGACGTCGCGGCGGCACCCGCGCCGGCCGGCGAGTGGTGGCGCGCCTACGGCGATGCGACGCTCGCCGCCCTTGTGCCGCGTATCGCGCTCGCCAACCAGGATCTCGCCGCCGCGCTCGCCCGTCAGCGCCAGGCGGAGGCCGTGCTCGGCGTCGCGCGCGCCGGGCTGTGGCCGACGGTCGGTGTCGATCTGCAGGTCACGCGCAGCCGCGGCGCGCAGAACCGCGGCAACGCGGTGACCGCGCGCAGCGACGCGGCGGCGACGCTCGCGCGTCTCGCGGGCAGCGCGAGCTGGGAGCTCGACCTGTGGGGCCGCGTGCGCCGCGGCGCCGAGCAGGCCGAGGCGAGTCTCGCCGCCAGCGCGGCCGATCTCGCCGCCACCGAGTTGAGCCTGCGCGCGGACCTCGTGTCGTCCTATCTCGCGTTGCGCGTGTCTGAAGCCGAGCGGCGGCTGCTCGACGCGCGCGTGGAGGCGCTCGCCCGCGCGCGTGACATCACGCGCAATCGCTATCGCGCCGGGGTCGCACCGAAGCTCGACTTGAGCCAGGCCGAGACCCAGCTCGCCAGCGTGCGCGCCCAGGCGGTGGACCTGGCGCAGCAGCAGGCGACGCTGCGCCATGCGCTCGCCACCCTGGTCGGCGTCACACCCGGGGCGTTGCAACTCGCCGCGAGCGAAGCGCTGCCGGACGTGCCCGCCGCGCCGCCCGCCGTGCCCGCGACCCTGTTGCAGCGACGTCCCGACATCGCCGCCGCCGAGCGACGCATGGCCGCGGCCAACGCCGCCATCGGCGTGGCGGTGGCGGCCTGGTACCCGACCCTGTCGCTGGGCGCGACGGCCGGCTTCCAGCATTCCAACGTCATCGACCTCGTGTCCCTGCCCTTCAATTTCTGGTCGGTGGGTCCCGCGCTCGCCGGCACGCTGTTCGACGGCGGCCTGCGCCGCGGCCAGGCCGACAGCGCGCGCGCCGCCTACGACGAGACCGTCGCGAGCTATCGGCAGACCGTGCTGGTCGCGATGCGCGAGGTGGAGGATCAGCTCGCGACCTTGGGCGTGCTGGCCGAAGAGACGCGCCATGCCGAGGACGCGGTCGCGAGCGCGCGCGAGGCGGAGAGCCTCGCGCTCAACCAGTACAAGGCCGGCACCGTCGACTACCTGACGGTCGTCAGCGCGCAGACCGCGGCGCTGGACACCGAACGCACCTTGCTGGGTCTCAGCGGCCGGCGGCTCGCGGCGAGCGTGGAGTTGTTCAAGGCGCTCGGCGGCGGCCCGTAGGTCGGACTTTAGTCCGACGTTCGTTTCGGGCTCCGATGCGGGCTCTGGGATCGAATGGCGGGTTGAAACCCGCCCTACACATGGCGGCCCCGTCGTGCTTTATTTGCCGCACAACGACGCGAAGGGGGAACGCATGGCCAGGTCCGAAGACGCTCTCTGCTATCTCACCGCCAGCGAGGCGCTCGCCGCCTTCACGGCGCGCAAGCTGTCACCGGTGGAACTGATGGAGGCCGTGATCGCGCGCTGCGAGGCGGTCAATCCCAAGGTCAACGCCATCACCTACGACTTCTTCGAGCGCGCGCGCAAGCAGGCGCGGGCGGCGGAGAAGGTCTATGCGCAGAAGAAGCCGCGGCCGCGCGCGCTCGAAGGGCTGTCGGTCGCGATCAAGGATTTCCACCCGGTGAGGGGCGAGATCACCACCTTCGGCTCGAAGATCTTCGAGCGCAACCGTCCCGACTACACCGCGGCCACCGTGCAGCGTCTGTTCGACGCCGGCGCCATCATGCACGCGCGCTCGACCACGCCGGAGTTCGCCTACTCGGGCAACACCGCGAGCCCGCTGTGGGGGCAGACGCGCAATCCCTGGAACCTGGACTACGTGTCCGGCGGCTCCTCGGGCGGTTCCGGCGCGATGGTCGCGGCTGGCATGACGACGCTCGCCGACGGCACCGATGGAGGCGGCTCGATTCGCATCCCGGCGTCGGCGTGCGGTGTGGTGGGTTACAAGCCGCCCTTCGGCCGCAACCCGCTCGACCGCGATCATCCGCTCGAGACCCTGCTGCACTACGGCCCGCTGACGCGCAGCGTGGCCGACGCGGCGCTGATGCAGAACGTGATGTCCGGGCCGCACGCCGACGACATCTGTTCACTGCCGGACAAGCTCACGCTGCCGGATACGCTGGAAGGCATCAAGGGCTTCAAGGTCGCGCTGTCGGTCGACCTCGGTTACGTGCAGGTCGATCCCGAGGTCGAGCGCAACACCCGCGCCGCGGCCAAGGTGTTCGAGTCGCTCGGCTGCAAGGTCGAGGAAGTCGATCTCGGCTGGGACTGGGGCGTGCTGGACTGCTGGCTGACCTGGTGGGAGGGGCTGTTTGCCGGCATCGCCGCCCAGCACCTGCCGCGCTGGCGCTACGAGATGAGCCCCTACGTGGCGCACATCCTCGACCAGGGCCGCGCGCACGACGCGATGCGCCTGTACCAGTGCAACCTGAAGCGCGGCGAGATGTGGACCAAGCTCGCGCCCATCGTCAACAAGTACGACGTGCTGCTGTGTCCGACGCTCGCCGTGCCGGCGGTGCGCTGCGATCACGACGAGTTCAGCCGCGACTTCACCATCAATGGCAAGCCGGTCAACGCCTACGTGGGCTGGATCATGACGCACGGCTTCAACCTCGTGAGCCAGTGCCCCGCGATGAGCGTGCCGACCGGCTTCGCCAAGAGCGGCGTGCCGACCGGCATGCAGATAGTCGCGCGGCCGTATGACGACCTGCGTGTGTTCCGTGCCGCGAGCGCCTACGAGCAGGCGCGACCCTGGCGGCGCAAGCGCCCCGCGCTGTGAGGGGTGGCGTGGGCGTGGCATCATGCCGCGCCCACGTCACGTCGCTCCCATGTCGGAATCGCCGTCCGAACCCGTCGAGATCCCCTGGCGTCAGCTCTCGGCCGACGCGCTGCGCGGCGTGGTCGAGGCCTTCGTGCTGCGCGAAGGCACCGACTACGGGGAAGTGGAGGCGAGCTTCGCGGACAAGGTTCAGCAGGTGATGCGTCAACTCGAACGCGCGGAGGCCGGCATCGTGTTCGACCCCGCGAGCGAGACGGTCGACATCGTCGTGACGCGGCGGGTCCGGTGAAGATCCGCTGGCCATCGGCAAATGCGCGGCGCATGGCCGATTGAAATCGGCCCTACAATGGCCGCGACTGTAGGGCGGGTTTCAACCCGCCATGAACGCTCCGACCTACTGCAGCGTGCCCGGCCCCGGCTGCTGATCCTGTGTCGGCGCGAACATCTCGCCCACGTCGACCGCGTCGAAGTAGTAGTGCAGGCCACAGAAGTCGCAGCCCACCTCGACGTCGCCGCGTTCGGCGATGATGTCCTCGATCTCCTCGCGTCCGAGGCCGACCAGCATCGCGCGCACCCGCTCGCGCGAGCAGGCGCAGCGGAAGCGCGCCTGCCGCGGTTCGAACACTCGCACGTTCTCCTGCCAAAAGAGCCGGCGGAGCAGGGTGTCGACGTCCAGCGTGAGCAGCTCCTCGCGGGTCAGCGAGCCGCCGAGCAGTGCGATGCGGTTGAAGTCTGCGTCGAGCCCGATGCGATCCTCGTCGCGCTCGCCGAGATTGCCGGCGCCGGTCACCGGCATGCGCTGCAGCAGCAGGCCCGCGGCGAGTTCGTCGTCGGATGCGAGGATAAGCCGCGTGTCGAGCTGCTCGGACTGCAGCATGTAGTGCTCGAGCACCTCGGCGATGGAATGGAGCGGCTCGCCCTGATCGCCATGCAGCGGCACGATGCCCTGGTAGGGCATCGTGCCGGTCGGCC